>NZ_JALCBM010000002.1:98011-101695 GCF_028066395.1 Ruegeria sp.
CGGACGGTGATCATGGTCAGAGGCTCAGCTTGTCGCGCATGAAGGCCAGCGCCACGCTCAGCCCATCGGGGGCGATGCCGTGCCCGGTGCCTTTCATGACATGAGCAAACACTTCCTTGAACCCCGCGCCCTGAAGCGCCTCGGCGGCTTCGGGCAGCGATTGCGGCGGCACCACGTCATCGGCGTCGCCATGTACCAGAAGGATAGGCATGCGGCTGACCACCTCATCGGCCAGCATATCCGGCTCTATCAGGCGACCCGAAAAGGCGACGATCCCGGCCACCGGGTCCTCGCGTCGCGGGGCGACATGCAGGCTCATCATCGTACCTTGGGAGAATCCGAACAGGACCACCTGCTCGGGCAGCACGTCCTCATCCACCATCAGCGCGTCGAGGAAGGCGTTGAAATCCTCAACCGCCATCTCCATGCCGCGCCGTGATTCCTCCTCGGACGAGCCGTCGATCCACGGGATCGGAAACCATTGATAGCCGTTCGGCAGGCCGGGGATCTGTTCCGGCGCATCGGGGGCCACAAACAGCGTACCGGGCAGGTGTTCACCCAGCACATCCGCCAGCCCCAGCAGATCGGCCCCGTTGGCCCCATAGCCATGCACGAACACCACGACCGAGCGCGTGTCGCCCGAAACCGGCTCTTTCCGGAGCGCATTCAAAACCCGTGTCATCTGATCCCTTCTCTGTCTTTGGCTACGCGGTAATAGGCCCACAACACCCGCGCCGCAACCGATCGCCAGGGCGACCAGGCCTCGGCCATCCGGCGCAGTTCTTTGTCGGTGGGGCGTTCGGGCAGGTCGTAGAGAATCCGCGCGGCCTCCTGCAAGGCCAGATCGCCCGGGGCAATGACATCGGCACGGCCCAGCGAGAACATGGCGTAAATCTCGGCAGTCCAGACACCGATGCCCGGCACCTCGGTCAGGGTTGCCACCACATCCGCATTAGAAACGTCACGTAGCGCCTTGTAATCAATACGTGCCTCGGCCAGCGCACGAGCATAGCGGATCTTCTGACGGCTGAGACCCACGGCCCGCAGATCGTCATCCGTCGCCCACATGATCTTGCGCGGGCCGGTCAGTTTCGCATCCCGCATCCTTTTCCAGATCGCATTGGCCGAAGCGACGCTGACCTGCTGGCTGACAATCGCGCTGAGCAACTCGGCAAAGCCATCAGGGCGACGGCGCAGCGGCAGCGGGCCGGTCTGTTCCATCGCATAAGCCATGCGCGGACAGGCCGAGGCCAGCCATTCGGCCCCCTCGGCCACGCAATCCGGTGTTTCGATGATGCGTCCGACTGTCATCTGTTCCCTGCCTCGTGATACAAGTCGCACGTTAGGCGCGTTTGTCGCATATGCAACCCGCTTGTGCGGCAGCGGTTTCACCGATACGCATGTGCCCATGACAACGACCCAAGCCATCCCGGACAACCGTCAGGCCAAACGCAATGTCGCCGTTCTGGTGGCGGCGCAGTCCATTCTGGGTGCGCAAATGCCGATGATCTTCATCGTCGGCGGGTTGGCGGGGCAATCGCTGGCCTCGAACCCCTGTCTGGCGACGCTGCCTATTTCGCTGATCGTTCTTGGCTCGATGCTGGCGGCCACGCCGATCTCGGCCATAATGCAGCGCTGGGGTCGTCGGGTCGGGTTTCTGGTGGGCGCAACCGCCGGGGCCCTTGGCGGGCTGATCGGGGCCTATGGTCTGTTTCTTGGATCATTCCCGGTCTTTCTGCTGGGCAGCCTACTGACCGGCATCTACATGAGCGCCCACGGCTTCTATCGCTTTGCCGCCGCAGACACGGCATCGGATGCATTCCGGCCCAAGGCGATTTCTTATGTGATGGCGGGCGGACTGGCGGCGGCGATCATCGGGCCGCAGATCGTCAAGCTGACCTCGACCGCTTATGTCATCCCGTTTCTGGGCACCTATATGGCGGTGATCGCGCTGAACGTTATCGGATCGGCGCTGTTCTTCTTCCTCGACATCCCGACGCCACCGAAACCGACCGAGAACGCCCCAAAGGGCCGTTCACGGTTGGAGCTGCTGAAAACCCCACGCATCGCCGTCGCGATCATCTGCGCCATGGTGTCTTATGCGCTGATGAATCTGGTGATGACCTCGACCCCGCTGGCCGTGGTCGGCTGCGGGTTCAGCGCCAATGACGCCGCCGATGTGGTGACCAGCCACGTGCTGGCCATGTATGTGCCCAGCTTCTTCACCGGCCACCTGATCGCTCGGTTTGGAGTGGAAAAGATCGTGGCCCTTGGATTGATGATCCTGGCCGGGGCGGGCGTGGTTGCGCTGCAAGGGGTCGAGCTGGGCAATTTCTTCGTCGCCCTGATCCTGCTGGGCATCGGCTGGAACTTTGGCTTTATCGGCGCGACCAGCATGCTGGCGGCCTCGCATGACGTGCATGAGCGTGGGCGGATGCAGGGGCTGAATGACCTGCTGGTCTTTGGCGGCGTGACGCTGGCCTCGCTGGCGTCCGGAGGGTTGATGAACTGCTCGGGCGGCTCGCCAGTCGAAGGCTGGACCGCAGTCAATCTGGCGATGATCCCGCTGCTGACATTGGCCGGAGGCGCCCTTCTGTGGCTGGTCCTGCGCCCATCCGAGGCCAGGGCGGCCTGATCGCTACCAGCGCCCTGTGCTGACCGTCCACATCAGCGACAACCTGCGCCGCAACTCGCCCTGCGCCAAATCGCCTGTCGCCACACGGCCCGGTTGCGCGATAACCCGCCGCAAAACCCATTCCGCCTGCCACCCGGCATAAAGCGCCGGGCGCGCGTTTGGCGTGATCTCGGCCCGTCTGTCGCGCGCCCGCGTCAAACGGTCCAGTCCTTTCTCGGCGAGCGCCCGCACCCCATCTGGCGTGCCATCCAGCAGAGGGATTCGCCCGCGCGCCTCAAGATCAGGGATCGCCCGGAACCAGTTCGCAATGCCCACGCCATAGCCGAAATCGCGCAGCACCTCGTCGTCGCCCGCGCCCAGAGATTGCGCCGCGACCACCATCAACGTGCCCGCGCTGTGGTTGATATAGGCGTCGAAGTGATCCTCTTCCTCGAACGGATCACGGTATATATCCCAACGCCTTACGGCGACATATTCATCCAGCATAGCCGCCAGATGCGAGGAGAGAACTCGGGACAGAGGTGTCACCACCTCATGCCGCCGAACGATGCCGCCCTCGGCAATCTCCTGCAACGCATCGCGCCACCATTGCAGACGCATCTCGGCGATCATCGCTTCTTGTGTCACCCAGGGCGCGCGCGCGACCTCGACATTCAGGGCATAGAGTGGAAACAGAACGGCACGCGCCGCGACCGGGGCGGACATGGCCGCCATGAACCGGTCCGGGTCCGCCCGGTGCACCAGCGCTGCGCAAGCCTTTACGTCTTCGTCAAACGCAACGCTCACTCGGCTGCCGCCTCTTGCGGGCCGCAATCGCGCACCAGTTTCCACTGGATCGCATCCAGCAGCGCCTCGAACGAGGCGTCAACTATGTTGGCGCTGACGCCGACAGTGGACCAGCGCCGCCCCTGCCCGTCCTCACTGTCGATGATGACACGGGTCACCGCCTCGGTGCCACCTTGCGTGATACGCACTTTGAAATCGACCAGATGCATGTCGTCGAGTATCCGCGAATACTGCCCCAGATCCTTGGCCAGCGCCTTGGCCAG
>NZ_JALCBM010000002.1:101795-103548 GCF_028066395.1 Ruegeria sp.
CGGTTGCGCAGGTTCGACTGCCCGGCCTGGTTCGACATCGGAATGATCCGCGCATTGCCGATGGTGGCCGGGTTCACATGTTCATAGGTCGTGGGGTCCTTGAGGATCGCGCTGGCATGCAGCCCCGCCTTATGCGCAAAGGCCGAGGCCCCCACATAGGCCGCCTGTTTCGTCGGCACCCGGTTGAGGATTTCGTCCAGCATCCGGCTGATCCGCGTCAGCCCGGCCAGCGCCTCATGGCTCACGCCGGTCTCATAACGGCTGGCATAGGGCTCCTTCAGCAACAGCGTCGGGATCAGAGCGGTCAGGTTGGCGTTGCCGCAACGCTCGCCCAACCCGTTGAGCGTGCCCTGTATCTGCCGTGCGCCCGCATCGACGGCGGCCAGAGAACACGCGACCGCCTGTTCCGTATCGTTGTGGCAGTGAATGCCCAAAAGGTCGCCGGGGATGCCCGCCGCAATCACCTCGGCCACGATCTGCCCAACCTCTGAGGGCAGCGCGCCGCCATTGGTGTCGCACAGCACGATCCAGCGTGCACCTGCGTCCAGCGCGGCCTTGCAGACCTCGACTGCGTATCCCGGGTTGTCCTTATAGCCATCAAAGAAATGCTCGGCATCATACAGCGCCTCACGCCCCTGCGCCACGATATGCGCCATCGAGGCACGCACATTCTCGACATTCTCCTCCAACGGGATGCCAAGCGCATGGGTCACGTGGTAATCATGCGCCTTGCCGACGAGACAAACCGCCTGCGTGCCCGCATTCATCACCGCCGCCAGCACATCGTCATTCTCAGCCGACCGGCCCGAGCGTTTGGTCATCCCAAACGCCGTCAATTGTGCTGTGGTCTTGGGGGCCGCATCGAAAAACGCGCTGTCGGTGGGGTTTGCCCCGGGCCAGCCGCCTTCGATGTAATCGACACCCAACTCATCCAGAGCCTGCGTGATCTGCGCCTTCTCAGCGGTCGAGAACTGCACACCCTGCGTCTGCTGCCCGTCACGCAGTGTGGTGTCGTAGAGATAGAGGCGTTCCTTGGTCATAATACTGGCTCTCTGGCTTGTTCGGGCAGCGCCCGGCCGCGGGTGGGTGCGAAGCGCCCGCCCATGGGGGCGGTCGGGCGCTGCCCGGGCAAGCCCGGGCGAGACATTAGTTAAGTATTCTCCAGCATTGAAGGGTCAAAGCCAGGTCCCGGAATCAACTCCACCCCAGCCTTGCTCATACGCACTTCGAGGCCCGCGTCGACATAGGCCCCTTTGAGGCGATCCACTTCCGAGAAATCCTTGGTCTGCATCGCAATCTCCCGCGCTTGCACCAACCGGTCCGCATGAGACGACAAATCCACCGATGTTTCCGCCCAAGCGCCCATCCCATCCGTCAGTAACCCAAGCGTCTGCGCCCCGGCCAAAAGCCCCGCCGCATCCCCATCCGCTGCGAGACGGTGGAGTTCGGCGATGGCGCCCGCCGTGTTCAGATCATCGGCCAGCGCCTCCAAAAACGCG
This sequence comes from Ruegeria sp., assembly GCF_028066395.1. Lineage (GTDB taxonomy): Bacteria > Pseudomonadota > Alphaproteobacteria > Rhodobacterales > Rhodobacteraceae > Ruegeria. The sequence continues at coordinate 103,295 of NZ_JALCBM010000002.1, forward strand.
GGTGCCACGCTGTCGGCGGGCTCGACGCCCGCCGACAGCGTCCGCCACTTACGCAGCGTGACCTCAGCCTCGCGCGCCTTCTTCTCGGTCCAATCCATCGGCTTGCGATAATGGGTCTGCAGGAAAACAAACCGGATCACCTCACCCGGCACTCCTTGTTCCAGCAGATCATGCACGGTGAAGAAATTGCCCAGCGATTTGGACATCTTCTTGCCCTCGACCTGCAGCATCTCGTTATGCAACCAGAACCGCGC
>NZ_JALCBM010000002.1:103648-128232 GCF_028066395.1 Ruegeria sp.
TGGACATCTTCTTGCCCTCGACCTGCAGCATCTCGTTATGCAACCAGAACCGCGCAAACTCCCCTTCGGGATGGGCGCAGCAGCTCTGCGCGATCTCATTCTCATGATGCGGGAACATCAGGTCATTGCCGCCGCCGTGAATATCGAAACTCTCACCCAGCAGTTCATAGCTCATGGCCGAGCATTCGATATGCCAGCCCGGACGCCCGCGACCCCAAGGACTGTCCCATCCCGGCAGATCATCGGTCGAGGGCTTCCACAACACAAAATCCATCGGGTTCTTCTTGTAGGGCGCAATCTCGACCCGCGCTCCGGCGATCATGTCATCAATAGAACGACCCGAGAGCTTGCCATAATCATCATACTTTTGAACTTCAAAAAGCGCGTGCGCAGCCTCTGAATAAATTGCTTCCCGATCAGCGATTACAAACTCTTGAGGTGGATTATTTGATGCCTCTCTCGACGTATATGCAAAACCTTTCTCGATGAGCGTCTCGATCATCGCGATCATTTGGTCGATATACTCGGTCGCGCGTGGCATCTGGTCGGGCTGCATCGCGCCCAAGGCTCCCATATCGTGCAGATACCAGCCGATGGTCTCGTCCGAGCGTTGCTGGACCAGCTGCTCCAACGTCCCCTCGGCCCCGGCTTTCTTGCGCGCCAGAGCAGTCGCGTTGATCTTGTCATCCACATCGGTGAAATTGCGCACATAGGTGACGTGTTCCGCCCCATAGACATGCCGCAGCAGCCGGTAGAGCACGTCGAACACCACAACAGGCCGCGCATTGCCCAGATGGGCCCGGTCATAGACCGTGGGGCCACAGACATACATCCGCACATTATCAGGGTCGATCGGCACGAAATCCTCTTTCGTCCGCGTCCGCGTGTTGTGCAGTTTGATCGTCGTCATCAGGTCATGCTCCTAGGCTTGCGCGTTGGCGCGGGCTTAGCAACTTGTCTCAGGGATGAAAACGAAAGAAACCGGCCCGCTTGCGTAATCAGCAGGGAATGCAGCAAATAATGATGCAGGTCGTACGGTTCATGTCCAGTTGCCTAGCACGAAGACCGCTATCCGCCAAGCCCCTTGGGCCGTGGTGACGGTGAATTGACAAATCTCCCCCGCTCTGCCCAAGTCGGCGCAATCGCACTGCATTGGGGTTTGTCATGAAGCTGTCACATCGCATCACCCATTTGACCGAGGGCGGCACCGATGGGTGGGACGTGTTCTACCGCGCCCGGCAGATGATTGCCGAAGGGCATGCGGTGACCGAGCTGACCATCGGCGAACATGACATTCCCACCAGCCCCGACATTCTGGAGCAGATGTATGCCTCGGCCACGGGCGGTCACACCGGCTATGCCATGATCCCCGGCACCGATCTACTGCGCGATACGGTGGCCGCGCGGGTGCAATGGCGCACCGGGGTCAAGACCACGCGCCACAATGTGCTGATCACCCCGGGCGGTCAGGCGGCGCTGTTTGCCGCCCATGTCGCCCTGTGCGCTCCGGGCGACGTTGGTCTTTTTCTGGAGCCCTATTACGCCACCTATCCCGGCACGATTCGCGCTGCCGGGGCAGTGGCCAAAGCGGTTGAGACCCGCGCCGAGGATGCCTTTCAGCCCCGCGCCGACCTGATAGAGGCGCAAGCCGATGGGGCCGTGTCCCTGCTGATCAACACCCCGAACAACCCGACCGGAGTGGTTTATTCCGCTGAAACCCTAAGCGCCATTGCCGATCTGTGCCACCGCCGCGACCTGTGGCTGATCTCGGACGAGGTTTACGATTCGCAGGTCTGGGAGGGCATCCACCTGTCGCCCCGCGCCCTGCCCGGCATGGCTGAACGGACGCTGGTCGTGGGGTCGATGTCGAAATCCCATGCGATGACCGGATCGCGCTGTGGCTGGATCATTGGACCCGAAGAAGTGATCGACCACCTCATCACCCTGGCCACCCATACAAATTACGGCGTACCCGGTTTCATTCAGGATGCCGCAAGCTATGCGCTCAGCGCTGGTCAGGCGTTAGAGGATGAGGTCGCCGCCCCCTTCCGCCGCCGCCGCGAAATGGCGATGCAATTGCTGGCGCGGCAGAACACAATCGGGCTGATCCCGGCGCAGGGGGCGATGTATCTGATGCTGGATATCCGTGCCACCGGCCTCAGCGGGGTGGAGTTCGCCAATGCCTTGCTGGACGCGCATTCCATCGCGGTCATGCCCGGGGAGAGCTTTGGCGCGTCAGCGGCGGGTCACATCCGGGTTGCCATGACGGTGGATGACGAACGGCTCGCCACATCGTTGCAGATCTTAAGTGATTTTGCGGCGCAGCTGTCGCGGGACAGAGGGGCGGCCTGATCCGTCAGAACCGGAAAGTAGTACGCAGGTTGAACACGCTCGTATCCAGCCCGCCATTCGACCGGGTTACATTGTCGAAGTCCTGCCGCAGCGCCTCACCACTGATGACGAACCTGTCGTTGATCGGATAGGCCACGCCGATTCCGTAAACCGCCGCCGTGTCGCTGTCAGCCGATGTATCGGCCCGCGCTGCGCCCACGACCACGTAACCAAGCGCCGAACCGAAATCATACCCGCCGCGCAGTTTCAGCCGGGACATGCTGTCCAGAGACCCCTCTGACTGGCCGAGATCCAGGCTCAGGCTGTTATATTCCAGCTCACCACCCAGCACGAAATTGCCGAAATCATAGTCATATCCGATATGAGGGCCAAAGCTGACGTCATTGCCGCTGCTGCCGTTTGGGCCATCGGCATCCGCATAGCCAAAGCTGAACCCGGCATAGGCACCTGTCCAATCCTCGGCCAGCGCCGGGGCGGCACTTGCCAGCAGGATGGCAGAGAATATGGCCTTGATCGGTTTCAAGCGGGTCCTCCGGAACATGCGGCGGTTGCGGTTCAATTGCCTCGTATAGTGACAGGTCGGGCCGGTTTTGCGGCATACCCAAAGTCTGATCGTCAAATACCTAAGAACAGATTAACAGATTTCTATCCTAACGGGAAAAAACATTTGCTCACGGAATCTTGCGGCGTCTTTTTACAACACCGCTCTGGCCGATTGTGGCCCCGGAACCATAATTAGAAGGCAGGTCGCAAACAGGACAGATCATGTCGGCCCACAGACGCTAACATATGCCAAACCGCATGAGGGGTTTAATGCAAAACGAGAACTGGAAGATTTCCCTGGTCAGCCGCACGATCGGCGCCGACCGGGGACGTGCCGCGCGGGGGCGGCCCTGTGCAGGCTGATTCCGCCTGACTTTTACTTTCTGTTCACGCATCGGACCTAAACTATGAACGATCAATCCCGTAACTCACCGCGCAGTGGCGGTCGCGCCGCGCGTCGTGCTGCCCGTGCCTCGGCCCTGCCCGACCATCTGCGCCCCGTGCGCCCCGGCATGGAAAGCAGCAGCTATAACCCGCTCAGCCCGCAGGATGTTCAGCGTATCCACACCGCCGCCCTGACCGCGCTGGAAACCATCGGCCTTGCCGACGCACCACAAAGCGGTATCGACTATCTGGTCGCGGCGGGTTGCACGCTGGGGGACGATGGCCGCATCCGCTTTCCTCGCGCACTGGTCGAGGACACGCTGGCCAAGGCGAACCGGTCAGTGACGCTCTATAGCCGCGATGGCAAAACCGATCTGGACCTGTCGGGGCCCCGCGTACATTACGGCACCGCAGGCGCTGCGGTCAGTGTGGTCGATGTGCATGGCCGGGAATACCGGGATTCAACCGTGCAGGACCTGCATGACGCATCGCGCATCTGCCAGCAGCTGGACAATATCCACTTTGTGCAGCGCCCGATGGTTTGCCGCGATATCACCGACAATCTGGAAATGGACCTGAACACGATTTACGCTTGCTGTTCCGGGACTTACAAGCATGTCGGAACCTCCTTCACCGATCCCAGCTATGTCGCCCCGGCGATCGAGATGCTGCACATGATCGCCGGTGGCGAGGATAAATGGCGCGAGCGGCCTTTCGTGTCGAACTCGAACTGTTTTGTCGTGCCGCCGCTGAAATTCGCCACCGAAAGCTGCGAAGTGATGGAGGAATGCATCAAGGCCGGCATGCCGGTGCTGCTGCTGTCGGCGGGTATGGCCGGAGCCACGGCACCCTCGACGGTTGCCGGAGCAATCACTCAGGCCACCGCCGAATGCCTGGCCGGTCTGGTTTACGTAAACGCCGTAAGCCCCGGAGCACCGGCGATTTTTGGCACTTGGCCCTTTGGTCTGGACCTGCGCACCGGGGCGATGTCCGTGGGCTCGGGCGAGCAGGCGTTGCTGAGCGCCGGTTGCGCCCAGATGCACCGGTTCTACGACCTGCCCGGCGGCACCGCCGCAGGCGCATCGGATTCGAAACTGCCCGACATGCAGGCGGGATGGGAGCAGATGTGTTCCGCCGTCATGACCGGCCTATCCGGCGCGAACATGATCTACGAATCTGCAGGCATGCATGCCTCGCTTCTGGGGTTCTGTCTGGAAAGCCTGATCCTGGGCGATGACCTGATCGGTCAGGCCCTGCGCTGCGTGCGCGGGATCGAGGTAACGGATGAGGCGCTGGCGCTGGATCAAATGGCCGAGGTTTGCATGGGCGGACCCGGTCACTATCTCGGCACCGACGCGACGCTCAGCCGGATGCAGGCGGATTATGTCTATCCGAATCTCGGCGACCGGACCTCGCCCAAGGAATGGGCAGAGCTAGACAAGCCCGATCTGATCGAAAAGGCCATCGCGCGCAAGGATGCGATCCTGTCAGAGCGGTCACCGGCCCGGTTCGATCCGCTGCTGGACGCGGAATTGCGGGCGAAGTTCAACATTCACTTGCCTGCGTAACCCATTGAAAAACAGGCGGCCCCGCGTGGGGCCGCCTGCGCTTGGATCAGCCGTTGCTGGGGGGCAGCAATCCGGCTTCTTGCGCGATGGCAACCTCATCAGTGTCCAGAACGCCATCCCCGTTTGCGTCCATGGCCGAGAAGGTATCGGTATCAACCTCGGGCAACGCGGCCTGAACCTCTTCGAAGGTCAGAACCCCGTCGCCATCGGTGTCGGCGCCGGATTGCGCCAGGGCCAGTGTCGGCAGACCAAGGGTAAATGCGGTCACAACGGCCAGATTTTTTGGTTTCATAACAGTGCCTCCTGAGTGAGTTTTTTGTGTGTCTGTGTCCGGACAGGCATCAACATCACTCTGAGCAGCCACTGCGTCACCCGTTTTACGAGATATTCACAAATTCGCGCCAATCTTTGCGTGTTTGCCCGAGTCGCATCCGCAAAGCCCCGCCGGGTAAAACCCCGCCACCGCGTTTCGGCGGTTCATGCCCGATGCGGGCCGGACAATCCGGCAGAACGGCGCCGATACAGGTGCATACGGGCGGGTCGGCGAAAAAAAAGGGGGCCGAAGCCCCCTTAAAGTTTCGCCTTCCAGGCTCATGTCGTTGACCGCCCGGTGTTTTTTTGCCTGCGGCCTGGACTGCGCATGGGGCGAGCGCACCCGCCCCGTGAGAGAGTGGGAGGGAGCAAATATTCCGCCCCACCCTGTAGCCGACCGACACGGGCATGTCGGCCGTATGGAGAAAGGTCTTCAGGTAAGTCTCAGACCCTTTCCCCGTATTCGTCGGGGCCGGTTACTTGGCAGCTTCCGACCCCTACACCCCGGGTTGCCGGGGCGCTGTTCGTTAGCCGAGATTATTGCTTTCCGACCCGTCAGGGTTTGAAGCAATAATCCTGCGACCATCAACGCGGCGAACATGATACCCATCGTGCCGACCGGCTTCGATCTGGTCAGCCAATCGGCCTCGCGTGATCTCCCCCTGACCAGGCACATTGAAATGCGTATTCAGTCCAGTGTCGGTTTCACGAGCTACTGTGATGTTTTTTCTTCCCACAGCTGTCTCCTTTCGAAGTTATGCACAGAATGAGCAGATTCCTGTGTGTGACTCTGTGCGTAAGTAAGCGCGTTGTTGATCACCGGTTTCGACCGTGCTTTCCTCCTTTCGTATCGACCTAATGAGGCCGAATTGGTTATTCCCCCGCCCACGCTTATTAAGTGGGGGAAAAGCCGGGGATCGGTGTTGCAGCACTGATCCCCAACCCTCAATTTCTCAGCTACACCCGCTGGTCGCGCCGCAGGTGTTGCATTTCATGCAGGTGCCGTTCCGCACCAGCGTGTAGTTTCCGCATTCGCCGCACGGGTCGCCCTCGTAGCCCTGCATCTTGGCCTTGGTGCGGGCATCCATGCCGGTTGCGACCGCCGTATCCGCAGGTGCTTCGAACGAGGCTGCCGGTTCCGCCATGCCGGTCACATCACCCTGACCGCCATTGAACACCATCAGATCCTGCGGCAGGCGCTTGCGCAGATACCCGGTCGAGCTGATTTGTTTCAGCACTTCCAAGGACTTGGTCGCCGCAGTTTCACTGATTTCCGAGACGTTGGACAGACCGTCCTCTTCACCCCGGCCCAGATCGTCGAAGGTTGCACCTTCGGGTTTCACATGGGCCAGATCGGTGCGATCCAGATAGCTGACGGCCAGTTCGCGGAAGATGTAATCCAGGATCGAGGTCGCGTTCTTGATCGAGTCGTTGCCCTGCACCATCCCCGCCGGTTCGAACTTGGTGAAGGTGAAGGCGTCCACGAACTCCTCCAACGGCACGCCATATTGCAGGCCGACGGATACCGCGATGGCAAAGTTGTTCATCATCGCCCGGAAGCCAGCGCCTTCCTTGTGCATGTCGATGAAGATCTCGCCCAGCTTGCCGTCTTCGAACTCACCGGTGCGCAGATAGACCTTGTGGCCGCCCACGATTGCCTTCTGGGTATAGCCCTTGCGGCGATGCGGCAGTTTCTCGCGATGGCTGCGGATCATTTCCTTGACCACAACCTTCTCGATCACCTTCTCGGCCAGAACGACGGCCTTCTCCTGCGCCGATCCGCTTTCCAGCACTTCCGCCGCCTCGTCGTCATCCTCGACCAGCGCCGCTGCCAGCGGTTGCGACAGTTTCGAGCCGTCACGGTAGAGCGCGTTGGCCTTCACCCCCAGCGACCAGCTGAGTTCATAGGCCTTCTGGCAATCCTCGATGGTTGCATCATTCGGCATGTTGATCGTTTTGCTGATCGCGCCCGAGATGAAGCTTTGCGCCGCCGCCATCATGGTGATGTGGCTATCAACCCCGAGGAAACGCTTGCCTTTCTTGCCGCACGGGTTGGCGCAGTCGAAGATCGAATAGTGCTCTTCCTTCAGATGCGGCGCGCCTTCCAGCGTCATGGTTCCGCAGACGTGATCGTTCGCCGCCTCGATATCCGCGCGGGTGAAACCCAGATGGCGCAGCAGGTCGAAGGTCGGGTCGTTCAGCTTGGTCGCCGGGATGCCCAGAACGCCGGTGCAGAAATCCTCGCCCAGCGTCCATTGGTTGAAGACAAACCGGATGTCGAAGGCGCTTTCCAGCGCGGCGTCTACCTTGGCCAGCTCATTGGGGCCAAAGCCATGGCCGGTCAGCGAGGTGTGGTTGATCCCCGGTGCGTTGCCGATGGTACCGTGACCGACCGCGTAGCTTACGATCTCTTCGATCTGGGACGAGGAATAACCCAGTTTCTCCAGCGCCGACGGTACCGAGCGGTTGATGATCTTGAAGTAACCGCCGCCCGCGAGTTTCTTGAACTTGACCAGAGCAAAGTCCGGCTCAATCCCGGTGGTGTCGCAATCCATCACCAGACCGATGGTGCCGGTCGGTGCGATCACAGTGGCCTGCGCGTTGCGATAGCCGTTTTTCTCGCCAAGGCTCAGCGCCTCGTCCCAAGCCGACATGGCCAGATCAACCAGACGCTTGTCGGGGCAGTTGCCGTGGTCCAGAGGCACCGGCTTCACCGCCAGTTTCTCATAGCCGTCGGTCACGCCTTGCGACGCGCGACGGTGGTTGCGGATGACGCGCAGCATGTGATCGGCATTGCGCTCATAGCCTTTGAAGGCGCCCAGTTCACCGGCAATCTCAGCCGAGGTTGCATAAGCCACACCGGTCATGATCGCAGTCAGCGCGCCACAGATCGCCCGCCCCTCATCCGAGTCATAGCTGTAGCCCATGTTCATCAGCAACCCGCCGATATTGGCATAGCCCAGACCCAAGGTACGGAAATCATAGGAGAGTTTGGCGATTTCCTTCGACGGAAACTGCGCCATGGTCACCGAGATTTCCAGCGTCAGGGTCCACAGACGCGCAGCATGCATGTAGTCCGCCGCCTGAAACTCACCATCCTTGAGGAAGGTCAGCAGGTTCATCGACGCCAGGTTACAGGCGGTGTCATCAAGGAACATATATTCCGAGCACGGGTTCGAGCCGCGAATCTCGCCATCTTCGGGGCATGTGTGCCATTCATTAACGGTGTCGTGGAACTGGATGCCCGGATCGGCGCAGGCCCATGCGGCGTGGCCGACTTTCTCCCACAGATCGCGGGCCTTGACGGTGCGGGCGACTTGCCCGTTGGTGCGGTTGATCAGCTCCCAATCAGCGTCTTTCTCGACCGCCGTCAGGAACGCGTTGGTGACGCGGATCGAGTTGTTCGAGTTCTGGCCCGAGACCGAGCTGTAGGCTTCCGAATCCCAATCTGTATCGTAGGTCGGGAATTCGATGCTGTCGTGACCCTGCTTGGCGTAATCCAACACGCGCTTGATGTAAGTCTCGGGGATCGCGACCTTTTTCGCTTCGCGCACCGCTTTCTTCAGGCTGTCATTCTTGTTGGGATCATACGCATCGTCCTGCGCGCCGTCCCAGCTGCGGATGGCCTCGAAAATGCCGTTCAGCATCTTCTCGTGCATCTTCGATCCGGCAACGATCGAGGCCACCTTCTGCTCTTCGATCACCTTCCATTCGATGAATTGCTCGATGTCCGGGTGATCTGCATCGACGATCACCATCTTTGCTGCCCGACGGGTTGTCCCGCCTGATTTGATCGCGCCAGCGGCGCGGTCGCCGATCTTGAGAAAGCCCATCAGGCCCGAGGACTTGCCGCCACCCGACAGCGCCTCGCCTTCTGCACGCAGATGGCTGAAGTTGGTCCCGGTGCCCGAGCCGTATTTGAACAGGCGCGCCTCGCGCACCCACAGATCCATGATGCCGCCTTCGTTGACCAGATCATCATCGACGGACTGGATGAAGCACGCGTGCGGCTGCGGATGTTCATATGCGGATTTCGATTTGGTCAACTTGCCGGTTTTATAGTCGACATAGTGGTGCCCCTGCGCCGGGCCATCGATCCCATAGGCCCAATGCAGACCGGTGTTGAACCACTGAGGCGAGTTCGGCGCGGCGCGCTGGGTCGCCAGCATATAGCGCATCTCGTCGAAATAGGCGCGCGCGTCATCCTCGGTCGAGAAATAGCCGCCCTTCCATCCCCAATAGGCCCAGGCACCGGCCAGACGGTCGAACACCTGCTTGGACGAGGTTTCGCCATCAAACTCCGCATCATCAGCAGGAACCGAACGCCAGAGGAATTCGGGAACGTCTTTCTCTTTGACCTTCTTCAGCTTGGACGGAACACCGGCCTTGCGAAAATATTTCTGGGCGATGACATCGCTGGCCACCTGGCTCCACCGCGCGGGAACCTCGATATTGTCGAGACGGAACACGATGGTGCCATCCGGGTTGCGGATTTCCGAGGTCGCCGACACGAAGTCGAGATCGGCATAGGCATCCTGCCCCGGTTTGGTGAATTTTCTGTCAATCTTCATGTCCGCAGCCCCAAAATCAGCCCAATGTTCGCTTCGTGGCACCAAAACTTGTCCTGCGGGGTGCCGCCCGCCCTGCCGTCAAAATTCGAGGCAAAAGGAAATCGGGCGCTGCCAAAGACAGCGTAAAACCGATCCAACGGTTGCACGTCACAATAAAGTGCTTTCCGACCCTCGCCCTATTGCCAACCCTGGTTATGACTACCAGATTTAGTGGCAACTCATTCGGCTCATACAATCTGACGTATCTACCCATAGTAGGTCAACGCCCTTTTTCGGCCATTTTTGAAATCTTTTCTGTTGACGCAATGCCCGGGATCAGCGGGATTTCGCGCGGCTGCGATTCCTCCACAGAGTCATTCACAACCGCGTGAGATCGACAGAGCGCGGGCTCAGATTGAATTCTCGTTTTGGTCGCCATAGTTACCGGCCATAGATGAACTGCCGCACGATTAACGACGCTGTCAGAGAATCATCGTCTCATCCCGAAAGGTCATGCCATACTCGGTCAGGACGAACGGACCTGAACGGGAAGCGATTTGAACATGCTCCAACTGCGCCTGCTTGCGATCCTGGCCCTGACCGTGTCCTGCGCACCACAAGAACAGCCCCCCGCCGCACGCAGCGCCCAATTCCCGAACTTTCCCAAAACACTGTTTTCTTCTTTTGAAACCGACTGCTCGGGGCCCGGCGAGGACTATGTGAAAACCGATCAAGGCAGTTTCGAATGCCGAAAGCTTTTGCCGCCACAGGCCAGCGCGTTTCTGATTCTCAACTATGACGGCTCACCACAGGATCTGCCGCAGATCGTGACGCGGCTGAGTTCGACGCAGAACAACCAGGGATATCGCGTGGATGCGGACATGTTCTTTCTGGTGCCGCAAAAGGACGGATCAACCGTCAAAATCCCGGTGGAGAGTGAGGCGCTGAATCGCGATCTCTCCGAGCTTTATGTCGGATTTGGCGGAACGCCTTTGTTGTGAAGGAAGTGGTCGGGGCGGCAGGATTCGAACCTACGACCCCCTGTACCCAAAACAGGTGCGCTACCAGACTGCGCCACGCCCCGGACCGTGCGCCTTCCTAAACGCGGTGATCTGATTTGAAAAGCCCTAACAGGGCCAAATCGCCGGACCCTGCGAAAAAATTTCATGCCGCATCTGGGTTCCCGGCCGGATGCCATAGCGCGCGGCCAGCCCGGCGTTGACCTCAAGCACGGCATACACCGAATCTCCGCCCTCGATCGGGGTCAGATCACCGGGAATGGCGCCTTGATGCACCCGGGTGACGGTGCCTTCGCGGTCGACAAAGATCATGTCCAGCGGGATCAGCGTGTTCTTCATCCAGAACGCCACCGGTTGGGGGGGATCGAAGACAAACAGCATCCCGGATTGGCGCGGCAGCTCTTCCCGGAACATCAGGCCGCGCGAACGCTCTTGCTGGGTTTGGGCCAGTTCGATGTTGAATTTGATCTGTGCCTGATCGTTGCGCAAGTCCACGCGATCCGGTCGGCATTCTGCCGCAGCAACAGCACCGCCAAGTGTCAAAGTGAGAATCACCAGAAGCGCGGAGAACCTTGCCATTTCGCCTATCCGTTCAGGGCCGATTCCCAGGCCAGCACCTGCGCGGCCATCCGGCCCCGCTTGCCGTCGATCACACGCATGGCGAGTGCTTCACCCGGCTGCAGATCGGCCAGACCCGAGCGGCGCAGAACCTCGATATGCAAAAACACATCCTCGCTGCTGCCGAACACGTTGGCAAAGCCAAAGCCCTTGCCCTTGTCGAACCATTTGACCCGCGCGGCCTCCAGCGGGGCGTCGGCAATGACATTCGGATCAAGCTCGGCAAAATCGGCCAGCATCATCGACTCGGCCCGCGCCGGGGGATCGACGCTGATCACCTCAACCGCCTGCACGCCGCGTTCGGTCCGGTGGGTCATGATCTCGATCCCGGCCCCGTCCGCGACCGAGCTTTGACCGAAGTTGCGCAACACGTTGACGTGCAACAGAATATCCGGACCGCCTTCGTCAGAGACAACAAACCCGTATCCCTTGGCGGGATCGAACCATTTCACGTGTCCATGGACGCGGTACATGCTGTTCAGATCTTCTGGCACTGTTTTCCCATCACGAAAGCAACAAGTCGTTAAGGGTTTGGTTTCTATGAGATTGGCACACAAATTCAAGCCGAAAAAGTTCTTTATTTTTGGGCCGTTGCATTTCACGATACGCGAGTGTCATGGATTCAGCCTTTGTATGTGCCAATCAGAGCTTGCGGGATTCCAACGCCATTGGAACCTGTCGTGCAGACGAAAGGCCCCATCAGCCCAGAATTCAATCTCGGTCGGTTTCAGCCGGTACCCCCCCCAGAAATCAGGGCGCGGCGGGTTGGTGCCCAGCTTGGCCGTCAGTTTCGCCACCTCGGCCATCAGCGCGGTACGGCTTTCCAATGGCTGCGACTGTCGCGACGCCCACGCCCCCAAGCGGCTTTTGAGCGACCGTGACGCATAATACTCGTCTGCCTGACGCCCATCCTCGCGGGTGATTATACCACGAACCCGGATTTGACGCCGCAAAGATTTCCAATGCATGACAAAGGCCGCTTTTCCGGCACTGTCCAGCTCCACCGCCTTGGCGCTGTGGTAATTGGTGTAGAACACAAATGCGTCAGGCTCGATGTCTTTCAGCAGCACCATACGCGTATTGGGCATTCCGTCATCGTCCACGGTCGCCAGGGCGATCGCGTTGGGATCATTCGGTTCGGTTTTTTCAGCCTCACTCAACCACCGCCGCGCTATTTCAAACGGGTCGGTGCCGGCGAAGATGCCAGTACGCTCGTTCATTTCCATCCCCTGGAAACAATTGACCCCGACCCTAAGGCGAGAACCCGCTGCGGGCAAGAGCGCATGGCCTTGATGCAGGGCAATCAATGGCATAAACCATCCGAATACAAAGCGACGACTGGCGGAGAACCGAACATGTCAAATCAGTTGATGGCCGGCAAACGCGGCCTCATCATGGGACTGGCCAATGATAAATCAATCGCATGGGGGATCGCCCGCGCCTTGTCCGATGCCGGGGCCGAGCTTGCCTTTTCCTATCAGGGCGATGCGCTGAAGAAACGCGTCGACCCACTGGCGGCGCAATTGGGCAGCGAGATCGTCCTGCCCTGCGATGTCAGCGACGAAGACTCGATCGATGCCCTGTTCGCCTCGCTTGAGGAAAAATGGGGCAAGCTGGATTTCGTGGTCCACGCCATCGGCTTTTCCGACAAGAATGAACTGCGCGGTCGTTACGTCGATACCAGCCGCGCCAATTTCAAGCTGACGATGGATGTGTCAGTCTATTCCTTCACCGCCGTGATGCAACGCGCCGAAAAGCTGATGACCGATGGCGGCAGCGCCATCACGCTCACCTACTACGGTGCCGAGCAGGTGATGCCACACTATAATGTGATGGGCGTCGCCAAGGCCGCGCTTGAGGCATCGGTGAAATACCTGGCCGAGGATTTGGGCAAGGACGGCATCCGCGTCAACGCGATCTCGGCCGGTCCGATCAAGACGCTGGCCGCCAGCGGTATCGGCGATTTCCGCTATATCATGAAGTGGAACGAATATAACTCGCCCCTGCGCCGCAACGTGACCATTGATGATGTGGGCAATTCGGCACTGTATCTGCTGTCTGATCTCAGCGGCGGCGTGACCGGCGAAAACCTGCATGTGGATTCGGGCTATCACATCGTCGGCATGAAAGCCGTCGACGCGCCGGACGTGGAAAAGGGCTAAGTGAGATGAGCGCCAAGGACCGTCTGCCCCACGAAAAAGGCTTTCACATCAGCTGGGACCAGATCCACCGCGACTCGCGCGCGCTGGCCTGGCGGCTGGACGGGCAAGGCCCCGATGAGGGCGCTTGGCGCGCCGTGGTCGCCATCACCCGTGGCGGCATGGCGCCTGCAATGATCGTTAGCCGCGAGCTGGACATCCGCACCGTGGATACAATCAGCGTCCGCTCCTACCATCATCAGGAACGGGGTGAGGCCGAGGTGCTGAAAGCCCCCGATGCCGGCGTCATGGGCGATGGTGAGGGGATTCTGGTCATCGACGATCTGGTCGACAGCGGCAAAACTCTGGAACTGGTGCGGGCAATGTATCCAAAGGCGCATTTCGCCACCGTCTATGCCAAACCCAAGGGCCGTCCCATGGTTGACACCTTCATCACCGAAGTCAGCCAGGACACCTGGATTTTCTTCCCCTGGGACATGGCGCTGCAATATGTCGAACCCTATCGGGGCACCGACTGACCCGCAGCTTCTTCTGTTTCCAAATACCTCGGAGCGCGAGGCGGAGCCTCGCAAAAATCCCGGCTTGCCATGACCCAGACCCGCACCAATGCCACCTTCCTGCCCCCGGTGATGGAGGCGCGGCGGTGGCTTGACGGCGTCACCTTCCCGGCAGACCGGCCTTTGATCAATGTCAGTCAGGCCGCCCCGGTCGATCCGCCGCCATTGGCGCTGCGGCAGGCGATGGCAGACTTCACGGTCGCGAATGACAGCGCGCATCTTTATGGCCCTGTTCTGGGGAATGACAATCTGCGTGCCGAACTGGCCGCGCAGATCAGTGATCACTATGCGGCTGATGTCTCTGCCGATCAGGTCGCCATCACCTCGGGCTGCAATCAGGCTTTCGCCGCCGTCATCGCCGCGATCACCGGTCAGGGGGATGAGGTCATCCTGCCAACCCCATGGTATTTCAATCATAAAATGTGGCTGGACATGGCGGGTGTCACGGCCGTCGATCTGCCCACCAGCGATGATCTGCTGCCAGACCCGGACAAGGCTCGCGCGCTGATCACCAACAAAACCCGCGCCATCGCACTGGTAACCCCCAACAACCCCGGCGGCGTCGAGTACCCCACCGAGCTGGTCCGCGCCTTTTATGATCTGGCGCAAGAGGTCGGGCTCCACCTGATCGTCGACGAAACCTATCGCGATTTCGACAGCCGCAGCGGCCCGCCGCATGATCTGTTTCAGCAACCGGGCTGGCAGGACACGTTCATCCACCTCTATTCCTTCTCCAAAACCTACCGCCTGACCGGCCACCGGGTCGGCGCTGTGGCCGCCAGCCCCGCGCTGTTGAACGAGATGGAGAAATTCCTCGACACGGTCGCCATCTGCCCGGGCCAGTTGGGTCAGTTCGCGGCGCTCTGGGGCATGCAGAACCTGTCGCAATGGGTGGCGGGCGAACGGGACGAAATCCTCGACCGCCGCGCCGCGATTGCTGAGGGCATGCCGCGCCTGACCGCCAAGGGCTGGCGCCTGCTGGGGTTGGGGGCTTACTTCGCCTATCTGGAACACCCGTTCGATATCGCGTCGGACGATCTGGCCCGGCAACTGGTGACCAAGGCCGGTATCCTCGCCCTGCCCGGCACCATGTTCATGCCCGACCATGACCCGGCCGGAAAACGGCAATTGCGCGTGGCCTTCGCCAATCTCGACCGCACTGGAATCGAGCAGCTGTTCGACCGTTTGCAGGCGCTTGCCTTCTAAGCTTGCCCCCCGGCGGCGCGCGTCGTATTCAAGGCCCAACCAACGGGGCAGACGCCGCCACCATAACACCAAGAGGGCACCATGGCCGCAGGCATGAAAAACCTATCAAAGACCTTTGTCTGGATACTCATGGGCCTTCTGATGCTGGGCCTTGCAGGCTTTGGCGCCACCAGCCTGTCCGGCACCGTGCGCACCGTGGCGCAGGTGGGGGATGAGAATGTCTCGGTCCAGGCTTATGTGCGTGAACTGCAGCGGGAAATCCGCGCGGTCGAGGCGCAGACTGGCCAACCGATGCAGATGTCGCAGGCACAAAGCCTCGGGCTGGACCAACTGGCCCTTTCGCGTCTGATCGCGCTGGCTGCGCTGGACAATGAGGTGGGGCAACTGGGCATCTCGATCGGCGACGAAAACCTGCAGGACGAGATCGTGCAGATCCCCGCCTTTCAGGGCGTCAACGGCACGTTCGATCGCGAATCCTATCGCTTTCAACTGGAGCAGGCCGGTCTGACCGATGCGCAATTCGAATCGGACCTGCGCAAGGAATCCGCCCGCACCATCGTGCAGGGCGCGGTGATGAGCGGCGTGCAAATGCCCCGCACCCTGACCGACACGCTGTCGAACTACGTTCTGGCCCGCCGCAGCTTTACCGTCGCCACCCTGTCGCCCGACGCGCTGAAAACCCCGATCCCCGCGCCCACCGATGCACAGGTGCAGGCCTATTATGACGAAAACGCCGACCAGTTCACCCTGCCCCGCACCAAGCAGCTGACCTATGCGGTGCTGTCGCCCGAAATGCTGCTCGAGTCGGTCGAGGTTGATGAGGATTCGCTGCGTCGTCTCTATGACCAGCGCGCCGATCAGTATCAGCAGCCCGAACGCCGTCTGGTTGAACGTCTGGTTTTCCCCGACGAGGCCGCAGCCACCGAGGCGCTGGCCCAGCTTGAGGTCGGCGGCGCCAATTTCGAACAGCTGGTCCGGGATCGCGGGCTGGAGTTGAGCGATGTTGATCTGGGCGATGTCACCCAAGAAGATCTGGGCGACGCCGCCGAACGTGTCTTTGCCGCCGAGATCGACGATGTGGTCGGCCCGCTGCCCTCGACCTTCGGCCCCGCCCTGTTCCGCATCAACGGATCGCTGGCCGCCAACACGGTCACGTTTGATGGGGCCGCGCCCGAGCTGCGCGAAGAACTGGCCGCCGACCGCGCCCGCCGCCAGATCGAGGCGCAGGCCGAGGATATCAACGACCTTCTGGCCGGTGGCGCCACCTTGGAAGAGCTGGCCGCCGATACCGAGATGGAACTGGGCACGCTCGACTGGACCCGGCAGAGCGAGGACGGCATCGCCGCCTATGAGGGCTTCCGTACCGCCGCGCAGGCCGTGCAGGATGGCGACTTCCCCGAAATCGCCTTCCTCGAAGACGGCTCGATCTTTGCGCTGCGCCTGAACGACGTCCTGCCACCGCGCCCTGAACCGCTGGACAGCGCCCGCGCGCGCGTGGCCGGGGCCTGGGTGCAGACAGAGACCGCCAAAGCCCTGCAAGAACAGGGTAATTCTGTCCTGACCCAACTGGCCACCGATGGCGATTTCACTGCCACCGGCCTGCCCTTCCGCGTCGAAAACGCCCTGACCCGCACCGCCTTTCTGGACGATGTCCCTGCGGACTTCATGACTCAGGTCTTTGAGATGGAACCGGGCGAACTGCGCGTCATCCCCGGCACCGGCAACGCCTTGATCGTGCGCCTGGACGAGGAGTTGCCACCAGCGGAAACCGACGAGCAGCGCCAGATGCAGGACGCATTGGCGGCGCAGCTGGATCAGGCGCTGGCCCAGAACATCTTCGACATCTATGTGCGCGACGCCCAGACCCGGGCCCGCCCGGTGCTGGACCAGCAGGCGCTGAACGCCGTGCAGGCCAGCTATTAAAACGAGACCGATATGGCCCTGATACCCGAATACGACGCCTTCGCGCGCGCCTATGAGGCGGGCGAAAATCAGGTCGTCTACACACGCCTCGCCGCTGATCTGGACACACCGGTGTCGCTGATGCTGAAGCTGACAGGCGCGCAGAAAGACGCCTTCATGCTGGAATCGGTGACCGGGGGCGAGGTGCGCGGGCGCTATTCCATCGTCGGCATGAAACCGGACCTGATCTGGCGCTGCCACGGGGAAGGCTCGGCTCTGAACCGCTCAGCCCGGTTCGACGCCGATGCGTTTGAGGCGCAAGGCGGCAACCCGATGGACAATCTGCGCGCGCTGCTGGATGAAAGCCGCATCGCCTTGCCCGACGACCTGCCGCAATCCGCCGCCGGTCTCTTCGGCTATCTGGGCTATGACATGGTCCGGCTGGTCGAGCATCTGCCGGGTGTGAACCCCGACCCGCTGGGCCTGCCCGACGCGATCATGCTGCGCCCTTCGGTCATCGCCGTGCTGGACGGCGTCAAGGGAGAGGTCACCGTGGTCTCGCCCGCATGGGTCAGCGAAGGCCAGACCGCCAAGGCCGCCTATGCGCAGGCCGCCGAACGTGTGATGGACGCCGTGCGCGATCTGGAACGCGCCATGCCGGCTGAGACCCGCGATCTGGGTGAGGCGGCCGAAGTTGGCCCTCCGGTGTCGAATTTCACCAAATCCGGCTATATGGAAGCGGTCGAGAAGGCCAAGGAATACATCCGCGCGGGCGACATCTTTCAGGTCGTCCCGGCGCAGCGCTGGACGCAGGATTTCCCGCAGCCGCCCTTTGCGCTGTATCGCTCGCTGCGGCGCACCAACCCGTCGCCCTTCATGTTCTATTTCAACTTCGGCGGCTTTCAGGTCGTGGGCGCCAGCCCCGAAATCCTTGTGCGCGTCTTCGGCAACGAAGTCACGATCCGCCCCATCGCAGGCACCCGCCCCCGTGGCGCGACGCCCGAGGAGGACAAGGCCAACGAGTTGGACCTGCTGGCCGACAAAAAGGAACTGGCCGAACACCTGATGCTGCTGGATCTGGGCCGCAACGACACAGGCCGCGTCGCCAAAATCAGCACCGTGCGCCCGACCGAAGAGTTCATCATCGAACGCTACAGCCACGTGATGCATATCGTATCGAACGTGGTGGGCGAACTGGCCGAGGACAAAGACGCGCTGGACGCCTTCTTTGCCGGAATGCCCGCAGGCACCGTCTCGGGCGCGCCCAAAGTCCGCGCGATGGAGATCATCGACGAGTTGGAGCCCGAGAAACGCGGTGTCTATGGGGGCGGCGTCGGCTATTTCAGCGCCGGGGGTGACATGGACATGTGCATCGCCCTGCGCACGGCCATCGTGAAGGATCACAAGCTTTATATTCAGGCGGGCGGTGGCGTTGTCTATGACAGCGACCCCGAGGCCGAGTTCATGGAAACCGTCCACAAATCCAACGCCATCCGCCGCGCGGCAGCCGATGCCGCGCGGTTTACGGGGAATGGGAACGGGTAAAAAGGTGGTTGGCCTGATGGGCAGACCACTTAGCGAAAGTATTGCCGTTCTTGTGTGTGCAGGTGTGCTGTTAGCAACATCTCATTAACTGGTTTGAGCCTATTGCCGACTCTGCCGATCCAATGCGCCGCCGCGTTCGCTATCAAAGGAGATCCTGTAGATAGGGCGAATGACTGAAGTGCATCATGTCAGTTGGTTTTCTCTGCGAAACTTCCGAGCCATGCCGCGAATTCATGCTTAGCATTTGGGTAACACCATTCGATTAGCGCTAGGAAAATCAATAGCGCGGACAAGAATCTCCCGCCGGGAGTCCAAACAAATTTTTCCCATACAAGTCTTGTGGACCCTCCGTGAACATCCCACCATTTCGCCTTTGTTTTCAAATGTCCGGAGATTTCTGCTTCGAGCAAACTTGAAATTACGTCGACCTTCCTCAATGTACTTTGATGCAGGGCCAGAAATTTTCGATCCTTAAAAGCGTATGCCTCATCTTTGCCAGACAAAAAGTCCTTGTCGGTTATTTTATTGATATTCATGATGCTTTCTAGGCGGGGGTGCCCAGCGTAACGTTTGCCGTATCTAGCGACAAACATGCGCGCTAGATCATACTTCCTTTCATCGGGAACCTCTACTGGCGTGCCGCCCAAGACTTTGTATCGGTGTTCGATTGCCTGGAATCCATAGTTAATGTCTCGCATGTTCCAGTGTACCCAAAGCGCGTGAGCATTATGCTCTCGTACATAGTCGAAAAACTGATCCAAGAGTTCTTTCTCAATATCGTCATAGATATCCCATGCATCCTTCCCTGCAAACTTGGGAAGTTCCGAGACTTGGTGGATTGAGAATGAGCGTGTCTGCCCACTTCCAAAGTTTCGACATGCAATCGAAGTTATTCTAGGCGTGCGTCCGTCTTCGGAATCGTAGAAACTTTCGCACGAGTAATGAATTAAGATCACCTGATCTTTCTTCTGGTGGAGTAATGAAAATTGGTGCTGAGTCGCACGTTGGTTTTCTACAAAAGACAATAAAATTTCTCCCAGCGTCGCTTGAAGCACAAATACACAACTGCGAGATGATCTGCCATCCGTACCCGGACTTTGATAGGACAAGTGTGGGCGGCTTGCTGCACGTTGCAAAGTCGGCTTCATTGCACAAAGCCGCTGTATTTAGAGCCTATGTTGCGAACGCGGCGAATGTCCGACTGTCCCTTGCCTCGCCCAACAAATTTCAGGCGCGGCGAAAGTCTGTTTTGTCCGCATGCACACTCTCTGAAACTTCAGCATCCTCAAAAAAATCTGCGAGGGTACCCGTATCGTGAAAGCCGGCTACATGGGGCACGGTTTTTGATTCTACACCACTTTTGGCAATAGGCTTGCCTCAACCGACACCTTATTTAACAGCCCCTCACTGAATCTCGTTCATCATCACAGCGGAAATCGGCGCCATTGCCACCCGGCCTCCGCGGTCCTCCAACCCCCACAGCAGCAGGGCCGAGATCGTCTCGGGGCGCAACCGGCCCAGCATCACAACTGCGCCGTCCTGACCGGCGCGGAAGGCGGCCTGGTCCAGAAAGCGGCGCATCACCGCGGGGTCCTGCCGCGCGCCGTCGAAATCGCGGAACACGACGCTGGAGGGGACGCCATTGCGGGCCGCCAACTTTTGCACGGTGTTGAGGCCCCTGCCTTGCGTGACCAGCCCGCGCCCGGTGTCCCCGGCGATGACAGCCACCTGATCAGCCAGTTTGCGGTTGCCCTGAATGCCAGTGCCGACGCCTTCAAGAATGCCCACCGTTTCGGGCAGTTGGTCCAGCCAGACGGACAAGGACACCTCGGCATCCTGTGCGCTGGCGGCGGCGGGCAGGTCGGCCACGGCCAGAACCTCGAAACCCGCCTGACGGTGGCGGGCCATCTTCTCAGCCGCTTCCGGGTCGGACGGGTGCACCGCAAAGCTGAGCGGATAGGGGAAATCCTTGAGTGCCTCGGCCCCGTATGCACCCTCGTCATCAATCAGGATGATCGACATCAGCGGCTTGGCTTCGGGGTTTTCGAATGTCGCGGCATAATCCTCGATCGGTTTGCCCGCCGGTACCGGTTCCGCCTCTGCCTGCGTGGTCGGGGCGTCATCGCGTTCAGTCAGCGGCACGACGCGTTTGCCGATACCGGATGTTGCGGTCGCGGATTGCTCACCCCCGATCTGCGGCAGCGCGGCGATACGGGGCAGTTTGCGCGGCTGGGTGTCCTCTTCGCCCTCAACGGCGATGGGGTTGTCCTGCAGCGGTGCTTCAGCCTGAGGCAATTCGATCAGGGGTGGCTGGTCCGGGTCCGGCTGCAGCGAGGCGATCTGCTGATCCTCTTCCTGAGCCTCTGGCTGTTCGGCAAGATTTGGCGCAGGTGCGGGCTGTTCCGGTGCTTCAACCTCGTCCAAGACCGCCACATCTTCGGTTTCGGGAATCGCCACGGGTGGTGCTTCTGCAATCTCAGACGGACCATCCTCCTGCTGCGGGGCTGCCGGGGTCGGTGCCTGAACCGGGGCCGCAGCGGGGGCTTCCGCCGTGACCGAGATCGACGGCGCCTCGACCTGATCAGGTGCTTCGATCCCTGCGGGGGCGGATACCGTCAAGGGTTCCGCATCGGCCTGCGGGTCGGTGACGACCAGACCGGCAATCGTGTCCGCCTGCGCATCGGGGCTTTGTGGCGTGCTGGGGGGCAGTTCGACCAGATCCGCCTCGGACCCGGCTCCGTCCATGTTTGCAGTGCCTTCCAGCACCGGCGCTGTCGCCACCAGCGGCGCAACCGTGGTCACCTGAGGCTTGCGCGTCAGCGGCGTGGTCATGGACAGGGCCACGCTCAGGATCAGGACAGTGACTGCCCCGGTGATCAGCCCACCTAATACTCCGCCCATTGCACTCTCGCCTCTCGCGTTGTTTTCTGCCTCACACGCCCCGGTCACCATCTGATGCGGCACTCACCTGCACGCGGGTCGGGGGCGGATGTCCCCTTGACGCTGCCGCACAAGCCTGAGCATGTATGTCCCGACATTATACCGCGCCTCGGGGCTGCCTCGCCAGTCCGAAATGCTCAAACACAAGACACGTGCAAAATGCTGCTGCTGATCGACAACTATGACTCGTTTACCTACAACCTCGTCCACTATCTGGGTGAATTGGGCGCCGAAATGGTCGTGCGCCGTAATGATGCGCTGGACGTGCAGGAGGCGATGGCGATGAACCCCGCCGGTATCCTGCTGAGCCCCGGCCCCTGCACCCCCGATCAGGCCGGTATCTGCCTGGCGCTGACAGAGGCGGCGGCAGAGACAAAGACGCCACTGATGGGGGTCTGTCTGGGCCATCAGTCCATTGGTCAGGCCTTTGGCGGCAATGTCATACGCTGCCACGAGATCGTGCATGGCAAGATGGGCACCATGAAGCACACGGGCAAAGGGCTGTTCGCCGGTCTGCCCTCTCCGTTCGAGGCAACGCGGTATCATTCGCTGATCGTCGAACGCGAGACCCTGCCCGACTGTCTTGAGATCACGGCCGAGCTGGAAGACGGCACCATCATGGGCCTGCAACATAAGGAATTGCCGATCCACGGCGTGCAGTTCCATCCCGAATCCATTGCCTCCGAGCATGGTCACGCCCTGCTCAAGAATTTCCTGAACGAGATGAAAGTCCCCGCATGAGCGACGCTCTGAAACCGCTGATCGGTGCTGCGGCCGACCGGCCCCTGACCCGTGCCGAGGCTGAACAGGCCTTTGGTATACTCTTTGACGGTGCCGCCACGCCCAGCCAGATCGGCGGGCTGCTGATGGCGATGCGCACGCGTGGCGAGACGGTGGATGAATACGCCGCCGCTGCCGCCGTGATGCGCGCCAAGTGTCACGCGGTCAGCGCCCCGGCAGGCGCGATGGATATCGTGGGTACCGGGGGCGACGGCAAGGGCACGCTGAACATATCGACCGCGACCGCCTTTGTGGTGGCCGGTGCCGGAGTGACCGTGGCCAAGCACGGCAACCGCAACCTCAGCTCCAAATCCGGCGCGGCAGATGCGTTGGGGCAATTGGGGATCGAGGTGATGGTCGGCCCGGAAACCGTTGAAAAGGCGCTGCAAGAGGTCGGGATCGGTTTCATGATGGCCCCGATGCACCACCCGGCGATTGCCCATGTCATGCCCTCGCGGCAGGAACTGGGTACACGGACGATCTTCAACATTCTCGGCCCGCTGACCAACCCGGCCGGGGTCAAACGCCAACTGACCGGCGCGTTCAGCCGCGATCTGATCCGCCCGATGGCGGAAACGCTGGGCCTGCTGGGGGCCGAGCATGCCTGGCTGGTCCACGGCTCGGACGGCACCGATGAACTGACCATCACCGGCGTCAGCTGGGTCGCCTCGGTCGAGGATGGCACCGTGCGCGAGGTTGAAATTCACCCCGAGGACGCCGGTCTGCCGGTACACCCGTTCGAAGACATCCTCGGCGGCACGCCCGAGGAAAACGCCGTTGCCTTCCGCGCCTTGCTGGATGGCACACCGTCGGCCTATCGCGACGCGGTGCTGTTGAACTCCGCCGCTGCGCTGGTGGTGGCCGACGCCGCCACCGACCTGCGCGAAGGGGTCGCCAAAGCCGCCGAGAGCATCGACAGCGGTAAAGCCAAAGACAAGATCGCCGCCCTGGCCCGCATCACACAGGAAGCCGCATGACCGAGACCGTTCTGGACAGGATCAAAGCCTACAAGCTGGACGAGGTGGCCGCCGATAAGGCCAGTAAGTCTTTGGAAACGCTGGAGGCTGAGGCAAATGCCGCCTCAGAACCGCGCGGTTTCGCCGAGGCGCTGCAGAATGCTACCCGCACGGGTTATGGCTTGATTGCCGAGGTCAAGAAAGCCAGCCCCTCCAAGGGCCTGATCCGCGCCGATTTCGATCCGCCCGCGCTGGCCAAAGCCTATGAGGATGGCGGCGCGGCCTGTCTGTCGGTTCTGACCGATACGCCCAGCTTTCAGGGTGCAAAAGAGTTCCTGACCGCCGCGCGCGACGCCACATCACTGCCCGCGCTGCGCAAGGATTTCATGTACGATCCCTATCAGGTGGTCGAGGCCCGCGCGCTGGGGGCGGATTGTATCCTGATCATCATGGCCTCGGTCAGTGATGCGCAGGCGGCGGAGCTGGAACAAACCGCCTTCGACTGGGGTATGGACGTACTGATCGAGGTGCATGACGAGGATGAACTGTCCCGCGCCACCGATCTGAAAAGCCCCTTGATCGGGATAAACAACCGCAATCTCAAGACCTTCGAGACCTCTCTTGATACCACACGACGGCTGTCGAAACTGGTTCCGGCGGATCGGACTATCGTCTGCGAAAGCGGGCTGAGTACGCCCGCCGATCTGGCCGATATCGCCCGCTACGGCGCGCGCTGTTTCCTGATCGGCGAAAGCCTGATGCGTCAGGAGGACGTGGCGGCGGCCACCCACGACCTGCTCGCCAACCCTCTGGTCCCTGGGGTGATGTGATGCCGCTGACCCATTTCGATGCGCAAGGTCAGGCCCATATGGTCGATGTCTCGGACAAGGCGGTCACGGATCGCGTGGCGGTGGCCGAGGGTCACGTCAAGATGGCCCGCGAAACCTTTGATATCATTTCAGAAGGCCGCGCAAAAAAGGGTGACGTTCTGGGCATCGCCCGTCTGGCCGGGATCATGGGCGCAAAGAAAACGCCCGATCTGATCCCGCTCTGCCACCCGCTGCCCGTCACCAAGGTCGCCATCGAACTGACGTTGGACCCGGACCTACCGGGTGTGCGGATCGAGGCGACCGTCAAGACCTCGGGCCAGACCGGGGTCGAGATGGAGGCGCTGACCGCCGTCTCAACGGCAG
>NZ_JALCBM010000138.1 GCF_028066395.1 Ruegeria sp.
CCCGCTGCGGGGCGCATACAGTCACCGCTGCCGGGGCGCTGGCCAATGCGCTTGGTGCGCTTGGGGCAAAACGCATCGGTTTCGCCTCACCCTATGTACCCGCGATCAACGACACGGCGGTGCGCTTTCTGGCCTCGCTGGGCTTTGAGACGGTGCAACGGTCCGAGGTTTCAGGCACGCTCGACAACACTGGACAAGGCGCGCTGACGCCGGATGCGGTGTTCGATCTTGGGCGCAAAGCGGACCACTCCGACGCGGATGTGTTGGTGCTGTCCTGCACCGATATGCGCAGCGTCGAAGCGCTGGACCGGCTGGAGAAAGCCGTTGGCAAACCGGTCATCAGTTCCAATCAGGCGATGCTGTTCAGCGCCCGCCAGATGTTGGGACTGACCGACCCGATCAAGGGCTTTGGCCAGCTTCTGGAACGCTCGATCTGAGACTTGCAGCACCCCCTGACCTGCGTCAGACTGGGACGTATCAATCAGAGGTAGGATCATGGGCTGGACCGAATATCTGGACACGCATCAAGCGCGATTTGTCGAAGAATTGTGCGATTTCATCCGCATCCCCTCGGTCTCGGCAAAGCCCGAGAATGCGGGCGATGTGCGGGTGGCGGGACAATGGGTGGTCGACAGGCTGACCGCAGCGGGGATCGAGAACGCCGCGATGTTTGACACCGCGGGCCACCCAGTCGTCTGCGCCGACTGGCTGCATGCCGGGCCGGACAAACCCACGATCCTGATCTACGGCCATTTCGACGTGCAACCGGCCGAGCCGTTTGACCTGTGGAAGACGCCCCCGTTCGACCCCACGATCCGCGACGGGCGGGTCTATGGGCGCGGTGCGACCGATGACAAAGGCGCGATGCTGATCCCGATCCTTGCAGCCGAGGCCCTGCTGGCCGACACCGGACGCCTGCCGGTCAACGTCCGGTTCTTCTTTGAAGGGCAGGAAGAGATCGGCTCACCCGATCTTCCGCCGTTTATCGAGGCCAATCTGGACCGGTTGCAGGCGGATATGATCTTTTCCGCCGATGGCGGCCAATGGGACCCGGAAACGCCACAGTTGATCCTGGCGCTCAAGGGGGTGACCTCGCTTGAGATCACGGTGACTGGACCGCACTCGGACCTGCATTCGGGGATGCATGGCGGCGGGGTCGCCAATCCGGCGCAGGGGCTGGCGCATTTGCTGGCCAGCATGAAAGCGCCGGACGGGCGGATCACCATCGCGGGCTTCTACGACGATGTGGTTGAACTGAGCGACGAAGACCGCGCCGCCATTGCGCAAGTGCCCTGGGATGAGGCCGCCTATCTGGCCCAGACCGGTGCCCCGGTCACCCATGGCGAGCCCGGGTATACCACGCGCGAAAACCTCTGGGCGCGCCCGACATTCGAGATCAACGGGCTGACCAGCGGCTGGCAGGGTGAAGGGACCAAAACCGTCCTGCCCTCGGTCGCCTCGGCCAAAGTCACCTGCCGGTTGGTGGCCGACCAGAGCCCCGAGCGGATATTCGATCTGATCGCCGCCCATGTGGCTGCCCATTGCCCGCCGGGCGTGACGGCGGAGGTGAAACGCAACCCGGGCCGCGCCGATCCCTTCCTCGTGCCTGCAGGCCACAATGCCACCGCCATCGCGGGGCAAGTGCTGGAGGAGGTCTATGGCAAGGCCCCGTATAAAACCCGCGTCGGCGGCTCGATCCCCGTGATGTCGACCCTGCTGGACGAGTTGGGGCTGCATGCGGTGATCTTTGCCTTCGGGCATGAGGATGAAAACCAGCACGCCCCGAACGAGTTCTTCCGCCTGCCGACCTTCCGACTGGGGCAGACCGCCTATGTGCGCCTGATGCAGCGGTTGGGCGAGTAGCTATTGCGCCCTGATTGAGGCGCGCATTTCGGTCAGCGCCGGGCTGTCCGGGATGCGCTGCAGCGCCTCATCCAGCACCGCCAGCGTGGCCTCTGACCCGTCAACCGCAGCTGTGATCCGGGCCAACATCACCCAGGCATCTTCGCGCTGCGGGTCCATGCGCACGACCTCCTGAAAAGCGCCCTTGGCGGCGGGGAAGTTGCGCAGGGTCAGCGCCATGCCGCCCAGCACCAGATGAGTTTCGGGAATGTCGATCCGCGCTTGTAGTGACCCCTGCCAATCCGACATCGCCCGCCGCATCCCGGCGGCGGTGTCCTGTGGCAAGCGCGCTGGCGGAATGGTCAGCATGGCCTTGGCCGCCTCAATGCGTACCATGCGCTCGGGGTCATCCAGCAAGCCGCCAACGCGCTGCGCCATCACATGCGGCGGGGCAGCTTGTTGCACTGCAATCGCCGCCGCCCGGATCAGTGGGTCTTCGTGGTCCAGCAACGGTGCCATCTCCTCGGCAGCGCTTGCATCCGCCCCCTGAGACAACAGCCACAGCGCCGTCGCGCGGATCAGCCCGGGCTGCGTCTCATCCAGCGCCAAAACCCGCAGATCACCCTGCGCCGCCACCGGATTGGCCCGGCCTGCGGCCAGAGCAACCCCGAAATGAGGTCGCGTGCCCGCGTTCGGATGGTGCTTGGCGGCCTCTGCCGCTGCCCAACCCGGAGTTTGATCCGCGTGGCAATCGGTACAGGCATCCGGCCCGCCGGTCGTGGCCGCCAGATCGG
>NZ_JALCBM010000052.1 GCF_028066395.1 Ruegeria sp.
ATGATCGAGGCCAGATCGCCATTCACCAGCAGATGCGCAAAGGCCCACAGTTTGAACCCGGCCAGCATCGGGTGGCGCATCCTGTTCAGCAGACGGCCTTTGGTTCCGGCGGGGCTCATCATGAAGATGGCGATCAGCACCAGCAGGTTGTTGATGTGGATGGTGAAGGATGGCGGCGCCCAGACAAAAACCGTGTCGGTCATGCGATAGCCGAAAATCATCAGCAGAACCGCAGCCACCAGCGCCAGCGCAATGGCACCCTTGCCCACCGCCGCACGGCGTTCCGGCATCACGCGTTTGAACAGATGTGCGGCCCACCAAAGCGCCACACCCAGAATCAGAAGAACAAAGCCCATTGCTGGCTTACCCCGCTTGCAAAGCTGTTATCGCCTCTGCTTTTGCCAGAATTTCACGGGCCGTTACAACATGCAGGTTTTCAACAATCTTGCCATCTACGACAGCAACGCCCTGCCCTTGTGCCTCGGTCTCTTCAAAGGCGGAGATCTGACGGCGGGCCAGGTCGATCTCGGCCTCCGAGGGCGCATAGGCCGCGTTGGTGATTTCGACCTGCGCCGGGTGGATCAGGGTCTTGCCGTCAAAGCCCATATCGCGGCCCTGCGCGCATTCGGCTGCCAGGCCATCCTCATCCTTGAACGCATTGTAGACACCATCGATGATGATCAGCCCCTCGGCCTTGGCGGCCAGCAGGCACAGGCCAAGCGAGGTCATCAACGGCAGGCGATCCGGGCGGAACCGGGTCTGCAATTCCTTGGCCAGATCGTTGGTGCCCATGACAAACCCGGCCATCAGCGGATGGGCCGCGATTTCCGCCGCGTTCAGCATCCCGCGCGGCGTCTCCATCATCGCCCAGATCGGCAGATCGCCGGTGATCGCGGCCAGCGCATCCACATCAGCGGCCGCGTTCACCTTGGGCAGCAGGACCACATCCGCGCCCATCTCGCGCACCGCCTCGGCATCGGCGCGACCCCATTCGGTGTCCAGCCCGTTGATCCGAACGATCTTGACCCGCGCGCCATAGCCACCCGCGGCCAACGCCGCCTTCAGCGTTTCGCGCGCGTTGTCCTTTTCATCGGCGGCCACGGCATCTTCGAGGTCAAAGATGATCGCGTCCACCGGCAGGGTCCGGGCCTTGTCCAGCGCCCGATCACGCGAGCCGGGGATGTACAGAACCGAACGATAGGGGCGCTGACGGGGGTCCATTGGCCTCTCCCATTGAAATAAAGTTGCGCGGAATGGGGCATTTTTTACCGTAAAGTTCAAGCCTAAAATCGCCGCACTGCAGCATTTCCCCCTGAAGTGCCGCAACGTGCGTTGCCTTAACCGGATTTCGGTCCCTGCCCCGCACCCTGATCACCAGATGGAATCGAAAGGGGTGAGAGATGAAGAAGACGCTGTTCAACATGACAATGGGCTTGGGCATCATGGTTCTGGCCGCGCAACAGGTGCAGGCCCGCAATTGCGCACCGCGTGACGACGTGGTGAAGCAGCTGGCTGAGACCTATGGCGAAACGCGCCGGGGCATCGGCATCGCGCGGCAGGGTGCGGTGATGGAGATCTATGCCTCGGACCAGACCGGAAGCTGGACGATCACGGTGACCATGCCGGACGGGATGACCTGCCTTGTCGCCTCGGGCCAGTCATACGAGGCGATGGCCGAAGCCCTGCCGCCCAACACCTAGGTCAGCGCATCCCAGATCAGTTTGCTGCCGGTCAGGATCAGCAGCACATAGGCGATACCAAAGAACAGGCGTTCGGACAGCATGAAATGCGCCCGGACGCCCAGCCAAGCCCCTAGAATCGCGAAGGGCGTCAGCAGGAGATCGGCCCAGGCCGTGTGCCAGGTGAACAGGCCAAGATAGGCATAAGGCACGAATTTGGTGATGTTGATGACCCAGAACACCAGCACCGTGCTGGCCTGGAACTCGGTCTTCGACAGGCGTTGCGACAGCAGATAAACGGCAGCCGGGGGACCACCCGCATGGCTGACAAAGCTGGTGAACCCTGCAACAACCCCGGCAAACACCCCGGCAGAAGGCGGCAGACGGTTGGCGAAACCGCGCACCCAGCCCCGGCTCTGCCCCAGATGCCAGATCACAAAGCCGACAGAGATGCCCCCGATCAGCAACCGCAGCAGATCGTCATTCGTGGCGCGATAAAGCCACGCGCCCAGCGCCACACCGGGTACTGCCCCCAGCATCAACAGGCGCGAATCCGGCCAGCTCCAACGCTTCCAATAAGGGCCCAGCGTGGCCACGTCGATCACCATCAGGATCGGCAGCATCAGGGCAAGCGCCTGCCCCGGTTCCAAAATCAGCGCCAGAATCGATGAGGACGCAAAGGCCACGCCCGACCCGAACCCGCCCTTGGAAATCCCGGCAAAGATGACGGCAGGGATCGCGACGGCAAAAAACATCAGGTTCAGTTCGAACATGCGGCGATCCCGAAAACGGCTTGATTCGCAGGCTGTTTAACGCACCCGGATCGCACGTGGCAAACGGTATGCGGTCGCATGCCGCGCTGCTCGGCCCTTGCGCGAGACCCAATTAGCGACTAGCAAAACCGCGATTTCAAAACCCATCGGAGATTTTCCTAATGGCCAGACCCAAGATCGCGCTGATCGGCGCAGGTCAGATCGGCGGCACGCTCGCCCACCTCGCAGCAATGAAAGAACTTGGTGACGTCGTGCTGTTCGACATCGCCGAGGGCACCCCGGAAGGCAAGGCGCTGGATATCGCCGAATCCGGCCCCTCGGAAGGGTTCGACGCCAAGCTGAAAGGCACCCAGTCCTATGAGGACATCGCAGGCGCCGACGTCTGCATCGTGACCGCCGGTGTCCCCCGCAAACCGGGGATGAGCCGCGACGACCTGCTGGGCATCAACCTGAAGGTCATGAAATCGGTCGGCGAAGGCATTGCCGCCAACGCACCTGATGCGTTCGTGATCTGCATCACCAACCCGCTGGACGCGATGGTCTGGGCCCTGCGTGAATTCTCGGGCCTGCCGCACAACAAGGTCTGCGGCATGGCGGGCGTTCTGGATTCGGGCCGTTTTGCGCATTTCTTGTCGGAAGAGTTCAACGTCTCGATGCGCGACGTGACAGCGTTCGTTCTGGGTGGCCACGGCGACACCATGGTGCCGTCGGTTCGTTATTCGACCGTCGCCGGTATCCCGCTGCCCGATCTGGTCGAGATGGGCTGGACCACGCAGGAGAAACTGGACGCTATCGTGCAGCGCACCCGTGATGGTGGTGCCGAGATCGTTGGCCTGCTGAAAACCGGCTCGGCCTTCTACGCGCCTGCGACTTCGGCGATCGAAATGGCCGAGGCCTATCTGAAAGACCAGAAACGCGTCCTGCCCTGCGCCGCCTATTGCGATGGCGAACTGGGCGTCAGCGGCATGTATGTGGGCGTGCCCACCGTGATCGGTGCCGGTGGCATCGAACGGGTCGTCAACATCAAGCTCAACGAAGAAGAGCAGGCCGGTTTCGACAACTCGGTCAACGCCGTGAAGGGCCTGATCGAGGCCTGCAAGGGCATCGACAGCTCGCTGGCCTAAGTCACATTCTGAACTTCTGGAAACCGGCCCATCACTGGGCCGGTTTTCTTTTTGATGTCTCCCAACACAACCGCAACCGTGGTCACACAATGTTGGCGTAAACAGTCGCAAATGCCTTTTGTGAATGTGTTTTCTTGAGGTCATCAACTCTTCTCGAATCGAACTCTCCCATCAGGTCAGTTTGTGATCACACCCTAAAATGCTGTGATCACAAATACTGAAAATCTTCGTGAAAAAGTGCTTCCTTATCAAAAAAGCCTTTAAACTTGCCCGCTAGACACCCCTATAACGGTTTAATCGCAGTCAGACGGGACAGTTTCGATGAACATTCACGAATATCAGGCCAAAGCTCTTCTTCGCAGTTATGGTGCTCCGGTCTCCGACGGTCGCGCCGTTCTGCGCGCCGAGGAAGCCAAAACCGCCGCCGGTGAGCTGGACGGCCCGCTCTGGGTCGTCAAGGCGCAGATCCACGCAGGTGGCCGCGGCAAGGGTTCGTTCAAAGAGGCTGACGCCGGTGAAAAGGGCGGTGTCCGTCTGACGAAATCGGTGGAAGAAGCCGCAGAGGAAGCCAAGAAGATGTTGGGCCGCACACTGGTCACCCATCAGACCGGCCCCGCAGGCAAACAGGTCAACCGCATCTATATCGAGGCCGGTTCTGGCATCGAACGCGAATTGTACCTGGCCCTGCTGGTGGATCGCCAGACCAGCCGCATCTCGTTTGTCTGCTCGACCGAAGGCGGCATGGACATCGAAGAGGTGGCGGCTGCTACGCCCGAGAAAATCCTGTCCTTCTCGGTCGATCCTGCGACAGGCTATCAGGCGTATCACGGCCGCCGCATCGCGTTCTCGCTGGGTCTTGAAGGCGCGCAGGTCAAGCAATGCGTCAAGCTGATGAACCAGCTCTATAACGCCTTCGTCGAGAAAGATATGGAGATGCTGGAGATCAACCCGCTGATCGTCTCGGACAGCGGCGACCTGAAAGTGCTGGACGCTAAGGTCGGTTTCGACGGCAACGCGGTCTACCGCCATCCCGACATCGCCGAACTGCGCGACACGACCGAAGAAGACCCCAAGGAGCTGGAAGCCTCCAAGTACGACCTGAACTACATCGCGCTGGATGGTGAGATCGGCTGCATGGTCAACGGCGCAGGTCTGGCGATGGCGACGATGGACATCATCAAGCTCTATGGTGCCGAGCCTGCCAACTTCCTCGACGTGGGCGGCGGTGCCACCAAAGAGAAAGTGACCGAGGCGTTCAAGATCATCACCTCGGACCCGAACGTCAAAGGCATTCTGGTCAATATCTTCGGCGGCATCATGCGCTGTGACGTCATCGCCGAGGGCGTTGTCGCCGCCGTGAAAGAGGTCGGCCTGAAAGTGCCTCTGGTGGTGCGTCTGGAAGGCACGAATGTCGAGAAGGGTAAAGAGATCATCAACACATCCGGTTTGGACGTGATCGCGGCGGACAACTTGAAGGATGGGGCTGAGAAGATTGTGAAGGCGGTTAAAGGGTAAGTTCGTGAAAGTTCACATCAAAGCTTGTGTTCTGGCATGCGCCGTTGCCTTGGTTGGCTGCGCTCCCTCTCCAGAAAGGATCGAAGCAGCATCTTTTACTCTGTCTGAAACCAATCAACCGGTTCAGATGTTTTCTGAAGCTTGCTTAGAGACGCTCCCCAACTTTAATGGCTTCCAAAACGTTGTCAAAAAACGTGACCTGACCCCTGCTAGGCAAAAAGGAGGGTTAACAGCATACAAAGCGCCGGGTGAAAAACTGTTGACTGTTACGTCGGCAGATATCGGCGACAAATCAGCATGCGGTGTCGGGTTTCTGGGATCGGCAGACAGCTCGGAAATTGGCGCAATGTTCTTTCGAGAAGCAACGAAACGGACCGGCGGCAAACCCCGCGAAAAGTTCCCAAGTTCTAGGTTCGCCTATGCGTATCATCTCAGAAACGGCAGCGTAATGACGTACGAGGTTCAGCAAAAAAGTGGTCAAATTCGTCACATCGTTTTGATCTCTAAGCCCGCAACTCGAGAAGAGGTTTCCGAATACATCTACGACTGATGCTCAAAAGTAAGGCGAAATCACACTCGCCTTCGCAAACGAGTGTCAGCGGGGGATACCCACCAATTCTAAGGAGAACGCCAAATGGCAGTCCTCATCGGCGAAAACACCAAAGTGATCTGTCAGGGCTTTCCCGGTTCAAAGCTCGCGGCTTCTTGAAACATCAAAGGCTCCGACTCCAGAAAAACCAATGACCGTCACAACCTACCTCATATCCCTGCCCCGCGCTGAGAAACGCCGCGTCTTGATGCTCGAAACGCTGGCAGAGGCCGGTATCGACGCGGTCATTGTCGATGCGATCGACGCCAAGGAAACACCCAAGGACGTTCTGCTGCAAAGCTGTCAGGCCGAGGGGCCCTGGGGCGTCTTCCATCTGGGCAACATGGCCTGCACCATGAGCCACGCGCTTGTGTGGGAGCAGTTTCTGCAAGGCGATGACGACCATGCGGTCATTCTGGAGGATGATGTTTTCCTCTCGCCCGAACTGAAACTGTGGCTCAGCGATCTGAACTGGTGGCCGCAGGGCTGCGATCTCGTCAATCTGGAATTCTGGGTCAGCAACAGCCTGCGGGTCATGCTGGGAACGCGACCCACGGCGCATCTGGGGCGTGACGTCACGCCGATGCTGTCCAGAAACCCCGGGTCGGCGGGATACATCGTGACCCGTGAGGGTGCCCGCAGGCTGCTGGATGCGCGGCCTTTCGATGTTCCCATCGACCAGTTGCTGTTCAACCCGCTCGTGTCCCGTCTGGCGGTCGAGTTGAACCCGCATCAGGTCTCACCCGCGCTGGTCAGGCAGGGCAACGCGCCCGAGGGCGAACTGTCGATGCTCGGCGGGCGCACCCGGCCCAGCGGCGCGGCTTACCGGCGGCAAAAACTCAGACGCGGATGGGCGGAACTGCGCGCGGTCCCTCTGCACCTGTTTCACTTTCTCTCGGGCAAGGCCCGGATGCGGCGCGTTGAATATCAGAACACAACCCTGGCTGACCCGATCCCCGAGACGGTCGATCGGGCCAATCCGACACATCAATAGGAAAGGGACAAAATGGCAGTCCTCATCGACGAAAACACCAAGGTCATCTGTCAGGGCTTTACCGGCTCGCAGGGCACATTCCATTCGGAACAGGCCATCGCCTATGGCACCAAGATGGTCGGCGGCGTGACCCCCGGCAAAGGCGGGATGGAGCATCTGGGCCTGCCCGTGTTCAACTCGGTCCACGAGGCCAAGCACGTGACCGAGGCCAATGCCAGCGTGATCTACGTGCCGCCGCCCTTCGCCGCAGATTCGATCCTTGAGGCAATCGATGCCGAGATGGAGGTGATCGTGGCCATCACCGAAGGCATCCCGGTTCTGGACATGATGAAGGTGAAGCGCGCGCTGGAAGGCTCGAACTCGCGCCTGATCGGCCCGAACTGCCCCGGTGTCATCACGCCGGATGCCTGCAAAATCGGCATCATGCCCGGCCACATCCACAAGCGCGGCTCGGTCGGTGTTGTCTCGCGTTCGGGGACGCTGACTTATGAGGCCGTGAAGCAGACCACCGATGTGGGTCTGGGCCAGTCCACCTGCGTGGGCATCGGCGGCGACCCGATCAAAGGCACCGAGCATATCGACGTGCTGGAATGGTTCCTGGCAGATGACGAGACCCACTCGATCATCATGATCGGCGAAATCGGCGGCTCGGCCGAGGAAGAAGCCGCGCAGTTTCTGGCAGATGAGGCCAAGAAAGGTCGCAAGAAACCGACAGCCGGTTTCATCGCGGGCCGCACAGCCCCTCCGGGCCGCCGCATGGGCCACGCGGGCGCGATCGTCGCCGGCGGCAAGGGCGGCGCCGAGGACAAGATCGAAGCCATGCGCTCGGCCGGTATCGTCGTGGCCGAAAGCCCCGCCCAGTTGGGTGAGGCTGTGCTGGAAGCGATTGGGTAAGATGGTGCAGGCGCTGATCTCAAAACTGAGGGCAGCGCCCGACCCGAGGGTGGGCGAGAAGCGCCCGCCCTGGGGGGCGGGTCGGGCGCTGCCCGGCGGTACCCGCCGAGCAAGGAGTTCGAAGTGAAGGTTCTCCGAGTCATATCTTTGTTTTGCTGCTTCTTAGGCGGGTTTCTTGCGTTATCATATTGGGGGCTATCGTTTCCGGAACGCGTGACCCAAGAAAACGCACTAGACGGGATCAGAGTTGTGCTGGTCGATTTCCCGAGTGATCCGAATATCGTGTCCTATGATCCAAACCTGATATCTTCGGATCAATTGTTTGCCTTCGGCATGCAACTTTGCGGCTACACACCTGCCGTATCAGAAATGGAGCCCACATTTTTCGACAAGTTGCGAGCCCATCAGCGTGCTGGCATTGTTTGTGGATGATCTAGACCATGACCTTCTCTGACGCCATCCGCACCTGTTTCTCCAAGTTCTTCACTTTCTCGGGCCGTGCCTCGCGGCCTGAATACTGGTTCTTTTTCCTATTCATCGTGATCTGGAGCATCCTCGCCGGGATCATCGACGCGCAGTTCTTCACTCAGGTCACTGTGACTGAGACTGAAACATCCAAATCCGTCGCCGCCACGTCCTCGCAACCGGTGCAAAGCATTGTCAGCCTGATCGTCTTTTTCCCGCATCTGGCCGTCGCCTGGCGGCGGATGCATGATACCGGGCGCAGCGGGCTTTATGCCTTGCTGCCGATCCTGCTGATCCTCGGTGCGCTGGCGGTGCTGATCTTCGGCATTGGCCTTGCCAGCCAGTTCCACGGCGGCACGCTGGACATCCTGTTCACCCGCGCCACCGTGCTGATCGTTGTTCCGACACTACTGATCCTGTTTGTGTCACCGCTTCTGGTGCTGTGGTGGCTGTCTCGCCCCAGCCAACCGGGCGCCAACAAATATGGTCCCAACCCGTATGAGGTAGGCGCATGAATCTAGGCGAAGCGGTCAAGACCTGCTTTACAAAGTACTACACGTTTTCGGGTCGCGCCTCGCGGTCGGAATTTTGGTGGTTTGTACTCTTCCTGGCCGTCATTAGCAGTTTGATCCAATCCTATGTTCAAAGCGGAAATGGGACAATTAGTGTTAAAATCGGACTGAATTTCTACCTCAGCACCGAAGCGCACTGGCTAGAGAACTTGTTTACCTTGACCACATTGGTGCCGTTCATTGCCGCGTTGACACGTCGTCTGCACGACATCGGTACATCCGGTTGGCGAGGCTTGGGTTTTTTCGCTCTGCTCGCTCTGATCATAGCTTCGTTCTTTGTATTGCCCTGGCAAATCAGTGCTTTTGCCCTTTTGATCGCGGTGGCTATTGGCCTCTTCTTTCTCTCCAGAAAATCCGACCACGGCACCAACCAATACGGTCCCAACCCATATGAGGTAGCCCAATGACCGAACACAGCCCAAACGACCAGTTTCATGCCTCCAGCTTCATGCAGGGGCACAATGCCGAGTATCTGGAGCAGTTATACGCCCAGTACACCAAGGACCCCGGCGCAGTGGATGCCGCCTGGGTCGAGTTCTTCAGGGCGATGGGCGATGCCACGCCGGATGTGCAGCGCGAGGCTGAGGGGCCGTCCTGGGCACGGACCGACTGGCCTCCGATGCCGACGGATGACCTGACCGGCGCGCTGACCGGGGAATGGGCCGAGATTGACGCCAAAGCGGCGGGCAAGAAGATCAAGGATCAGGCCGAGGCCACAGGTGTCGCGGTCAGCGAAGATCAGATCAAGCGCGCGGTGCTGGACAGTTTGCGGGCGCTGATGCTGATCCGGGCCTACCGCATCCGGGGCCATCTGGCCGCTGATCTGGACCCGCTGGGCATGCGCGCCGCCACCAACCACCCCGAGCTGGACCCAAAGACCTATGGCTTCACCGATGCCGACATGGATCGTCCGATCTTTATCGACAACGTGCTGGGTCTGCAGATGGCCAGCATGCGGCAGATCGTCGAGATCGTGAAGCGGACTTATTGCGGCACTTTTGCGCTGCAATACATGCATATCTCGGATCCCGAGCAAGCCGCGTGGCTGAAGGAGCGGATCGAAGGCTATGGCAAGGAAATCGCCTTCACCAAGGAGGGCCGCAAGGCAATCCTGAACAAGATGGTCGAGGCCGAGGGGTTCGAGAAATTCCTGCATGTCAAATACATGGGCACCAAGCGGTTCGGTCTGGATGGCGGTGAAAGCCTGATCCCGGCGATGGAACAGATCATCAAGCGCGGTGGCGCGCTGGGTGTCAGTGACATCGTCATCGGCATGCCGCACCGCGGGCGTCTGAACATTCTGGCCAATGTGATGGGCAAACCCTATCGCGCCATTTTCAATGAATTCCAGGGCGGCAGCTTCAAGCCCGAGGATGTAGATGGCTCGGGCGACGTGAAATACCACCTCGGCGCGTCCAGTGACCGAGAGTTCGACGGCAATTCAGTCCACCTGTCGCTGACCGCAAACCCCAGCCACCTTGAGGCGGTGAACCCGGTGGTTCTGGGCAAGGTGCGCGCCAAGCAGGATCAGTTGCACGACGAAGACCGCACCAAGGTCATGGCCATCCTGCTGCACGGCGATGCAGCCTTTGCCGGACAGGGCGTGGTGGCCGAAGGGTTCGGCCTGTCGGGTCTGAAAGGGCACAAGACCGGGGGCACGATGCATATCGTGGTGAACAACCAGATCGGCTTTACCACCGCGCCGCATTTCAGCCGCTCGTCCCCCTACCCGACCGACATCGCCCTGATGGTCGAGGCGCCGATCTTCCACGTCAACGGCGACGACCCCGAGGCGGTGGTGCATGCGGCCAAGGTTGCGACCGAGTTCCGGCAAAAGTTCCACAAGGAC
This sequence comes from Ruegeria sp., assembly GCF_028066395.1. Taxonomy (GTDB): domain Bacteria; phylum Pseudomonadota; class Alphaproteobacteria; order Rhodobacterales; family Rhodobacteraceae; genus Ruegeria. The sequence goes on from NZ_JALCBM010000052.1 coordinate 10,455, forward strand.
GTTGTGCTGGATATCTTCTGCTATCGCCGGTTCGGACATAATGAGGGCGATGAGCCCATGTTCACCAACCCGATCATGTACAAGCGGATCAAGACCCATAAGACCACCCTGTCGCTGTATACCGAACGGCTGGTCAAGGACGGTCTGATCCCCGAGGGCGAGATCGAGGATATGAAGGCCGCCTTCCAGGCGCATCTGAATGACGAGTTCGAGGCCGGAAAGGACTACAAGCCCAACAAGGCCGATTGGCTGGACGGGCGTTGGTCGCATCTGGACAAGAACAAAGACGAATACATGCGCGGCGAAACCGCGATCACGGCGGAAACACTGGCCGAGGTCGGCAAGGCCCTGAGCCACGCCCCCGCCGAATTCGCCGTCCACAAGACCGTCACCCGCCTTCTGGATCACAAGAAACAGATGTTCGAAACCGGCAAGGGTTTCGACTGGGCCACGGGTGAGGCGCTGGCCTTCGGCTCATTGCTGAGCGAAGGCTATCCAGTGCGCCTGTCCGGTCAGGACGCCACACGCGGCACGTTCAGCCAACGGCATTCCGGCTTTGTCCATCAGGAAACCGAGGAACGGTATTACCCGCTCAACAACATTCGCGCAGGGCAGTCGCATTACGAAGTGATCGACTCGATGCTGTCCGAATATGCGGTGCTGGGTTTTGAATACGGCTTCTCGCTGGCCGAACCCAACGCACTGACCCTGTGGGAGGCGCAGTTTGGCGATTTCGCCAATGGCGCGCAGATCATGTTCGATCAGTTCATCAGCTCGGGCGAAAGCAAATGGCTGCGGATGTCCGGTCTGGTCACCCTGCTGCCGCACGGGTTCGAAGGGCAAGGGCCGGAACACAGCTCGGCCCGTCTGGAGCGTTTCCTGCAGATGTGCGGTCAGGACAACTGGATCGTCGCGAACTGTACGACGCCCGCAAACTATTTCCACATCCTGCGCCGACAGCTGCACCGCACCTTCCGCAAGCCGCTGATCCTGGTGACCCCGAAATCACTGCTGCGCCACAAGCTGGCCATCAGCGAGGCCGAGGATTTCACCACCGGCTCCAGCTTCCACCGGGTGCTGTGGGATGATGCGCAGAAAGGCAACTCGGACACCAATCTGGTTGCCGATGACAAGATCAAGCGCGTGGTCATGTGCTCGGGCAAAGTCTACTACGACCTGCTGGAAGAACGTGATGCGCGCGGGATCGATGACGTCTATCTGATGCGGATCGAGCAATTCTATCCCTTCCCGGCCCATTCCCTGATCAATGAGCTTGAGCGTTTCAAGGGCGCGGACATGATCTGGTGTCAGGAAGAGCCCAAGAACCAGGGGGCGTGGACCTTTATCGAGCCGAATATCGAATGGGTCCTGACCCGCATCGGTGCCACGCATACAAGGCCGCGCTATGTCGGCCGCGCCACCTCGGCCTCGCCCGCGACGGGTCTGGCCAGCCAACACAAAGCCCAACAAGAAGCGCTGGTTAACGAAGCGCTGAGCCTCGAAGGAAAGTAAACGATGACGATTGAAGTTCGTGTTCCCACGCTTGGCGAATCGGTGACCGAAGCCACGGTTGCCACTTGGTTCAAGAAACCCGGTGACGCCGTGGCCGTGGATGAAATGCTGTGTGAGCTTGAAACCGACAAGGTCACGGTCGAGGTCCCCTCACCTGCCGCGGGCGTGATGGGCGAGATTGTGGCTGCCGAAGGTGAAACGGTTGGGGTGGATGCCCTGCTGGCCACCATCGCAGCCGGTGAAGGCGCGGCACCTGCGCCTGCCCCAGCAGCAAAACCCGCAGGCACCGATACCGGCAATCCCGGCGCAGCCAGCGTTGATGTGATGGTCCCCACCTTGGGCGAATCCGTGACCGAAGCCACCGTGTCCACATGGTTCAAACAGGTCGGCGACGCCGTCGCGCAGGATGAGATGCTGTGCGAATTGGAAACCGACAAGGTCTCGGTCGAGGTCCCCTCACCCGCCGCTGGCGTGTTGGCCGAGATCGTGGCCGCCGAGGGCGCAACCGTGGACGCCAGCGCGAAACTGGCCGTCATCTCGGGCGCGGCAGCGGGTGCCGCTGCGGCTCCGGTAGCTGCACCGGTGACAGGTGGCAGTGATGGCGGCGGCAAGGATGTTGCAAACGCCCCGTCTGCGGAAAAAGCCATGGCCGAGGCCGGGCTGTCTGCCGATCAGGTCACCGGCACGGGTCGCGATGGCCGCATCATGAAGGAAGACGTGGCAAAAGCTGTTGCAACGGCCTCGGCCCCAGCGCCTGCGGCGGCTGTGCCCGCCCCCGCTGCCCAAGCCCCGCGCGCGCCTGTCGCCGCCGAGGATGCAGGCCGCGAGGAACGCGTGCGCATGACCCGTCTGCGCCAGACCATCGCCAAGCGCCTGAAGGACGCGCAGAACACCGCCGCCATCCTGACCACCTATAATGAGGTGGACATGACTGAGGTGATGGCCCTACGCAACGAATACAAAGAGCTTTTCCAGAAAAAGCACGGCGTAAAGCTGGGCTTTATGTCCTTCTTCACCAAAGCCTGCTGTCACGCGCTGAAAGAGGTGCCCGAGGTCAATGCCGAGATCGACGGCACCGACATCGTCTATAAGAACTTCGTCCACATGGGCGTTGCCGCCGGTACGCCGCAAGGTCTGGTGGTTCCGGTCATCCGCGATGCCGATACGATGTCCTTTGCCGCGATCGAGAAAGCCATCGCCGAAAAAGGCAAGCGCGCCCGTGATGGCAAGCTGTCCATGGCCGAGATGCAGGGCGGCACCTTCACCATCTCGAACGGTGGCGTCTACGGCTCGCTGATGTCCTCACCGATCCTGAACCCGCCACAATCGGGCATTCTGGGCATGCACAAGATCCAGGACCGTCCGATGGTCATCAATGGCGAGATTAAGATCCGTCCGATGATGTATCTGGCCCTGTCCTATGATCACCGGATCGTTGACGGCAAAGGTGCCGTGACCTTCCTTGTCCGTGTGAAAGAGGCGTTGGAAGATCCGCGCCGCCTGTTGATGGATCTGTAATCATGGCGACCCATGTACTCTGGCAGGCCGATGTGGCCGATTTCAACGCGTGGCTGCAAGTCTTCCGCGAAGACCGGAAGATGCGCGAGGCTTCGGGCATCCGCGATCTCCACGTCTGGAAGGACCCCGATCAGCGCGACCACGCGGTGGCGATGTTCGAGGTTGCGGATCTTGATCGTGCACGCAAGTTCTTTGACTCGGAAGAGCTTGCCATGCATCACGAACGCGGCGGCGTGGCCCATATTCAGGTCAAGCTGCTGGAGCCCGTATGACTCCGGAACTCACGGCCCTGACCCTGGCAGCTTTGCTGCAGGTCGTTCAGTTCGCCCTGATGGCCATCCCGGCCAATCTGGAACTGGGGCCGGGAAAGACCATGTCCGCCCGCGACCGTGCACGTCTGGGCGGCTCGCTAGAGGATCAGCTGTCGGAAGGGACGGCGCGGCTATACCGCGCCATGAACAACCATTTCGAAGGGCTGATCCTGTTTGCAATCGCCTGCATCGCAGTCACCCTTGCGGACAAAACCGGCCCCGTCACAACCGCCTGCGCATGGATCTACCTGGGCGCGCGTATCCTTTACATCCCGGCCTATTACTATGGCCTCAGACCCTGGCGCAGCGTGATCTGGTTTACCGGATTCCTGGCCACAACCCTCATGCTTCTGGCGGTGCTGTTGTGATCGGCGCCGCCCTGCAACCTGCTCATCGGTGTCCTCCCGGTGACAGCCCGAATCCTCAAGGAGACCCTTCATGGCAAACTATGACGTCATCGTAATCGGCGCCGGCCCCGGCGGCTATGTCTGCGCCATCCGTTGTGCCCAGCTGGGGCTGAAAACCGCCGTGGTCGAAGGGCGGGATTCGCTGGGCGGCACCTGCCTGAACGTGGGCTGCATCCCATCCAAAGCCTTGCTGCACGCATCGCACCAGTTGCATGAGGCCGAGCATAACTTTGCCAAGATGGGCCTGAAGGGCAAAAGCCCCTCGGTCGATTGGAAGCAGATGCAGGCCTACAAGGATGAGGTGATCGACGGCAACACCAAGGGCATCGAATTCCTGTTCAAGAAGAACAAGATCGATTGGCTGAAAGGCTGGGGCTCGATCCCTGCCGCCGGTCAGGTCAAGGTGGGTGATGAGCTGCACGAGGCCAAGAACATCATTATCGCATCGGGGTCCGAGCCGTCCTCACTGCCCGGGGTTGAGGTGGATGAAAAGGTCGTGGTGACCTCGACCGGGGCGCTGTCGCTGGGCAAAATCCCGAAGAAGATGGTCGTCATCGGCGCGGGGGTGATCGGGTTGGAATTGGGCTCGGTCTATCAACGGCTTGGGGCCGAGGTGACGGTGATCGAATTCCTTGACGTGATCACGCCGGGCATGGATCCCGAGGTGCAGAAGACGTTCCAGCGCATTCTCAAGAAACAGGGCCTGAAATTCGTCATGGGGGCCGCGGTGCAAAAGACCGAAGCCACCAAGACCAAGGCGAAAGTGACCTACAAGCTGCGCAAGGATGACAGCGAACATGTGATTGACGCCGATGCCGTTCTGGTCGCCACCGGGCGCAAACCGTTCTCGGACGGTCTGGGGCTTGAGGCCCTGGGGGTCGAGATGACACCGCGCGGTCAGATCAAGGTGGGCCACGACTGGCAGACCAACGTGCCCGGCATCTATGCCATCGGTGATGTCACCGAAGGCCCGATGCTGGCCCACAAGGCCGAGGATGAGGGCATGGCTGCTGCCGAGCAGGTCGCGGGCAAGCATGGCCATGTGAACTATGGCGTCATTCCCGGTGTCATCTACACTTGGCCCGAAGTCGCCAATGTGGGCGAGACCGAAGAAACCCTCAAGGAGCAGGGCCGCGCCTATAAGATCGGCAAGTTCATGTTCATGGGCAACGGCCGCGCCAAAGCGAACTTCGCCGCCGATGGTTTCGTCAAGATTCTGGCTGACAAAGACACTGATCGCATCCTGGGCGCCCATATCATCGGCCCAGCGGCGGGCGATCTGATCCACGAGGTCTGCGTGGCAATGGAATTCGGCGCCTCGGCCGAGGATCTGGCGCTGACGTGCCACGCCCACCCGACTTATTCCGAAGCCGTGCGCGAGGCGGCACTGGCCTGTGGCGCCGGGCCGATACATTCCTAGGCCAGCGTTAACACGACCCGAAGGATGCGAGGCTCTGCCTCGCGCTCCGGGATATTTTTAGCCAGATGAAGCAAGGGATCCATTCTTCATCTGGCTCTAAGTATCCCGGGGGAGTCGCGGCTTGCCGCGGCGGGGGCAGAGCCCCCTTACCACATGGTTTTGGCCGCCCGCGCACCCCATTCGGAGTCGTATAGGGTGCCGCCCTCCTCCCCCTTGGTCATCTCGGCCAGGATTTCCCCGGCGCTTGGCAGACCGGCGCTTTCATCGCCGCTGGTCCATGTCCCCGCCCGCATCAGGGCGCGGGCGCATTGGGTGTAGATTTCCCCGATCTGAATGACGATCACTGTCGCCGGTCGTTTGCCATGTTTTTCGAACCGGGACCTTAAGACCTCATCTGCGGTCAGCTTCGCGGTTCCGTTCAGGCGGACCACAGTGTTGGACCCGGGTACGAAAAACATCAATGACACACGCGGGTCGCGGACAATGTTGCGCAGACTGTCCAGCCGGTTGTTGCCGCGCCAATCGGGCAAAGCCAGCGTACCGGGGTCTAGTTCCAACACCACCGGGCCATCATCGCCGCGTGGGCTGCCGTCCACCCCTTCGGGCCCAATGGTGCTGAGGACGCACAGGCGCGAGGCCATGATCCATTTGCGGTAAAGCGGTGTCAGCCGGTGCGCGACCTTGCGCAGGGCCGGGGTGCCGGGTGTGCCATAAAGTGCCTCAAGCGCGGGGATGTCTTCAATGAACTCCATCGGGGTCAAATCCTGTTTCTCGCATCAAATCGTTCGAGCGTGTCTCGATCATCTGCTCAAGACGCTCCAGAAAATCCTTGCGGTCAACGCCGGGCTCGATCGGGTCCAGAAATTCGACAATCGCCAGCCCGGGTTTGCGCAAAATACCGGTGCGGGGCCAGAACACCCCCACATTGGTGGCTGCCGGAACACAGGGAAAACCCAGACCCTCGTACAGCACGGCCGTGCCCACCTTGTAAGGTTTGCTGACCCCCGGCGCGACGCGGGTGCCTTGCGGATAGATCACCAACTGTCCGGGTTCCGAGAACTCGCGCGACACGTCCTTGACCATTTTGGCAACAGCGGCACCCTTTTTGCCGCGATTGACGGGGATGCAGCCCAGCCTGCGGGCATACATGCCGATGATCGGGGTCCACAACAGTTCCCGCTTCATGATGAATTTGCCGTGGGGGATGGCGTCGAAGATCATGATGATGTCCAGAAAGGACTGGTGTTTGGCACCAATTACCACCTCGCCCGTGGGCACTGGTCCGCGCACCTCGGACCGGATCCCGACCATCCAGCGCGCCAGCCAGCGGGTCGTGCGCGCATAGGTCTTGCAGGCCCGCAGCGCCCCGCGTTTGGAAAACAGCGCATAGGGGGCAAAGACCAGCCCGAGGATCAGCATCCAGACGTAGATCGTGATCATGAAGATCAGCGAGCGGAGCCATTGCAGGGCCATGAACATCACGAAAGCTCCTTCAATTTACGGCGGGCGGCAGACCAGGTGGCCAGAAAGGCAACGGTTGCCCCCAGCAGTGGGATCAGCATCGGCAGCAACCACCCAGCGCCCTGAAAACCAAGCCCGGTCAGGAATCCTCCCGCGTCCGAGGCTTCGGGCAGCAGCAACACCCCGGACATGCCCAGCAGGGTCCCCACAGCCGCCCCGAACAGGGCGCGAAAGGTGAAGCGGCGCACAAAGGCCCCGGCGATGAACCGGTCCCGGGCACCGACCAGCCGCAGAACCTCGATTATCTGAGCGTTGGCGGCAAGTGAGGCATTGGCGGCAAGCGTGATCATGGCCGCCGTGGCCCCGCCGATCAGTAGGATCGAAATCCAACCGAGCCTGCGCAGGGAATTGGCCGCATCGACCAAAGGTTCGCGCCATCTGGAATGATCATCCAGCACCGCTCCCGGCACCTCGGCCCCCAGACGCAGGCGCAGGCCGATGGCGTCCAGCCCCGGCTCGCCTTCGGTGATCTCGATCAGCTGCGGGATCGGCAGCGTGTCCAGCGGCAGGTCGGGGCCAAACCACGGGGCCAGCAGGGCCGCCTGTTCCTCGGCGCTCAGGGCGCGGGCCGAGGCGACGCCCGGCGTTTGGCTCAGCACGTTTAACGCCGCCTCGGTCTGGGCCGCGCGTTGTTCCGCCGGGGCGTTGATCCGCAAGGTCGCCGCCCCTGCCAGTTCCGAGGCCCAGCGATCCGCCAACCGCCCCGAGGCCAGTGACAGCGCCAGTGCAAAGACCGCCAGAAACGCCATCGCACCTGATACGAACAAGGTCAGCTGCGCGGTGAAGCCGGTGGGTGGCACCACGCGGTCGGCGCGGCTGTCGCGGCGCAGCAGGTTGCGGATGTCGCCCTTGCTCATAGATCGGCCCCCGCAAGCTGCAACCGGCGTTGCGAAATCCGCAGCACGCGCGCCTGTACCTGACTTTTGGCGGCGCGGATCAGGCTCAGATCATGGGTGGCGATCAGGACGGTCTTGCCCATCCGGTTCAGCTCGATCAGCAGATGCAGCAGGCGTTGCGACATCTCCCAATCCACATTGCCGGTGGGTTCATCCGCCAGAACCACATCCGGCGACAGGATCACCGCCCGTGCCAGTGCCGCGCGCTGACGTTCACCACCCGACAGTTCGGGCGGGTGCGACTCCAGCCGTGCGCCAAGCCCGACCCATCCCAGAAGCTCGGTCAGGTTGTTCTGTTCGGCCTCGGCCCCGCGTCCCGAGACCATCATCGGCAGCGCCACGTTCTCGGCCAGCGTCATATGATCCAGAAACTGGCAATCCTGATGCACCACACCAATACGACGGCGCAGCAGGGCCATCTGGTCCCGGTCCAGCCGCGCGACATCCTCGTCAAACACGCTCAGCCGTCCGGATGTGGGCAACAACGCGCCATAGCACAGTTTCAGCAGCGTGGTCTTGCCCGACCCCGAAGGGCCGGTCAGGAAATGGAACGAGCCCGGCTGCAGGTGCAGCGATACGTCGCTCAGCAGCTCTCCACCGCCATAGCTGTAGCTGACATTCTCCAGCTCGATCACGCCCGTCCCCTTTGTTCTGCTGCTGTCTTGCCTCAGTGTGGCCGTGGTTTCAATGCCTCTACAGGGTGCAAATCCCCGTGAAACCGAAAACACGCTTTGCCGATGGGGTTTAACGGAATATAATTCCTGAAAAAACGAGTTTCAGGCCGACAGGCAGGCCAGGAGGCAGAATGCGACTTACATGTCCGAATTGCAGTGCCCAATACCAGGTGCCAGACGACGTGATCCCCGAAGGTGGGCGCGATGTGCAATGTTCCAATTGCGAGCAGACCTGGTTTCAGTCCAAGGACCCTGACACTCAGCCCGAACCTGCCGCGGCTGAGCCTGCACCCGATACACCCCCGGAACCGGCTGAGGAAACCCCCGCGCCAGATGCGCCCGAGGAAGAGGCCAAGCCCGAGGGTGATGAGGCCCCCGAAGCCGCGCCCGACACTGGAAATGTCGATCCCGCCGTAGCCAATATCCTGCAGGAAGAGGCCGCGCGCGAGGCTGATCTGCGCGCCAAGGAAGGGGGCAGTCTGGAAAGCCAGCCGGATTTCGCACTGGACCCGCCGGCAGAACCCAAGGTTGAGCCCAAGCGTCCCGCCGCGACCGAAACCGCCGAGGTCAGCCGCAAGGACGTTCTACCGGATGTCGAGGCGATCAATTCCGGCCTGCGCAGCGATGAAACTCCCATGACCGCCGAAACCGCGCCACCCACGCGCAAATCCGGCGGGTTCCTGCGCGGGTTTTCCCTAATCGTGATTCTGGGCGTTGTTCTGATCCTGATCTACGGAAATGCCGCGCAGATCAGCCAAGCGGTGCCGCAGGCCGAACCGGTGCTGCAATCCTATGTCTCAATGATCGATCAGGCCCGTCTGTGGCTTGAGGCGCAGACCAGCGGCGGGGGCCAGTAAGGCCCCTCAGAACCGCTCAAGCAGGCGTTTGAGGTATTCCAGTTCCAGTTGCGGACGATCCGTTTCGCCGGTGCGGCGGCGGATTTCGTCCAGCAATTCGCGCGCACGGCGATAGACGTCTTCTCCCTGCAACAGGTCATCCTCGGTCGAGATCGACCCGGCCGCGCCCGGATTGCGCCCCAACGGGTCGCGGTTCTGGGCCTGCATGTCGCCATCCTGCGTGCCTTGTCCGGGCTGGTTCTGCTGGTTTTGGGCCAGTGCCTCGCCCAGGGACCGCATGCCTTCGCGCAGGGCCTCCATCGCTTCGGACTGGCGGTCGATGGCCTCGGCCAGATCATCGCCGCGCAGGGCCTCTTCGGCCTCATTCATCGCACGACCAGCCCGATCCAGCGCCTCGCGCGCGGCATCGCCTTCGGGTGTACCACTGCCGGGCAGGTTCTGCTGTTGGCGCCCCAACTCATCGCGCAGCGCCTGTTGCCGGTCCGCAAGCGAGCCGCCGCCACCCTGCCGGCCATCTTCGCCCTGCTGGTTCTGACCGCCCTGCCCTTCGTGGCTTTGCCCCCGGCCCTGACCGCCGCTGCGACCCTCATTGCCCTGGCTTTCGCCTGACCGGGACCCGGGGTTGAACTGTTCCTGCAAATCGCGGAACGCCTGATCGCTAAGGCCCTGCTGTTCGCGCAGGGTTTCAGCCAGCTCTTCCATGGCCTGCTGACCTTCGGACTGGCCGCCTTGGCCCTGCCCTTGGGTGACGCGCATGTTTTCCATCATCTGCTGGAACTCTTCCAGCGCCTGTTGCGCCTCGGCCATGCGGCCCTGTTCCATCAATTCCTGAATGCGGTCCATCATGCGTTGCAGGTCGTCCTGCGTCATCTGCAGGGATTCGCCGTTCTGGCCCTGCTGGTTCTGGTTGCCTTCACCGTTTTGTTCGGCCAGACGCTGCAGCTGTTGCAGGTAATCCTGAGTGGCTTCGCGCAGTTCCTGCATCAGCTCCGCGATCTCTTCCTCGCTGGCACCGTTCTGCATCGCCTCGGTCAGCCGCTCCTGCGCGCGGCGCATCCGTTCCAGCGCATCGGCCAGCGTGCCGTCTTCGATCAGAATGGCCAAATCCCACAGCGCCTGTGCAATCTCGGCCTGCTGTTCGGGCTTCAGACCATATTCATCGAACGCCTCTAACCGGCGCAGGGTGACGCGCAGGCGCAGATAGGCGGTTTCCGAGCGGAACAGTTCTTCGGGCAGGTGCGAGACCGCCCGCAGAACCTGCGATACACGCAGCGCATTGTCCCGCGCCCACAGCAAGTCTCGGCGCTGTTCGATCACCGCCGCCGCCAGCGGGTCAAAGAACCGGCGGGCGGGTAAACGGGTCATATAGGGTTCCGACGAGGATTGCTGATCCGCCGCATCCTGCGCCGTCAGCGTGATCCGAACCGGCAGATGGGCCCAAGGATGCTGCGAGAAATCTTCGATCAGGTCTTCGGTGAAATCGGTGCGTTCGCCCGTGATCGGCATCGGCAGATCAACGGTGATCCCTTCGCGCGGCTCCGGGTCGGTCGCCAGACCATAGCGGCGATCGACTGAGGCCAGATCCAGTTCGATCCGCGCCGTGCCCGAGACGATGCCGTAATCATCGCTGGCCGCATAGGGCAGCTTCATCTGACCGCCCGCCTCGGCCTCGGCCATTCCTGCCACCGAAACCTGCGGGCTGGAGTCCGAGACGATATCGACCGCCCAATCCCGCCCGGCCGGACCTTCAATTTTCAACTGGCCCGAGCGGTCGGCGACAAAATCCTGTTCCGGCTCGGTCGCTGCCTCGGCACCAGTGGCCGAGGTGTTTTCGGTCAGGCTATGCGCCCCGACCTCACCATAGAATCGCAATGTGATGCGGCTGCCCTGCGGGACGTTCAGCACCGGCCCGTCCTGATCCGCCAGATAGAGTGTCGGCAAGCCGGTGTAACGCGGCGGCTCGACCCAGCCTTCCCATGTAGGGCCTTGCCCGGCGACGGCGGTTCCGGGGGCCATTTCAGCAACCGACCCGATGCGCCAGAAGGACCCGAACAGCGCCGCGACGACCAAAGCCAGCAGTGCGGCATAGCGCAGGGCGTATGGATCGCGCGAGGCCAGACGCAAATCGGGTTTGACCGGCTCGGCCTGCGCGGCCCGTTCCGACATGCGGGTCTGGTGCGCCTGCCACAGGGCCACCGAATCGGCATCCATCGCACCGATAGCCTGATCGTCCATCAGAGCCTGAATCGGGCGGCCCGGCAGGGTTTCATCCAGCCGCGCCAACGCCTCGGTCCGGGTGGGAAAATGCATCCGGCGCGCGCCATGCACGGTGGCAACCAGCAGAGCGATCAGCGACACCGCGCCCGCGATCCACACGGTTTCCACGCGCACGATATCGTGCAGGCCCAGCATGAGTGCCGCAAGAACGGCCATCAGAATGGAAAAGAATGGCCAGAAGGCGCGCATGACCTGCTCGGCCAGCATCCCTGCATGCGTCAGCCACAGGGACAGTCTTGGGATCGGCAGTTTCACTTTATCGCGCAAGGCGGGCCTCCGTCCTTCGGGCCCGCGCGGTTATCGCGTCAAAGCCACGAAGGTATGGTATCGCGGTTTATGATTTCGTCAAAGCTTGGGCGTTCGCGAATAACCGCGAATTGATCGCCGTTCACCAGAACCTCGGGGATCAGAGGGCGGGTGTTGTACTCGCTGGCCATCACCGCGCCATAGGCTCCGGCGCTGCGGAAGGCGATCAGATCGCCCGCCTGCAGGGGCGGCATGTTGCGTTGTTTGGCGAAAGTGTCGCCGGATTCGCAAACCGGACCGACAATGTCATAAGGCCGCTGTTCCACGCCCGGCGCGGGTTCCTGCACGGCGACGATATCATGGTGCGCCTCGTACATCGCGGGGCGGATCAGGTCGTTCATCGCACCATCGAGGATCAGGAAATCGCGATCCTCGCCGGATTTCACATAGATCACTTTCGAAACCATTAGCCCCGCATTGCCCGCGATCAGGCGGCCCGGTTCGATCTCGATCTCACAACCCAGATGGCCCAGCGTTTTCTTGATCAAAGCGCCATATTCCACCGGCAGAGGCGGCGCATCGTTCGAGCGGGTGTAGGGAATGCCCAAACCCCCGCCCAGATCAAGACGACGGATATTGTGCCCCTCGGCCCGCAGACGTTCAGTCAGTTCCGCTACCTTGGTGTAGGCTAGCTCAAACGGCTCTAACTCGGTCAGTTGCGAGCCTATGTGGACGTCGATGCCGATCACTTCCAATCCGGGCAGACTGCCGGCGCGGGCGTAAACGTCCGAGGCGCGCGCGATGGGAATGCCGAATTTGTTCTCGGATTTGCCCGTGGCGATCTTGGCGTGGGTCTTGGCGTCCACATCCGGGTTCACCCGCACGGTGATCGGCGCGATCACGCCCAATTCCAGCGCGACAGCGTTGATCACCTCCATCTCGGGCTCGGATTCCACGTTGAACTGACGGATGCCGCCGGTCAGCGCAGTGCGAATCTCATCCGCTGTCTTGCCAACGCCCGAGAACACGATCTTGTCGCCGGGAACGCCCGCCGCCTTGGCGCGCAGGTATTCCCCGCCCGAGACCACATCCATCCCCGCACCCGCCTGCGCCAGCGTTTTCAGGATCGCCTGATTGCTGGCCGCCTTCATCGCGTAGCAGACAAGGTGATCGGTCCCTTCCAGCGCGTCATCGAACAGCTTGAAATGCCGCAGCAAGGTTGCCGTCGAATAGACATAGAACGGGGTTCCGACCGCGGCTGCGATTTCGGAGATGGGGACATCCTCGGCGTAAAGCGCGCCGTCGCGGTAGAGAAAGTGATCCATGACTGCGCGCTTAGACCAAAAGCGCCGCGCGGATCAATGGATTCCGCGCGCTTTCAGGCCGTTTCGTCAGTTCACGGTCGAAACGCCAACCCGCGCATACCCCGAAACCGAGATACCGGATTTCTTAGGCTCTTCCACCGGCGCGGGGCGGGGGGTGTGGGAGGTGTCGCAGGCGGCCAGAACGGCAAGCGACAGGATCAGGCCGAAAACTCTCATATCTTCTTCTTTTCTTTGAATGCTTTACCAAGCTTGGCCCGAGGATGGGGTGTCGCGGGGCAAACTGCAATATGCGAATGTCAGAACCCGACAAAAAGCCCCACAGGGCCGCGACTCACGCCGACCCCACCACCTACATAGGTGCCACCGCTGCCGACACCGACCGCGGCGTTGAAGGTCGGGTGCACCGGCTCACCATCGACGCCACAGCCAGCCAGCACAAGACTGGCGGATACAATCAGGGCAAACCGGGTCATCGTTTTCATACCATCGCCTTCCATCGGTCGATCTGGGCCCGCACCTGATCGGGCGCGGTGCCGCCATAGGACTGGCGTGAGTTTACCGAATTTTCGACCGTAAGAACAGAATAGACGTCATTTGTGATCTCGGCATGGACCGATTGCATGTCCTCCAAAGCCAGGTCAGGCAGGTCGCAGCCCTTGCTTTCGGCCATGGCAACCAGCGAGCCGGTCACGTGATGCGCATCGCGGAACGGCAAGCCCAGCACCCGCACCAGCCAGTCGGCCAGATCGGTTGCGGTGGAAAAGCCGGAACCGGCTGCGGCGGCCAGGCTGTCGCGGTTGGCGGTCATGTCCTTGACCATGCCCTCCATCGCGGCCAGCGCCAGCATCCAGTTGTCGGCGGCGTCAAAGACCTGTTCCTTGTCTTCCTGCATGTCCTTGGAATAGGCCAGCGGCAGGCCCTTCATCACCATCATCAGCGCCGTGTTGGCCCCAAAGATACGACCCACCTTGGCGCGGATCAGCTCTGCCGCGTCGGGGTTTTTCTTCTGCGGCATGATCGACGAGCCGGTCGAGAACCGATCCGACAGCGTCACAAACCGGAACTGGGCCGAGGACCAGATCACCAGTTCCTCGGCAAAGCGCGACAGGTGCACTGCGCAGATCGAGGCGGTCGACAGGAATTCCAACGCGAAATCCCGGTCGCTGACAGCGTCCAGTGAATTTGCGGCGGGGCGGTCAAAGCCCAGCGCTTCGGCCGTCATGTGACGGTCGATGGGAAAGGACGTGCCAGCCAAAGCAGCAGCCCCCAAGGGCGATTCGTTCATCCGGGCGCGCGCGTCGCGGACACGGGACAGGTCGCGACCGAACATCTCGACATAGGCCATCATGTGATGGCCCCATGTCACCGGCTGCGCGGTCTGCAGATGGGTAAACCCGGGCATCACCCAAGCGGCCCCGGCCTCGGCCTGCGCCAGCAGCGCGCGGATCAGCGCCAAAAGGCCGGATTCGGCGGCGTCCAGTTGGTCACGCACCCAGAGTTTGAAATCCGTCGCCACCTGATCATTGCGCGACCGGCCCGTGTGCAGACGGCCTGCGGGTTCTCCGATCACCTCTTTCAGCCGCGCTTCGACATTCATGTGGATGTCTTCCAGCGCCGTCGAGAACTGAAATTCCCCGTTCTGAATTTCTGACAAAACGGTGAGCAGCCCTTCCCGAATGGCCTGCGCGTCACTATCACTTATAACGCCTGTGGCGGCCAGCATGGCGGCATGGGCGCGCGAGCCTGCGATGTCCTGGGCTGCCATCCGCTGATCGAACCCGATCGAGGCATTGATCGCCTCCATGATCGCGTCTGGACCGGCGGCAAAGCGGCCGCCCCACATCTGGTTCGAGGATTGATCGGTCATGTAAGAAAACCCGGAGTTGATATGCGCCTATTTCGTCTGATCCCCCTTTATATGGCCCTTGCGCTGGGTGCAAACGCCGCCTTGGCGACCGATGCCGAAACGCTGGCCCCGCTGCGCGACGGCACCCTGAAACGGCTGATCCTGCATAAGGAACCCAAGCCCGCCAAGACGATCGAGTTCCTGATCGAGGATGACGGCGGCGTCGGTACGCTGGATGATTACGCGGGCAAATACGTTCTGGTGAATTTCTGGGCCACATGGTGCGCACCCTGCCGCAAGGAAATGCCGCAGATCGCCGAGTTGCAGGAAGAGTTCGGCGGCGACAAGTTTCAGGTCCTGACGATCGCAACGGGCCGGAACACCCCCGCCGGGATCGAGAAATTCTTCAACGACAACGGCATCGCCAACCTGCCCCGCCATCAGGACCCCACGTCGTCGGCTGCGCGTGAATTCGGCGTGATCGCCCTTCCGATCACGGTCATCCTGAATCCCGAAGGTCAGGAAATCGCTCGCCTGATTGGTGATGCCGAGTGGAATTCGGACAGCGCCAAGTCGATCATTTCGACGCTGGTTGGCGCCGAGAGCTGAGCAAACAGCAAGAAATAGGCGAATCGTGATATCCTCCCAACGTTTTAGTTGGGAGGATGTTTTATGAGACCCTTTTTTACATTGGCCGTTCTGGCCAGTTTTTCTTTGATTGCAGCCACAACCGCCAACGCGAAAGACCTTCGCAAGGAAAACCAGTTTCTTGAGGCCGTCGCCGGGAAAAAACTGGTCAGCGGCGAGACTTGGCTGATCATAACGCCTGACGGGAAAATCAATGGCGTCGGGCGCAACAACGCGAAGGTCACCGGTGCCTGGGCATGGAACAAGAAGTTTTGGTGCCGAAACGTTGTTGTCGGCCAAAAGGCGTTCCCCGAAGATTGTTTGAAGGTGAAGATTGACGGCAATCAGGTCGAATTCATCCGAAACAAGGGCAAAGGCGACCCCGTCATCTATACCATCAGTAACTAGGTCTGCAGCACCCATTCCGCTTTTGTGCTATGCTTAAATCGGCCCAACGGGCCGGTTTTCCTGTGCAACCTGAAGGAAGCGAGAGTGCGATGAAACCGGTGGTTCTGTTGATAGGAAAGCTGCCAAACGTGATCGGTGACGTGGCGCGGCAGTTGGATCACCTGCCGATCCAATGGCTGGGCGCGCATGATCAAGACGAAGTCCGCCACCAGTTGGAGGCCGAGCCCCGCATCACCTGTGCGATCATGGGTGCGGGTCTGGACGATACGATCCGTGGCGAATTGGTGCGCATCATCGCCGCGCGCAGGCCGGATATTTGTATCCACCTGAAAGACCGCGCCTCGGGTCCCGAGGGGCTGGTGCCCTTTGTTGAACGGGTCGTGCAATCTCAGGTACTCGAACGGCTGGAACGCGGCTGACGCCACGCCACCTTTGACAGCCCCCGGCCCGCTTTGCAGGGTATGGGCGGGGAGGATGCGATGCCGCTGGAAATTCTACTGGTGCTGGTGGTCGGCGGCATTGGCGGTATCGCGCTGCTGCTGCACCTGTCTGGCCGGTCGCAGCAAGTTGCCCTGACCCCAGACAGCGCCCGCGAACAGTGGGAGCGTCATTTCCCCGATGACGATATTATCGACGTAACCATCTCTCATGATGGCCACGCCGCGCTGGTGCGCACAGGGACGGGCAACGGGCTGCTCTGGTCATTCGGCGCGGATACGGTCGCCCGCCACCTGCTGGATTACGACCTGCTGGATCACCCCGAAGGGTTCGAGATCCTGTTCCACGAATTCTCGGCCCCCCGTGCCCTCATCCACCTGGACGAATTCGAACGCCGCCACTGGCGCGACCTGATGGAGCCCGCATGACCGATCACGTCACCTTCCCCGACGCCGTGCAATGGGCCGTCCCCTTCTTCATCGCCGCCATATTGGTCGAGTTTCTGTGGATTGCCATCAAGGGTCGGGGCGGGCGGTATGAGACGCGCGATGCCATCACCTCATTGATTATGGGGGCGGGGAACATCGCCTCGGGCTTTTTGCTGGGCTTCATCGCTTACGCATTCTTCATGTGGCTGTGGCAGATCACGCCGTTGAATCTGGGCACGTCGATCCCGGTCATCGTCTTATGCTTTGTGCTGGACGACCTGCGTTACTACTGGGTGCATCGTTTCGGGCATCGGGTGCGTTGGGTCTGGGCCAGCCATGTGAACCACCACAGCTCGCAACATTACAACCTGACCACGGCGCTGCGGCAGACCTGGACCTATACGTTCACCTTCATGATGGTGGTGCGCGCGCCGCTGATCCTGCTGGGGTTCCACCCCGCGATGGTACTATTCGTGGGCGGGCTGAACCTGATCTACCAGTTCTGGATACATACCGAAGCCATCACCAAAATGCCCCGCTGGTTCGAGGCGGTGATGAACACGCCCAGCCACCACCGCGCCCATCATGGCCGCAACGCGCGCTATCTGGATTGCAACTATGCAGGCGTCTTCATCATCTGGGACAAACTGTTCGGCACCTTTGTGCCCGAGCAGGAGGATGACCGTGTCGATTACGGGCTGGTCCACAATATCGGCACCTTCAACCCGCTGCGCGTGGCCTTTCACGAATGGGTCGGCATCTGGCATGACGCAACGCAAAAGGGGCTGAGCCTGCGCCAGCGGCTGGCCTATTGCTTTGCCCCACCCGGGTACAGCCACGACGGCAGCCGCGACAACTCGAACCAGATCAAGGCCAAACATGTCGCGCGCCATCCAGAGGATCGCGGGACGCCCGGCTTCGAACGCTTTGCCAAATCAGAGGCGGAAAGCCGCTCATCCGCTTGAAACGGGCGCCGGACGCTCCATATCGCGTGGGTATTTCACGCAGTGATGACCGGACGGGCACCATGACCAAATTGACGACACTTGCCACCCTCACCGGTCTGGTCGGCCTGATCCTGGCCATGCTGGCCGCGCTTGGCGGAGCCGCACCCACAATTCTGATGCTGGGATATGCGATGATGGCGCTGGGGCTGATCGGGGCGGTGATCGGCGCCGTTGTGTCGCTGGGCTTCGCCGGACATTCGGCCCGCTGAACCGCTCAATTCTCTGCACGCGTTAACCCAAGATTCACGTGTTTGCCGTGAAATCGGTGCCGGAGCCATTGCTGGCACGTTTAGGGAAACGGTGCGCTTATGCGGAACAAGAAACTGGCAGACCTGCCCGAAGGTGCGGACAGCCCATTGAACGCGGCTGTGACCGCGCGCGACAAATCCACCGTGCAGATGGCGACCGAGGCGGTGAAACACAAGCAATGCAAGCTGGCCTTCCAACCGGTCATGCAGGCGCAAACCCCGCAGGAGGTCGCCTTTTACGAGGGCTTCATCCGGGTTCTGGACGAAACCGGCCGAGTCATTCCCGCGCGGGATTTCATGCCGCAGGTGGAAAACACACCTATCGGTCGGGAACTCGATTGCGTCGCGCTGGAAATGGGGTTGCGAACGCTGGTGCGTAACCCGTCCATCCGACTGTCGATCAACATGTCCGCACGCTCCATCGGCTTTGCCCATTGGTCCCGTGTGTTGGACCGGTTCCTGAAAAAGGACGCAACACTGGCTGAGCGGCTGATTCTGGAAATCTCGGAAAGCTCGGCCATGCTGGTGCCCGAACTGGTCGTCGATTTCATGGACCGGTTGCAGGCCCGCGGTATCGCCTTTGCGCTGGACGATTTCGGCGCCAGCAACTTCAGCTTTCGCTACTTTCGCGAGTTTCTGTTCGACGCTGCCAAGATCGACGGGCAGTTCATCCGCGGCATCAGCGACAACCCCGACAATCAGGCACTGGTGCGCGCCCTGATCGCCGTCGCCCGGGAATTTGAGATTCTGGTGACCGCCGAATCGGTCGAAACCCAACAGGATGCCGCCTTCCTTGTCGCAAATGGTGTCGATTGCCTGCAGGGTTTTCTGTTCGGTGCGCCCTCGGTTACCCCGCCCTGGGCACCGGGGAAAGTATCGAAAACAGGAACTTAACCCTGACCCACACCGGCAAACCCCGGCCCATCCAGACGCTGAGACAAGCTGTCCGTTGCTGCATGTGCAGCATTGGGGTATGCCAGTACGTGCTGGAGCAGGGGATCACGGGGTGCTCTTGTCATGGGCCTGTCTTGGGACCATTTCACATCGGATTTCCCTAAGGACCATGACGGTAAAGGATTGACTATATGACCAACGTAGTGATCGCATCCGCCGCACGTACAGGTGTCGGCAGTTTTAGCGGTTCGTTCGCAAATACCCCTGCACATGATCTGGGCGCGGCCGTACTGGAAGCCGTTGTAGAACGGGCCGGGATCGAAAAAGGCGAAGTAAGCGAAACCATCATGGGCCAGGTGCTGACCGCCGCGCAGGGCCAGAACCCCGCCCGTCAGGCGCATATCAATGCGGGCCTGCCGCAGGAAAGCGCGGCCTGGGGTATCAATCAGGTCTGTGGCTCGGGCCTGCGTGCGGTTGCGCTGGGGGCTCAGCACATCCAACTGGGCGACGCCGAGATCGTCGCCGCTGGTGGCCAAGAAAACATGACCCTGTCACCCCATGCCGCCGCCCTGCGCGCCGGTCACAAGATGGGTGACATGAAATACATCGACACGATGATCCGCGACGGCCTTTGGGATGCCTTCAACGGCTATCACATGGGTCAAACCGCCGAAAACGTCGCCGAGAAATGGCAGATCAGCCGCGATATGCAGGATGAATTCGCCGTCGCCAGCCAGAACAAGGCCGAAGCCGCGCAGAACGCCGGTAAATTCGTCGACGAAATCGTGCCCTTCACCATCAAGACCCGCAAGGGCGACATCGTGATGGACAAGGACGAATACATCCGTCACGGCGCAACCATCGAAGCCATGGGCAAACTGCGCCCGGCCTTCGCCAAGGACGGCTCGGTCACTGCGGCCAACGCATCCGGTTTGAATGACGGTGCCGCCGCGACTCTGCTGATGTCGGCCGAGAATGCCGAAAAGCGCGGGATTGAGCCTCTGGCCCGCATCGCATCCTACGCGACCGCCGGTCTGGATCCGTCGATCATGGGCGTCGGCCCGATCTACGCCTCGCGCAAGGCGCTGGAAAAGGCGGGCTGGTCGGTTGACGATCTGGATCTGGTCGAAGCGAACGAAGCCTTTGCCGCACAGGCCTGCGCCGTGAACAAGGACATGGGTTGGGACCCGTCGATTGTGAACGTGAACGGTGGGGCCATCGCCATCGGTCACCCGATCGGCGCATCGGGCTGCCGTGTCCTGAACACACTGCTGTTCGAAATGAAGCGTCGCGACGCGAAAAAGGGTCTGGCGACCCTGTGCATCGGCGGCGGCATGGGCGTCGCCCTGTGTGTGGAGCGCGACTAAGTGGTCCGACATCCCAAATAGTCAAAGGCGCTTTCGGGCGCCTTTTTCTTTGACCGGACCATTCATGCTGCACCTGCGACAAAAATTGCGCGAAGACCCTTAAAATCATCACGAAACAATATTGCGCACCTGCGGCATATTTTGTAGCAAGATTACCAAGCCAATTCAAATCGGAGGATTCCTCAATGGCACGTACAGCACTCGTCACCGGCGGCTCTCGCGGTATCGGCGCAGCAATTTCCAAAGCTCTGAAGGCCGAAGGCTATAATGTCGCCGCCACCTATGCGGGCAATGACGAAGCTGCGGCGAAGTTTACCGAGGAAACCGGCATCGCCACCTACAAATGGAACGTTGCGGATTACGACGAATCCAAAGCGGGCATCGAGAAGGTCGAAGCCGAGGTCGGCCCCATCGACATCGTCGTCGCCAATGCAGGCATCACCCGCGACGCACCGTTCCACAAGATGACCCCGGAACAGTGGCATCAGGTGATCGACACCAACCTGACCGGTGTGTTCAACACCGTCCATCCCGTCTGGTCGGGCATGCGCGAGCGTAAATTTGGCCGCGTGATCGTCATCAGCTCGATCAACGGTCAGAAAGGTCAGTTCGCGCAGGTGAACTATGCCGCGACCAAGGCGGGCGATCTGGGCATCGTCAAATCGCTGGCGCAAGAGGGCGCACGCGCAGGCATCACCGCCAACGCCATCTGCCCCGGCTATATCGCCACCGAAATGGTGATGGCTGTGCCAGAGAAAGTGCGCGAATCGATCATCGGCCAGATCCCGGCGGGCCGTCTGGGTGAGCCGGAAGAAATCGCGCGCTGCGTCGCCTTCCTGGCCTCGGACGATTCGCAGTTCATCAACGGCTCGACCATTTCGGCCAACGGGGCGCAGTTCTTCGTCTGATCCGACCCTAACCACCACGAGGCCGACCCATATGGGTCGGCCTATCCCCATCAAACTCCTTTCCCAGCCGCAATGACCAAAACTCGCGCCACCGCCATCGGATTTATCGCCGTCCTGCTGTGGTCGCTGCTGGCCCTGTTGACGGTTGGCTCTGCCCCAACGCCACCACTGCTGCTGAACGCCATCTGCTTCACGCTTGGCGGGTCTCTGGGCCTGATCTGGACGTGGAAATCGGGTGG
>NZ_JALCBM010000003.1:0-119232 GCF_028066395.1 Ruegeria sp.
TCATCGATGCCTATCGCGGGCGCGAACTGGACCCGAACTGGCTGTCCGAGATGGCTGAAAAGCCGGGCCGGGGCTGGCAGATGTTCATCGAACGCTCGTCCGACAAGGTTACGGACCTGCGCAATGACATGGCGCAGGTCGGGCAATATGTGGGTCTGGATATTCCTGAATTCCGCCGCATCGTGCAGCAGGTTCAAAAGGGTGAGAAAGAGGCACGGCAGGCCAAGAAGGAAATGGTCGAAGCCAACCTGCGTCTGGTGATCTCGATCGCCAAAAAATACACGAACCGCGGCCTGCAATTCCTTGATCTTATTCAGGAAGGTAACATCGGCCTGATGAAGGCGGTGGACAAGTTCGAATACCGCCGCGGCTATAAGTTCTCGACCTATGCAACCTGGTGGATCAGGCAGGCGATCACGCGCTCGATCGCGGATCAGGCCCGCACCATCCGTATTCCGGTGCACATGATCGAGACGATCAACAAGCTGGTCCGCACCGGTCGTCAGATGCTGCACGAAATCGGTCGCGAGCCGACGCCGGAAGAACTGGCCGAAAAGCTGCAGATGCCGCTTGAGAAGGTCCGCAAGGTGATGAAGATCGCCAAGGAGCCGATCAGCCTTGAGACGCCCATCGGCGACGAGGAAGACAGCCAGCTTGGCGATTTCATCGAGGACAAGAATGCCGTGCTGCCGCTGGACAGCGCCATTCAGGAAAACCTCAAGGAAACCACCACACGGGTTCTGGCCTCACTCACCCCGCGGGAAGAGCGGGTTCTGCGGATGCGCTTCGGCATCGGCATGAACACCGACCACACGCTGGAAGAAGTCGGCCAGCAGTTCAGCGTGACCCGCGAACGTATCCGTCAGATCGAGGCGAAAGCGTTGCGCAAGCTGAAACATCCCAGCCGGTCGCGAAAACTGCGGTCTTTCCTGGATCAGTAAATCCAAAGGCGCTTCGGACCGAGGCGCCTTTTTTCTTTGTGTTCACACTGTCCAAACCTGAAATCAAATTGGCGGGAACTCACAAGGATGGCGCGAGGGTGGGGTCTATATCGCCAATGTCCACTCATGGGACAGGCCGGGGCGAGGTGGCGACGCTGATGACCCCCGGCCACCCTCAGCCAAGGGGATGTGCGACCCGGGTGCGGAACCGGCTGGGGGCTTGCCCGGTCCAGCGTTTGAAGGCGGTGGAAAAGGCAGCCTGATCGGCATAGCCCAGCGCATAGGAAATCTCTGACAGGGCCATGCCGTTTTTCAGAAACGTCTGGGCCAGATCGCAACGCAAATCCTCGACAATTTCGCGATAGCTGGTGCCTTCATCCGCCAGCCTGCGTGCCAATGTACGAGGGCTGAGTGCCAGATGCGCGGCGGCCTCATCTGCCTGCAACACCCGCCCGGGCAGCGACCGGGTGATCAGCCCTTCGACCCTGGCGCGGGTTTTCTGGCGGGGCAGGTGGCGTTCGGCCAGCAGCCGTTCACCATATTCCAGCAGATGCGCGCGCAGGCTGGGGTCATAGGTCGGCACAGGCAGGTCCAACGTTGACAGCGGCAGAATGATCTCCATCCGTTCTGCCCCGAAGCTGACGGGAAACCCGCCGATGGCCTCAAAATCCGCCGCATGATGGCCGATTTCGTGCTGAAAGCGCATCTCAAGCGGGTAGAGTTTCACCTGTGTCAGGGTACGCATTCTGGCGATGGCGGCAAACATCAGGAACTCGGTCCGTCGGTGATAGCGCGCGTAACCGGGGTCGCTCCAGTCGATCTCGAAAGATGCGGCATTGCCGGTGTCGCGCAGTTGGAAGGTCAGCGCCGGGTCGATGATCCGGTGGAATCTGATGGTGTTGTCGATCACTTGCCGCAGATCGCGCGAGTATTTGCTGATATAGGCGGTCACGCTGGTCGTGCTGTGAAACGCCAGCCCAGCCCGGGCGCCAAAGGTGATATCGTCCAGCGCGTCGCAGGCGTGACGCACGATCTGTGCTTCGTGATGCGCGCCGTAGCTTTGGGCGGGCGGGGCCGCATCGGCGCGGCAGAGGCCGCCCGCCTTCAGAACCCGATCAGTGACTGCGGGGTCGTCTGAATGGTGATCCAGCATTTGGATCAGCAATTGCAATCTTGAAATATCTACATCCATCGCCCCGCCCGGCAGGCCAAATCAATGGTTCAAACCTAACGCCAACCGGGTGGTTTGGGCCAGCCTTTGTCGCGGGGGCGGCAGATGACAGAACCTCACAAGGATTTGTCAGATCCGCGCATGATCTGCGTCACGCTAAGCCCTACATATAAGATGTTGCCGGGTCGACGCCCTTCTGGGGATGAGGGCAGAGCCTGCTGGAGACGGCCCACCAACCCGTTTCGAAACGGTTCCCCGGCACGCATGCACAGCCTTTGTGTCGCATTGCCGTGTCCGCTGCGCCATGCGAGGATTCCGTCATAAGGCGCAGTAATCACGTGTGATTTCATGAACCAACCTGAGGCAATGCAGAACCTGATCGTCTTTGATGGCGAATGCGTTCTGTGTTCGGGGTTCTTCCATTTCATGCTGCGCCACGATCGGGCGCAACGGTTTGATTTCGCCACAGCGCAATCGCCGCTGGGTCAACGTCTTTACACGCAACTGGGTCTGCCGACGCGCGATTTTGAGACCAATCTGGTGATCGTCGATGGTATCGTGCATCAAAGGCTGGATGCCTTTGCCGCCGCGATGCGTGCCTTGCCGGGGGCCTGGAAAGCGCTGTCATGGTGTCGGTTTCTGCCCGGTATGGTGAAAGATCCGCTTTATCACCTGATCGCACGCAACCGGTATCGCCTGTTCGGACGGTCCGACACCTGCCTGATCCCGGATCAGGCCCTGCGGTCACGGTTTCTGCCCGATGGGTTCTGAGCAAATGCCCGATCCTTTCCTGTGCGCCCTGTCGCAGACGGATACGTTGCCCGAGGTGGTCCGGGACCTGCACAGCCAACCGGGTCGCTTTACCGGGCGCTGCTCGGTCGAGCGCGGGCAGGGGGTGCTGGTGGCTTTGGCGCTGAGGCTGGGTGGCTTCCCGCCCTCAGCACAGGACATTCCCGTCACCGTGATCACGCAAGCCATGGGCGCGGAATGGACATGGTGCCGCGATTTCAACGGTCATCACACCCGATCCCGCCTGACCCATGATCCCCGGCGCGGACTGGTGCGCGAACGTATCGGTGGTCTGACCATCTGGATGCGGACCGATCTGTCGTCGGGTCGATTATCGCTTGAGATCAAGGCTTTGTCCTTGTTCGGCTGCCCCTGTCCACGTGTCTTGCTGCCGCGATCCTCGACGGTGGAATGGCAGGACGATCAGGGCAGGTTCCGGTTCGATGTTTCGGCGCAGGTGCCGGGGTTGGGACGTCTGATCCGCTATCAGGGCTGGCTGACGCGCGATCACGGAAACCGGGGAGCGGACTGAATTGATCGTGAAGCTCTCTGTTGGCCGGGCCGTGCTAACCTATTTTTCAGGCAGACAGACATTAGGAAGGTTGTACCAATGAAACAGGTTATCTCTTGCACTCTGGCCGCCATGGTCGCGCTGAGCGTTCCGGTCACGGCAGACGCTGGTGGCCGCTACGGATACCAGACCGTCGCGATCAACAACACCGAGTTCGAAGTCATCCCAAGGTCGCGACGCGATGTCGACGGCTATTGGTGTGCCGCCTCTGATTTCGCGCGCCGGACCCTGGGCGCGGGCTGGCAGCAGCGGATTTATGTTCAGCGCGGCTATGGCCCCAGCGTGACCACGGGGCGCAAGACCGCCGTTCAGTTTTCCCTGACAGAACCCACCAATGTCGCGCAGCAGCGCAGCATTTCAGCCGGGTTCCGCCCGGGCTACAGCATGTCGGTGCAAGGGGCGAATGGCCGCTGCAGTCGGCGTCAAATTTTTGACTGAGTTGCGGTATACTCGGTCCGGATGCAGACCGAATTCAACATTCAGACACGTGGGGCGGGGCTTTATGAGTTCACCGCCCCCGTGCGATCCTGGCTGCAGCCCGCGTCGGATGGGTTGCTGACCCTGTTCGTGCGCCACACTTCGTGCTCATTGCTGATCCAGGAAAATGCCGACCCCGAGGTTCAGACCGACCTGCACGCCTTTTTCGAACGGCTTGTTCCCCCGTCCGATCACCCCTCCATGTCCTATCTGCGCCACACCTATGAAGGGCCGGATGACATGCCCGCTCATATCAAGGCAGCGATGATGCCGGTGTCCCTGTCGGTCCCGGTTGTTGACGGGCAGCCGGTGCTGGGGACGTGGCAGGGGATTTACCTGTTTGAACACCGCGCTGCGCCCCACACCCGCAAGGTTGCGGCGCATTTCGCCTGACCCCTTTATCTTGCGTTGCAAAATTCCGACTACCCAAATCCTAGCGGCTGCCCTATAGTTGTGGATAAGTAGGCCGAAGCGCTTACAACAAGAGGCGGAACTAGGGACGAGGAGACGGCGGATGCGCTGCCCGTTTTGCGGAAATATCGACACTCAGGTCAAGGATTCACGCCCGGCAGAGGATCACGTCGCGATCCGCAGGCGGCGGTTCTGCCCGGCCTGTGGTGGCCGTTTTACAACATATGAACGGGTGCAACTGCGCGATCTGGTGGTGATCAAGACCAACGGTAAGCGCGAGGATTTCGACCGGGACAAGCTGGAACGCTCGATCCGGATCTCGATGCAGAAACGCCCCATCGATCCAGAGCGCATCGATCAGATGATCTCGGGCATTGTGCGGCGGCTGGAAAGCATGGGGGAAACCGATATCCCGTCGAACAAAATCGGTGAGATTGTCATGGAAGCGCTGGCCCGGATCGACACCGTGGCCTATGTTCGGTTCGCGAGTGTCTACAAGAATTTCCAGGCGGCCGATGATTTCGAGGAGTTCGTCCACGAGTTGCGCCCGCCGCAACCCACCACGGATGAGTGAGCGAAACAGATAAGCGATATATGGCGCTGGCCCTGTCTCTGGGGCGGCGCGGTCAGGGGACATGCTGGCCCAACCCTGCGGTCGGCTGCGTCATCGTGCGTGACGGGCGTATCGTCGGGCGCGGCTGGACGCAACCGGGCGGACGGCCCCATGCGGAGCCGCAGGCGCTGGCCCAAGCGGGGGAGGCGGCACGGGGTGCGACGGCCTATGTCTCGCTGGAACCCTGTTCCCATCACGGCCAAACCCCGCCCTGTTCGCAGGCGCTAATCGATGCGGGCGTGGCACGGGTTGTTTCGGCCATCGAGGACAGCGATCCGCGCGTGGCCGGGCAGGGCTTTGCCATGTTGCGCGACGCGGGTATTGAAGTGACGACCGGCGTGCTGGCCGATCAGGCGGCCCGCGATCACACCGGGTTCTTTTTGAAAACCGAACAGGGGCGTCCCTTCGTGACGCTGAAACTGGCCAGCAGTTTTGATGGTCGCATCGCCACCGAAACCGGCCATAGCCAATGGATCACCGGCCCCAAGGCCCGCCGCGCGGTGCATGCCATGCGCGCGCGTCACGATGCGGTGATGGTCGGGGCGGGCACGGCGCGGGCTGATGACCCGTCACTGACCGTGCGCGATATGGGCGTGGCCCAGCAGCCGGTGCGGGTTGTCGTCTCACGCCATCTGGAGCTGCCCTTGCTGGGACAGTTGGCCCGCACGGCCTCGGACATTCCGGTCTGGCTGTGCCATGGTCCGCACCCGGACCCAGACCGCGCCCGCGCATGGGAAGGGTTGGGCGCTCGCCTGCTGCCCTGCGCGCTAGAGGGCCATCACATCGACCCGGTCGATCTGCTGCAACAACTGGGACAGGCCGGGCTGACGCGGGTGTTCTGCGAAGGCGGCTCGGCTCTGGCCGCGTCCCTTCTGGCGGCGGATCAGGTGGATGAGCTTGTGGGCTTTACCGCCGGACTGACCATCGGGGCCGAAGGGTTGCCCGCCGTGGGCGCGCTGGGTCTGGAGACGCTGGACACCGCGCCGCGGTTTGATCTGGTTGAAACGCAAGTGATCGGCGGCGACATCCTGCATCGCTGGGCGCGCGTCACGCGCTAACGCCACCAATGCGCGCGGCTGGCCAGCAGGCCCTGCAGTTTGGACAGCACGCGGTTTGTCGCTCCGGTCGGGGCGGCGTGTCCCTGTGCCAGCCGGTCGATAATGACCTCAACCGGGCAGGGCTGGCCGGTGACCGGATCCAGATAGCGTGGATAGTCGATCAGGGCGGCATGGACCAACCCCAACAGTGATGGCCGCGCCCCGCGTCGCGCAGGCACCGCGCCCAGATCGGTGGTCAGGTTCCAGCCCGCATAAAACGGCGCGCCCAGCGTGGTGACCGGAACCCCGCGCAACAGCGCCTCAAACCCCAGAAGCGAGGTCATGGTCCAGGCCTCATTCACTTGCGAGAGCAGAGCGGCGGGATCGGTGTCGTGGGCAATGACATCGGCCAGATCGGCGGCGTCGACGCCGCCTTCGCGCAGCCCGGCCTCGACATCCGGGTGGGGTTTGTAGATCAGCACCGCATCCGGGTTCGCCGCGCGGGCGGCGCGCAGCAGGTCCAGATTGGTGCGGACGTCACTGGTGCCTTTCAGGATCGAGGCGTCGTCTTCCACCTGCCCAGGCACCAGAATGCGGTGCCCTTCAGGCAGCGTGGGCGCTGCGCCGCCGGTATTGTACTTGCTCAGCCCCTGTGCCAGCAGGCTGGCCACCAACCGCTCGGCCCGGCGTTGCTGGTCAGGGCGCAGGGTCTCGCGGGCGGCGATCAGTTCTTCCAACCGGCTGGGACGGGTGGGGTCGTAATAGATGCCCAGATCATCGGTCACCAGCGACAGCGGCGGCACCAGTTGCGCGCCCAACCC
The DNA here is from genome assembly GCF_028066395.1 of Ruegeria sp. Taxonomy (GTDB): domain Bacteria; phylum Pseudomonadota; class Alphaproteobacteria; order Rhodobacterales; family Rhodobacteraceae; genus Ruegeria. The sequence continues at coordinate 6,832 of NZ_JALCBM010000003.1, forward strand.
GCGAGAGCGCAGAAAGCCGTCCTCGACCCGCACCGCGTCCTGTGTATCGCTGGCGCGGCTGGCCCAGATCATATGAGGCTGTGTTGCGGGCTCGGGCGGTGCAGCAGTGAACCGGACCCTTCGATGCTGGCCGAACATCTTTTGCAGATGCGGACGTTTCCATAGCCGCATGCCCGAGGCGGTCCAGCCCTTGTGATCGGCGCGCCAGGCGCGGGTCTGGGCCTCGAAATTGTCCAGGGCGGTTTCGAACGTACACAGCTGGTCGCGATAGGGATCGTACCATGTGGGGAAGAGGATCATCGCGGCGGCAAACAGTTGCGCCCGGGTCAGGTTGCGCTGGCGGCGGGGTAGAGGTGTTTCCTCCTGCGTCAGGCCCCAGCCCGCATAGAAGGGCTGTCCGAAAACGCGGGGCTTATGCCCGGCCAGAATGGCCTCGAACCCCAGTTGCGAGGACAGGGTGTAGACGGCAATTGCCCCGTCCAGTAAGGCCCACGGGCTGATCGGGTCGTGCAGGAACGACACCCGGTCGCTGAGGTCCTGATCCGTATAGTATCCGGCCCGATGCCCGGACTGGGTTTCCGGGTGCGTCTTGATCAGGATGCGCGCGCCGGGGTTTTCCTCTTGCGCGATGAACAGCATCTCAAGGAACCGGGCGCGGTTGCCGCCGCTGGCCGTGACAGCGGCATCGTCACGAGTCTGATCGACCACCAGAACATAGCCGGGGTCGGGGGGCGGCAGATTCGGATCAAAGGCGGAATACTTGCTCAGATGCATCTCGCGCAGCCGTGCAATTCCACCCCGTGCGCGGTCCAGCAGGGCAGTGTCGTCCAGCGGATGCGTGGTCAGCAGATGGTCCAGATCGGACGGGGTGGAGGGGTCGAAATGCACCCCTGCGCGGTCCAAAAGCAGACCCATCGGTGGCGTGCCACTGCGCCCGGGATGGAGAGAGCGCAAGAAGGCGTCCTCGACCCGCAGCGCCGGGGCCTCCCGTTTTGCCGCGACGGCCAGCCCACGATGGGCGGTGGGGCTGTTGCCCCAGACGCCGACCACGTCATCGGGCCCCGGCAACCCCAGCCGGATGTCATATCCGGCCAGCGACAGGATGCGCCGCAGCCGTCGTTGGGTCAGAAACCCGTCATTATAGACAAAAAGCCGGGAACGCGCGTCCCCGGCCTTGGGTTCCGGTTCAGGAAACACCGGTCAGTTGCCCGTCAGGGTCGCCACATTCGCAACCGGGGTCAGGCCACCCGCGATCAGAGAGATCGACTTGGTCCACTGCGCATAGGGTGCCTCGGTCACATAGATCGTGTCATCGTCGCGGATCACGAAATCGCGGGCGACGAAAAGGCCGTTGGGCGCGGTCAGGTTCAGCACGTAGATCATGCGCTGTTCCCCTTGCAGATCGGCCCGGCCCATGACCTTGCGCGCGATGTCCTGCCGCTCATTACGCAGGATGAAGATGCCGGTCGGGTCCGAGGATAGCGGCTGCAGGCCGCCGACCTGCGCCAGCGCCTCAAGCGCCGAAAGGTCCTGCGTGTCGAAAGTCACCCGGGATTGCCCGCCGGTTGCCCCCAGCGCGATGTAGGAGCGGCTGTCCTGTTCGACCAGAATGCGGTCACCACCACGCAGGGCGATATCGGTTGACGGGTAGCGGAACAGATCGTCATACCAGATCGTGCCCTTGTGCCCATTGCGGATCACGGTGACCAGCGCGATGTCCGAGGCAACCGCCACGCCACCGGCATTGGCAAGCATTCCCGACAGGGTGCGGGTGGGCTGTTCGATCGGGTACAGTCCCGGTGCGCCAATGGTGCCGGTCAGCGACACGGCCGAGCCATTGCCCGCCTCGCGCCGCACCTGAACCTGCGGGTCCGGTGTCTGTTCCTGCAGCTTTTCGGCGATCTGAGAGCGCAATTGCTCGGTCGTCTGCCCGGCGGCGCGCAGGCGACCGGCATAGGGGACAAAGATATACCCCTCGCCATCAACCTCCATCTGATCCAGGGATGTGGCCCCTCCGGCCTCGCTGGTCAGCAGCCCGTCATCGACGTTTTCCCAGACGGTCAGGCTGAGGATGTCGCCCGGGCGCACCGTGTCAGCGGCCACGTTCTGCGCGTTGCGGAAGGCTTGCGAGAACCCGAATTGCGGCACTGCCGCAGTTTCCCGGGCCACGCGGTCATCGACCTCGATCACAAAGGCATTGCCACCTTCGGTCACCGATCCGGCCAGAATTTCGGATTTACTCGGGCCGGCTTTGGGCAATTGGCAGGCAGAAAACAGGCCGCACACGGCCAAAAGGGCCGTCGCCCGTACCCATGGGTTTCGAGATCGCTGCACTGCCGATGTTCCTCAAGTCTTCTTTATTTTGAGGAATCCTATCGGTTTCCGGGTGCAACTTCTACCCACAGTTGCCCTGCGTTACCGAACGATTTTCAACTGTGGCGTCATGGCCGCGCTGGTGGTTTGCAGCGCCTGATAGGGGTCCTGGTCGCGCAGCATCATGTCCACCACCTGCCGCAGCAATTGCCGCCGCCCACGTCGGGAATAGAACCCGCCGGTGATCTGGCTGGTCTCCAGCAGAAACCGGCGATAGCGCTGATAGGCTGCATTGTCCGGCGGGGTGGGGTCGGCAAAGAACGCCTCAACCGGTTGTTTCGAGACAAGTTCGGGCTTGTCATAGACCGACCGGCCAAAACTGCGCAGCGGGATGCCGCGCCACAGAACCTGCTGACCGGCGGTGGAATTGATCGTCACGGCCGAGCTGGCATCATCCAGCAACCCCGCCAGCTTGCCGCCCGGCACGTAATGGACACGGTCCGCGATCCCGTGGGCGCGGGCGGCGTCCAATACCCGTTTGCGCAGGGGCTCACGATGGTTTTCCAGCGGATGTTCCTTGAAAACCAGCCGATGATGGGCTGGCGCCCCGGCCGCAAACCCGGCCACCATCTGTTCGGCAAACGCGGTCATGGTGGCATATTCGGAATGCGCCTGGACCGAGCTGTCATGCCCCAGCTGCAACAAAACCAGATGATAGGGAAACCCATCCCGGCGCACCCGCCCCGTGGCCCAGCGCCGTTGCAAGCGATGCAATGGCATCCGTGCCAGACGTTTGAAATACAGCTTGAATTCCTGCGAGACAGGTAATTCCCGATGGCGGCGAAAATTGCGATAGCGGGCGTTTCTGAACAGCACAAACCAGTGATAAAACGCGCCATAAAAGATGTGCTGACGCATGTCACCCCAATGAGAGGCAACCGCTGGCGTCGGCGCGTCGGACCGGGCCAGTGCCTGATCCATCTGATCAACGCTCAGCCCCATCAGGCGAGAGTTCCCGTTTGACCCGTTGCGTTCATAAGTGACCCACCAGGGGCGCAGGTATCCTTCCTCGAACACATGGACGGTGACGCCGCGCTGCCGGGCGATTGCCACGGCCTGAGCATGAATGGGCCGGGTGTCGCCATACAGCACGATATCCGTAACGCGCTTTTCATCCATCAGGGCGGTCAGGGTCTCAGGCCAGTCCTCGGGGCGGTCGCGAAACGGGATATAGCTGGCCCGGTCCCGCCAGAAGAACTGATCGCCCGCGTTGAACCCAACCCGCCAGACCTGCGCGCCCGAGGCCCGCAACATACGCCCCAGAGCGTTGAAAAACGGTCCATGCGGCCCCTGCAGAAACAGGAACACGCGGTGGTCTGGTTCGGTTGTGGTCGGACGCATGAGGGCTGCTCGGTTCCTTTTTCGTCAAAACTATGCCTGTTTGCCGCATTCCGGGCAAGGCAGGGCTTGCCCGATCCGGCGCTTGGGCTTACCTCGGCTCTGCAAGCCTAGATACAAGAGGGTTAATTCTATGTTTACTGGGATCGTCACCGATGTCGGCACCGTGACCGAGCTGGACCAGCAGGGCGACCTGCGCGCGCGGATCGCCACCGGGTATGACACGAACGGCATCGATATCGGCGCATCCATTGCCAGCGACGGGGTCTGCCTGACCGTGATCGCGCTGGGCGATGACTGGTATGACGTGCAGATCAGCGCCGAGACGGTCTCGAAAACCAACCTCGATACCTGGGCAGTGGGCAAACGGGTCAATCTGGAACGCGCGCTCAAGGTCGGGGACGAGCTGGGCGGTCACATCGTCTCGGGCCATGTGGATGGCGTGGCCGAGGTGGTTGCCATCAAGGACGAAGGCGACAGCACCCGCGTGACCCTGCGCGCGCCGCAGGATCTGGCGCGGTTCATCGCCCCCAAGGGCTCGGTGGCACTGAACGGCACTTCGTTGACGGTCAATGATGTCGAGGGGCGCGATTTCGGCATCAATTTCATCCCGCACACCAAAGAGGTCACGACCTGGGGCGATGTCACGGTCGGGGACCGGGTGAATCTGGAAATCGATACGCTGGCCCGCTACGTGGCGCGCCTGGCCGAGGCGTCCTGAACCCTCAGGTGGCCGGGCCAAACCGCGCGGTCAGCTTTTTGGCCAGCCACCAGAACCCCAAGGACAACCCGACCGAGGCATAGCCATCGACGGCATAATGCCAGGCCAGATGCACCGACCCCAGCATGATCACGGCGGTAAAGGCGGTCAGCGCCCAACCCAGCCAGCGCGAATAGCTGAACCCATACAGGGTCACCACAACGGTGGAGGCCACATGCATGCTGGGCATGGCCGAGATACCCCGGATGGCGCCATTGTTCAGGTAGCCGTCCAACAGCCCCTGCTGCACGTTCAGTGCCCAGACCGGGCTGATCTCGTGCGAGCTGCGCAGCAGTTCCATCTGCGGCAGATACGTATCGCCAAGCCCGAAGGGCTCGTAATAAACCGGGCCGACCGAGGCGAAAATCGTTGCCACGATGTTGCCGCCGACAAACCAGCACAAAACGAAGGCGACAAGGAAGACCATGTTCCGGCTTGGGTTCCTGCGATCCAGACAGGCGACGCAAACGGCCAGATAGATCAGCGGAAACCAGGCGTGATAGGCAAAATTGATTGCTGTCGTCACAAGGGGATGACCCAAGACGGGCCACAGCAGTTGCCAGACGTCATAACCGCCATGAAGCATCCTATCCCACTGTGCGAACTGGGTATCCCAAAGGGATGGGTTCAGGGAATGGATGACATCTTTCAGGAAGGTGTAGGTGACGATCAGACCGACCATGCTGAGATAGGTCATGACCACATCCGGAACCCGAACACCGTCTGTCAGGATCGAACGCAGGTCTGCCAGCATCCAGTGGATCGGTTTTTTGGGTTTGACGACGAAGATCGCATATCCCAGCCGAAACAGCAGGAAATTCGCGACCATGAAATAGAACAGCTTGAAGGCAACCGCCAAAATGATCGGCGCGGTTGAGCCCCAAAATGACAATTGAAGGTAAAACCCGACCGCGATTGCGCAGAGAATTTGCAGCCCCACCAGCGCAATCAGCAACCTGTTGCGCCTTAGGGTTCCCAAGGTGTACGAGCCGGAAGCCGGAACATAAGCAGACTTGAACACTCTTGTTTATCCCTATTGGCTGTTGGAATCCTGCAGAAACAATTGGTTCTGATGTCAGGCGATCCGAGGGCTGGAATGAGGCAATTTGTGGGCAATGCGGATGAAATGGGGTGAAAGTACATAATCCGTCAACAATATAAGAGGCACAGATCGACCTGTTCGGCGTTGCGGAAGTCACCTTTGTCATGCCTCTGGCCGGGGACATGAGCAATCGATTCTGAGGGCTCGGGGGACCGTTCTGTTTGGACTGCGATTGCCTTGGCATTGTTTGAACACTGGTCAATGCGCCCGGACTAAGCTATCCCGCCCGTCAAACATGCCATGCGAAAGGCTGCCCCATGAGCTTTGAAACCCCCGGACCGGTCGAGGCCCAGCTGCGCGACGCGATCAGCCCGATCGAAGACATCATCGAAGAGGCGCGCAAGGGCCGGATGTATATTCTGGTCGATCACGAGGATCGCGAGAACGAAGGCGATCTGGTGATCGCCGCCGAATTCGCCGATGCCGATGCGATCAATTTCATGGCCACCCATGGGCGCGGGCTGATCTGCCTGCCGATGACTGCTGAGCGGATTGATAATCTGGGTCTGCCTATGATGGCGGTGAACAACTCATCGCGGCATGAGACGGCGTTTACCGTGTCCATCGAGGCGCGTGAGGGCGTATCGACGGGCATTTCCGCCGCCGACCGCGCGCTGACCGTGGCAACCGCGATCAACGAACAGAACACGATGGCGCAGATCGCCACGCCCGGCCATGTCTTCCCCCTGCGCGCCAAGCGGGGCGGGGTGCTGGTGCGCGCGGGCCATACTGAGGCGGCTGTGGATATCTCGCGTCTGGCGGGGCTGAACCCCTCGGGCGTGATCTGTGAGATCATGAAGCCCGACGGCACCATGGCGCGTCTGCCCGATCTGGTGGAGTTCGCCAAAGCCCATGACATGAAGATCGGCACGATCAGCGATCTGATCAGCTACCGGTCGCGCAACGACAACCTCGTGGTCGAAACCTCGCGCCAGACGGTGACGTCGGAATATGGCGGCGACTGGGAGATGCGGATTTTCACCGATCAGACCCATGGCATCGAACATGTGGTCATGATCAAGGGCGACATCACCACGCCCGAGCCGGTCCTGACCCGCACTCACGCCCTGCACGAAGCGCCCGATATTCTGGGCCTCGGCCCGAAATCCTCGCGCGAATTGCCCCGCGCGATGGAAAAGATCGCCGAGGAAGGGCGCGGCGTGGTCTGCCTGTTCCGCCAGCCGCGTAATTCGCTCTATGCGGCGGATGACGAAGGTCCCCGGACGATCAAGCAAACCGGTCTGGGCGCGCAGATCCTGTCCAAGATGGGCGTGCAGGAACTGGTGCTGCTGACCGATTCACCGGAAACCGTATATCTGGGGCTCGACGCGTTTGGCCTGTCCATCGTCGGCACCCGCTCGATCCTGAAGGAAGACTGATCATGGCTGCTCAAGACGAACATGGCGTTCTGCCGACCCCCAAATTCGACAAGCCGGTCAAGCTGCTGATCGTGGCGGCCCCGTTCTACCGCGCCATTGCCGATAACCTGATCGCCGGTGCCAAGGCCGAGATCAAGGCCGCTGGCGGCACCTGCGAGGTTGTCGAAGTGCCCGGCGCGCTGGAGATTCCCACCGCCATCGCCATGGCCGACCGTCAGTGCAATTTCGACGGCTATGTGGCGCTGGGTTGCGTCATTCGCGGCGAGACCACGCATTACGAGACCGTGTGCAACGATTCCAGCCGCGCGATCCAGTTGATGGGCCTGCAGGGGCTGTGCATTGGCAATGGCATCCTGACGGTTGAAAACGATGATCAGGCCGAAGTCCGCGCCAATCCTGAAAAGATGAATAAAGGCGGCGGCGCTGCTGCTGCGGCCTTGCATCTGATCGCGCTCAGCCGTAAGTGGGGCTCTTCGCAGAAGGGCGTTGGTTTCAAGCCGCCGTCCGAGTCCATCCTTGTGGCGGGCGACAGCAACGGACCCTCGACAGCATGACCAAGACAGACGCGCCGAAACCGGCCAACCAGAAACGCCTGATGAAATCCGCCGCACGCCTCTATGCCGTGCAGGCGCTGTTCCAGATGGAGCAGTCGGGCCAGACGACCGAGCAGGTTGTGACCGAGTTTCTGGATCATCGGTTTGGCGCCGTCTATGAGGGCGAGGAAATGCTGGACGGCGATATCAGCGTCTTCCGCAAGCTGGTCGATAATGCGGTGAACTATCAGGCCCCCATCGACCAGATGACTGATCGGGCGCTGGTGGCCAAATGGCCCATCGCCCGCATCGACCCGACCCTGCGCGCCGTATTCCGCGCCGCCGGGGCCGAACTGACCCAAAGCGACACGCCGCCCAAGGTCGTCATTACCGAATTCGTCGACGTCGCGCGCGCCTTCTTCCCCGAAGGCAAAGAGCCGAAATTCGTCAACGCCGTCCTCGACCACATGGCGCGCGAAGCCCAGCCCGAGGCATTCTGACACCTTTACCCGGACCTGACATGCGCTAGCCTGAATGTCATAGCGCAATGAGGTTCGCCATGCCCAAACTGATCCGCCTTTACATCACCCAAGTGGCCATGGGGTTTGTCATCTCGGCCGTGTTCGTTGGGGTGTTGCTGGGGGTGAATGTTGGCAATCTGCGGCACCTGATTCTGGGCTCTGAGATTGGCTTGATCGCGCTGTTCATGATCTGGTTCATGAACGGCATCGTCTTTGCCGGTGTCCAGTTCGCCTATAAGATCATGAGCATGGCCGAAAAGCCCGGCGGCCCGCGCCGTGGCTTGCCCGTGGTGCACAGCTTTGAACCGGCTCTGGTCAAGCAGGACGCCCGCGCCGAACGCTGATTGTCGTGGAAAATGTGGCGGGACCACCAGTCAACCGTGCGGTTTGATTCCCGAGGACCTGTATGTACAGGTGGGCGCCAGGTAATCAGGCCAGGACCTGAACAGAGCCAGCCCCCTCGGAATTGCTTAAGGCCACCAGAATGCTACCAGTCACAAGAAGGGCAGAACCCGCCACGGGCCTAAGTAGGGCGTGAAACGGGTTCGTACAAGGGGTTTCGTTATGGGTCAGGCCTCAACAGTTTCGTGTAAAGCCGCGCGCATCTTGCCGAAATGTTCGTCCCAGCCATTGTCCAGCGCAAGGATCAGGCCAAAGGCGTCGGCCCCCTGCGGCAGACCTTCGTGCAGCAGGCCAAGGCGGGTGCCACCCGCGACCGGCTCCAGCGTCCATTTGACCACGCTGACGGCTTCTCCCATCGGTTTCACGGTGAAGGTGTATTCCAGATATTCCGGCCGCCGCGCCGCGCGCACCTCGCCCCAGATCAGAAGATCACCGCTGGTGGTGCCGAACATCTCCAGCTTTTGGCCCGCGGCCAAGGGGCGTTCGGGCTTGTGAAACCATTCGCCCAGACGGTCGGGTTCGGTCAGGTAATCCCAGACGGTTTCCGGGTCCGCGCGCAGGAAGATGGTCTTTTGCAATACGGCGTCAGTCATGTCTTTTCCTTTCAATAGCGTCTTTCAGATGGGCAAGGCGGTCATCCCAGAACCGGTCGAAATAGCTGAGCCAGTCCAGAACAGGGGTCATCCCCGCAGGTTCCAGTCGGTTGATGCGTTCCCGTCCCCGGGCCTCGACCGAGATCAGCCCGCCATCGGACAGCACCGTCAGGTGTTTCTTGACCGCAGCGCGGGTCATGTCGAACCGGTCGGTCAGCTGCGCGATGGTCATGTCCTGACCCGCCAGAATGCGAACGATGTCGCGGCGGGTCGGGTCGGCAAGGGCGCGAAACGCGTTTTGGGTTTGATGGTCCATGAGTTTTCTCACTTGCGATACCTTTCGGTATCATGTTATTAAGATACCATTTGGTATCATGTCAAGGCGCTTGATTTTTGTTCATGAATTGTTCACATTTTCCGGATGACATTGGATTTGCAACCCGGACAGAGACTGGCGCGCGGGGTGTCCCGGCACCTTGCATCCCATGGCTATGTTTCTATTGAAGAATTCGTGCCCGCGCGCGGATTGCGCGTGGATGTGATGGGCCTTGGCCCAAAGGGTGAGATCTGGGTGATCGAATGCAAATCCAGCCGCGCCGATTATCAGTCGGATGCGAAATGGCAGGGCTATCTGGAATGGTGTGACCGGTTCTTCTGGGCGGTCGATACAGAGTTTCCCACCGACCTGCTGCCGCCCGAAACCGGGTTGATCATCGCCGACGCTTATGATGCCGAGATTTTGCGGATGGGTCCTGAAACCAAACTGGCCCCGGCGCGGCGCAAGAAGATGATCCAGAAATTCGCCGTGGATGCCGCCCGCCGGTTGCAGGCGCTGCGGGACCCGAGGGTCTGACCTTAGCCTTTGACTGCTCGTGCGGCTTGGGCGGCGGCGCGAATCTCTTCGGCGATTTCCTCGGCCTCTTCGGGGTCGAAATCCATCGGGATTTCAATGCCGGAGCCTTCGATGAACAGGCGCACCATGCCCTGATCGGTAGGGCCGATCTGCAGGTTTGCTTCGATATCGCGTTCGGTGTTGATGCCCATTTGCGCCTCCGGGGACTGAGCGTTTGTGCTAGCGCGCAGCGGGTTGAGAATCAAGCGGCCTTCGCGCTCAAATAGGGTATGGATGAGATAGTGATCAGACCGTTTCGTGCCGAAGACGCCCCGTGGCTGGTGGACCAACACGGGATGCTTTACGACCGCGACGAAGGGTTCGACGACAGTTTCGGTCCGTTGGTGGCGCGGATTCTGGATGAGTTTGTCGCGGACCACGACCCGACCCGGGAACGGGGCTGGATCGCCGAACGCGCAGGGGCTCGGCTGGGCAGTATCTTTTGCGTCACGCAGGACGACCAGACCGCCAAACTGCGCCTGTTTCTATTGATGCCCGAGGCGCGCGGGCAGGGGCTGGGCAAACGCCTGCTGACCACCTGCATGGGGTTCGCGCGCGACAGCGGATATCGCGAAATGGCGCTGTGGACCCATGAAAGCCATACGGCGGCTTGCGCGCTGTATCGGGCGTTTGGCTGGCAGTTGACGGACAGCAAGCCGGTGCATTCTTTCGGCATCGATCTGGTCGAACAAAGCTGGAGAATTCAGCTTTAATCCCCTTGCAATCCCCGCACGCCTTCGCTACATCGCCCCTCACGAGTGCCGCCTTAGCTCAGTTGGTTAGAGCGCTGGATTGTGGATCCAGAGGTCCCCTGTTCAAGCCAGGGAGGCGGTACCATCTTCCCGGTCTGACATCTGATTTTCCAAGGCCCGGAGGGTGATCCGGTGATGGCAACAAACTGCATCCTGAAGGCGCACTAAGACATGCCGGAAGATAAATTCACAAGCATCCACAACAGCGCCCGCCTGTCGGTGGCCCCGATGATGGACTGGACCGATCGGCACTGCCGCTATTTCCATCGGCTGCTCAGCTCTGAGACGTTGCTTTATACCGAAATGGTCACCGCGCCTGCGCTGGTGCGCGGTGGGGCGCTGCATTTGCTGGATCATGATCCGGCTGAACATCCGGTGGCCTTGCAATTGGGCGGGTCCGACCCGCAGGAACTGGCGCAAGCAGCAAAGCTGGGCGCGGATGCGGGGTATGATGAGATCAACCTGAATTGCGGTTGCCCCTCGGACCGGGTGCAATCCGGGACATTCGGCGCGGTGCTGATGAAAGACCCTGCGCGCGTGGCCAACTGCGTGGCCGCGATGCGCGAGGCGGTGGATGTCGAGGTGACCGTCAAATGCCGCATCGGCGTGGACGCGCAAGAGCCCGAGGAGGTGTTGCCCGCCTTCCTTGACCATATCCGTGCCGCCGGGTGCCAGCGCGTCACCATCCATGCGCGCAAGGCGTGGTTGCAGGGGCTCAGCCCCAAGGAAAACCGGGATATTCCGCCGCTGGATTATGATCTGGTGCATCGGATGAAGACGGCGTTTCCCGATCTTCATATCTCGATCAACGGCGGTGTCACCTCGTTGGATCAGGCCCGCGCGCATCTGGAGGCCGGGCTCGACGGTGTGATGATCGGACGTGCGGCCTATCACCAGCCTGCGGATATTCTGGCCGCCGCCGATCCGCAGATTTTTGGCACCGGGCAGGCGGTTGATCCCGTGGAAATCGTTCATAAAATGCTGCCCTATATCGAAAATCACCTTGCCGAGGGTGGGCGTTTGCACCAGATCACCCGGCATATGCTGGGCCTGTTCGCGGGTCGCCCCGGCGCGCGCGGCTGGCGCAGAACGCTGTCCGAGGGCGCGGTGCGCGATCACGCAGGCCCCGAGGTGCTGTTGCAGGCGCTGGCCTGTATCGAGCCACTGGCACAGGTGGATCGCGCGGTTTGATACGGCCTTTGGCCAATTTGGGGGAATGATGCCCGAGACGATGTTGCTGGCCCAGATGCTGGGCCTTTTGCTTGTGATCGGTGCCCTGGCCGGGGTTCTGGCCGGGCTATTGGGTGTCGGAGGGGGGATCGTTCTGGTGCCCGCCTTCTTTTATGCCTTTCATACGCTGGGATATGGCGGGCCGCAGTTGATGCAGCTGTGCCTTGCGACCTCGCTGGCGACGATCATGGTAACCTCGACCCGTTCGGTGCTGAGCCATAACAAGAAAGGCGCGGTGGATTGGGCGATCCTGCGGGGTTGGGGGCCGGGCATTGCGGTGGGTGCGCTGATCGGCGTGCTGGTCGCCTCGGCCTTGCGAACCGAGTTTTTGCAGGCGCTGTTCGGCATTCTGGGCATGGTGATCGGCGCGTATCTGGGTTTTGGCCGGTCCGAATGGCGGCTGGGAGAGATGATGCCCAAGGGCGTGAAACGCGCGGCAATGTCCCCGTTTGTGGGATTCCTGTCGGTGCTGATGGGGATCGGTGGCGGCAGCTTTGGTGTGCCGCTGATGAGCCTTTACAACACGCCCATCCACCGGGCCGTGGCGACGGCGGCCGGGTTTGGTGTGATCATCGCCGTGCCCTCGGTTCTGGGTTTTCTGTTCCTTGATATCGCGCCCGAACATCGCCCGCCGCTGACCATCGGTGCAGTCAATCTGGTGGCTTTTGGCATCGTCATCACGATGACCATGATCACCGCGCCCTGGGGGGTGAGGCTGGCCCATGCGATGGACCCGAAACCGCTGCGCCGGGTGTTTGCGCTGTTCCTGACGCTGGTGGCGCTGAATATGCTGCGAAAGGCTTTGGGATGGTAGCGGCGTTCTTCGACAAGGGTTGGGTGCGTTTCCCGCATGATCCTGCGCTGGCCGAATGGGTCGCGCAGGCACTGCCTGCCGCGCGCGCCTCGGTCACCGATCCGGCCCATGCCCAGTGGCACGATTGCGAAGGCACATGGTTCATCGGCGTCGATGCTTTGGACAATGATGCGCAGGGCAGGGTGGCCGGTTCGGACCCGCTGCCGGGTGAGGCGATTGGTTTTGCCACCGCGCAATATGGATGGGTCGATTTGCACAAAGGTCAGGTCTCGGTCATCTATCCCGGTTATCCGCGTCCCCGGCGCGGCGAATCCGAGGCGGCAGAGCGCTATCGACGCAACCGGGACGCGGCCCATGTGGATGGGCTGAGGCCGTCGGGCACTGACCGTCGCCGCCATGTGGATGAACCGCACGCCTGGATTCTGGGCATCCCCCTGACCGAGGCCAGCGCCGGTGCTGCCCCCATGGTTCTTTGGGAGGGCAGCCATAAGATCATGGGCGCGGCCTTCCGCAAAGCGCTGGCAGATGTGCCGCCACAGGATCAGGGGCAAACGGATGTCACCGATATCTATCAGGCCGCCCGGCGTGAGGTGTTCGACACCTGCCCCCGCATCGAACTGCCCGCCCGCCCGGGCGAGGCTTATCTGCTGCATCGTCATTGCCTGCACGGTGTTGCGCCCTGGGCTGACGGTGCCTCGGCCGGGCCCGACGGACGGATGATCGCCTATTTCCGGCCCGAGTGTCCGGGCGGTGTAGCCGAATGGATCGAATCCCCGTAACCTCCTGTCATTCTTATGGCTTTGGAGTATTTTACGATGATTACGGTCCACACGAATTCCGACGGTGCGCTGATCGAGGTCGAATTGTCCGGCGAGGTGACCAGCGCGGATTACGCTGCGACTCTGGTCCCCGCGATTGAGGATGCGCTGAAGGAACATGATGCGGTGCGGCTGCTGGCGATCGTGATGCCGGAATTCAAGGGCTATGATCTGGGGGCGGCCTGGTCGGATACCAAGCTGGGGCTCAGCCATTGGCGCGGGTTCGACCGGATCGGGGTGGTGGCCGATCAGGGGTGGGTTCAGACCAGCATCCGGCTGGCGGCGCCGATTCTGCCCTGTCCGGTGCAGGTCTTCGGGATGAATGATGTGGAAGAGGCCCGGCGTTGGATTCGCGAATCGCTGGGTGCGATTCACGTGACTGATCTGGGCGGGCCCTGTGTGCAGATCAGCCTGATGGGCAAGCTCGATTCCGAGGAATATGCGCAGGCGCAATCCGATCTTGATGCGCTGCTGCGTGAGCGTGACGGGTTTCGTCTGCTAATTGATCTGCGGGAATTCGATGGCTGGCAAGGGCTTACGGCAATGGCCGCGCATTTCCGGCTGGCGGCGGGCCATATCGGCATGCTGGATCGTGCCGCGATTGTCGGGGACAAGAACTGGCAGAAGATGGCGCAACGCATGGCCAGCCATGTCCTTGGTACACGAACGCAGTATTTCCCGGCGGAAGAGTTCGAAAACGCCAAGTCATGGCTTGCGGCGGGCTGACCCCAAGGGAATGTTGTTTTTCAACAGGTTGGGGTAACAAATTTCATTCGAAATTTGTTTGGCTCTTGGCCTGAAGGGGCATGTGCGGTTGAGCTGTTGGAAAGTTGACGTGAGGGAATGCATCCTAACAGGGGATTTCGTCTTGAAGATTTGATCAAAAGACGACAAAAGCGCGGTCGCTCGCTGCATGGAATTTTATGCGTCAGGCGGGCGTTGTGAACGTACCGTGTCGCTGTGGGTTGCCACTCAACTACCAAGTGTTCCGGATTTCCCCCCCTCAAAACTTCGGAACTGACCCACAGCGACAGCGGTCTCAAAGATTTTTGGCTGCTGAATGAATTATCTCTCTATGTGGAAGCGCGTTTTCCGAAAAAAGACGCTGGTTGTTTCGATACCAGCGGAGCTGAAACCCGTGCGAAAAGGACTGGCGCAACCAACCAGCCAGGAAGAGCTTGTTGAGCTGTTTGCGATCGATCTGCGCGCGCATGAGGAATTGCGGGCCGAGACGGCGCGAAAAACGGATGATCCGGTGCGTTGATCGAACCGGGGTTCAGGACCCGTTCAGGCGTCCTGCGCGACCGCCACGGCGTTTGGCCAGGCGGGGTTTTCGGTCCGGCAGGTCCTGCATGATTTCAGCCCGTTCCGAGCTGTCCATTTTGGACCAGCGCGCAATCTCGTCAATGGTGCGATAGCAGCCGGTGCAGATCCGTTCGGTCGGGTGAACGACACAGATCTGGACGCAAGGGCTTTCGACCTCGTTCCGTTTCCAAACCATATTTGTCATCCGCGTGTTCCGATCCGTTACAAAAAGCGCAACCTGTCCAGCGCTCCTTGCAGGATATAGCCTGCCGCGACATGATCGATAACCTGTCCGCGACGTTTTCGTGTCGTATCCGCCTCGAGCAGTGCCTTTTCTGCCGCAACGGTGCTGAGCCGTTCGTCCCAGAACCCGATAGGCAAATCGGTCAAACGCGACAGATTCCGGGCAAAAGCGCGGGTGGATTGGCAGCGCGGGCCTTCGGTTCCGTCCATATTTTTGGGCAGGCCCAGAAGGATGCCGCCGATCTCACGATCCGTCACAATCTCGATCAGGCGGGCGGAATCGAGGGTGAATTTCTTGCGCCGCACCGTTTCCAGCGGGCTGGCCACGCCGCGCATCCGATCCGAGACCGCAACGCCGATGGTCTTTTCCCCCAAATCCAGACCCATCAGCGCGGTCATCGGGGGCAGGGCGGTGGCGAACTCTTCGAATACGTCGTGGATCATTGCGCGATACCGGCCTGAAGCGCTGCGGCGTCGATGATTTGCAGGGCGGCGGTATTGTCGGCGAAAACTGTCATCGCCTCATCCCGGATGGCAATGGCGCGTTCGGCCTGTCCCAGCACGCCCAGGGCTGCGATCAGGCGGGCCCATTCCTCAGGCGCGCCGCCTTCGGTGGCCAGACGGTCCGACAGTTGGTCCACCATGCCCTGGATCATCTCCTGCCGTTCCTCGGGCGTGAGGTCGGCGGCGGCCTGCATATCCTCGTCGGACGGGCCGGGGGCGGTGCTTAGGCTTGGGGCATTGAAGACGCCTGCACGGAAAGCCAGATCGTCGATCTGCCCCCGGATCGCCTGCACCCAGGGCGCCCCGGGCGGGGAATCGCGCAGGGTGTCCGCCCACATCCGATAGGCCAGATCAGGCCGCCCGATCTGCGCCAGCATCTGACCCCAGTAATACCGCGCCGGACCCAGGCTCGGGTCCTGTTCCAGCGCCTGCCGCAGCGCCGCCTCGGCCTCGGGTGAGATATAGCCGCCCGCCGCAAGGATCATCATCTCACCCAGATCCGCATAGGCGGCGGCCGGCGCCGCATCACCGGACAGGTCAATCACGCGCTGCTGCGCCGTGTATCCGGCCTTGAAATTCCCCGCATTGGTTTCGTGCTGCGCCAACAAGCTGTGCCCCTGCAGATCGTCGGGGCGTTCGGCCACCGTATCGCGCAACTGTGTCAGCAGGGCGGCATAGTTGTCTTCCAGTTCCGGCGTCTGAACCGGGGGGGCAAGCGCCTCGGCCTCGGCCTGGCTGGGGCGGCTTTCCCGCAGCTCTTCGGCCAGTTCCAGACGTGCCGAGAGCGGCATGTCGGGAAACCCGGCGGCCCCCATCTGGCGATACATCCACAGCGCCCCACCGATCAGCAGCACGGCCATTCCCAGCAGCGCAATCCCGGTGACCACGCGTGACGGACCAGCGGCTGCAGCCTCACCACGCATCTGGGCGTCAGCCGCCAGAATACGGCGCGAGATTTCGGTGCGCACCCGTTCCGCATCGCCTTCGCCAATCACCCCGCGCGCCAGATCGCGATCGACGCTGGCCAGTTGCTCGCGATAGACCTCAAGGTCATAGGCGGCTGCCGGCTGACCGCCTCGACGGCCGCGCAGCATGGAAAATCCCAGAAACCCTGTGATCAGCAAAGCGATCAGAAAGATGAGAACCGAGAACGTCATGGTCCCTCCGCAATGGTTGCCTTGACTTAGACCTGTCGGGGCAATGAAAAAAGGGACAAATGGCCGCGAGGGGCGCACATGTCGCAATAGCGCATTATTGCGGCGTTGTGTGGCACAGGTAAACTGTCGCCACGCGGCATATCTGCGGCCAATCACCCGAAGACCGGACGGATTCGCACATGAGACATTATTCAGCTTTTGCCGTGGCGCGTGAGGCGCTGCGCTATCACACCGGATGGGAGCGCGCCTGGCGGTCGCCCGAGCCGAAAAAGCGTTATGACGCGGTGATCGTCGGCGCCGGGGGGCACGGTCTGGCAACGGCTTATTATCTGGGCAAGAATTACGGCATCCAGAATGTTGCCGTGATTGAAAAGGGCTGGCTGGGCGGTGGCAATACCGGGCGGAACACGACAATCATCCGGTCGAACTATCTGCAGGACCCGTCCGCCGCGATCTACGAAAAGGCGCGCAGCCTGTACGAGGATCTGAGTCAGGATCTGAACTACAACATCATGTTCAGCCCGCGCGGCGTGATGATGCTGGCCCAGACCCAACACGAGATTCGCGGCTATCAGCGCACGGCGCATGCGAACGCCTTGCAAGGGGTGAAGACCGAGTGGATCACGCCCGAACGTGTCAAGGAACTGGTGCCGATCATCAATCTTGACGGCCCGCGTTATCCGGTTCTGGGCGCGCTGTGGCAGGAACGCGGCGGCACCGCGCGCCACGATGCGGTGGCCTGGGGCTATGCCCGGGCCTGTTCGGCCATGGGGATGGATATCATCCAGCAATGTGAGGTCACCGGCGTCCGGTCGGAAAATGGCCGGGTTGTGGGGGTCGAAACCTCCAAAGGTGCCATCGAATGCGACAAGCTGGGTATTGTGGTCGCGGGCCATTCCGGTCAGTTGGCCGAGATGGCGGGCTTCCGTCTGCCGCTTGAGGCGATTGCGCTGCAGGCGCTGGTCTCCGAGCCGATCAAGCCCTGCATGGACGTGGTGGTGATGGCCAACACCGTGCACGGCTACATGTCGCAATCCGACAAGGGTGAGATGGTGATCGGCGGCGGCACCGACGGGTTCAACAACTTCACCCAGCGCGGGTCCTTCCATCATATCGAGGAAACCGTCCGCGCGCTGGTCGAAACCTTCCCGATGATTTCGCGCCTGAAAATGCTGCGCCAGTGGGGTGGGATCGTGGACATGACCGGCGACCGGTCTCCGATCCTGTCGAAAACGCCTTTGGGCGGATGCTTCATCAACTGCGGCTGGGGCACAGGCGGCTTCAAGGCCATTCCGGGCTCAGGCTGGGGGATGGCGCAACTGATGGCCACGGGCCATTCACCGCTGACCGAGGCGTTCTCGCTGGACCGTTTCAAAGAGGGCCGCTTCATCGACGAAAGCGTCGCCGCCGGGGTTGCGCACTAATGGAGATTTTTCGTCGAAAAATCTCAGCCAGAGTTTTCGTCGAAAACTCTGTGCCCCTGAAGAACCAAATTTCGGCTGACCTCAACCATCAGCCAGCCGCCAAAAGGATGACCTCATGCTGATCCTGAATTGCCCCTATTGCGGCGTGGACGCCGAAGAAACCGAACTGGCCGCCGGTGGCGAAGCGCATCTGAAACGCTTCGGTCCGGGCTCGTCGGATGACGAATTCCACGACTATCTGTTCATGCGCGAAAACCCCAAGGGCGTGCATTTCGAACGCTGGCGCCACGCCAATGGCTGCGGCAAGTGGTTCCACGCCGCGCGCTGCACCCAGACGCTCGAAGTGTTCGGCACCTATTCGGCCCAGACCACCGAGCCGCCGCAAGAGATCAAGGATGCCATTACCGCCAAGCGCCCGGGATGGGTGTGGAGAGACTTCTCCTGATGCTTCATCTTTTCAAAAATACTCCCGCCGGAGGCCCAGACGCCTCCACCCGCGAAAGGTCCGCACCATGAGCACCCGCCTCGCAAAACAAGGCCGTCTGATCGACCGGTCGAAACAGGTTACCTTTACCTTCAACGGCACCTCGATGCAGGGGTACGAGGGCGACACGCTTGCTTCGGCCCTGCTGGCCAATGACCAGATGATGATGGGTCGGTCGTTCAAGTATCACCGCCCACGCGGCGTGGTCGCCAGCGGTGCCGAGGAACCGAACGCCCTGGTCGGTCTGGGGCAGGGCAGCCGGTTCGAGCCGAACCAGCGCGCCACCACGACCGAGTTGTTCAACGGCCTGACCGCAATCTCGCAGAACCACTGGCCGAATCTGGAGTTCGACATCGGTGCTGTGAACACGGCGCTGGCGCGGTTCCTGCCTGCTGGGTTCTATTACAAGACGTTCATCCATCCGAAACCGTTCTGGAAACACGTCTACGAGCCGTTCATCCGTCAGTCCGCCGGTCTGGGCAAAGCCCCGGATAAGGAAACCAAGGATGCCGACACCTATGAACATTTCTACGCGTTCGCCGATGTTCTGGTGATCGGCGGCGGTGTTGCGGGGCTGCAGGCGGCCAAGGCCGCAGCGGCATCCGGTGCCAAGGTCATGCTGATCGAACAGACCGCCCATTGGGGGGGACGCGCTCCGGTCGATGGCGGCACCATTAACGATGAGCCTGTGGATAAGTTCGTGGAACAATTGGTTTCTGAACTCGAAACAATGGATAACGTCACCCTACGCACCCGTTGCATGGGCGCGGGTGTCTATGACCACGGTTATGTGCTGGGATACGAGCGTCTGACTGACCACAAACCGGGCACTCAAGGCCCACGCCACCGCCTGTGGCGCATTCGCGCGAAACAGGTCGTCACCGCCACCGGTGCCATCGAACGTCCGCTGTCCTTCGCGGGCAATGATGTGCCGGGCGTGATGCTGGCCTCAGCCATGCGCGACTATGTGGTCAACTGGGGCGTGACCCCGGGCCAGCGCGTCATCGTCGCCACCAATAATGACGACGCCTATCGCACCGCGATCACCCTGAAACAGGCCGGAGTGGATGTGCTGCGCGTTGTAGACGCACGAGCTGCCGCCGGGCCGCTGGCCGAAGAGGCACGTCAGCTGGGCATCCGCGTCGATCCCGGCAAGGCTATTGCCAAGGTCAAGGGCGGCAAGCGCGTCAAGAAGGTTGCGATCTGCAACCAGGACGGCATCGGCGGCGCCCGCGAAGAGGTTGAGGCCGATGCGGTCGCCATGTCAGGCGGCTGGTCTCCGGTTGTGCATATGTGGTCCCATTGCGGTGGCAAGCTGATCTGGGATGAGGCACAGGCCCATTTTCGCCCCGACCCGTCGCGCCCGCCTCTGGGGGCCGATGGCGAAGGCTTTGTTCTGGCTGCCGGGTCCTCGAACGGGCCGCTGGCGCTGGGCGAGGTGCTGAGCGATGCGCATGCCGCAGGCAAGGCCGCAGCCAAGGCTGCCGGGTTCAAGCCGAAGAACATCAAGGCTCCGACAGGCGAGGCCACGACCGAGGCCGCAATGGAACCTGTCTGGCTGATGCCCGCCAACGCTGATATCCAGCTGCGCATGAAATCCTGGCTGGATTTCCAGAACGACGTCAAAGTATCCGACGTTCAACTGGCCGCGCGCGAAGGCTATGAAAGCGTTGAACATACCAAGCGCTACACCACGCTGGGTATGGCGACTGATCAGGGTAAACTGAGCAACATCAATGGCTTGGCGATCCTTGCTGATGCATTGGACGCTGAAATCCCCAAGGTCGGCACCACCACGTTCCGTCCGCCCTATACCCCCATCTCGATGGGTGCGATTGGCGGCGAAGCGCGCGGGGATACCTTCCAGCCGATCCGCCAGACACCCATGCACAACTGGCACGACAAGAACGGCGCCGATTGGGAGCCGGTCGGCCACTGGCGTCGGACATACGCCTATGTGCGCCCCGGCGAATCGGTGCATGATGCGGTCAATCGCGAGGTGAAGAACACCCGCGAAAACCTCGGCCTGCTGGATGCCTCGACGCTGGGCAAGCTGATCGTCAAGGGCCCGGATGCGGGCAAATTCCTCGACATGATGTACACCAACATGATGTCCACGCTGAAGGTTCGCAAATGCCGCTATGGCCTGATGTGTTCCGAGAATGGCTTCCTGATCGACGACGGTGTTGTTGCGCGGATCGACGAGGACACATGGCTGTGCCACACCACCACCGGCGGGGCCGAGCGTATCCATGGCCACATGGAAGAGTGGCTGCAAACCGAATGGTGGGACTGGAAAGTCTACGTCGCCAACGTGACCGAGCAATACGCGCAGGTCGCCGTGGTCGGCCCCAACGCCCGCAAGGTTCTCGAAAAGCTGGGTGGCATGGATGTCAGCCGCGAAGCGCTGCCCTTCATGGAATGGCGCGACGGCAAGATAGGTGACTTTGACTGCCGCGCCTATCGTATCTCGTTCTCGGGTGAATTGTCCTACGAGATCGCTGTGCCCGCGTCGCAGGGTCAGGCGTTCTGGGATGCCCTGATGGAGGCAGGCAAAGAGTTCGGCGTGATGCCCTACGGTACCGAATGTCTGCACATCCTGCGGGCCGAGAAGGGCTTTATCATGATTGGGGATGAGACCGACGGTACGGTCATTCCGCAGGATCTTGGGTTGCACTGGGCACTGTCCAAGAAGAAAGAGGACTACCTTGGTAAACGCGCGCAGGAACGCAGCCATATGGCCGATCCTGAACGCTGGAAACTGGTGGGTCTTGAGACTGTGGATGGTTCGGTTCTGCCCGACGGTGCCTATGCGGTGGGCGAGGGGATCAATGCCAACGGTCAGCGCAACATGATCGGGCGGGTGACCTCGACCTATTACTCGGCCAATCTGGGCAAGGGCATCGCCATGGGGCTGATCAAACATGGCCCCGACCGGATGGGCGAGATTGTCGAATTCCCCGGAACCGATGGCAAATCCTACAAGGCAAAGATCGTGGACCCGATCTTCTTTGATAAAGACGGGGAGAAGCAGAATGTCTGAACCCATCAGCGCACTGAACCACGCCAGCTATGACGGCATCGCCAGGGTCGAGGAATGCGGCCTGCAGGGCATGATCACCCTGCGGGGCGATCTGTCCGACAAGGTGCTGGCCAAGGCCGTCAAGGACGCAACTGGCCAGAAAATGCCCGCTCAGCGTGAGGCTCTGGTCGATGGCGATACCGGCGTTTGCTGGATGTCCACCGACGAATTGCTGGTGCTTGTGCCTTATGCCGAGGTTGAGGCCAAACTGGCGGCGATGGCAAACGCACTCAGCGGCACCCACGCGCTGGCGGTGAACGTCTCGGACGCCCGCGCGGTGTTCCGTATCTCGGGGGCAACTGCGCGAGAGGTGTTGGGCAAACTGTCCCCGGTCGATCTGTCGGCCGAGGCCTTTCAACCCGGCCAAATCCGCCGCTCGCGCCTTGCACAGGTGGCGGGCGCGTTCTGGATGGATGACGCGGAAACTTTCCGTGTTGTCTGTTTCCGTTCGGCTGCGGATTATGCGTTCAACCTGCTCAAGATCGCGGCGCAGCCGGGCAGTGAGGTTGGGGTCTACTGAGTTGCCATGATTAACTGAACTTCTCACGCATCACGTGTGGCGCTCAGCCGCACGAATTTACACGATTTAAAAAGCGTTCCATGTTGATCCGTGGAGCGTTTTTTTGTTTGTTGATATACAAACAGGAGTTGATTCATGATTAAAAAGCTTTCCTTCGCAACCGGACTGTTCTTCGCGTTGACCAACACAGCTATGGCTGACCTGACGATCTATGATTGTACGCCATACAACATCGAAAAACAGTATGGTTGGATATCCGAACGCATCATCGTAATTGTCGACGAAGAAACAAAGTCCGCCTCTGTGCTGGATGGGTACATCCAATATGTGCACAAAGAACCGATTGCCGTGTCCTATTCCGAACTCAAAAATGGAAAGTTCCGCGTGCAATGGAGCGTTTCCGGAATCCCGGTGCGGGGGAATGCAAAGGGCAGCGCGTCTTGGAGCGCTACAGTCAGCCCAAGCAAAGCTGAAATGCAGGTAAGGGCGACAGTTGCCGGTTTTGACAATCGCCCCAGAGGGCATGGTAAATGCGAGGTTAGCCGAGAGCAGTGAGCGCTCTTTCGAAAATCTAAATTCTCTCTGAGAAAAGCGCCGAGACCCCAAAAGCGGGATTTCAGCGCTCTTTCTCAGGTGGCTATCCTAGCTTGATTTCAAGACGCAACTTCCAGTCCCGAAGGGTTTGTTCGATGCGCTTGTGTTTGCAAAACTGGCTCGAATTCTGACAGTGTTCTGTTTTGTATCAAGGTTGGCCTGATACTTCATCCGCAGATTCTGACCGTCGCTCGCACGCAATGTGACATTCCAAAGAATTCGGTATTCGCCGTCATTGCGCAGTTTGTACTTGGCGTCGGTCCAGTCGTGATAGTTGCTATGAACTTTCGCATCGCGCCCGGCAGTATTTATCTGAAAGCTGTAATCAGGCGGGACCCATCCAAGCCCTGACTCTTTGGTGATTTTGCATTCATATGTGGCCGTCGATGCAGCCGCTGCCTGAATGCCAATGATGCCTGCTATCAAAGTTGCAATCGAAATCTTCATTTATCGCTAACCTTACTCGTTTTCCGTCCCGACAGTTCAACAACTGTGGCGTGAGCCGCGCAAGTCAAAAAACACGTTTTGGTGATCACATTTTTCGGGACCGTGTCAGCTGATCAAAAGGCTTTGGTATTTCAGCAATTCAGGTTTCTGGAGAAGCTTTTGAAGATCTATTGGTTGCCCCGAGGCAGACTTGAAGCTTGTATAAAAAGACAGGCTTTCAAGTAACTCGCGCGTCTGGTCGAGCCTTTTTTCGTCAGGCAGAAGCGGCGAGTGCAATGACAAATACAGCGCAGGCCGCACTGTTTCGAGCCATTCCAAAAGCGTCGGCAACACAAAGAATTCCGCCCCCTCGATATCCATCTTGACCAAAGACACCTCTGACAGATCATTCGCCGCCACGAACTGATCCCAGGCGATGGTCAATGCGTCGCTGCCGTGGTCTCCATCATGCAGAAGCGAGCTTGTGGAATCGCCGCGTTCACCCCGGACCGAGGCCATTCGGGCGGTGCCGAACCTGTCCGAAAGCGCCACGCCAAAGGCTGACACGTTTTGAATATCGTTCAGATCGAGGTTCCAGGCCAGATGGCGGAACGCGGTTGGGTCGGGTTCAAAGCACCACACATGGCGTGCCTTGCGGGCACCATAGAGGACGGTGGGCCCGATCCACGCGCCGATATCCAGATAATCGCGTTCCGGCGACAGGTGCTTGTCCAGAACCGCAAATGTCTCGGGCTCCCACGCGCCGGCGGATGCCTTGCGCCAGAATTTCGAATGGTAGGGGTCCAGGCGGAAAGGTTCTCCGTTCAGGTTGCCCGCATAGTATCCACGGGCGCGGTAGAACATCTTGCGCGCTTTGGTCAGCATCGCCTGCCTCCGGGTTTTCTTGTCTCGGCCCTTGACCTCGTGGCGATGCCAAAGCATTAAAACTTGGGAACGCAACTTATATTTAAACAGGGGGCCGAGATGGCTTTTGAACTTCCTGATCTTCCTTATGCACATGACGCGCTGGCAGCCAAGGGCATGTCCGCCGAAACACTGGAATATCACCACGACCTGCACCACAAGGCCTATGTCGACAACGGCAACAAGCTGATTGCGGGCACCGAATGGGACGGCAAGTCGCTGGAAGAGATCATCGTTGGCACCTACGACGCGAATGCGGTGGCGCAGAACGGTATCTTCAACAACATCAGCCAGCTGTGGAACCACAACCAGTTCTGGGAGATGATGGGCCCCGGCGCGGGCGCCATGCCCGGTGAGCTGGAAAAGGCGCTGACCGAAAGCTTTGGTTCGGTTGACGAATTCAAATCGCAGTTCAGCGCCGCTGGTGCCGGTCAGTTCGGTTCGGGCTGGGCATGGCTGGTCAAGAACGCCGACGGCTCGCTGGCCGTGACCAAGACCGAGAACGGCGTGAACCCGCTGTGCTTTGGTCAGACCGCGCTGCTGGGGTGCGACGTGTGGGAGCATTCCTACTACATCGACTTCCGCAACAAGCGCCCGGCCTATCTGTCGAACTTCCTCGACAATCTGGTGAACTGGGAAAACGTTGCTTCGCGCATGTGATCCGACACAGGAATGTATTTCTGGGGCCTGTCAGCGTCATGCTGGCAGGCCCTTTTTTGTCTGCACAGGACGTCCAATGGGCAAACTGCCTGTAACAGCCACCAAGAGGCTGCGTTTAGGAAAATGAGCTTAGAACACCCCGTCGCGAAGCGAGCCTAATCTTGGTCGAGCTGCTTGGATGGTTCAATTCCCAGCACGCCACGCAAATCTTTTCGTGTGCTGTCAACAAAATGAAACGCACGCCATCCGCACTCGATTGCAGCGGGGACGTTCTTAGGGCAGTCGTCGATCAGAAGCATCCGTTCCGGTTCAACCCCCAATGTATCTGTGAC
This sequence comes from Ruegeria sp., assembly GCF_028066395.1. GTDB lineage: Bacteria > Pseudomonadota > Alphaproteobacteria > Rhodobacterales > Rhodobacteraceae > Ruegeria. The sequence continues at coordinate 31,994 of NZ_JALCBM010000003.1, forward strand.
GTGCCTAAAGAAGGCCGGGTCCGGTTTGCGTACACCCATGCGACCTGAGGCGAACAGGTGTTCCACCCGGGCCGAATACCCCATCTCATTTTCGATGTAACTCGCGCCGCGCGCCTCATTATTGGTGACGATGATCTGCCGTATGTTCTGGCCGTGGAGTATATCCATTACCGCTTCGACTTCGGTATCTGGAAGCGCGTCATTCTCAAACCAATAGGTGAGCACTGTGTCGGCTCCGCCGGTGTAGCCGACCTGTTGCGCCCAATCTTCGATGCGGTCGCGCAGGTCCACTTTGCCAGTGATCACATCATCAAACCCGTTGCGAAAAATTTGGGTTGTGAAGTCATCAAGGGAAAAGCCGATGTCAATTTCAAACCGGTCGGCCCAAACGAAGCGCCCATCCACAATGTTTCGGTTCAAAACGCCGTCGAAATCCCATGCGACAATTGTTTTTGGGTCAAGTGTTGCCATGCCGTTGAGCCTAGGGGAGCGTCACAGCAAAGGCCATAGGCGGGTAATTGGATGGGGAGAGAGGGTTGGCGATCAAGCTGTCCCGGTGTTCCGGTGGAAACCTGCCGATACGTCAAGTTTCGATCTGAAACCTCTTGTGAGCCCCCCGGCAGTACCTAGCTATACTATGCGGAAGGAGAGAGCCGCCAACCAATAAAAGACCTGCCGAACCCGCGTGCGGAAAACTCGTCCGCGCGCAGCGGTTGGTTTGTGTCTGACACAACGAGGGAAGCCAGTTCAGCCTTTACAGGAGATCACAATGGCAGCACTTGAACAGGGAACATGGGTCATCATCGCGGATGGTGAAAAGGCTTTGGTGATGGAGAATGTCACCGACGCGCAGGACCCCAATCTGGTGGTTGTATCGGTCGAAGAACCGGACACCCGTCAGACAAAGCCCAGCGACCGGGCCGGGCGTCGCTATGATGGCGGGCCAAGGCAGAAATCGGCGGTCGAGGAAGATACATGGAAATCCCATGCCAAGTCGCTGTTCGTGCAGGACGTGGCCAATCTGTTGAACCGAAAGGGGCTGAAAGGGGCCTATAAGCGGCTGGTTCTGGTCGCCAGCCCGCATGTTTTGGGCCTGCTGCGCCGCCGCCTGCATACCGAGGTGCTGGCCAAGGTTGTGGCCGAGGTCGACAAGACCCTGACCAATCATCCCCTGCACAAGGTCGAACGGATACTCAGCGCCAAACTGGCCAGACCTGCCTGATCTTCTGAACGAGCGGCGTAGGTCGCCCGTTTCACCCCAGCATGTCACGCAGTGTGGACATGGCAGCCTCGGGGCTATCGACCCAGGTGATGAAACCGGCCAGTGAGTCGTCGGCAAAGCCCTGATCAATCACCTGCTCCAACAATCCGCGCAGCGCGTCCCAGTAACCATCGACATTCATCACCAGAATGGGTTTGTCATGCAGGCCCAACTGGCGCCAGGTCAGCGCCTCGAACAGCTCGTCCAGTGAACCGGGGCCGCCGGGCAGCACCATCACCGCGTCGGCGTTCATGATCATGACCTTCTTGCGCTCATGCATGGTTTCCGTGATCACGAAACTGGTCAGGTCGGTCTTGCCGACCTCGCGCTGTAGCAGGTGCACCGGGATCACGCCGAATGTGTCGCCACCTGCGGATTGGGCGGCACGCGCGACTTCGCCCATCAGGCCCACATCGCCAGCGCCATAGACCAGCCGCCAGCCCTCTGCGGCCAGCATCGTGCCGAAGTGCCGGGCCGCCTGCGCATAGGCCGGGTTCGCCCCGTTACGTGACCCGCAATACACACAGACGGATTTCTGGGACATGGAAGGGTGACTCCGGGCTTGTATTACAGGTTTTGACCCCTGATAGCGGGATTGATAGGTTGGCTCAACCGTCACGCAGAATGTGTGGAAGTCAAAGCATTTGCGCTGCGGAGTGAAAGGGAAAGAATGGACGCGAAGTCTGGAAGCGGAAGCTTCGGCAGATTCATCTGGGGGGTGATTGCCGGTATCGTCGCATTGGTCGCTGCAGGCGCGCTGTACCTTGGCGGCTTTTTCGAAGCTGAAGAGGTGGCCGAGGCCCCGACCACCGAACTGACCCCGCCCGAAGAGGTGGTGACCGAGACCGTCGAGGTGGCGGAAGACGCCCCACAGGACACCGAACAGACCGAAGCGGTGGACATCCCTGCGGAGGCCCCGACCGAAGACACGGCTGAGGAGCAGACCGCCGAGGTCCAACCCGCCCCTGAGGCTCCGGTTCTGGATCAGATCTTTGTCGAGCGCGACGGCAACACCTTGTTGTCCGGCACCGCCCATCCGGGGGCTGATATCGCTGTGTTGCTGGACGGCGTGCCGGTGCATGAGTTCACCGTCGATGATACCGGCGAATTTGCCGTGTTCCTGACGCTGCCTTTTGCGGACGCGGCCCGGGGGCTGGCGATGGTGATGCAGGGCGATCAGCCGATCCGCTCGGACGACTATCTGATCGCGGCCTTGCCCGCACCTGAACCGGAAGATACTCCGATCGAGGTGGCGGAAGCCCCCGAAAGCGCGGAGGCCGAACCCGAAGTGCCGGTTTCTGATGTGCCTGCGACTGAGGAGACAGGGCCAACCGAAGATGAGCCCGCCGAGCCCGAGGTCGCAAGCGTCGCACCCGCAGACGCCACCGAACAGGCCCCAACGGATACCACGCCAACGCCTGCTGAAGACGTCTCGGACGTCGAACCGGACCAGCAGGTCGCCATTCTGCGGTCGGGCGAAGATGGTGTTGAGCTGGTTCAACCTCCCGCAGCGCCCTCGACGCCCGAACAGGTGGCGCTGGACACGATCGGGTACTCTGCTGAGGGCGAGGTGCAACTGACCGGGCGCGCAGCCGAAGGATCAGCGGTGCGGCTCTATCTTGACAACCAACTGGTCGCGGACCTGCCCGCCGGGGACGGCACATGGCGGGGTGAGCTGGATGGCATTGACCCGGGCGTCTACACCCTGCGCGTGGATGAGGTCGATACGGACGGGACCGTCGTCAGCCGCCTTGAGACGCCGTTCAAACGCGAACCGGTCGAGGTTCTGCAAGTGGCAGGGGCGGATGACGAGACCGAAGAAACACCGCCGATCCGGTCGGTCACGGTGCAGAAGGGCGATACGCTCTGGGCCATTTCGCGGGAACGGTTCGGCGACGGCATTCTGTATGTCAGGCTGTTCGATGCCAACCGGGATGCGATCCGCGACCCGGATCTGATCTATCCCGGGCAGATCTTCACGATCCCCGAATAAACGCATGCACCCGGTCCCGGTTCGGGGCCGGGGCCAATCTCTGACCGCAGTTCAGGTACGTGAAGAGGTGACCATCGCCGATGTCTTCTGACGACACATCCCTGCCGGACGAGCGCCGCTCGGGCTGGCGGACGATCCGCAAGGTGGCGCCCTATATGTGGCCCGAGGATCAGCCATGGGTGAAGCGCCGCGTGGTGCTGGCGATGGTGATGCTGGTGCTGGCCAAGCTGATCGCGGTCTATACGCCGATCCTGTACAAAGGCGCGGTGGACGCGCTGGCGGGCGAAGGCGTGCCGCCGGTGGCGCTGGGCGCGGTGGGGCTGACGGTGGCCTATGGTGTGGCCCGGATGATGACGGTGGGCTTTCAGCAGCTGAGGGATGCGTTCTTTGCGCCGGTGGGCCAACGCGCGCTGCGGGCACTGGCGCTGGAGACGTTTCAGCATATTCACCAGCTTTCGATGCGCTATCATGTGACCCGCCGCACCGGCGGCCTGTCCCGCATCATCGAGCGCGGGGTGAAAGGCGTCGAATTCCTGCTGCGTTTTCTGCTGTTCTCCATCGGCCCGCTGATCCTTGAACTGCTGCTGGTGGCGATCATCCTGATGTGGCTGTTCGATGTCTGGTATCTGGTCGTCGTCGCCGTCACCATCGCTCTGTATATCTGGTTCACCTTTGCGGTGACCGAATGGCGCGTGAAGCTGCGGCGCGAGATGAATGATCAGGATACCGAGGCCAACCAACGCGCCATCGACAGCCTGCTGAACTTCGAAACCGTCAAGTATTTCAACGCGGAACAGCGCGAAGCTGAGCGCTATGACGTGTCGATGAAGGCCTATGCGGGCGCGGCGTTGAAAACTGCCTATTCGCTGGCCTTCCTGAATTTTGGGCAATCCTTCCTGATCACCTGCGGGCTGATCGGCGTCATGGTTCTGGCGGCGCTGGGCGTGCAGAACGGGTCGCTGACCGTGGGCGATTTCGTCATGGTCAACGCCTATATGATTCAGATCACCGTGCCGCTGAACTTTCTGGGCACGGTCTACCGCGAAATCCGCCAGTCGCTGGTCGATATGGGGCAGATGTTCGATCTGCTGGAACAACCCGCCGAGGTCTCTGACAAACTCAAAGCACCCGACCTGAACGTGACGGGCGGAGAGGTCACGCTGGAGGGCGTGCATTTCGGCTATGAGGCGGGTCGCGAAATCCTCAAGGGTGTGTCCCTGACCGTTCCGGCGGGGCAGACCGTGGCCATCGTGGGGGCCACCGGATCGGGCAAATCCACCATCGGGCGGCTGCTGTTCCGGTTCTATGACGTGACCGGTGGTGCGCTGAAGATCGACGGGCAGGATGTACGCGACGTGACCCAGACCAGCCTGCACGCCGCCATCGGCGTGGTGCCGCAGGACACAGTGCTGTTCAACGACACGATCCGTTACAACATCGCCTATGGTCGCGAGGGTTCGACCCAGACCGATGTGGAAGCCGCCGCAAAGGCTGCGCAGATTCATGACTTCATCGTCTCGCTGCCCGAAGGCTATGACACCAAGGTAGGCGAACGGGGCCTGAAACTGTCAGGGGGTGAGAAACAGCGGGTCGGCATTGCGCGCACCCTGCTGAAGAACCCGCCGATCCTGTTGCTGGACGAGGCGACCTCGGCCCTCGATACCGATACCGAACAGGACATCAAGGATGCGCTGGCCCGCGCGGGTGAGGGGCGCACGGTGATCACCATCGCGCATCGCCTCTCTACCATTGCCGAGGCTGATCAGATCGTGGTGCTGGAAAGCGGCGAGATCATCGAGCAGGGCACCCATGACGATCTACTGCAGCGCGAAGGGCGCTATGCCCAGCTATGGAGCCGCCAACAGGCAGATACTCAGGCCGCGTGATCCGTGCTATGCTGGGGCATTGGTTGTCGGAGGGTTTCTGATGCGTGGATTTCTGCGAATTGCATTTGGTCTGGCTGTACTGATTGCCCCGGTCGGGGTGGCGGCTGATCCCATCGTCGGCATCTGGAAGACCGAACCCGACCGCAAGAACCTGACCTCTCACATCCAGATCACGGCCTGCGGGGACAAGTTCTGCGGGCAGGTGCTTTCCGCCTATGACGCGGCGGGCAAGGAAGTGCAGACGCCCAATATCGGCAAGAAACTGTTCTGGGATGTCGCCAGCGAGGGTGGGGGTAAATATGGCGGTGGTGAGTTCTGGGTGCCGGTGATTGATGTCGATGTCACGCCGCAGATGAACCTGTCGGGGAACACGCTGTCGGTGCGGGGCTGCGAACATGTCGTCTGCGGGCATCAGACATGGACGCGGCTCAAGCCCTGATCCGCGCGGGGCCACGCAGCGACATTTCGACACTGGTTCCGCGATGTTAACAGGCATTTCAGGCGGGCACGGTGGTGCTGGGCTGCATGAAATCGCCCGCGCCTGTTGGCTATTTGGATTGGGCAGGTTTTGCCGCGCAGATCGGCCTTCAACCATCTGTGAATTGGCACCCGGTGACGTAACGTAAATTCTAATTGACCGGATGCGCGGATTGCATAACACCAAGTCACAGCACGCAACCCGCGTGAGTTGAGCACCACAAAGAGAAAGAAACCTTATGAAGAAGTTTTTTGCGGCACCGATCCTTGGTGCCCTGCTGTGCGCATCCGCAGCGCAGGCCGATGATCTGACATTTCTGCTGGTCAATGAAAGCACCGCCAACCTGATCGAGTTCAACGTCTCTCCGGCCTCGTCAGCCCGGTGGCAAGGCAACCTGCTGCGCGGCGGTGTGCTGGCCGCGGGGTATGAGGTCGACGTTCTGGTCGCCGACGGGCTGACCACCTGCATCTACGACATCCGTGGGCAGTTTGGTGATGGCTCGGTCGCCGAAGATTACAACGTCAATCTTTGTGATTTGGGCGAATACGCCTTTTCGGACTGATCCCCGGACCGGAACTGAAAATGGCGAGCCCTGCGGCTCGCCATTTTTTATTCTGCCGCTTTCAGCGGAGAGGAGGGGGGATCGCCCCGATCCTTTTCCGACCCGCTGGCCTCATCCCCGTCCCAGACAATCTCGGTCGTCTGCACGTTGCGAGCGGATTTGCCGATGGCCATGTCTTGCGCGATCTGGCTGGACCGGCCCGCAGTGGCGCGCGCCAGAAGTTTGCCCAGCCAGATGATATAAGTGGTTACCCAGACGCGCAGCGCCAGCAACGAGGGCGTCACGATCAGGGTCAGCACGGTTGCAATGCCCAGCCCGAACACCACCGCCGTGGCCAGCTGTTTCCACCACAGCGCGGTCGGGCTGTCGATGGAATAGCCGCCGCCGATGAAATCCAGCGACAGACCGAACATCATCGGGGTCAGGCCCGCCATCGTGGTCAGCGTGGTCAGCAGAACCGGGCGGATACGGGCCTCGGCGGTGCGGATGATCGCCTCGATCCGGGGCATGTACTGGCTGTATTCCTGATAGGTGTCGATGAGAACAATGTTGTTGTTCACCACGATCCCCGCCAGCGCCACGATGCCGGTGCCGGTCATGATGATCGAGAACGGCTGTTGCATCACCATCATCCCGATCAGCACGCCCGTGGTGGACAGAACCACCGCCAGCAGCACCAGAACCGAGTTGTAGAACGAGTTGAACTGCGCAAGCAGGATCACGAACATCAGCCCCAGCGCGCCCATGAAGGCGTTGACAAGGAAGGCACCGGATTCCTCCTGCTCTTCCTGATCACCGGTCCATTCCCAGGCGACCGCGCTGCCAAAGGGATCGGTGTTCAGCCATTCGGTCAGCACCGCGATCCGTTCGTTCGGATTGATCAGAGCAAACCGCGCGTCACCACCATCGATGACCGTCTGCAGCGCGCCGGTATTCTCGGCGCCGGTCAGTTGCACCAGCTCATATTCGGTGCCATCGGAGCTGGTGATCACAGTGTTGGTCGGGGTGATCCCGTCGGTCACCGCGCGCACGACTGCCAGCCGTTCCTCACCCCCGTCAGGGCCATCGATGACGACCTTGCTCAGCCCTGCTTCGACATCGGCTTTGACGTCATAATAACGCTGCTGGTTCACGCGGTCGATCTGTGCCAGCTTGGCGACCGGCTGACGGGTGACGAAGTTCGACAGCGGCACCAGCCCGTCCGGGGTTCGGACCTTGAGCGTGTCCAGCGTGGACAGCACCCGGTCATCCTCGGGCAGGCGGACGCGGATCTCGATTTCTTCATCGTTGTTTTCGGGGCGCATCTCGCCCAGCAGGATGCCACGCGTCACCAGTTGCACCATCGCGCCCACGGTGGCCACATCGGCACCAAAGCGGCCCGCCTTTGCAACATCCACGTCGATCTGCCAGTCGATGCCGGGCAAGGGCAGGGTGTCGTCGATCTTGATCAGGCCGGGGGTGGCATCAAATGCCGCGCGGGCGGCGGCGGTGGATGCGGTCAGTTCCTCCCACCCATCGCCCTTGATGCGCAGATGCACCGGCTTGGACGAGGCGGGACCCTGTTCCAGCGCCTGCAAATCCACGACAAAGCCGGGCAGGGTGGCCAATTCGGTCGACAGTTCCTCAAGCACATAATTGCCGTCATATTCCGGTGCGATCACCTGCCGTTCGAACCGGCCACCCGCGACGGGTTCCGAGACGGTCGGACGGTCTTCCCAAGGGATGATCTCGAACTGGACGCGACCCACCGTGTCAGCGGGGGCGTCGGCACCGCCATCGTTCTGGTTCAGCCCGCCTTCACCGGCGAAAGAGAAGACGTTGATCACTGCCGGATGCGCGCCGATGATCTGTTCGGCGGCCAGCACCATTGCATCCTTTTCCGCCAGCGACAGGTTGCCCCGCGCCCGGACATAGGCCGTGGCCTGTTCCGGTTCGCTTTCGACAAAGAACTCGACCCCGCGCGAGTTTTGCGGGAACAGGATGAAGGCGACCCAGAAGACGGCTGCAAACACAACAGCCAGTGACACAACCGGCATTACCGGATTGCCGACCAGGAATTTGACGACATAGCCAAAGAGCGTGTGTTCCTTGGCGGTGTGCACCTGTTCCTCGACCTGACGTTCGATCTTGGCCGCGCTCAGGGTGACCGATCCGGCGAAGGCACCGAACAGGAACAGCAGCGCACCGGCAATTGATCCGCCGGGCAGCAGGTAGTTCGGGTTCAACATCTGCATCGCACCGAGGAAGATCATATACAGTGCCGGGGGCACCATGACTGCGCGCGCCCACCACGGTGTACGGGCCCGCAACCAGTCCGAGGTGCGGTCGAACACGCGGCTCAGCCGCCCCGAGACACCGCCCATCACCGGCAGGTAGATCAGTGCCACTACCAGCGAGGCCGACAGCACGAAGATCAGTGTGACCGGCAGCATCCCCATGAACTCACCCGGGACACCGGGCCAGAACAGCATGGGCAGGAAGGCGCAGAGCGTCGTCGCCGTCGAGGAAACGATGGGCCAGAACATGCGCTGTGCCGCCTCGACATAGGCGTGCATCGGGCCGACGCCCTCTTTGATGCGCTTGTCGGCATATTCCACCACCACGATGGCCCCATCGACTAGCATCCCCACGGCCAGAATCAGGCCGAACATCACGATGTTGGAAATGCTGATGCCCATCACGGCGAGGAAGGCGAAACACAGCAGGAACGAGGTCGGGATCGCAAAGCCCACCAGCAGCGCGGCGCGGGTACCCAGCGAAGCCAGAACCACGATCATCACCAGCGCAATGGCGGTCAGGACCGAACCTTCAAGCTGGCTGACCATCGAATCCACGATACGGCTCTGGTCGTTCGAGGTGCCGACATCGATGGCGGTCTGCAATTCGGGCGGCCATTTGGCCTGTTCCGCCGCGATGGTTTCCTTGACCAGCGCCACGGTGTCGATCAGGTTGAAACCCTTGCGCTTGACCACCTGCAACGCCACGGTGGGCTCGCCATCGAACCGCGCCGTGCCTGCGCGGTCTTCGAACGTGTAGTTGATCTGGGCCAGCTCACCCAGCGTCACAACCCGGTCGCCATTGGTCTTGATCGGCAGGCCGTAAACATCCTGCGCAGTCTTGAACGAGGACGGAATCTTGACCGAGAATGTACCCTGGGCCGAGTCGACCTCACCCGCCGCGATCAGCTGGTTGTTGTTCCGAACCACGTTGATCAGTTCATCGGCGGTGACGTTATAGGCCTCAAGCCGCAGCGGGTCGATCACGACCTCAAGCATCTCATCTCGGTTGCCCGCGATCCCGGCCTCAAGCACCGCATCCAGCGATTCAAGCCGTGTCTGAAGGTCCTTGGCGATCCGCGCCATGGTCCGTTCGGGCACCGCACCGGTCAGGTTCACGATGACGATGGGGAATTGGGAAAAGTTGACCTCGTTCAGGGTATATTGTTCGGCCCCGGCGGGGAAATCGCCTTGGGCGGTGTTCATCGCATCGCGCACATCGGCGGTGATTGCGGTCTTGTCCCAGCCAAAGTCGAATTCCAGCGCGATCCCGGCATAACCTTCGGCGGCGGTGGCGCTCATCTCTTTCAGGCCATCCAGATCGGCCAGCTCGGTTTCCATCGGTTTGACCAGCAGGTTTTCCGAATCTTCCGCCGAGATGCCTGGGAAACTGACCGAAACAAAGAGAATGGGGATTTCGATATCCGGCTCACCCTCTTTCGGCAGGTTGACATAGGCAAAGCTGCCCACAACCAGCGAGATCGCGATAAAGGCCAGAACCATGCGGGCCCGGTCGGCGGCCCAGCTGACGATACCTGTCATTGCGACGCTTCCCGATATGTCGGCGCGACGGTCACGCCTTTGGTGACGAATTCCTGCCCGACCACGATGATGTCAGTGGTTTCCGGCAGACCGCCGACCCAGACGCCCTCGGCGGTGTCGCGCAGCAGCTGGATCGGTCTGAAATCAACCATGTCCCCGGCACCGACCGTGCGCACGCCCAGACGGCCTTCATTGTTCAAGGTCAGGGCGGATTGCGGTAGCAGATGCGCTTTGACGCCTTCAGCGGCGATCTGGATATTGGCGGTCTGGCCGTCGCGGATCAGCAGTTCGGGGTTGGGCACGGTGATCTCGACCTCGAACGTGCGAGTGGTTTCATCGGCCGAGCGGCTCAGGAAGGTAACACGTCCTTCGACCTGCAGGCCGGTCACCAATTGCGCCGACGCCATCGAGCCGACGGTGACGCGGTTCACCTCGGTTTCCGGGACAAAGCCCACCAGCTTGATCGGGTCCAGTTGGATTACGGTCGCACACAGCGATCCGGGCTGCATCAGGCTGCCCAGCTCTGCCGTGTCGCTTTCCAGCAGGCCCCGGAACGGGGCTGTGATGGACAGGCGGTCCATCTCGCGATGGGCGGCGGCGACCTCGGCGCTGGCGGCTTCGATACCGGCCTGCGTGGCCTCCAACCCGGCTTCGGCGGATTTGATACCCGCCTGCGCGCTGCTCATCGCGGCCTCACGCGAGATGCGGGTGGTTTCCGAGCCGAACCCGGTTTCCGACAGCTTGCGGGCAGCTTTTAGGTTGATCTCGGCCTCGGCGACCAGAGCGTGGGCCTCTTCCAGACGGGCTTCGGCCTCGGGGACGCGGCTTTTGGCTTCAAGCTCGGCGGCTGTGGCTTCGGCCAGACTGGCGGGGCGGGTGCCCGGGTCCAACTCGCACAGCAGATCGCCTGCTTCGACAAAGGTGCCGCGGCGTTTGGGTTCGGAAATCACGGTCGATGTGGTCTCGGCCAGCACCTCAACCTGGCGGTTTGCCTTGGTTTGCCCACGCAGTTGCACGGCGCTGCCGATCTCGCGCGCGGTCGAGCGCAGGGCGACAACGCCAATCGCATCACCCTGGGCCTGGGCGACATCCTCGGCTCCGGCCTCGGCTTCAGCGGCGGTTTCGGTCTGGTCCTCGCCCCGACCGGCAAACGCAAATAATGCATCACGTTCGAACACGAGATAATACAATGCGGTTACAACCAAAATGGCGTTGACGATTGAAATCAAACGCATGTGGAGCCTTTCCAGATATTACGGCCAGCCTGACAGCAGCATATGCGCTTTGAAATGGGGTCAGGTGCCCGGCTTTTCCATACTGAACTGAATAGTTCGGTTTGTTTTTTTAAGCAAGCCCTGGGGACCTGCCTTACAAATGTGTAAAATCCGGCCCTTGGCTTGCCCGTGGTGGCGGGGTATGACATGGCGCTAGAAAGCCAGACAGTCAGCCTGGGGACAGGGATGAGCGATACCGACAGTTTCATTGAAGAAGTCACCGAAGAGGTGCGCCGCGACCGTATGTATATGCTGTTGCGCCGTTGGGGCTGGGTCGGGGTTGTTGCCGTTGTCGCCATCGTGGGCGGGGCGGCGTTCAACGAATATCGCAAGGCGCAGGACACCGCGCAGGCCGAGGCGCTGGGGGATGCGATTCTGTCCTCGCTGGCGCAGAACGGCTCGTCCGAGCGTGCCGACAGCCTGCAGACGGTTGCGGCACAATCGCCGGGGGGCGAGGCGGTTCTGAACATGTTGCTGTCCGCCGCCCAGACCGAGGCCGGGTCGCAGCAGGATGCGGTTGCCAGCCTGAACGCCATCGCAACCCAAGGCGATCTGCCCGAGATTTACCGCGCCATCGCCAGTTTCAAGGCGCTGCTGTTGCAGTCCGAGACGATGCCCGCCACGGACCGACGTCAGCAATTCGAGGCGCTGGCCATCCCCGGCGCGCCCCTGCGGTTGCTGGCCGAGGAACAACTGGCCTTGATCGATGTGGCCGAGGGCGAAACACTGGCTGCGGTCGAGCGGTTGCAGGCCCTGCGGCAGGATGCCGAGGCCGGGGTTGATCTGCAGCAGCGGGCGGCGCAATTGATCGTTGCGTTGGGCGCCGTGCCCGAACCGCTGGCCGGGCAGCAAGGCTGATCCGGCAGTGGCAATCGGGATGGGGCAACAGGGATAAAGACAGGCGAGTTCGAACAATTATGGTAACACGAATTTTCTCACGCTTCGGGATGCCCGCTGCCGCGATGGCCCTGACCGCCTTGGCCGCCTGTCAGGAACCCGAGGTGATCCTGCCCGGCGCCCGCGAGGATATCCGCCCGGTTCAGGACAATGAAACGGTGGAAACCCGGGGCTCTCAGCCGATCAGCGTGCCGGCGCAAAGCCGCAATGCCAGTTGGCCGCAAAGCCCGGGCACCCCGGCGCTGCGCACCACAAATGCCGCGCTCAGCGCTGCCCCCAATCGCATCTGGTCCAACTCGATCGGGGCAGGGGACGGGCGCAAGCAACGGATCACCGCCGATCCGGTGGTCGCCGGAGGTCTGGTCTATACGCTGGATTCCGGCGCGACGGTCACCGCGACCTCGGCCCAGGGGCAAACAGTATGGAGCACGAACCTGATCCCCGCATCGGAAAAGGACGATCAGGCCACGGGCGGCGGTCTCGCCTATGACAATGGCGTGCTGTACGTGTCATCGGGCTTTGGCCGCCTGACCGCACTGGACGCCAAGACCGGCGCGCAGCGTTGGCAGAAACGGCTGAATGCCACGGGCAGCGGCGCGCCTCTGGTCCGCGACGGGCTGCTTTATCTGGTGGCCGGGGATGAAACCGGCTGGACGGTCAACACCAAGGACGGGCGCATCGCCTGGCAGATCGAGGGCACACCCAGTGTCGGCAACGTGCTGGGCGCTCCGGCTCCGGTTCTGGCCTCGGATCTGGCGGTGTTTGCCTTTGGCTCAGGCGATATCGCCGCAGCCTTCCGCAAGGGCGGCATCCGGCGTTGGAACGCCTCGGTGGCCGGTGGTCGTCGGGGCCGCGCGGTGGCGCAGATCGTCGACGTGACCGGCGGGCCGATGGTGGTTGGCAACACGATCTATATCGGTAACCACTCGGGCCGGACGGTCGCTTTTGATGCAGGCTCGGGTGAACGAAACTGGACCGCATCCGAGGGGGCCGTGGATACGGTCTGGGTTGCGGGCAACAGTGTTTTCCTTGTCAGCGACCGCAACCAGCTGGTGCGGCTGAATGCAGCCGATGGCTCGGTCATCTGGGCGCAGGACCTGCCGGGCTTTGTCAAGGACAAGCCGGGCCGTCGCGGAGCGGTCTTTGCCCACTACGGCCCGATTCTGGCGGGTGGGCGCATCGTTGTGGCCTCGAACGATGGCTATCTGCGGTTCTTCAACCCGGTCGATGGCACGCAGATCTATCAGGTCGAAGTGCCCGGCGGCGCGACCACCGCCCCCGTTGTGGCGGGGCAAACGCTGTATGTGGTGTCGGCCAAGGGTGATTTGCACGCTTTCCGTTAACGGCAAGATGCGCTAAAGGGCGCATCTTGAGTCGTGAAAGTTGAGAACCATGTCGCTGACCCTCGCCATCGTGGGGCGCCCGAATGTGGGCAAATCCACCCTGTTCAACCGCCTTGTGGGCAAACGTCTGGCTCTGGTCGATGACCAGCCGGGCGTGACGCGCGACCTGCGTGAAGGCGAAGGGCGTCTGGGTGATCTGCGCTTTACCGTGATCGACACGGCGGGGCTTGAGGACGCGACCGATGACAGCCTGCAAGGCCGTATGCGTCGGCTGACAGAACGCGCGGTGGACATGGCCGATGTCTGCCTGTTCATGATCGACGCCCGCGTGGGCCTGACTCCCACGGACGAGATGTTCGCGGAAATTCTTCGCAAACGCTCCAAACATGTGATTCTGGCGGCGAATAAGGCTGAAGGTAACGCCGCCGACGCCGGTGTGCTTGAGGCCTATAATCTGGGCCTCGGCGAGCCTGTCCGCCTGTCCGGCGAACATGGCGAGGGGATGACCGATCTTTACACCCAGTTGATGCCTCTGGCTGATGCCGCCGAAGAAGCGCGGGTGGATGAGGCCCCCGCAACCGATATCGAACTGGATGAGGACGACGAGGGCGAGGCGCCCCTGATCACCGATGCCAAGCCGCTGCAGGTGGCCGTGGTCGGGCGTCCGAATGCGGGCAAATCCACCCTGATCAACAAGATCATGGGCGAGGACCGCCTGCTGACCGGTCCCGAAGCCGGGATCACCCGCGACGCGATCAGCCTGCGCATCGACTGGGCCGACCCCGATGGCAGCAGCACGCCAATGCGCATTTTCGACACGGCCGGGATGCGCAAAAAGGCCAAGGTGCAGGAGAAGCTGGAAAAGCTTTCCGTCTCGGACGGTTTGCGCGCGGTGAAATTCGCCGAGGTCGTGGTGGTTTTGCTGGACGCGGCGATTCCCTTCGAACAGCAGGACCTGCGCATCGCCGATCTGGCCGAACGTGAGGGCCGTGCCGTTGTCGTTGCCGTCAACAAATGGGATGTCGAGGACAACAAGCAGGAAAAGCTGCGCGATCTGAAAGAGTCCTTTGAACGTCTGCTGCCACAACTGCGCGGCGCACCGCTGATCACCGTATCCGCCAAAACCGGCCGGGGATTGGAGCGTCTGCGCGCCGCGATCCTGCGCGCCCATGATGTCTGGAACCGCCGGGTGCCGACGGCGGCGCTGAACCGCTGGCTGACCGCGATGCTGGAACAGCACCCGCCACCAGCGCCACAGGGTCGCCGGATCAAGCTGCGCTATATGACACAGGCCAAGACCCGCCCGCCGGGCTTTGTGGTCATGTGCTCGCACCCCGACAAGATGCCCGAAAGCTATTCGCGTTATCTGGTCAATGGCCTGCGTGAGGATTTCGACATGCCCGGCACGCCGATCCGTCTGACCCTGCGCGGGCAAGGCGACAAGAATCCGTACAAAGGACGGCGCAAGAAAAACGCCGGCGCATTGGCCAAACATCTCAAGGGTCGCGCGTAACTGCGCCAATTTTCAGCATTTTAATCGCGGGGGCGTGACAGCCCCTTGCCATCACGCTAGCATTCACTGGCGTGCATTTGTTTTCGCGCGCGCTGCTTGTTTGCGGGATTTCCGCGCTTAATTCTGAAATGACTTTCGTGTCTGTGCGTCGTGGGGAGCGGGCTGGATGGACCTTAGAGAATATACAAGACAATACGCGGTGCAGGACAACAAGCTTGCCGCGCTCAGCTATTTTGGCACATTCGCGGTGTATTTCGCCTCGCTTGCCTTGGCGATTACATATGTCGATCGCTGGTACGTTATGGTTCCTGCGGGCATTGTGTTCGCCTTTTCCGCCGTGCGGCTTTACGTCTTGCAACATGATTGCGGGCATCATTCCCTGTTCGAGACGCGGCAACAGAACGAATGGGCCGGGCATGGCCTGTCGCCCTTCACCTTCGCGCCGTTTGAGGTGATGAAGCAGAACCACAACCTGCACCACGCGGGCATCGGCAATCTGGAACATCGCGAGACCGGGGAAATCCACACGATGACCCTGCGGGAATGGAACGCGGCGGACTGGAAAACCCGTTTGTTCTATCGCCTTTACCGCAACCCCTTCATCCTGGTGCCGGTGGGGGCGCTGTTTACCTACTTCATCCGCTATCGCTGGCCCAAGAACACCGTTCGGTTCGGGGTGAAGGGCGTTGTACTGCACAACCTGTCGATCATCGTGTTTCTGGGTCTGCTCTATCTGATCGCCGGGGCCACGGGCATCTTGGTCTGGCTGGTGTTTTCACTGCTGGGCGGAATGCTGGGCGTGTTCCTCGTCTATCTTCAGCATAATTTCGAGGACACCTATTGGGACCGTCGCCCGGATTTGGACCCGCAACTGGCGGCGTTGCAGGGCTCATCCGCGCTGGATTTCGGCTGGTGGTTCGATAATGCGGTGGCCTGCATCACGTTGCATGACATCCACCATTTCAACGCGCGCATTCCGTCTTACCGGCTGCGGGCCTGCCACTATAACCTGCCGCCCGAATACACCCCGCGCCGGATCAAGTTCCCCGAGGCACTGGCGGCGCTGAACCTCAAACTGTGGGACGAGGATGCAAAACGCCTTGTCCCCTTCCCGAAAACCGCACCCGACCGGCAACTGGCCACTCACGGCTAAGGTCCGGGGACCCAAAACGCTGCGCTGAGATGCGTCACCGCAGCGAGACAGGAAAGGATTGGAAATGACCGCAACGACTGCCCTGCGTGGCGTAGGTAAGGCGCTGGCCCAGGCTCTTGCCGCGCAAGGTTATAAAACGGCTGAGGATGTGGCCCGGGCCAAGCCCGAAGACCTGATCAAGGTGCCGCGCATCGGTTCGGCCCGTGCGCCGGTTCTGATTGCAGCGGCGCAAGCGGTGCTGAACGGCAAGCCCGCAGCCAAAGCCCCGGCCCGCCGCAAGCCCGCCGCGCGGGTAACTGCCGCGGCCAGGAAGGCCGAAGCCGAACGCAAGGCGGCCGAGGCGCGCGCGGCAGCGGAAAAAGCCGCCGACGAAGCAAAGGCCAAGAAGAAGGCGAAAGCCAAGGCCAAGGCCGAAAAAGCGGCCAAAAAGAAGCTGGAGATGGAGGCCGCTTTCAAGAAGGCCAAAGAGAAGGTCAAGGAAAAGTCCAAGAAGGGTAAAAAGGACAAGACCTCTGACAAGGACAAGAAATCCAAGAAGGACGTCAAGAAGAAGTCTGATAAAAAGAAGGGCAAAAAGAAGGATAAGAAAAAGGCGAAGAAGTAAGCCCTTCTTCGCCTTTCGATGTCAAAAACCGGCGCCTTGCGCCGGTTTTCTTTATGCCAGTGTGCCGTTTGTTTGCAGCGTCAGCTTGCCGCCCAGATAGGGGGCCAGCACCTGCGGCAGGGTCACGGTGCCATCCGAGTTCTGGCCGTTTTCCAGCACCGCAATCAGGCACCGTCCAACGGCAAGGCCCGAGCCGTTCAGCGTGTGGACATATTCCGGCTTGCCGCCGCCCTCGGGGCGGAACCGTGCGTTCATGCGGCGGGCCTGAAAAGCACCGGTGGTCGAGACCGAGCTGATCTCGCGGTAAGTGTCCTGCCCGGGCAGCCATGCCTCGATATCGAAGGTGCGGCGCGCGCCAAAGCCCATGTCACCGGTACACAGGACGACGGTGCGATAGGGGATGCCCAACTGCTCCAGCAGGTCCTCGGCGCAGCGCAGCATGCGCTTTTGTTCCTCATCCGAGTTGTCGGGATGGGTGACCGAGACCATCTCGACCTTTTCGAACTGGTGCTGGCGCAGCATTCCGGCAGTGTCCTTGCCCGCGCTTCCCGCTTCCGACCGAAAACAGACGGTGTGGGCAGTCATGCGGATGGGCAGGGCGGATTCGTCCAGAATGTCGCCCGACACCGAATAGGTCAGCGTCACCTCGGAGGTCGGGATCAGCCACCAGCCATTGGTGGTCTGATAGCTCTCCTCACCGAATTTCGGCAGCTTATCCGTGCCATACATCGCCTCATCCCGCACCAGAACGGGGGTCTGGGTTTCGGTCAGCCCGTTCTTGTCGATATGCGTGTCCAGCATGAACTGCGCCAGCGCGCGGTGAATGCGGGCGACGCCTTTGGACAGGTTCACGAACCGGCTGCCGCTGGTCTTGGCGGCGGTTTCGAAATCCATGGCGGCGGCGACGGCGGGGATATCATAATGCTCTTTCGGAGCAAAATCGAAATCGCGCGGCGTGCCCCAGCGGTTGACCTCGACATTGTCATCCTCATCCGCGCCCTGCGGCACGTCATCGGCGGGCAGATTGGCAATGCGGGCCAGTTGATCGGTCAGCAGCGCGTCCAGGTCCTTGGCCTCGGTTTGCATCCGGGCGATCTCGGCCTTTTTCTCGGCCACCAGCGCGCGCAGGCGTTCGAATTCGGCCTCATCTCCACGGCCTTTGGCAGCGCCAACCTCTTTCGAGGCCTTGTTCTGTTCGGCCTGCGCGGTTTCCGCCGCCAGGATCTTGGCCCGGCGGCTTTCGTCCAGCCGCAGCAGGTCTGACGACACCGGCGCGTCCCCACGGCGCGCAAGGGCGGCGTCGAAGGCGGCAGGGTTTTCGCGAATGGCGCGGATGTCGTGCATGTCTCAGATCCTTATGCGTGAATCACTAGGATCGCTTATGCACCATCTGAAAGGCAGGGTGTAGCACCGCGTGTGAAAATGCGCCTACTTGTCCGCATCCTCGGCCCCTTCATGCGCCAGATGACCATCCCAATCCCCGGCGGGGATTTTCGGTTCGGGCGGGTCGGCGATGTAGGATGGCGTCATGATCTGCACGTTATTTTCGTTGAACACGGCCACGATATTGCGATGCAGGTCCGAGCGGATTTTGGGGATGATACTGCCCCGCGTGGTGTAGCCGTTGATCTGATAGTTAATCGCGTAATCGGCCAGCGCGGTCCACAAAACAAAGGGTTCGGGCTTGGCCTTGATCCCTTTGGTACGGTGGGCAGCCTCGATCAACATCGCCTCGACCTTCTCGGGGGGTTCCTCATAACCGATGCCCACGGTGGTGTGCAGCAACAGCCCGCTGCCATCGGTTTTCTTCGAGAAATTCACCACATCGGAATTCATCAACTGCGCATTGGGGATCGAGATCAACTCGTTCTTGATGGATTTCAGATGCGTTTCCATCAGTTTGATCTGCACCACATCGCCGATATGGTCGCCGATCTGAATGCGGTCCCCGATCGAGGTCGAGCGGCGGTAGATCACGAACAGCCCCGCCAGCATGTTGCTGACGACCGAATTGGCCCCCAGCGACAGCATCGCGCCCACCAGAATGGTCAGCCCCTGAAACGCCGCCGAATCCGAGCCCGGAATGTAAGGCACCGCAAAGACCAGCGCGATCAGTATGATGACGACGCGGGCGATGTTGAAGGTGGGGTTCACCCAGTGTTTCTCGAAATCACCCAGATCGAACGTGCCCGCCTCGACCGCGTCAAAGAACACACGCATGCCCTTGATAATATACAGGGTCACCCATGTGATCAGCGCCAGCATGATCAGGTTGGGCAGATAGCTGATGACGCCCTTGACGATCTGCAGGACCGGCTCGGTCAGATAGGTCAGCAGCAGTTGCGCGAAGTATCGCGTCTCGGCAAAGGCCAGCAGGATGAAGGACAGGTAGTAGTAAAAGCCCAGGAAAAAGATCGCCAGGAGGATGAAATTCAGCCCGTATCGGATCAGCGCGGCCATCGCCTCGGCCTGCACATGTTCGGCGGTGGCGGTTTCGACATCTTTCAGATAGCGCCGCACAAAACGCAGCGTGCGCCGCTTGATCCGGCGGTGCAGCCACAGGATCAGCACGATGAACAGGATAAAGCCAAGCGTCCAGCCGCCAGCCTCGATCGCGCCCGAGACGCGGGCCTGTTCGGTGCGGTTGGCGCGATACGCCTCGATGGATTGCTTGATCGCGTTGCCGTGCAACAGGCTGAGCACATCCAGCCCCATCTGGTCCAACTCGGCATCCGCTGTCGTCACGATCGAGATTCGCTCGCCATCCGCCAGTATCCAGGTGCCCAACTCGGTTTCCTCAAAGGTGATCTCAACCGTTTGTGCGTCCGAGCTTTCGGCGACCTCGATGATCTTGGCCTGTATGTTCTCGGCCCGCTCGGGCGCGGGCAGGGCGCTGGAGCCGCGCACCTGAAACAGCGTGTCCCCATCGACGATGACCGGGGCGACGAATGCCTCAGAGCCTTGGGTCTCGGCCTCGGGGGCTGCGGGGGGTGTTTCCTGCGCGCTGGACGGGGTCGTCAGCCACAGGCCCAGCGTCAGGGTTGTCAGAAAATAGCGTAACAAAACGAAGGGCTTGAAAGGCAATGTCATCGGTCCCCCTTTTACCGAACTATACCGCAGTTGGGTGACATGCCTAGGACATATCTGCAACGCTTTGCCTGATCCTGCGGTTCGCCGGGTACGCAATGGCGCTTTGAGGTGCCGCCATTGCTTGCAAAGGGCGGGTTCAAGGCATAGGTTCCCGGCAAATTTGCGGAACGGTGCCGCAAGATCTGAACAAAGGAATATCCCATGGAAGGCGGCGCAATTGCCCAGTTTCTCCCACTGATCCTGATTTTCGGGATCATGTATTTTCTGCTGATCCGTCCGCAGCAGAAAAAGATGAAAGAACACAAGGCGATGGTCGAGGCGCTGCGCCGTGGGGATCAGGTCGTCACCCAAGGCGGGCTGATCGGCAAGGTGGCCAAGGTCAAGGATGATGGCGAGGTCGAGGTCGAGATCGCCGAAGGCGTCAAGGTGCGTGTGGTTCAGGCGACCATCGCTCAGGTCCTGAACAAGACCGAACCGGCGAAATAACTTCGCGCCACAATTCCTTGAAAAGGCAGGGTAATGCTGCAAATTGATACCTGGAAGCGGGTTCTGATCTGGTCGGTCTGCGTGATTGGCCTGTTCCTGGCCCTGCCGAATGCATTTTACACGCGCGTCGAACAATCCAACGACGCCAAGGCGGCGATTGAGCTTGGCGCGGACACCCCCGAAAATCAGGCT
The DNA here is from genome assembly GCF_028066395.1 of Ruegeria sp. Lineage (GTDB taxonomy): Bacteria > Pseudomonadota > Alphaproteobacteria > Rhodobacterales > Rhodobacteraceae > Ruegeria. The sequence goes on from NZ_JALCBM010000003.1 coordinate 52,544, forward strand.
TTGGCGGGGCAATGGCCCAACTGGCTGCCATCTTCGCTGGTCAATCTGGGTCTCGATCTGCGCGGCGGTGCCCATCTGCTGGCCGAGGTGAAGGTCGAGGATGTCTATGAGGCGCGGATGGAGGCGATGTGGCCCGAAATCCGCGACGCGCTGCGGGACGAACGCGCCACGGTAGGAACTGTGCGCAAACAACCCTCGGCCCCCGATGAGATTCGCGTCCGCATCAGCCAGCCCGAGGGCATGTCGCGCGCGTTGGAGGTTGTCCGTGGTCTGGCCCGCCCGGTGCAGACTCTCTCTGGTGTTGGCGCAACTGATATTGACGTCCGCGCCGAGGGTGACACGATCATCGTACAACTCTCCGAGGCTGAAAAGCTGGCCTCGGATGACCGCACCGTGCGTCAGGCGCTGGAAATCATCCGCCGCCGGATCGACGAGGTCGGCACACGCGAGCCCACCATTCAGCGTCAAGGCGCGGATCGCATCCTGATTCAGGTGCCCGGCATCGGCAGCGCCGGAGAGCTTAAAGACATCATTGGCACCACGGCGCAGTTGACCTTCAACCCCGTGGTTGGACGCGGCACGGACCCGGACGTCGTGCCGGGTATTGGCGAGAAGGTTGTGCCGTCCATTGATGAAAGCGGCGTCTTCTACATCATCGAATCCGCCCCTGTCGTCACTGGCGAAGAACTGGTCGACGCCCAGCCCTCGTTCGATCAGAACGGTCGCCCGGCGGTCAGCTTCCGGTTCAACACATCCGGCGCACGGAAATTCGGCGACTACACGCTGGAAAACATCGGCGCGCCCTTCGCAATTGTGCTGGATGATGAGGTGATCTCGGCCCCTGTGATCCAAAGCCACATCCCGGGCGGGTCCGGCATCATCACCGGCAATTTCACCGTCGAGGAAAGCACCAACCTGGCCGTACTGCTGCGGGCAGGCGCTTTGCCCGCCGGTCTGGAATTCCTCGAAGAACGCACCATTGGCCCCGAACTGGGGCAGGACAGCATCGACGCAGGCAAGGTGGCGACCATCGTGGCCTTTGTTGCGGTGCTGACCTTCATGGCGCTCAGCTATGGCCTGTTCGGCGTCTTCGCCAACATCGCGCTGATCATCAACGTAGGTCTTCTGTTTGGCCTGTTGTCGCTGATCGGTGCCACGCTGACCCTGCCGGGTATCGCGGGTATCGTGCTGACGGTCGGCATGGCGGTGGACGCCAACGTGCTGATTTTCGAGCGTATCCGCGAAGAACTGAAATCCGCCAAAGGCCCGGCCCGCGCCATCGAGTTGGGCTATGAAAAGGCCCTGTCGGCGATTCTGGACGCGAACGTGACCACCTTCATCACCGCCGTGATCCTGTTTGCCATGGGCAGCGGCCCGGTGCGCGGTTTCGCCATCACGCTGGGTCTTGGTATTCTGACCTCGGTCTTCACCGCGATCTTCGTGACGCGTCTGATGATCGTCATATGGTTCGAACGCCGCCGTCCGAAAATGATCGAGGTTTGACATGAGACTGAAACTCGTACCCCAGAACACCTCGTTCGATTTCTTCAGCCGCTGGAAGGTCTGGCTGGGCCTCTCGGCCCTGATGATGGTGCTGGCCTTCGGGTCGTTCCTGCTGCAGGGGCTGAACTTCGGCATCGACTTCCGCGGCGGCACCACGATCCGCACCCAAAGCACGCAAGAGATCGACGTGGGCGCCTATCGCGACGCCATCGCACCACTGGAACTGGGTGATGTCACGATCACCGAGATCTTTGACCCCACCTTCGGCCCCGATGAAAACGTCGCCATGATCCGTATTCAGGCGCAGGCCGATTCCGAATCCGTATCAGCCGCGACTGTCACTGCGGTGGAAGAGGCGTTGAAACTGACCGTCCCCGACATTCAGTTCGTCTCCGTCGAATCCGTCGGGCCCAAGGTCTCGGGCGAGTTGATCCAGACCGCCGTCATCGCCGTGGCCCTGGCGATCGGGGCGGTGCTTGTCTACATCTGGCTGCGCTTCGAATGGCAATTCGCGCTGGGGGCGGTGGCCGCGCTGGTGCATGACGTGATCCTGACCATCGGTATCTTCTCGGAACTGCAAATCCGCTTTGATCTGGCCATCATCGCAGCACTGCTGACCATCGTGGGCTATTCACTGAACGACACCGTGGTCGTCTTCGACCGGGTGCGTGAGAACCTTAGGAAGTACAAGAAGAAAGACCTCAAGGACGTCCTGAACATCTCGATCAACGAAACCCTCAGCCGGACGGTGATGACCTCGGTCACCACGCTGCTGGCGCTGATCTCGCTATACGTGCTGGGCGGGGATGTGATCCGGGGCTTTGTCTTCGCGATGATCTGGGGTGTGATTGTGGGGACTTATTCGTCGGTCTTCGTGGCCTCGACCATCCTGCTGTGGCTGGGGGTCAAGCGCGATTGGTCAAAGCCGTCGAACACGGCGGGCAACCAGTTTGCCAACATTGACGCCTGAGGTTCTGGGCCAGTCCCCAGCGGGGCTGGCCATCATCGCACTCGCTGCCTTTATGGGCGGGTTGGTGCGCGGGTTTTCGGGCTTCGGCACCGCGCTGGTCTTCCTGCCGATTGCAGGGCAGTTCCTGACCCCGTTCAATGCCCTGATCGCGCTGACCATCATGGATATCTTCGGCCCGCTGCCCAACCTGCGCCGCGCCTGGCATGCGGTTGACCGGTCCGATCTGCTGCGCCTGACCATCGGATGCGCGCTGATCCTGCCCGTTGGCCTGTGGTTGCTGACCCTGGTCGCCCCCGAGGTATTTCGTTACGCGGTCAGCCTGATCTCACTGTCGATGCTGGTCATCCTGATCCTCGGCCTACGCTATACCGGCGCGGTGTCACGCGGTATGGTCGCCTTTATCGGCGGCATAGCCGGGTTTCTGGGCGGCGTCGCCGGTTTGCCCGGCCCGGCGGTGATCCTGTTCTACATGACCCGCCCGCTGCCGGTCGAGGTGATCCGTGCCACGATCCTGCTGTTTCTCTTTGCCTTCGACTTCCTGATCCTCGGCTTTCTGTTCGGCATGGGACACTTCACACTTGCTGGCACGGTTCTGGGTCTGTCTCTGGTGCTGCCCAATCTGGCCGGGAACTGGCTGGGCGGCTGGCTGTTCCACCCCGAACGCGAACGGCTCTACCGCGCTGCCGCCTATCTGGCCATCGCAACTGCCGCCTTGTCGGGCCTGCCGCTTTGGGGCTAGAAGACGGCCATGCGTCTGAACGAGATCACCTATACCAACGCCGTCCCCATCGACGGCTACGGCCCCGGCTTCTTCCGTATCGGAGGTCAGGTCCACGAGGGCCCCGTCCTGACCGGCCCCACAGGCACCAAAAGCTGGGGTGGCTACAAGGACCACCCAGCGCTGCTCGCACTCGCCGACCACATCGACGTTCTGTTCATCGGCACCGGCGCGGACCTCTCCCACATCCCCGCTGACCTGCGCAGCACGCTGGAAGAGGCCGGACTGGGCGTCGAAATCATGAACTCCCCCGCCGCCTGCCGCACCTATAACGTCCTCCTCTCCGAAGGCCGCCGGGTCGCACTCGCCCTGATCCCGACCTAACACGGGTCCGTCCTTCATCTGGCCATAAATATCCCGGGGAGCGCGAGGGGCAGCGCCCCTCGCTCCGACCTCTCCGCAAACACCCTGCGTCAAATCCCACCTTTTGCCCGCAACACCAATCGGCTAAGCGGGACCTCATGACACTGACCGTAACCGATCTGGCCATCACCCGTGGCGGCATTCCTGTGCTCGAAGGGTTGAGCTTTACGCTGCCACCCGGCAAGGCCCTGATCCTGCGCGGCCCGAACGGGATCGGCAAGACCACGCTGCTGCGCACATTGGCGGGACTGCAGCCGCCGCTGACAGGCCGGATCGACGGCGCCGAAGACCAGATTGCCTACGCCTCGCACTCCGACGGGCTGAAACCGACCCTGACCGTGACCGAGAACCTGAGCTTCTGGGCCGCCGTCTTCGGCACGAAAGACATCCAACCGGCGCTGGACGCGTTTGCCCTGAATGAATTGTCGGACCGGCACGCAGGCAATCTGTCCGCAGGGCAGAAACGCCGCCTTGGACTGGCGCGGATGTTGGTCACCGGACGGCCGATCTGGATGCTGGACGAACCCACCGTCTCGCTGGACAAAAACGCGGTGCAGATGTTCGCCGACGCGGTGCGCGCGCATCTGGGGCAGGGCGGATCGGCCCTGATCGCCACCCATATCGACCTCGGCCTCGACGGAGAGGTTCTGGATGTCGGCCCCAACAAGGCGAAACCCAAACCCATCGACGATTTCGACGGAGGCTTCCTGTGATCGCCCTGCTGCTGCGCGACCTGAAACTGGCCTTCCGTGCGGGCGGCGGGTTCGGTCTTGGGCTGGCCTTCTTCCTGATCGTCACGGTGCTGGTGCCCTTCTCGGTCGGCCCGCAATCGTCGCTGCTGTCCACCATCGCGCCGGGCGTGCTGTGGCTGGGGGCGCTGCTGGCTTGCCTGCTGTCGCTGGACCGCCTGCTGGCGCTGGATTGGGAGGACGGCTCGCTCGACCTGCTCGCCACCGCGCCGCTGCCGCTGGAAGCCGTGGTCACGATCAAGGCGCTGGCCCATTGGCTGACCACCGGCCTGCCGCTGGTTCTGGCCGCCCCGTTTCTGGGCGTGCTGCTGAACCTGCCGGCACCCGGTTTCGCATGGCTGGTGATCTCGCTACTGATCGGCACCCCGGCGATGAGCGTCATCGGAACCTTCGGCGCGGCCCTCACCGTGGGCCTCAAACGCGGTGGGCTGCTGCTGTCGCTGCTGGTGCTGCCGCTGTATGTCCCAACCCTGATCTTCGGGGCCGAGGTCGCCCGGCGTGGGGCCACGGGCATGGAAACACAAACCCCACTGCTCATGCTGGCCGGGATCACCGCCGCCACCGTGGCACTTTTGCCCTTTGCCAGCGCCGCCGTTTTGCGCATCAATCTTCGGTAGGGTGATCAAACTTTGACTGAGGTCAATTGAGAACAACCAAGACTCGGACTAGATAGGGCCCATGTCAATCGCAGCCAAAGCCAACGCCCTCTGGGAATACGCCAACCCCAGAAAATTCCTCGCCACCAGCGAGCGTGTCTTGCCGTTCTTCTGGATCACGTCGGGGGCCTGTCTGGTCGTCGGTCTGGTCTGGGGCTTTTTCTTCACGCCGGATGATTACAAGCAGGGCTCGACCGTCAAGATCATCTATCTGCATGTGCCCGCGGCCCTGATGGCGATCAATTGCTGGCTGATGATGCTGGCCACTTCGCTGGTTTGGCTGGTGCGCCGCCACCATGTCAGCGCGCTGGCAGCCCGCGCCGCAGCCCCCATCGGCATCGTGATGACCCTGATCGCATTGGCGACCGGAGCGATCTGGGGTCAACCCATGTGGGGCACATGGTGGGCCTGGGACCCGCGCCTGACCTCATTCCTGATCCTGTTCCTGTTCTACCTTGGCTATGTCGCCCTGTGGGAGGCGATCGAGGACTCGGATACCGCCGCCGATCTGACCTCGGTCCTGTGTCTGGTGGGCTCGGTCTTTGCCATCCTCAGCCGCTATGCGGTGAATTTCTGGAATCAGGGCCTGCATCAGGGCGCATCGGTCATGCGGGCAGGGGCCATCACCGGCACGGATACCGAAGAGAAGGTCTCCAACATCTATTTCTATCCGCTGCTGCTGTGCATCGTGGGCTTTGTGCTGCTGTTCATCGCGCTGGTGCTGTATCGCACCGGCACAGAAATTCGCGCGCGCCGGATCAAGGCGCTGCTGACGCGGGAAAGGGTGAACGGATGATCCCTGATCTGGGTAAATATGCCGATACGGTGCTGTGGTCCTATGTTGTGTCCATTGGTCTGCTGATCGTTCTTGTCGGGTTCAGCGTGATCCGGGGCCGCAAGGTGCGGGCCGAGATGGAAAAGGTCGAACAGAGGATGACGCGCAATGGCTAAGATCTCGCCCCTGATGATTGCGCCGCCGCTGATATTCGGAGCTTTCGCGGTATTGGCAGGCATCGGCATGTTTCGCGATGATCCCAATGCGCTGCCTTCTGCGCGCGAGGGGCAATCGGCCCCGCCGGTCGTTCTGACGGATTTCGCAGGCAAACCCGGCTTTGATGACGCGACGCTGCGCGATGGGCAGGTCAAGCTGGTCAACTACTGGGCCAGCTGGTGCGCGCCCTGCCGTGTTGAACACCCCAATCTGCAGGCGCTGGCGGACGAAGGCATCCCGGTCTATGGCATCAATTACAAGGACCAGTTGGACAATGCCCAAGGCTTTCTGACCGAACTGGGCGATCCTTATGCCGGTATCGGCAGGGATGAACAGGGGCGCATGGGGCTGGACTGGGGCGTCTACGGCGTGCCCGAGACCTATGTGATCGATGGCGACGGTACGATCATTCTGCGCTTTGCCGGGCCGATCACCCAGCGCGTTATCGAAGGCACCATCCGCCCGGCGCTGGAAAAAGCCGCAGGCGGTTCATAAGCGATAGCCGCCGGTGACACCCAAAACCTCTCCGGTGATGAATCCCGCCGCATCCGAGGCCAGAAAGCGCACCACTTTGGCGATATCGTCGGGCGCGCCCACCCGGCCCAACGCCGTATCCTTGACGAACAACTCGGTCAGATCATCGGGGCGCGGGGCCTCGGGGATGTTGATGGCACCCGGGGCCACCGCGTTGACGCGAATGCCTTCGGGACCCAACTCTTTGGCCATGGCACGAGTCCACAGGTTCAGCGCCGCCTTGCTGGCCCCATAGGTCGCCGCATCACGCGGCGGCAGAACCGCGTTCATGGATGAGATGCTGACAATCGACGTCCCCCGCTTCAGATGCGGCAGCGCCGCCGCCAGCAGCGCCATCGGAGCCAGCAGGTTGAGGTCCAATACCGCCCGATGCGCCTCGGCCTCGAACCGCTCTTTCGGGGTCGAACGGACCAGTCCGGCATTGTTCACGATCACATCCAGTCGCCCGAACCGCTCGATCACCTGATCGACCACCGCCCCGGCCTGACCCTCCTGCGTCAGATCAGAGCGTAAGGCCAAAGCGCCCTGCATGGCTTCGGGTTCCGAAGTCAACCAGGTGAACGCAACCTGATGATCGCGGCACAGGTCTTCGACAATTGCCCGCCCGATTCCGCGCGCGCCACCTGTTATCAATGCGACTTTGTCCATCCTCACCTCCACGCACCAACAGATCGGGAAAACCGCGCAATGACAACTTCTTCTGTTCAAAAATACCTCGGAGCGCGAGGCAGAGCCTCGCACAAATCAAAAGGGCACCCGTGGGTGCCCTTTCAAAACGATCAGGGATAAGGGCGACCTCAGTCTGCTTTGGCCAGATTCCGCAACACGTAATGCAGCACGCCACCGTTTTCGATATATTCGATCTCGGGCGCCGTATCGATCCGGCATTTCAGCTGGATGGTCTTCTCGGAGCCGTCGCCATAGGTGATGGTGCAGGGCACCTCCTGCAGCGGCTGGATCGTGTCCAGACCGTGGATCGAGACGGTCTCATCCCCCTTCAGACCCAGCGACTTGCGATTGTCGCCGCCGGTGAATTCGAACGGGATGACGCCCATGCCCACCAGATTTGAGCGGTGGATACGCTCAAAGCTTTCGGCGATCACCGCCTTGACGCCAAGCAGCGCGGTGCCCTTGGCCGCCCAGTCCCGGGACGAGCCCGCGCCGTACTGTTCGCCGCCAAACACAACCAGCGGTGTGTCGTCCGCCTGATAGGCCATCGATGCGTCATAGATCGAGGTCTGTTCGCCATCGGGGCCTTTGGTATAGCCGCCTTCGACACCGTCCAGCATCTCGTTCTTGATGCGGATATTGGCGAAGGTGCCGCGCATCATGACCTCGTGGTTGCCCCGGCGTGAGCCATACGAGTTGAACTCGCGCGGTTGCACCTGACGGTCGGTCAGATACTTGCCCGCAGGCGTGGTGGTCGCAAAGGACCCGGCGGGTGAGATGTGGTCGGTGGTGACCATATCGCCCAGAATGGCCAGAACCTTGGCACCTTCGATATTGGTGATGGTGCCGGGCTCATGCCCCATGCCCTGGAAATAGGGCGGGTTCTGGATATAGGTCGAGCTTGCGGGCCAGTCATAGGTCTCGGCATCGGTGGTCTCGACCGCTTGCCATTTCTCGTCCCCTTTGAAGACGTCGGCATATTTCGACTGGAACGCCTCGCGGGTTACGGTCTGCTCGACCAGTTGGGCGACTTCCTGCTGCGACGGCCAGATGTCTTTCATGAAGACGTCATTGCCATCCTTGTCCTGACCGATCGGCTCGGACGTCAGGTCGATATCCATGGTGCCCGCCAGCGCGTAGACGACAACCAGCGGCGGCGAGGCCAGATAGTTGGCACGCACGTCGGGCGAGATACGGCCTTCGAAGTTGCGGTTGCCCGACAGGACCGAGGTGGCGACCAGATCGCCCTCGGCAATCGCCTCGGACAGTTCCTTCTGGATCGGGCCCGAGTTGCCGATACAGGTGGTGCAGCCGTAACCGACGAGGTTGAAGCCGATCTTGTCCAGATCCTCTTGCAGGCCTGCGGCTTCAAGATAGGCAGACACAACCTGCGATCCCGGCGCCAGCGAGGTTTTGACCCACGGTTTGCGATCCAGACCCAGCGCCGCGGCTTTGCGCGCCACCAGACCGGCCCCGATCATCACGTAGGGGTTCGAGGTGTTGGTGCAGGAGGTGATCGAGGCGATCACGACCTTGCCCGATTCCATGGTGTAGTCTTCACCTTTGACGGCCACTTCCTTGCCCATGGGGCGCTTGAAGGTCTCGGCCATTTCCTTGGTGAACGCGGATTTGGCACCGGTCAGCGCGACATAATCCTGCGGGCGCTTCGGCCCCGAGATCGCCGGAACGATGGTGCCCATGTCCAGCGACAGGGTGTCAGTGTAGATCGGAGCGTAGTTCTCGTCGCGCCAGAACCCGTTTTCCTTGGCATAGGCTTCGACCAGCGCGATGCGGTCCTCATCCCGGCCGGTGTTGCGCAGGTAGCGCAGCGTCTCACCGTCGATCGGGAAGAAGCCGCAGGTCGCGCCGTATTCGGGGGCCATGTTGGCGATGGTCGCACGGTCGGCCAGCGGCAGACGGTCCAGACCGCTCCCGTAGAACTCGACAAATTTGCCGACCACGCCCTTTTCGCGAAGCATTTCCACGACCTTCAGAACAAGGTCGGTGCCGGTGGTGCCTTCGACCAGATCACCGGTCAGTTCAAAGCCCACAACCTCGGGGATCAGCATCGAGATCGGCTGACCCAGCATCGCGGCCTCGGCCTCGATCCCGCCGACGCCCCAGCCCAGAACGGCCATGCCGTTGACCATGGTGGTGTGGCTGTCGGTGCCGACCAGCGTGTCGGGATAGGCGACCTCATCCCCGTTCTGGTCGGTGTCGGTCCAGACGGTCTGGGCCAGATATTCCAGGTTCACCTGATGGCAGATGCCGGTGCCGGGGGGCACAACGCGGAAGTTGTTGAACGCGTTCTGGCCCCATTTCAGGAACTGATACCGCTCCATATTGCGTTCGTATTCACGGTCCACGTTCATCTGAAACGCGCGCGGATTGCCGAATTCATCAATCATGACCGAGTGGTCGATGACCAGATCAACCGGGTTCAGCGGGTTGATCTTTTGTGCGTCGCCACCCAGACCCTTGATACCGTCGCGCATCGCGGCCAGATCGACCACGGCGGGAACACCGGTGAAATCCTGCATCAGAACGCGGGCCGGGCGATAGGCGATCTCGCGCGGGTTCTTACCCCCCTTTGCGCCCCATTCGGCAAAGGCCTTGATGTCGTCGACCGAGACGGAAAAGCCGTCATCTTCGAACCGCAGCATGTTTTCCAGCACCACTTTCAGCGCGGCGGGCAGGTTCGAAAAGTCACCCAGACCGGCCTCTTGCGCGGCGGGGATCGAGTAATAGGAAACGGATTTGCCATTCACGCTCAGGCTGCGGCGTGTCTTGGCGGTGTCCTGTCCGACTTTGATGGGCATCTGTGGCCTCCCTCTCAAATGACGTGGAATATGGGATTCGCTGTGCGCTAGATGCATCACCCGTGGCCATGGTTCAAGGTCCAACCGGCCAGGTGCGGCATTTTTTGTATACCATTGCACACATTTTTATTGAATGGAACTGAAACTGGTCTCAAGAAACATTGATTGGTGGGTGAAGCGATCTCTGGTTAGGTTGAAGCCATCGCCCAATCAGATCGAGAACCCGCCATGTTCAAACCCGCCGCCATTGCGCTTGCCACCATGCTTCTTGCCTCAACTGCCCACGCCGATTCTGACCCGGTTGTGGTCGAGTTGTTTACCTCGCAAGGCTGTTCGTCCTGCCCTCCGGCGGATCGGATCATGCATGAGCTGGCGCAACGTGACGATGTCATCGGTCTGGCGCTGCATGTGGATTACTGGGATTATATCGGCTGGAAGGATGAATACGCCAACCCCGATCACACCCTGCGTCAGCGTGCTTATGCGCGGGAAGGCGGGCGGAGCATGATCTATACGCCGCAGATGGTGATCAATGGGCAGCAGGATGTGGTCGGCGCCAAGGAGCATGATCTTGAGCGGATCATCAACGCCCATCTGACCGCCGCGCCAGAGGCCGAGGTGCGCGCGGTGCGTGCAGGCGACGAGATCACCGTTGATGTGATGCCGGTGGAACTGCCGGAAGGGCAGAGCTATGACGTGCGCGTCGTGCAGTATTCGCCGATGCGCCATGCCTCGATCCGGCGCGGAGAGCTGGCCGGGCACGAGTTGGATTATGCCAATGTCGTGGAGGGCTGGCAGTTGGCCGGACAGTGGGACGGGGTCGCGCCGCAACAGTTCACCGCCACTTTGTCTGGTGACCTGCCCGCGGTGGTCCTGATCCAGCGGATCGGGCACGGGCCGATTGTGGCGGCAGCGCACGTCAAATAAGCGGGAAGATCAGGGCATGTCGCTGGGCTGAACGCCCAGCCCGTTCCAGGATTTCCAGCGGCGGTGAATCCAGAACCACTGTCCCATATGCTGGCGCACCATCGCCTCAAGATCGTCATTGGTGAACTGCGTCATGGTTTTGGCGTCGGTATGCGGGACCGGGTCGTGCAGCACGATCTCGAAATCGATCCCGTTGGGCTGACGCACCGCGTAGCAAGGGATCAGCTCGGCCTTGTATTTGATCGCAAGCTCTGCATTCAGCACCGAGGTCACGGCGGGTTTGTCGAAGAACGTCAGTTCCTCGCCACCTTGTGCATGCAGATCCGAGACGATGGCGATGATGCCGCCGCTTTTCAGCGCGCGGACCATTTCAACCATGCCACGGCGGCCCTGTTCGAACATCGGTGCGCCGGTTTCGTAGAACGCCTCGACATACATGTCGTTGAAATAGGGGTTGGCCATGCGGCGATAGAGGCAGCCGATGGGGGCACCACTGCGGGCTTGCAGGGCAACGCGCGCGGCCAGGTAATGGCCGAAATGCGCCGTGATCATCATCACCGGACGTCCCTCGGCCACTGCCTTGTCAAAGGCTTCGATACCGGGGCCCGAGATTTTGGCATTGCTCTGCCGGTCGATGAACCCCTCAGAGGAGAAATGCTCCATGATCGCGCGGCCCGCATTGTCGGGAACCGCGCGGCAGATGCGCTTGATCTCACCTTCGGGCAAATCCGGGCAGGTGAGTTTCAGGTTACGCCTTATGCGGGTGCGAAACCCGACCACGGGGGCCAATGTGCGCATGATCGCCCCCATCGCATTGATGCGCCGTTCATAGGGCAACCGTCGCATCAGGCGGATCACGCCGCTTAGAACCAGATTGGCAACGTAGTATTTTCCAAGCTCAAATCGGCTCAGTTCCGACTTTTCTGCGGGCATGGGGAGGACTCACCGGGTGTTGTGACACGAACCCAGACATACAGCCCCACTCTCTCGTTCACAAGGGTGTGCCTGCCGCGTGCGCTCCGGCGTTATTCTACGGGGCTGTCGGGCCTATTCCTCGTCCTCCTCTTCTTCGATCTGGATGATGGTGCCTGCATCCAGCAGGGTCCGAATGGCGGCAACGACCTCGGACATGGCGTTTTCGGCTTCGGATTGTTTGACCTTGCCACGCTCTGTCACTTCTTCGCGCAGGTTGTCGGCCATGCGGCCCGAGATGTTGGACAGAAGGAATTCGACCACTACGCGATCCTCGTCCGAGGCGGCCCCGGCCATGGCGGCCACCAGAACGGGTTGGTCCACCTCACGCAGGATGGCGGGCACATCGCGGGGCTGAATGCGGGTCGGGATATGGGCGAAGATGAAGATGGATTTGCGCACCGTGTCGGCGAAATCCGCATCCTCTTCATCCAGCGCGGTCAGCAGCCCGTCGCGTGTATTGGCGGCCGACTGGTTCAGAATCGCGCCCACCCGCGCGCCGGGGCCATCCTTGAAGGCCGGGGTGGGACGTTGGTCCAGTTGCGCAGCCAGCGACCAGCCGATCCGCTCCACCGCCTCGGGCGTGACATTGGCGGTTTTCGACACCGCATAGGTGATCCGCCGCGCGGTGGGGCCGGGGAGTTGCCCCAACAACTGCGCCGCCTTGGCGGTTTCCAGTTTCGAGAGCATGACGGCGGCGACCTCGGTGCTTTCGGCCTGCGCCATTTCGGCCAGATCCTCAACCGCGATTTCGCGCAGGCGTTGCCAGGGGTCACCGATCTGGCGCACCCCGGCCACCTTGCGCAGCCGCGCCGCCGTGGCGGGAGCGATCTTGCCGTTCACCGCGTCCAGCGCGCCCGCCAGCCCATGGGGAAAGGCCAGCCCTACACTGTCCAATGCATCGGCAAATTCGCGGGCCACCGCATCCAGCGTGACCCGATCCACCAGTCCCATACGCCCCAGCTGATGGGTCAGCTGTTCCTGTAGCGGGTCTGGCAGTTCCTCCAGCGGAATATCGGCCCCTTCGTTCAGCAGCAGCCGCACGATTACGGCGGCTTTCTGCGTTCGGCTGAGCGTGCGGGGGATGACCTGAGGGGCGTCATCAACCTGTTCAATGCCCGAGGCCTGCGCCCCGGGTATCATCTGTACCAATGCGTTCGTGTCCTGCATCTGCCTGTCATGCCAAGTTTCGCGTCATGGGGCAGAATAGGGACAAGCGGGTAAAGAAACCCTGAACCTTAGTAGCTGTAAGTCAGCCCGGTCTGGATCGCTTCGCGCAGCGAGGCCTCGGCCCAGGTGCCTTCGCCGCCACGGGCCTTGATCTCGCGCCACTGTGCGATGGCCAGATCGGTTTTCCCTTCCGTGACAAAGCCTTGCCCCATATAGCTGCGGGCCAGAATATTGTCGGGATTGGCTTCGATGGCGTTTTCGTAGAAGGCATTCGCCAGTGCCAGCTCACCCATTTTGCGGTAGGTAAAGCCCCAATAGGTCATCACGCGGTCATCGTTTTGATCCATGACGCGCAGGATGTCCTGGGCGTGCTCGTATTGCCCGTCATAGGCCAGTTCGCGCACCGCATCATACAGTTGATCTTCGCTGAAATTGGTTTTGTTCGGCTTGACGCATTTACCGGCGGCTTCGTCAAAGACGCGGCCAAACAGGCATTTCTTGGTGGTGTTGGTCGGTTTCGGCGGGTTGTTGTCACCGCCGCCTGCTGCATGAACTACAGGTGCGAAGGCAAAAGCCTGAAGGGCAATTGCAGAAGCGAATACAAGGCGCATTTTCCTACTCCGTTCTCGGGGCTGCTTTCAAAATCATAAGCGTGATCTCTGAAAAAGCTAACAGCTGGACCGTCGCTTTTATTCACAAGTAGGAAAGTTTTTCGTCAACTGCTGGTAAGTTTCATGCAGCTTTTGGTGTCACTGTCCCAGAATGTGCCTTCCGCGCAGGATTGGGTCTGTTTGGAATGCCCGCTGCAGGCCAGCCCGACTGAGGCGGTGTAGATCAGGGCCAATGCACAGATTAAAGTACGGATCATGGTGTTTCTCCTGTGCGGAAAATGCAGCCCTAGACTATCCGATTATTGACGATCTGGCAAAAGAAAGGCCCGGTCTGCGGGATGCAGCCGGGCCTTGCCTTCGGTGATGCTGGGTTTGGCTTAGTCGCCAAACACCCGTGCAAAGATCGTGTCGACATGTTTGGTGTGGTAGCCGAGGTCGAATTTCTCTTCGATTTCCTCAGCGCTCAGCGCGGCGGTGACTTCGGCGTCACCCAGAAGTTCGGTTTTGAAATCCTTGCCTTCTTCCCAGACCTTCATCGCGTTGCGTTGCACCAGACGATAGGCGTCTTCACGGCTGACACCGGCTTGCGTCAGGGCCAGCAGCACGCGCTGGCTCATCACCAGACCGCGGAATTTGTTCATGTTGGCCAGCATGTTGTCGGGATAGACGACCAGCTTGTCGATCACGCTGGTCAGGCGCGACAGGGCAAAATCCAGCGTGACGGTAGAGTCGGGGCCGATGTTACGCTCGACGGACGAGTGCGAGATGTCCCGTTCATGCCAGAGGGCCACGTTCTCCATCGCAGGCACCACAGCCATACGGACCAGACGCGCCAGACCGGTCAGGTTTTCGGTCAGCACCGGATTGCGCTTGTGCGGCATCGCGGATGAGCCCTTTTGACCTTTCGAGAAGAACTCTTCGGCCTCCAGTACCTCGGTCCGCTGCATGTGGCGGATTTCGATGGCGATGTTTTCGATGCTGCTGGCGATGACACCCAGCGTGGCGAAAAACGCGGCGTGGCGGTCGCGGGGGATGACCTGCGTGCTGATCGGTTCGGGCACCAGACCCAGTTGATCGCAGACATGTTCCTCGACGCGTGGGTCGATATTTGCGAAGGTACCGACCGCGCCGCTGATCGCACCGGTGGCAATCTCAGCGCGAGCGTCGCGCATGCGGGACAGGTTGCGGTCCATCTCGGCGTAGAAACGCGCGAAGGTCAGGCCCATGGTGGTCGGCTCCGCGTGGATTCCGTGGCTGCGGCCGATGCGGACGGTTTCCTTATGCTCATAGGCGCGGCGTTTCAGGGCGGCCAGCAGACCTTCGAGATCGGCGATCAGGATGTCGGCGGCGCGGGTCAGTTGCACGTTGAAGCAGGTGTCCAGCACGTCGGAAGAGGTCATGCCCTGATGCACAAAGCGCGCCTCGTCGCTGCCGACATGTTCGGCCAGATGGGTCAGGAAGGCGATGACATCGTGTTTGGTGACAGCCTCGATCTCATCAATGCGGGCCACGTCGAATTCCACGTCCTTGGCTTTCCACACGGCCTGTGCGTTCTCGCGCGGGATCACGCCCAGATCGGCCATCGCATCGCAGGCATGGGCTTCGATCTCGTACCAGATGCGGAACTTGGTCTCGGGCGACCAGATGGCAACCATTTCGGGGCGGGAATAGCGGGGAATCATTGGCGGCAGCACCTTTTTGTGATTTGGCTTGAGGCGTTGGCGCGGGGTTTAAACGCCCCCGCGCAAGGGAACAAGACGCGAGTGTTGGGATGAGACGGTTTGCCCTGATTTTGATGATCTGGCCGGGTTTTTTGGCGGCAGAGGAGTTTCGCACGCTGAATGGCGATGAAATCCTGGCCGCTCTGACGGGTCAGAAACTGGATTATGGCGAGGGCGTCTGGCAGACCTTCGATGATACGATGCTGACGCAGTATTTTTCGGGCCGTCCCAGCGCGGGCCGCTGGGCGGTGCGCGAGGATCGCTATTGCTCGCTCTGGCCGCCCTCGGATCTGTGGGCTTGCTATGATGTGCAGCAAAGCGGCCAGACCATCCGGTTTGTCGATGACGGTGGCGGCACCACCGACGGGGTTTATGCCGAATGAACCTGCCGCAGCGCCTGTCTGATTTCGAGGGGTGCTGGCAGTTGAATCGCACCATCCGCGATGCCCGTGCCGGGCAGGTGGTACAGGCCGAAGGGCAGGCGCATCTGCACCGGGCCGAGGACGGGTTGATCTATGAGGAAGAGGTCACGCTGCACATCCCCGGCCAGCCCGCGATGAAAGGCACGCGCCGGTATCTGTGGCGCGAGGAGCCAGACGGGATTGCGGTGTATTTCGACGATGGCCGCTATTTTCACAGGCTGAAACTGGGGCAGGCGCGGGTTTCGGATCACCATGATTGCCCGCCCGACAGCTATGACGCCGCCTATGATTTCAACGGCTGGCCCCGCTGGAGCGTGCGCTGGACCGTGTCCGGCCCCCGGAAATCCTATGAAATGGACACGGAATACATGCTGCGCTAGCATAATCATATTGCAGTTTGAGCCTTCTAGGGGCATTGCTGTCGCGGAAATTCTGATCCGAATGGGGAGATATGAAGATGAGTGCAAATGTTCTGGCCAACGCCATTGGCCCGCGTGAGGGCACGGCGCTGCGCGTCAAACAGGCGGTTTTGGTGGTTCTGGGCATCGCCGCCCTGGCCGTGGCCGCCAAGATCAAAGTGCCGATGTGGCCGGTTCCGATCACCATGGGCACCTTTGCTGTCCTGACCATCGGCACCGCCTATGGCGCACGTCTGGGTCTGGTGACCATGCTGGGCTATCTGCTGATCGGTGCGCTGGGCTTTGACGTATTCGCGGGCTCCTCGGCCGAGAAATACGGGCTGACCTACATGATGGGCGGCACCGGAGGGTATCTGGTCGGCTACCTGCTGGCGACCCTGCTGCTGGGCGCGCTGGCCGCGCGTGGTTGGGACCGGTCGGTTGGCAAACTGGCGCTGGCGCTGGTGCTGGCAAACGTGCTGATCTACGTGCCGGGCCTGCTGTGGCTGGGTCAGCTGTTTGGTTGGGACAAACCGATCCTGGAATGGGGCCTGACGCCGTTCCTGCTGGGTGACGCGATCAAACTGGCGCTGGCCGCGCTGCTGATCCCGGCGCTGTGGAAGCTGGTGGGCGACGCGCGCGCCTGATCCTGTTTCACCGTTTCTTCAAAGCCGCGTCCGATGCTGTTCGGGCGCGGCTTTTTCGTGGCCGATCAATGCGACACTGGACAAAACACATTCGCGCAGGTCAATCTGATCCCAATGAAATGATCAGGTTATTGAGATATGCGTATTTTACTGAACACGGCGCTGGCCGGTTGCGCTGCTTGTTGGATCGGCATGACTCCGGCAATGGCGGAAACGCCGGTCACTTATACCGATAATGGCCGGGCGCTGTTTTCCTTTGCCATTCCCGATTTCTGGACCCTGCGCACTGGCGGTCCGCGCGATATCGAGGATACCGAACTGGGTGACCCCCGCGCCGTGGCGCGTGTCATGGGCATCCGGCCGGTGACGGATGAGACCGCATGGATGGGCTTTGTCTCACCCGCCGGGGTGGGTTCGATCCGGGGCGGGGTGCGGTATTTGCAGGATATCGACAAATTTCTGGTGAAAGAGCCCACAGTGACCAGCACCAGCGAAACCCGGATCGGAGGGCTGCCCGCCCGGGTCATCCGCGGCACCGGCAGCCGCGATGGGCGCGGGGTGAATTTCACCGTCGCTGTGGTCGATCTGCCGCGCGACCGCGTGGCCGTGATCGTGGCGGTGCTGCTGAGCGGGGCGAACCCGGATTATGTGGATGACCTGAATGACGTCTTCGCGTCGTTCCGGTCCGCACGCTGAGGGAGGTCCGGATGACACGCAAAATCCTGAAACGTTCCGTTCTGGCGCTGGGCCTTGGGGCATCGGCCTTTACCCTTTCGGCCTGCGATGGCGTCACTTTGGGCGTGGGGGTCGGGTACGGGTATGACCCGTTCTACGACTCGATGCTGTGGAATGACTATTACCACGACGTGGATGTCGATGTGGATGTGAACCGTCCCGATCGCCCGGACCGGCCCAAGCCGAAACCGCCGGTCGCAAAGCCGCCGATTGCTAAACCGCCGGCGCGTCCGCGTCCTCCGGCGGCGCGTCCGCCTGCGGCGCGACCTCCGATCCACCGCCCGCCACGCCCCCGGCGCTAGGGGGGTTTAGGGAAGCAGCTCGGTCGTGATCTGGGCCGAGCCTTCCAGCGTGCGGTGCACCGGGCATTTATCCGCGATCTCCATCAGCTTGGCCTTTTGCGCATCGTCCAAAGGCCCGGACAGGCGGATTTTGCGGCGGAACAGGTCAACCTTCAGGTCACCCGCCAGCCCGGCATCCTGCGCATGGACCTTGTTGTGGCACACATCCACCGTGATCCCGGTCAGCGGCCACCGTTTGCGGCGCGCATACATGCGGATCGTCATCGAGGTGCAGGCCCCAAGCCCCGAGGACACGAAGCCATAGGGCGACATGCCCCGATCCGTACCGCCATAAGAGGCCGGTTCATCCGCAATTGCGTGATGACGCGGGCCGGACTGGATGTCCTGCAGGAAGCCACTGGAATCGACCTCGGTCACCCGCACGACCCCTTCGGGCGCGCCGGGTGGCGGGGCGGGCGGGGAGAGTTTGACATAGCGCGTCACCCAGGCGGCGATCACATCTGCGGCGTATTCGGCATCTGCGGCGCGGGTGATCAGGTGATCGGCATCGTCCAGCGTGACAAAGCTTTTGGGGTGTTTGGCGGCCAGAAAGATGGTGCTGGCATTGTCGATGCTGACGGTCTCATCCCGGGGGGCGTGCAGGATCAGCAGCGCCGCCTTCAGATCGGCAATGGCCGGGGCCAGCGCGGTTTCCGAGATATCGTCTACAAACGCCTTGCCGATGCGGAAGGGGCGACCGCCCAGCGTGACCTCGGCGCTGCCATCCTGCTCGATCTCGGGCAGGGCGTCCTCGAAATGATGCGCCACATGGCCGGGGTCTGCGGGCGCGCCCAATGTCACCACCGCCTTGACCGATGGGATACCGGCCCGTGCGCGCAGCACCGCAGCACCGCCCAGCGAATGGCCGATCAGCAGGGACGGGGCCATATCCCGCCCGGCCAGATACATCGCGGCGGCAATCAGGTCTTCGACATTCGAGGTAAAGGTGGTGTTGGCGAACTCACCCCCCGAATGGCCAAGCCCGGTGAAATCGAACCGCAGCACGGCGATCCCCATCGCCGCCAGCCGGGCCGAGACGCGCCGCGCCGCCGGAATATCCTTGGAGCAGGTGAAACAATGCGCAAACAGGGCCGTCGCCAGCACCGGCCCGTCCGGCAGGTCAAGCCGCGCGGCCAGTTTGCTGCCGTCATGGCCGGAAAAGAAGATGCGCTCGGTCGGCATGGGAACACTCCTGAATCATCAGGTCCCAGAGTGGTCCCGACCGGGCCGTGCTACAACCCGCCTGACACGCGCCTCACGCGGAGGTGACCTTTTGCGTCAATACGTTACGACTGACCCATCAAAGCGGCGTCAAACGGGTATTTGGTCAGGTTCTCGTATCCGTTATCTGTGATCAGCACCTGATCTTCCAGCTTGATCGAGAAATCGCCGCCCTCAGGCGAAACCAGCGCTTCGACGCACAAAACCATGCCGGGTTCCAGCGGGTAGTCATAGGCGCCTTCGACCGCCTGATCGGGATAGGATAGCAGCGGCCATTCATCGCAAAGCCCGACACCATGCATGAAACAGCCGTATTTCTGTTTCTGATATTGGGCATCCAGCGGGTGACAATTGGCGATGATCTCGGGGATCATGACGCCGGGTTTCAGCAGTTCCATATTGGCCATGATGTGCTCATGCGCGTGCTGCATGGCATAGACCATATCGGGCCGCGGTTTTTCATCGCCAATCCACCAGCTGCGCGAGATGTCGACGCAGATGCCGTAAGAGCCGATCAGATCAGTATCGAACGAGACGATCTCGTTCTGCTGCGTGATCCGGGGGCCGCATTCCTGAAACCACGGGTTGGTGCGCGGGCCCGAGGCCAGCAGGCGGGTCTCGATCCACTCGCCCCCCCGGCGGATGTTTTCGGCGTGCAGAACGGCCCAGATATCATCCTCGGAGGTTTTGCCATTGCCGACATTGGCGCGGGCGAACCGCTCCATCTCGGCCACGGCGGATTCGCAGGCGTGGCTGGCGCAGCGCATCGCCAGAATCTCGTCCGGGCCCTTGATGGCGCGGGTCTTTTCGGTGACCTCTTCGCCTTCCATGACCTCGAACCCTTGTGCTTCAAGCGCACGCAAGCCGTGCAGCATGATCTTGTCCACCGCCAGCCGCATATTGCCGCCGCCATGTTCTTCGATCAACACCCGGATTTCGTTCGACAGTGCGTCAGCGGCCACATCCACCTTGTCGCCCCGGTCGAAATAGAACAGGTCCGCGCCCGAGCGTTGTTCGCGCACCAGCGGGTTGAATTCGGACAGGAAGGGCGACTGTTTATAGTCCCAGATCACCATATACCCGTCGGCGCACAGCAGCAGTGCCCGGAACGGGTTGTGGGTGTTCCACAGCTGCATATTGGTGCTGTCGGTGGCGTAGCGGATGTTCAGCGGATCGAACATCAACAACCCGCCATAGCCGCGATCCACGATGGCCTGGGTCAGCCGTTTCCAGCGAAATTCGCGCATCGCTTCAAGATTGGGCAGCTCCAGCCCGGCGACGGCCCATTCGGAAAAGGCAAGCTGAGTCGGGCCGATCTCGACCCGGTCATTGTCGTTTGGGGTGCCATCACCCAGAACCGCACCACGCGTCGGGTCGATCTTTCTGGTGTCCCTGTAATGCCGGTTCATCGCTTGCCTCCCTGCTTGCTGTTCGAACGTGGCCAAATCTGCTGCCGCAGTCGCGGTGGTTTGCGACTGCGCATGGGTCGCTTTTTGACCGACAAAAGCGGGCTTGGGTGCTAGACCGATCCCATGGCGACCATATTGCAGACCCAGATCCCTTACGACCCGCTTGTTGAACGGAACTTACCGGGTATTCAACCGACTGACATGCAGGACTGGCTGCACCGGGACGATGCCTTTGCCGCCCAGATGCGGCACCGGGAAACCCTGTTGACCACCCGCCGGGACGAGGTCCTGGCCCTGGACCCGTCAGCAGAACCCGCCGCGCAAGAGCTGCTGGATACGGTGTTGCAGCAACTTTATCCCGGAGCCGACGCCAGCATCACGCGGCCCGACGGGATGCAGGTTGTCATCGACCGATCCGATCCGCTGGGCACCCTGTGTCTGCTGGCGCAGGAGGATTTCTGCATTCTGCAAAAACAGGGGGATGAGCATGTCCTGACGGGTGCAATCCTGTGTTTTCCGGCCAGTTGGCGCCTGTCCGAGAAATTCATGCGCCCGCTGATCGGGATTCACGACACGGTGGACAGCTATGATGACAATATCGCCCGCCGTGTGCAGCGTCTGTTCGATGGTATCCAACCCGACCGTCCGTTGTGGCGGTTCAATGCGCTCTGGTATCAGGAGGCCGAGCTGTTTCAGCCGCGCAGTGCCGAAGACCCGCGTGAAATCCGGGATCGCGGCGCGGCCCGGTTTCTGCGCACCGAGCGGCAATCCCTATTGCGTCTGCCGCGCACGCAGGCCGTGGTGTTTTCCATTCACACCTATGTTCTGGACGTTGAGCAGGTGCCAAAACCAGAAAACCCCGCCTGATGGCGGGGCCTCCTAGGAGGGTCTTGGTGTATTCTTTACATGCCCAACACGTTGACGACGCCGGCGATGGCACCGCTGGTGTTTAGCCCGAAAATCGCGGTGGTCAGCGCCAGAACTTGCGTGTTCAGGCGGAAATCCTCACCCCGGATCAGGTTGACGGCGGCCATCGACATGGCAATGGGGGCGGAAATACTGGCCACGGCACCGGTCATGCCCCATGTGGTCAGTCGCAGAATATCGCTGGGGCGTTCGTCTTCAACGTCAGGGGCGGGGGTCGAGGATATGGGGGCCTCGGGTTCGGTCCGAAACGCAATGCTGAGCAACTGATCGTCGGTCAGCTGGATCGGCCTTGGTTTGGCTTTTGCTGGCTCGACCATGTCGGCGAGGGGATCCGGCAGGTCGAGCCCAGCGAAAGGACCGCTGATCGCATTGAAGATCTGTTTGCGGTCACGTGGTTTGCGGGGGGCCAAAGTGTCAAAAGCGCCCAGAAACTGTTCCAGCGTCAGGACGGTTTTGGGAGAGAGCCATTCGATGCGCTGGGTCGAGCAGATATCGACCATCCGATACAGCGCCACGACCAGCATCATCTCGGAAATCTCGCTGTCATCCAGCAACTCTGAGACCGGTGAGATCGTCATGGCCAGCCGGTTGCGCGGGCGCGTGGGTGCGGGCCGTGTCAGGGTCTTGAGGCCCGCAGCGCGATCCATCCGCTCGTACCGGTCGGTGTTTTCGACCTCCTGAACCTCAAGCTGCAGGCGTACCAGATACTGGCTGGTGACGATGCTGGCCTCGGACGGGTTCAGCAGGGATTTGCGTTCTACCAGGTGGCCGTAATCTTCCAGCGTGGCCGCGACGATGTCGCTGAACCGTTCCAGCGCGTGATCGGCGCTGCCGCTGAACTGAAGTCCGCCATGATATCTGTGCTTTGCAGTCACAGGATTTCCCTTTGTCGCAATCTTTCTGAAACAAGATGTTATCCGGGGATAAGGGGGAGAATTTGACGAAAATGGAGAAAAATCAAAATTCGGCAAGATTGATTACGTGTTGGAAACCAAAGGAATTAAGGCCAATTTTAATATTTGTGGCGGCATTGTGGCCAAAACGGGGTGGGCAGGTGTCCGAAACCGGGTGGCGTCAATTGTCGATTCGTGCTGCCATGATGGCGATGGATTGCTGGTACACCGTGGCTGCGTTCCACTGTTCGATCACCTTGAAATTCGGCTGCCCCGGCTGATAGCCGCGACCGGGTTTCCAGCCTTTCTTACGCAGAAAATTCGCAGTTGAGGCCAGCGCGTCGGTCATGTTGTAAAAGTCCACCCGCCGGTCCCCGGTCGCATCGACACCATAGGTCAGCGCATTGCCGGGCAGGAACTGCGTATGGCCCAGCTCGCCATGTTTTGCCCCTTTTGTCGCCACGGTGATACTGCCCGCGTCAACCAGTTTTAATGCCCCAATTGCATGCGGAATAAAAAACTCGGATCGGCGACAATCATAGGCCAATGTCGTGATTGCTGAAACAATCTGGCTGTCGCCCATGAAATTGCCAAAGCCGGTCTCCATGCCGTGAATGGCGATCAGGACGCCAGCGGGGACGCCGTATTGACGTTCGAGCGCGGCATAGAATTCGGGGTTGCGCGCCTTGCGCTTGCGCCCCTGTGCCACGATCGTATCGGCGCCACGCACCTGCATGAACTTGTCCAGCGAGTATTTGAAACTTTTCTGATTGCGATCCGCTGCAATGGTGCCGGTGGCATAGTGCGCCTGTGCCAGCGCCTGAAGACCTTTCTTTTTCACCCCGGCCCGTTTGGCGGTTTTGGCAAAATCGGCTTTCCAGCCCTCGAACCCGGCACTGGTATTGCCGCAGGGGGCGGCAAGTGCGGGCGAGGTCAGGGCAAGGCTCAGCATCAGGGCGCGCAACATGGGGGTAATCCGTTGTTTGAAATCTGCCCATCAGGGTAGAGCCCCTTTGTGCGTTCGCAAAGGGCGTTAATAAAGGTCCAGTTCATCTGTGCCTTTCAGGCTTTCGAACCATTCCTCGGGGGTTTTGTCGATCCTTGCGTGTTTGACCATCATCGCGTTCATGTTCGGCAGGCCCGAGGCATCCGGCCAGTTGTCCGGCTGCCACAGGTTCGCCCTTATCACGCATTTGGGGCAATGGGCAAAGGCGGTGTCGATGTGGATCAACAATGCCAACTTGGGTGGGTGGTTCTGCACCGCCATGCCGTTCAGCAGTTCTGGATCAGCGCAAATTCGGGCGGTGCCACGCAGGCGCAGAGTCTCCATCTTGCCGGGAACGAAGAAGATCACACTGACGCGCGGGTCCTGCAGGACGTTGTGGAACGTATCCACGCGCTTGTTGCCGGGTCGGTCGGGAATTGCGATCAGGTTGTCCGAGATCACCTGCACAAACCCCTCGGGGTCGCCGCGCGGTGAGATATCCAGATGGCCGTCCGGATTGGCCGAGGCGATCAGGCAAAAGGTAGATTTCGCAATGAAGTCGCGGCACATCTGATCCAGAGCGGTCAGTTCCTTGGCGATGATCTGGGGCATGGGCTGGCCACAAATCCGCTCCAGTTCTTCGGCAGATGTCACGATATCCGAGAATTGGGCAAAAGACGCGTCGCGGTCGGGCATAGGATTTCTCCGCTGGGAGGTAATGGGGTGAGTGTGAAAGATCGCCCGCGATCCGTCAAATCCTGTGACCTCGCGCAAAAAGGGGCGCCCGATGGACGCCCCGCGAGAATTTTCGTCGAAAATTCTTGGTCAGCAGCTGTAGTACATGCCGTACTCAACCGGGTGCGGTGTGTGTTCGTAGGTTTCGACCTCTTCCATCTTCAGCGCGATATAGCCGTCGATCTGGTCTTTGGTGAACACATCGCCCTGCAGCAGGAAGTCGTGATCGGATGCCAGAGCTTCCAGCGCCTCACGCAAGCTGCCGCAGACGGTCGGGATATCGGCCAGTTCCTCGGCAGGCAGGTCGTAGAGGTTCTTGTCCATCGCCTCGCCCGGGTCGATCTTGTTCTTGATGCCGTCCAGACCGGCCATCAGCAGGGCGGCAAAGGCCAGATAGGGGTTGGCCGCCGGATCGGGGAAGCGAGCCTCAACGCGCTTGGCTTTCGGGCTTTCGGTCCACGGAATACGCACGCAGCCCGAACGGTTGCGGGCCGAGTAGGCGCGCAGAACGGGGGCCTCGAAGCCGGGGATCAGACGCTTGTAGCTGTTGGTCGCCGGGTTGGTGAAAGCGTTCAGGGTTTTGGCGTGCTTCAGGATGCCGCCGATAAACCACAGCGCTTCATCCGACAGATCGGCGTATTTGTCGCCTGCAAACAGCGGCTTGCCGTCTTTCCAGATCGACATGTTCACATGCATGCCGGTGCCGTTGTCGCCTGCGATGGGCTTCGGCATGAAAGTAGCCGATTTGCCGTAGGCGTGGGCGACGTTGTGGATGACGTATTTGTATTTCTGCAACTCGTCCGCCTGTTTGGTCAGGCTGTCGAAGATCAGGCCCAACTCGTGCTGGCACGAGGCGACCTCGTGGTGGTGTTTGTCGACCTTCATGCCCAAACGCTTCATGGTCGAGAGCATTTCCGATCGCAGGTCCTGCGCCTCATCAATGGGGTTGACCGGGAAGTAGCCGCCCTTGACGCCGGGGCGGTGACCCATGTTGCCCATCTCATATTCGGTGTCGGTGTTCCACGATGCGTCGGTGGCATCAACTTCGAACGACACTTTGTTGATGCTGTTCGAGAAACGCACGTCGTCGAACAGGAAAAACTCGGCCTCGGGGCCCATATAGGCCACGTCGCCGATGCCGGAGGCTTTCAGATACGCCTCGGCCTTTTGCGCGGTGCCGCGCGGGTCGCGGCCGTAGGCCTCGCCGGTGTCAGGCTCAACAATCGAGCAGTGCAGGCACAGGGTCTTTTCGGCATAGAACGGATCAATATAGGCCGAAGCGGTGTCGGCGATCAGTTTCATGTCCGAGTTTTCGATCGATTTCCAGCCCGCGATGGACGAGCCATCAAACATGAAGCCTTCTTCCAGAAAGTCTTCGTCAACCAGATCGACGTCCACTGTCACGTGCTGCAGCTTGCCACGCACGTCAGTGAAACGGATGTCGACATAAGCGACGTCTTCTTCGCGGAGTGTCTTGAGAACTGCGTCTACGCTCATTCCCTTGGTCCTTCTGATAGATGTGTGAATATTCGTTAGGATTACAGCGCGTCCGAACCGGTTTCGCCGGTACGGATGCGGATGGCTTGTTCAACGGGCGAGACAAAGATCTTGCCGTCGCCGATCTTGTCGGTCTTGGCGGCCGAAACGATGGCGTCGATGGCGGCGTCGACCTGATCGTCGTCCAGCACCACTTCGACCTTCACCTTGGGCAGGAAATCGACCACGTATTCCGCACCGCGATAAAGCTCGGTGTGACCTTTCTGACGACCAAAGCCCTTGACCTCGATCACGCTGAGGCCCTGGACGCCCACGTCCTGCAGAGCCTCTTTCACTTCGTCCAGTTTGAACGGCTTGATGATCGCTTCGATCTTTTTCATTCCGGTTCACCTTGCATGGTTGTCTGCAGTGCAGTGATCACGTCTAAGATTGGGCGGCAATGTGATTGCTTGTTTGGCCGTGGTCTGATGCGGTGAAAATGGGCGGGTGGTCAATTTTTGACCAAGCTGCACAAAAAATGATCGAAATTGAATCGGGCGAGGGTTTGGGATGACGGAATTGCTGACGGCGGCGCAGATGCGGGCCATCGAACAGGCAGCCATCGAGTCGGGTCAGGTGACCGGGTTGGAGTTGATGGAGCGGGCCGGGCAGGGTGTTGTCGAGGCTGTTTTCGAAGAATGGCCAGCGTTGGACAGGCGAAGGGCCAGCCCCTCGCGCTCCCCGGGATATTTGGGGCCAGATGAAGAGGATCCTTTGCGGGCCGTCGTTTTGTGTGGGCCCGGGAATAATGGTGGGGACGGGTTTGTTGTTGCGCGATTGTTGCGCGAGTTGGGTTGGGACTTGAAGGTGTTTTTGTATGGCGATCCGGAGAAATTGCCGCCGGATGCGCGTAAGAACTTTGAGTTATGGGGCAGCAAGGGCGACGTGAGTATCCGAAGGGTCGATCCGCCTCCGCTCGGAGATGACTACCTCCAGCTACCGCCGGACTTTGATCTGATTGTTGATGGATTGTTCGGAACTGGTTTGACGCGCCCGTTTCAAGGGATTTTCTCGCTGTTGTCGATTGAGCCGGCTAGGAACTTAATTCGAGAGCATAATGTGCGAGTTGTCGCCATCGACATTCCGAGCGGTTTGTGTGCCGACAGTGGGCGCGTGCTTGGGAACGTGATTATGGCGGATTTGACCGTCACATTTCACCGCCGAAAAGTTGGGCACATGATCGGCGATGGCCCTGTCGGCTGCGGGAAAGTTCGGACCAAGTCAATCGGGCTTGAGTGTCAAGACTCCGCTCAAGCTGTTCAATTGGTTTCTGAAGGAAACCGTTCGGTGACGAAGGGGGTGAGGGGCCACAAATACGCACATGGCCATGCCCTGATCCTCTCCGGTGGTGCTGGCAAAACCGGCGCCGCGCGGTTGGCGGGGCGGGGGGCTCTGCGGATCGGGGCGGGGCTGGTGACGCTGGGCGTGCCGCCCTCGGCGCAGTTGGAGGTGGCGGGGCAGGTTACGGCCATTATGCTGCGGCGTATCGAGAACGCGGACGGGTTAGCGGAGGTCTTGCAAGATGAGCGGTTGAATGCGTTGTGTCTGGGGCCGGGGCTTGGGCTGCGGCGAGCGCGGGAGTTGGTGCCGGTGGCGTTGGCGGCCGGGCGCGCGACAGTGTTGGATGCGGATGCGCTGTCGGGGTTTGTCGAAGCGCCGGAAGCTTTGTTCGAATTGCTCCACGAGGATTGTGTGTTGACCCCGCATGGCGGTGAGTTTGCGCGGCTGTTTCCGGATATAGCCGAAAAACTGTCTGCTGTGCCCACCAAGGGTCCGGCCTATTCCAAGGTTGATGCCACGCGTGAGGCTGCCAAGCGGGCCGGGTGTGTGGTGTTGTTCAAGGGGCCAGATACGGTGATCGCGGCGCCGGATGGGCGGTGTTCGATCAATTCGGCCCATTACGAGCGCGCCGCGCCCTGGTTGGCCACCGCCGGATCGGGTGATGTGCTGGCCGGGTTCATCACCGGTTTGTTGGCCCGCGGGTTCGAGCCGATGCAGGCCGCCGAGACCGCCGCCTGGCTGCATGTGGAATGTGCAAGGCAGTTCGGACCGGGGCTGATCGCCGAGGACTTGCCTGAGCAATTGCCATCAGTATTCAAAAATCTTAATATTAGATAGTAACTGGCAAAATACAGCCGAAATCGCACCAGAACGGTGCAGTTTCGCCGCAGCGTCCCACCTGACGCATACCGGGTGTTTGCGGGGCGCAGGGCTGGGCGTCACTATTTACTTGGGCGCGAAATGAATCGAATGCGTGTCTTGGTATAAGGCATTGATAAAATACTATTATTAATAGTTTTCGCTGAGGGTGATGTGGCGAAAATGCAATGAGGCCGGAGCTTGGGCGGGCGATCACTGGAAACACAAGATTTGGTGAACATCTGAGCAGGAGACAACAACCCGAACCTTCATGGTGAATAACATGACAGTGAATTTCAAACTGACTTCAATGGCGGCGGTTCTGGCCGCAACAACGGCGATCCCCGCGGCGGCCGAGTTGAAATACGAAAACAACTCGGGCGGGTATGTGCTGCTTTATGGGCAGTTGAACCCGGCGCTGATCTCGGTCGATGACGGGCAGCAGACGGAAACGCGGGTTCTGGACAATGATCTGTCTAACAGCCGCGTCGGGCTGCGCCTGTTGCAACCCTTTGGCCAGAATGAATTCACCTTCCGGCTTGAGACTGGGCTGGGCCTGCCCAATTCCAGTGAGTGGAACCAGCTGGGCACCAATTTCAGCGGCTGGACGCGCGAAGACATCCGCCATGTGGATTTTGCGCTGAAAGGGGATTGGGGCACATTCTCGGCCGGGCAGGGCAGCATGGTGGCTGATGGCGCGGCTGAGGTGGACCTGTCCTATGTCGGCACGGCGCTGTATTCGTTCACCAATGACGAAAACGGCGGGTTCTTCTATCGCGACACCAATGGCGTTCTGAGCGGGATCACCGTCGGGGATACCAGCAGCAACTTTGACGGTTCGCGGCGCGGACGGGTGCGCTATGACACGCCGGAAATCAGCGGATTTACTGCCGGACTTGCCTATGGTCAGAACATCCTGGCCAGCGGTGATGACGATGACTACTACGATGTCGGCGTGCGCTACTCCAACACTTTCGCCGGTGGGGTCGAGTTTGCTGCCGCTGTGGCCTATTCGGTCCGTTCCAGCGATGCCAATACCGGCGACCGCAAGGATACGATCGGTTCGGCCTCGGTCCTGCTGCAAAACGGTCTGAGCTTTACTGCCGCTGCGGGCACGCGGTCCGACGATGCGGCGGGTGCCTCTGATCCGAACTATGTCTATGGCAAGATCGCGTATGAGGGCGACTGGATTGCCTGGGGCAAAACCGGGGTTGGGGTCGACTATTTCAGCGGTTCGGACTTCGACACCGCAGGCTCCAGCACCGATGCCTGGGGTATCGCGGTGGTGCAGCGGATCGACAGCATCAACACCGATGCCTACCTGAAATACCGCAGCCATGATTTCGACGACGGCACCTCGTTCGACAAGAACGAAGCCTGGGTGCTGGGCGCCCGCTGGCGGTTCTGATCCCGGATCGGGTTGAAGCATGCGCCCCGGCCTTGTCCGGGGCGTTTTTCGTTCGTGAACCGGTCAATTCCGGGTGGGATCGGGCCTTTGCCCCTTGCACGCAGGCGGCTGGGCAAATAGAAGGCGTCAAATTTGCCCGGCGCGCCCGTTTTGCGCGCCCCGAATCCTATGGGGACTACCATAATGCAGGTTACCGAGACGCTGAACGAAGGTCTGAAACGCGGCTACAACATCGTTGTGACCGCAGCCGAGCTGGACGACAAGGTCAACGAAAAGCTGACCGAGGCACAGCCGGATATCGAGATGAAGGGTTTCCGCAAAGGCAAGGTGCCGATGGCGCTGCTGAAAAAGCAGTTTGGCCAGCGCCTGCTGGGCGAAGCGATGCAGGAAAGCATCGACGGTGCCATGAACAAGCATTTCGAGGACAGCGGTGAGCGTCCGGCGCTGCAGCCCGAGGTCAAGATGACCAACGAGGACTGGAAAGAAGGCGACGATGTTGAGGTCGCGATGTCCTATGAGGCTCTGCCTGCGATCCCCGAGGTTGACCTGAAATCGGTTGAGCTGGAAAAGCTGGTGGTCAAGGCTGATGACGCAGCCGTTGAAGAGGCGCTGAACAACCTGGCCGAAACCGCGCAGGATTTCAAAGCGCGCCGCAAGGGGTCGAAAGCCAAGGATGGCGACCAGATCGTGTTCGACTTCGTCGGCAAGGTTGACGGTGAGGAATTCGAAGGCGGTGCGGCTGAGGATTATCCGCTGGTTCTGGGTTCGAACAGCTTCATCCCCGGCTTTGAAGAGCAGCTGGTTGGTGTGAAGGCCGAGGAAGAAAAAGACGTCAACGTCACCTTCCCCGAGGAATACGGTGCCGAGCATCTGGCCGGTAAAGACGCTGTCTTCTCTTGCACCATCAAAGAGGTGAAAGAGCCGGTCGTGGCCGAGGTCAATGACGAGTTGGCCACCAAGTTCGGTGCCGAGGATCTGGACGCGCTGAAAGGCCAGATCTCCGAGCGTCTGGAAGCGGAATATGCCGGTGCCTCGCGCGCGGTCATGAAGCGCAAGCTGCTGGATGTGCTGGACGAGAAGGTCTCGTTCGACCTGCCTCCGTCGCTGGTTGACGCCGAGGCCAAGCAGATCGCGCATCAGCTGTGGCACGAGGAAAACCCCGAGGTTGAAGGCCACGATCACGATCCGATCGAGCCCACCGACGAGCACACCAAACTGGCCGAGCGCCGCGTGCGTCTGGGCCTGCTGCTGGCCGAACTGGGCCAGAAGGCCGAGGTCGAGGTGACCGATGCCGAGATGACCCAGGCGATCATGAACCAGGCGCGTCAGTACCCGGGTCAGGAACGCCAGTTCTTTGAATTCGTGCAGCAGAACGCCCAGATGCAGCAGCAACTGCGCGCGCCGATCTTTGAAGACAAGGTTGTCGACTACATCGTCGAACTGGCGCAGGTTGCCGACAAGGAAGTCAGCAAGGACGACCTGCAGAAAGCCGTTGAGGCGCTGGAAGAGGAATAATCCTCTTCCTTCCTTGCCTTGCAGGGACAAAAAAAGCGGAGCCGCCTGTAGCTGAGGCGACTCCGCGTGGGTGGCTTTTGTTCCTATGAGGTGAGGGGGTCAGGCCTCATGAGCAAAAGCACGGGGGGTCTGTAACAGAGCGTATTTCTGCTCTGGGGTGAATTTCTCAGACAGTTCCTCGATCAGGTTCAGAACAGCCTGTCTTTCTTCTTCGTTCTGCGCCGCGCACATCTGTTCGACAAAGTATTTTTCCAGATCGCTCAGCGGCTTGTGGTCGCGATTTGCGGGTCTGAGTTCAGTGGCTTTCTTCGCCGCAAACATCTCCAGCGCTTTTTCTTCTTCGACAAAGACATCATCATGGATGCCAGCGAATTCGCGAAGCCCTGAAATCCGTTCCTCAGAACAATCCAGCAGGGCCGCCATGGCCGGGACCTTGCCCATCGGAACCGTTTCGCCCACATAGTCGTACGGCGCGCAGTTCGAGCGTTTCAGGACACGGTTCATGACCGGGTCAATCACGGTGATGATGTCCTGAATACCCGCGCTGCGGGCATATTCCAGCGAGCCGATCATCAGCTCACACGTGGCGTAAGAAACCGAGTTCTTTTCCTTGCCGCGGGTCAGGCGCTGCGTGTCCACGCAGAACCGGGTGGATTCCCACATGGTTGCGCTGCGAATGGGTGCTTCGCCACACAGGATTGCAGAAAACACGTCCGACAGCATATGCGGACCTGTGGTCTGGAGCGCACGCACGGCAGCGACGACATTCCCCCCGTCGTCGAGACCGATCACATATGCAGGATCCAGATGATCGAACTGGTCGATTTCCTTTCCATCTTCGATATTGACGTCCCATCCAAGACGTCCACCAAATACCCGGGCTCTCAGTTCAAACATTTCGTCGAGAACCTCGCCGAACAGATGTCTGTTCAGCCCATCAACTACCAAAATCATGTCATCCCCCTTCGAGTGGTTGTTCGGTGACTAAATCGTTACCGGTTTTCCACAGCGATTCTATTGGGGGATTCCCGTAGTTCGGTCTCATTTTTGGGCCGAAATCGTTAATTTTGGCTTTATCCTGGGTAGATTAGCCCGATTCCAATGGCGCGTCCGACGGCCTGAGGAGTGGTCAGTGCATTAAGCTTTTCGCGCGAGGAGCGCAAGTGTACTTCAACCGTGCGGTGAGAAATCGACAGGATATCGCCGATATCCTGCTGCGATTTCCCGGCAGCGGCCCATTGCAGTATCTCCAACTCGCGGCTGGACAGGGTCGGATGGTACAGCATCCGGCTGAGCGCATCGGACGCCATGACGTTGTCATGGATATGCACCGCCAGGGATTGAAGTTCGCTGATTACGTTGGGAACCAGCTTTTTCCATTCGTCCCGGCTGCAACTGCGGGTGGCGCTGAGCAGGCCGATATCGCCATAGGGACCGCGCACCGGGATGGTGATGCCTTGGTCCGGAAGCCCGAAATCATGCGCATCCCTGAAAACGCGCTGAAAATCCTTGTTGCGCTCCAGCCGGCTCCAATCCACCGGGGCGATGCTGCGCTGGCTCATGTGTAACGTCGGGTCAATCAGGTGCAGGCCCTGTTCCTGATAATGGGTCTTCCAGTCGTCGCCATAGGTGACATGGCCATGGATTGTGCCCGCAGCCGGGTTCATGCCCGCATAGGCGGCATGGTCCATTTCGAACTTGTCACAGACCTGTTTGAGGAACTCGTCATAGCGAGTGTCCTCTTGGGGAAGGGTGCTGAGATCTATAATTTCCATAAGGCAAAACCACCTGAACCCGGAGTGCCGGGCGACCCCATTTCCGCCAGAACGAACATACCCCACCGTTCGGACGCAGCCCAGAACACCATATTTCCAGCTATAAGACAAGAACATGTGGCAAATGTCTGCCGTATTGATTTCAATGCCTTCTAAATGCGTGGTTTTTCATGTGCTTCATCGGAAACCGAGCAGCTTTTCAGCGCATGAGAGGGGGTTTCGCGCCTTTTTCGGTCTTTAAAGGTCTGCTCATATAGTCAGATATGACTTCTTGTAGCGCCTAATTTGAGGCCGGGACAAGCCCGGTTTCGACCAGCATTCCGCGGGCCTTGGCTTCGGGGTAATAGCCCTTTGCATAAAGGAAAATCGCGCGTTTCTGGTCGCCATCCGACAACAGCCACGCACCCCGCAGGTATTTCCCGGCAAATTCCAGATTTGTATCGGCGTCCAGCAGACCCTCCGCATTGCCGGTGTACCCCATCGAACGGGCCGTCGCGGGCAGAATCTGCAGCAACCCGTAATAGGGGCGGTTCACGGCCCAAGGCCGGTGCGTGCTTTCGCGGATGGCCAGCTTGTGCACCAGTTCACGCGGGAGCTCGTAATGATCGGCCCATTTGTTGATCGAGGCGCGCAGTTCGGGTGTTTCATTGGGGTAAAGCGGCGGATCAAAGGTTGCGCGTGTCGGCGTGTCAGGCCCCCCGCAGGCGGCCAGCGGGGCGACGAGGAATAGGGCCAGCACGTGGCGGCGAAGAAGGTTGGTCATGAGGTCTGCTCCGAACTGCGAAGGCGGATGATATGGATCACCTTTCCGTTCGCAAGCCTAGGTGTGAATTCTGGCCAAAATTTGCTCATCTCCCCCGGCCAACGAAAAAGGCCGCGCATTTATGCGCGGCCTTCTGATTGGGATGTCCCGAAGGATTAGGCTTTGGCTTCTTCGTCTTCAGCAGCCGGGGCCTCTTCGGCGACCAGATCGTCATCGTCGGACGCGGCCGAGCCGATGTCGTCGAACAGTTCGGCGATTTCGAATTCAGCGGCAGCCTCTTCTTCGGCGGCCAGTTCCTGAATCGATTTGCCCGAAGCCTGCAGTTCGGCTTCTTCTTCCGAACGGGCGACGTTCATCTGGATTTCAACGGCGACTTCGGGGTGCAGGTTGACGGCAACCGCGTGCAGACCCAGTTCCTTGATCGGAGCGACCAGGGCGATCTGTTTCTTGTCGACGGTGAAGCCAGCCTCGGTCGCGGCGTCTGCGGCGTCACGCGGGGTGACCGAGCCGTACAGAGCGCCAGCATCCGATGCCGAGCGAATCACGATGAACTGCTGACCGTCCAGCTTTTCAGCCAGCGCTTCAGCTTCTTTCTTGGTTTCCAGGTTGCGGGCTTCCAGCTGCGCTTTCTGGGCTTCGAACGAAGCGATGTTCGCGCTCGACGCGCTCAGCGCTTTGCCCTGGGGCAGCAGGAAGTTGCGGGCGTAGCCGGGCTTGACGTCAACGACGTCGCCCATCTGACCCAGTTTCGCAACGCGTTCCAGCAGGATAACTTGCATATCAGTCTCTCCTTACTTCACGGCGTAGGGCAGCAGGGCGAGGAAGCGGGCGCGCTTGATAGCACGGGCCAGTTCACGCTGCTTTTTCGCCGAAACGGCGGTGATGCGCGACGGTACGATCTTGCCGCGCTCAGAGATGTAGCGCTGCAGCAGACGGGTGTCTTTGTAGTCGATCTTGGGCGCGTTCTCACCCGAGAACGGGCAGACCTTGCGGCGGCGGAAAAATGGTTTTGCGGCCATGGTTTAGTGTCCTTTTCTCAGGCGTTGATCAACGGCGCTCGCGGCGGTCGCCACGTTCGTCACGCTTCTGCATCTGAACCGACGGGCCGTCTTCGTGGCCGTCGACCTTGATGGTCAGAACGCGCATGACGTCGTCATGCAGGCGCATCAGGCGTTCCATTTCCTGAACCGCGCCCGAGGGGGCATCGGTCTTCAGGAAGGCATAGTGGCCCTTGCGGTTCTTGTTGATCTTGTAGGCCATCGTCTTGACGCCCCAGTACTCGCTATCCACGAGTTGGCCGCCATTGTCCGACAGCACGGTGCCGAAATGTTCGACAAGGCTTTCCGCCTGCGCGTTGGACAGGTCCTGACGCGCGATCATTACATGCTCATACAGTGGCATGTTCACTCCTGTTTATATCAAGGCGCATTTCAAAGGCGGGGTCTGATCATCCTTCGCGACCCTGCCACGAGAGGCTGCGCGATTCATACATATTGCGAAGGATGGCCCCATATACACGTTTCCACGGGCGGGGCAAGCCCTGCCACATATGCCATTGTGAAGTCGCCCTATTTCCTTTGCACTGCCCAATTCCTGACGCTTTTCGACCCGAGGTTGTTCATTAAGCCGGGGCGACCCGGATCATTCGGAACCACAGACAGGGTTAAGACAAATGGCCGTGATGAACACGAACACTTTCAAGCAAGCCGCGCCGGGTGCCGGTTTTGACAAATCCGTCCCCGTTCTGATCTCTTTCGCTCCGAACTGGAAAGCCCGGATGATCCTGTTCCGGGTGCTGGGCGCCTTTATGGTCGTATCGGCCTTTTCCATGTGGCTGATGCCCGGATCGGTGATGGGTACTGATGTCTGGCCGATCAAGCTGGCTGCGTCGCTGATGTTCCTGATTGCCGGTGTCAGCCTGCTGACCATCGAATTCCTGGACACCCGCCCGGACGCCTATTTCGACCCGATCCGCCGCGAGGTCCGCATCCTGCAAAAGAACGAAGACGGCCGTCCCCAGACCGTTCTGCGCCGCAGCTATGACTCGCTGGGCGGTGCGCGGTTTGACGAAGGTCAGGTTGAGCTTTTTGACGTGGATGGCAGCCTGCTGATGAAGCTACCGCTGGAATCGACGGATGTCAGCCGGGCGCTGAAAGGTCAGCTGAGCCAGAACGTGCCGATTTTCGCCTAAAGGGGCTTCTGTTCAAATAGGAACAGAGTTTGTTGAGGGAAATGCCTTGTGTGCCGCCTTTGGGCGGCACATTTTCGTTGGTGGGCAATCCAACCGGATTGCGACACCTAATTGCGGAGATTGTCATGAAATCCACACTTCTTGCTGCTGCCCTGGCCGTTTCGGCAACCGCAGCCCACGCGAGCGCTGAGAAATACCTGCTGGACCCCAGCCACAGTCAGGTTCTGTTCAGCTATAACCATCTTGGGTTTTCCACCACCTACGGCATGTTCTCGGGATTTGAGGGCGAGATCATGTTCGATCAGGAAGACCCCGCCGCGTCCAGCGTATCCGTGTCGATGCCTGTGATCGAGATGATCACCGGTTGGAAACCGCGCGAAGATCACTTTATGACCGAGGATTTCTTTGGCGCAGCCGAGGGCGATCTGGTCACCTTCACCTCGACCGGGATTGAGGTGACGGGCGAAAACACCGCCAACATCACCGGCGATCTGACCATGAACGGCGTGACCAAATCGGTTGTTCTGGATGCCAGGCTGAACCAGATCGGCGATCATCCGATGGCAGGCAAGCCCTGGGCCGGGTTCGACGCAACCACCACACTGGTACGCAGCGATTTCGATCTGGGCCAGTTCGCGCCTTTTGTCAGCGACGAGGTGGAAATCCGCATCTCGGTTGAGGCTCAGAAAGCCGAATAATCTGGCCAGAATACCCAAAGGAAAACCGCCGGAGCCTGCAGGCCCCGGCGGTTTTCTTTATTCGGCTCTTGTCGCCGTCAGTTCGACCGAAACCGTGACGCCAAAGCCCAATGACGCCTCGGTCGGTTGCGAGGTGCCGACATCGAAATCCAGCCGGTTCAGGTCGATCGAGCCCGCCATGGTGGCGGTATCGTCCTGCAGGTCCAGCGTGAAGGGCAGAACGATGTCCAGAGTCTTGTCGCGGATGGTCAGGGGGCCACGCGCCTCGTACCCGGTGTCGGTCTTGTAGAGGTCGGCCTTGAAAATTGCGGTCGGGAATGTGGCCGCGTCAAAGAAATCGGGGCCTTTGGCCTGATCGGACACGGTACCCAGATTGACGGACCCGATGGCGATCATGACATCGACCGTCCCCGCCAGGCCGGGGGCGTCCGGCTCGGCAAAGGCAATTGCTGCCGTCCAGTCGGCAAATGTTCCGGTTGCGGGGCTGCCCAGCTGGGTAAAGGTGATCGACAGGGTGCCGTCCTGTACCTGCCAGTCCGATTGCACCTCGGTCAGTTCGGTGGCGTCGTCGTCATCATCGGAATGGCCCGAGAATGTGCCAGTTGACCAGCCGAAGACCAGCACGGCACCCCAGATGGCGGCGGCGGCCAGCGCAGGCATTGCGGAATGGTGTTGTTGCGGCGGTTCGGGCGCGTCCGAGCGGCCCGGCAGCATCCGGCGCAGTGTGCTGTCCTTGTCCACCACATGGTGCTTCAGCGCGCCCAGAACATGCAGGCCCAACGCCACCGCCAGCACCCAGATGAACAGCCCGTGCAGGTCTGCCGAGACTTCGGACACGAAATGGGATTTGGGGACGAAGGGCAGGTTCTGCCCAAAGGGCCACAGGATCGGGGCAAAGCCTTCCTCGGCGGCGTGATGAATCCAGCCGGTCAGTGGCACCAGAACCAGCGACCCGTACAGCATCCAGTGCACGGTTTCCGCGGCAAATGCCTCGGGCTTGTTGTCGGCGTTCAGCAGGCCCGGTTTGGGTTGCGTCACCGTCCATGCGATCCGCGCCAGCGCGACGAAGAACACGGCCACGCCCACGGTCTTGTGAACCGAAAAGACCCGAGCGGCCCAGGCAATGTCTGCTTCGGTGGTCTGAATCGCGGGGTTGAACACGGCATGCGCCAGTTCGTCCGCGATCCAGCCCAGCGGCAGGGCAGTCAGGATCAGCAGGGCGGTCAGCCAGTGAAAAGTCTTGGTCACGCTGCCGTAGCTGGAAAAGGAATTGGTCGAGGCCATGGGGTGTTGCTCCGGAGGATTCGTCGGCTGATCTCAACCTAAAGACAGGGGGGCGGGAAACAAGTACCCGCCGATGCACAGTAAAGGTGTCGTTATGCAGAGCGCAGGCAGTGCTTGTGCCAGACGGTCAGTCAGTTTACACCCCGCCGCAACCTGACGTCATCCAAGAGGCAACCATGACACGTGCGTTCGTTTTTCCCGGGCAGGGCGCCCAGACCATCGGAATGGGCAAGGCGCTGGCCGAGGCATATCCTGCCGCCCAGGCCATCTATGATGAGGTGGACGAGGCCCTGGGGGAAAAGCTGAGCGCGCTGATCTGGGATGGCGACATTGCCGAACTGACCCTGACGCAGAATGCGCAACCGGCGCTGATGGCAACCTCGATGGCGGCGCTGCGCGCGTTGGAGGCTGAAGGGGTCGCGATCACCGATGCCGCCTTTGTGGCGGGGCATTCGCTGGGTGAATACTCGGCACTGGCGGCTGCCGGGTCCTTCTCGGTGGGCGACGCGGCGCGTTTGCTGCGGACACGCGGGCAGGCGATGCAAAGTGCGGTGCCGGTGGGCGTGGGCGCGATGGCCGCCATTCTGGGGCTGGATCTGGACGCTGTGCGCGCGGTGGCCGAAGAGGCCGCGCAGGGCGAGGTCTGTCAGGCCGCAAATGACAACGATCCGACGCAGGTTGTGGTCTCGGGCGCCAAGGCTGCCGTGGAACGCGCTGCCGAGATCGCCAAGGAAAAGGGTGCCAAGCGGGCGGTGATGCTGCCGGTGAGTGCTCCGTTCCATTGCGCGCTGATGCAGCCCGCCGCTGATGTGATGGCCGAGGCGCTGGCAAATGTACAGATCAACGCGCCTGCCGTGCCGCTGGTGGCCAATGTGCGGGCCGAGGCGGTCTCGGACCCTGATCTGATCCGCAGCCTGCTGATCGAACAGGTAACCGGCGCGGTGCGCTGGCGGGAAAGCGTGCAATACATGGCCGCGCAAGGTGTCACCGAGACATGGGAAATCGGCGCTGGCAAGGCGCTGTCGGGCATGGTGCGCAAGATCGACCGGGCCATTGCCGGAAAGGCAGTGGGTACGCCCGAGGATGTGCAAAAGGCCGTTCAGGTCGAAGATTAATCGAGGCATACGTCAGAAAACGACGAGACAAGAGGGAAACCGAATGTTTGATTTGACAGGTAAGAACGCGCTGATCACCGGCGCTTCGGGTGGTATCGGGGGCGATATTGCGCGCGCCCTGCATGGCGCGGGCGCAACAGTAGGTCTGTCCGGCACACGGGTCGAGCCGCTGCAGGCGCTGGCGGATGAGCTGGGCGAGCGCGCCCATGTCCTGCCCTGCAACCTGAGCGACCCCGAGGCTGTTGCCGCCCTGCCGAAACAAGCGGCGGAGGCGATGGGATCGGTCGATATTCTGGTCAACAATGCGGGTATCACGCGGGACAACCTGTTCATGCGCATGTCGGATGACGAATGGCAGAGCGTTCTGGACGTGAACCTGACCTCGACCATGAAACTGTGCAAAGGTGTCATTCGCGGCATGATGAAGGCGCGTTGGGGCCGGATCGTGAATATCTCGTCCGTTGTGGGATCGATCGGCAACCCCGGTCAGGCGAACTATGCGGCGTCCAAGGCCGGTATGGTCGGCTTCTCGAAGGCGCTGGCGCATGAGGTCGCAACCCGCGGGATCACCGTGAATGCGGTGGCGCCCGGTTTTATCACCACGGCGATGACCGAGAAACTGACGGACGACCAGAAAGCCGGTCTGCTGCAGCAGGTTCCCGCCGGACGCATGGGCGAGCCGGGCGAGATCGCGGCTGCCGTTTTGTATCTGGCCAGCCCCGAAGCGGGATATGTTACGGGAAGCACCTTGCATGTGAATGGCGGTATGGCCATGTTGTAGTCGCAACCTGAGGCAGGCGCGAAAGCGTTTGCCTTATGCGTTGTCTGTGTTATAGGCGGCGCACATGCGCAGGGGCCGGTCGAAAAGGCCGGTTCTCTGATTTCCCGGTCAGCCGGGACCCAAACCGCCCGGCAAGGGCAGAACCGGGCGGACCGCCCTGAAAAGGAATGAGGAATAGACATGAGCGACGTCGCAGATCGCGTTAAAAAGATCGTTGTTGAGCATCTGGGTGTGGAAGAGGACAAGGTTGCCGAAAACGCGTCCTTCATCGACGATCTGGGTGCGGACAGCCTGGACACCGTTGAGCTGGTTATGGCCTTCGAAGAAGAGTTCGGCATCGAAATCCCCGATGACGCAGCCGAGACCATCCAGACCTTCGGCGACGCGGTCAAGTTCATCAGCGAAGCGTCCTAAGCGCATCGCCTGAGATAAAAGCGGCGCTTCCGGGCAACGGAGGCGCCGTTTTTTTATGCCGTGCAGGAATTTACCCTTGCGCGGTGCCCGGCCCGCTCGCAATCTGCCCGGTGAGGCATAATTCAGGCGGGCAAGGGCATGATAAGATCCACCCCGATGATCAACACGGCACGGCTGACGCTGTGCGCGATGCGACCCGAGGATTTCGGGCGGTTCGCAGAGATTTGGCGCGACCCGGATGTGGTGCGCCATGTGTGTGGCACTCCGAAAACGCGGGGCGAGGCGTGGGAGTCCTTTCTGCGCAACGCAGGCCATTGGCAGATGACCGGGTTTGGCCAATGGGGCGTGGTGCTGCAATCGAATCGCACGCTGATCGGGCAGGCCGGGTTTTTCTACGGCAACCGCTGTCTGGGCGCGGATTTTGACGACTTCCCCGAGGCTGGCTGGGTTTTGGCGCCCGAAGGGCAAGGGCAGGGCTATGGGTATGAGGCCGCCAAGGCCGCCCATGACTGGTTCGACCGGGTGATCCCCGGCCCGCTGGTCGCGCTGGTCGATGCCGACAATGCGCCGTCGCGTAATCTAGCGATCAAGCTGGGATACGACCTGCTGCGCGAAGCGGAATATCGCGACACGCCGGTGCATCTGTATCGCAGAAACGGGCCACCAGCCCGGGCGTGAAACACGTCAGGTCTCATTTTGCCGCAAAATGAATCTGCTGTGCCGATCTCAAGAGATTTGAGACCGCGCGCCGCCCATATGCTATCGTGGAAGTCCCGGATGATTCAGCGGAGGATATGGGTC
This sequence comes from Ruegeria sp., assembly GCF_028066395.1. GTDB lineage: Bacteria > Pseudomonadota > Alphaproteobacteria > Rhodobacterales > Rhodobacteraceae > Ruegeria. Next base: position 93,110 of record NZ_JALCBM010000003.1, read on the forward strand.
ATGATGATTTTCCCCACGATGGAGTTGCAGAACGGCAAGTGTGTGACACTTGAAAAAGGCCGTCTGGATGAAGCGATGATCTGGCATGTCGATCCGATCGAAACTGCGCGCGGCTGGTCTGCGGCAGGGGCCGAGTGGATGCAGCTGACCGATTTCGATGCGATCGAAGGGCGTGACACCAATGTCGCGCTGGTTGAAGAAATCATTCGCTCGGCCGAGATGCCGGTTCAACTGGCCGGCGGCATGCGAACCCGTGAAAGGATCGAACATTGGATCGACAAGGGGGCAGGGCGTGTTGTGGTCGGGACTCTGGCGGCCCGCGATCCGCATCTGGTCAAGGAATTGGCCAAGTTTTACCCCGACCAAATCGTCCTGGCGGTGGATGTATGGCAGGGTTATGTGATGACCGAAGGCTGGCGCAGCCAGAGTGCCTTTACCGCTGAGGCGTTTCTGGAGGCTTTTGCCGATGCACCCTTTGCCGCCATCGTGGTCACCGATATCGACAGCGACATGGAGGATGTCGAAGCGCAGCTGGGGCTGATCTCGGGGTTGGCCAAGCAATCCCGCACGCCGGTTATTGCCAGCGGTGTGGTGCGGACGACGGATGACATCTCTCGCCTGGCCTATATTCAGAACATCGCGGGGGCCATTGTTGGACGTGCCCTGTTCCGCAAGACGCTGAGCTTGGATGCGGCGCTGGACGTTGCAAAAACCTCTCACGAACCGGTGGCGCAGTTTCAGTAATCCGCCGGTTGGAAGATGTGCCCGCCTTTCGTCCCATATTGAGGCGAGGCGGGTTGTTTTTGGCAAGATCGACCCGAGGCAAGCGGTGTTGTCGGCGTGATGGCGCAAGGGATTGCGCAGTGGCTCTTGCCCCCGGACCCCGGGCCGGGGTATGAGCGGTTCTCATAAACAGCAAGCAGGCAAGAGGCATTTTCATGCGCAGAGTCGTCGTAACCGGTCTGGGATTGGTCACTCCTTTGGCCAGCGGGGTCGAGGAAACGTGGTCGCGGCTGCTGGACGGTCAGTCCGGTGCGGGCCCGATCACTCAGTTCGATGCTGAGGCAAGCGGGGTCGCTACCACCTATGCCTGCGAAGTTCCGCGCGGGGATGGCAGCGATGGCACGTTCAACCCAGATGACTGGATGCCGCCGAAAGAGCAGCGCAAGATCGAGGACTTTATCCTCTATTCCATCGCAGCGGCCGAGATGGCCTGCAAGGACGCGAACTGGCTGCCCGAGGACGAAGAAGATCGCCTGCGCACGGGCGTTCTGATCGGGTCAGGGATCGGTGGGCTTGGATCCATCGCCAACACCGCCAATCTGATCCGTGACAAAGGCCCGCGTCGGGTGTCGCCGTTCTTTATCCCCGGCGCGCTGATCAATCTGGCCTCGGGTCAGGTGTCGATCCGTCACGGGTTCAAGGGACCGAACCATTCGGTCGTGACCGCGTGTTCGACCGGTGCCCACGCCATTGGCGATGCCAGCCGCATCATCCGCGCAGGCGACGCGGATGTGATGGTCGCAGGCGGCGGCGAAGGCTGCATCTGCGAGATTGGCATTGCCGGGTTCAACGCCTGCAAAGCGTTGTCGACCAAATATGCGGACGATCCGAAGAAGGCGAGCCGCCCCTATGATGTCGACCGCGACGGGTTCGTCATGGGCGAAGGGTCAGGCATTGTCGTTCTGGAAGATTACGAACATGCCAAGGCGCGCGGTGCCAAGATTTACGCTGAGGTACTGGGCTATGGCATGTCGGGAGACGCCTATCACATCACTGCGCCGTCCGAGGATGGTGATGGTGCGGAACGGTCGATGAAGGCCGCCCTGCGCAGCGCCGGGCTGGAGCCGAAGGATCTGGATTACATCAACGCCCATGGCACCTCGACCATGGCCGACACGATTGAACTGGGCGCGGTGGAACGGCTGCTGGGCGATCATGCGGGCAACGCGACCATGTCCTCGACCAAATCCGCCACCGGGCACCTGTTGGGGGCTGCGGGCGCGATTGAGGCGATCTTCTCGATCCTCGCGATCCGCGATCAGGTTGCGCCGCCGACGATCAATCTGGACAACCCTGCGGTGGAAACGCCGATTGACCTGGCCCCGAACGCAAAGCGTGAGCGTGAGATCAACGTGGCCCTGTCGAACTCGTTCGGGTTCGGCGGCACCAATGCAAGTGTGATCTTCGGAAAGGTCAGCTAAATGTGGCGGGCATTGGCATCGAACGCGCTGACCATGCTGGTGGTTGGCTTGTTCCTGATGGGCGGTCTGATCCTGTGGGGTCAGTCGCAATACAAGGCCGAGGGCCCGCTGCAGACCGCCATTTGCCTGCAGGTCAAAAGCGGTTCGAACATGACCAAAGTCAGCCGCAACCTTGAGGATCAGGGCGCGATCCACAGCGCCACGCTGTTCCGCATGGCGGCTGATTACACCGACAAGTCGCAGCAGCTGAAGGCGGGCAGCTTTCTGGTGCATGAAGGTGCCTCGATGCAGCAGATCATCGATGAGATCACCAGCAGCGGCGCCAGCACCTGCGGGTCCGAGATCGAATACCGCATCGGCGTGACCCGCGCCCAGACCCGTGTACGCGAGTTGAACCCGGCAACGCTGGAGTTTGTCGAGGTCGCCGCGTTCGACAACACTGGCAACGAAGTCCCTGCGGCCTATACGGACAAGCGGCAGGATGCGGATACGCGATATCGCGTGTCTCTGGCCGAAGGCGTGACCTCGTGGCAGGTGGTTGAGGCGCTGAAAGCGTTTGATGCGCTGACCGGTGAGGTGACTGAGGTTCCGGCCGAGGGCATGCTGGCCCCCGACAGCTATGACATTGCACCGGGGCAGGATCGCAACGCGGTGCTGCAGGCAATGCAGGACAAGCAGAAATTGCGGATCGATGCGGTTTGGGAAGGGCGGCAAGACGGGCTGCCGCTGGCCAATGCCGAAGAGATGTTGATCCTTGCGTCGATCATCGAAAAGGAAACCGCTGTCCCGGATGAGCGGGGGCAGGTGGCCAGCGTCTTCGTCAACCGCTTGAATCAGGGTATGCGCCTGCAAACGGACCCGACGGTGATTTACGGCGTGACCAAGGGCCAAGGCGTGCTGGGTCGTGGTCTGCGTCGCAGTGAACTGAACCGGCCAACGCCTTGGAATACCTATCAGATCGACGGGCTGCCGCCGACACCGATTGCCAATCCGGGTTTGGCCAGCCTGCAGGCTGCCGTGGCACCGGATAACACCGATTACGTGTTCTTCGTGGCCGATGGCACCGGCGGGCACGCCTTTGCGGAGACGCTGCAGGAACATAACCGCAATGTCGCCAAATGGCGTGAGATCGAAGCCGAGCAGAACTCGGGCAACTGATCCGGACATTCAGGTTTGAATGCGGCCCCTTCGATGTCCGGCATCGAAGGGGTCTTTTTTATGCGGCAGGCCGACGACGGCGCGGACGGCGGCGTTTTGAAGCGGCGGGCTGTTGCCCGTCTGACAGTGCCTTGGGCTTGAAACCCCGGCGGCGGTTGCCCTGACGGCGCGCAGGTTTCGGGGCGTCAACCGGTTCGGGCATGGTGCCGCTGGCAACCGGGATTTCGATCTTCATCAGTTTTTGGATCTGACGCAGCAGATCAACTTCCTCGGCCGAACAGAAAGCAATCGCCTCACCCTCGCGCCCGGCGCGGGCGGTGCGACCGATGCGGTGGACATAGTTGTCGGGCACCTCGGGCAGGTCGTAGTTGATCACATAGGCCACGCCGGGAATGTCGATGCCACGCGCGGCCACATCGGTGGCGACGAGAATATTGATCTCACCCGCGCGGAACGCCTTGATCGCCCGGTCGCGCTGCCCTTGGCTTTTGTTGCCATGGATCGAGGCTGCGTTGTAGCCATCGGCCACCAGCCCTTTCATCAGCTTTTCGGCCCCGTGCTTGGTGCGGGAAAAAACCAGCGTCAGGGCGTCGAGGTCTTGCGACAGGATCTCACGCAGTTTCGAAGGTTTCTCGGGTTTGCTGACGAAATGGATCGATTGGGTGATCTTGTCCGCCGCCTTGCCGGGGGGGGAGACCTGTACCCGCTGCGGGTTGGTCAGATAGGCGCGGCTGAGCTCTTCCATCTGTTTTGGCATGGTGGCCGAGAACAGCATGGTCTGACGCGGGGTGCCCAGTGCGGGCGCGATCTTGCGCAGGGCGTGGATGAAGCCCAGATCGAGCATCTGGTCGGCTTCGTCCAGCACCAGATGGCGAACCGAGCCGAGGTCGACCGCGCCACGCTCCATCAGGTCGATCAGACGGCCCGGCGTGGCGACCAGAATGTCGGTGCCGCGGGACAGAAACATGATCTGTTTGTTGATCGACTGGCCGCCAACCACGGTGGCCACACGCAGCTTGGTCTTTTGGGTCAGAGTGCGCAGGCTGTCGGCGATCTGGTTGACCAGTTCGCGGGTCGGGGCAAGGATCAGTGCCTTGGCGGTCTTGGGATCGGGCTTGCCGGGCTGGGCCAGCAGGTGGTCGATCAAGGGCAGGCCAAAGGCCAGCGTCTTGCCGGTGCCGGTTTGAGCCAGCCCCAGAATGTCATGCCCGTTCAGCGCCAGCGGAATGGCCTGGTTCTGAATCGGGGTAGGCTGTGAAAAATTCGCGCGTTTCAGCGCGTCGTTCAGGGCCGGTGCGAGGCCCAGCATGTCGAAGTCGAACAAATATCTATCCTTTACGGCCCGTTGGCTGAATGCCGAACGGACGAGACGTGTCTGGTCACGCGGATGCGCGACCGGCAGGGGTTGTGCGAGACCTCGGGACATACAGGCGGTTCCTGCACCATCCGGCCATCGCGTCAAGAACCCTGCGTGAAGGGGAACTGGGGGTTAAAAGGGGCGCTATGGGGCAGGATCGGCCTGCCGATGCTCACGCGGTAGCGCTGTATTTGGGGGCACATGCGGGTTGTGGGACGGATTGTCAAGCCCGAGGTTGGTTCATTCTAAACCGTCAGGCCCACAGCCTGATGGATAGTCAGGCCTGTTCGCACCGCCTTGTACGTTGGGAATGGCAGCCGCGCGGTGGTCTCAATGTCGCGCTGAATCCAATCCCGCGATTCCAGTTGCTGCAGCGAAGACGAAAGAGCCCGATCCGTAATGGGTGCCAGTTCTGATTTGATGGTTGAGAAACGATGGGGTGTGCCGGTCAACGCCAGAATTGGCACTGTCCAGGTCTTCCGCAGCAATTTGAACGCGTTGTCATCCGGTACTGTGTTGACAATCGCGTTGGCCATTCTGGCGGCCTCGGCCCCTGCGGGGGTGAGCCGGAATTCCGGGCGCAAAGGGTGTCCGTGGCCCGGGTTTCGTTCCAAGAAGCCAAGCTGGATCAGGTGATCGAGGCTGGCCGCAAAGGCCGTTCTGCTGGCGCTGGTGGCCGCGAGCAGAGGGGCTTGCCGCCCGGGTGCGCCCGAATGGAGAAGGGCCAGAATGTTCAGCGACCATGCACGGGACGTCAGCTTGACAAGGATACTAATGTCCATAAAGTATAGCTACTTTATTTTTAGTTTAAAGGAAAGCCGGATGTCTGTTGTAACATTGAAAAACACGATCACGCTGGCGATCTCGGTTCGGGATCGCCACGTCAGCGCGGATTGGTATGCCGAAAAGCTTGGGTTTGAACTGATCCACCATATGGACGAAGCGGGGTGGAGCGAAATGCGAACCAATGTTGACGGCGTGACCTTGGGTCTGGGAGAGCAGGCAGAACCCTCGCCGGGTAATAGCGTTCCGGTGTTCGAAGTCGCTGACATCGTCGCGGCGCGGGCCGCGTTGGAGGCTGATGGGGTTGCCTTTGACGGTGCAACGGAAACGATTGAGGGGATGGTCAGCACGGCCACCTTCTATGACCCCGACAAGAACGCCATGATGTTGGCGCAGGATCTTACCGGAGGCTAACCACACCGTTCGGTTCCTGTTGCGCCCTGTGTTGCGTAAAACCTTGACTTTGCGGGCTTTCTCTCGTATAGGTTGTGTCATGCTAGAAGAGGTGGGCGACGGCCCCGGGGCGACCCGGTGGCCGTTTTTCGTTTCTCTCGTGCGGAGATCACTCACGCATGAGGTCACAGGCAAACATGACTTTGATTACCCCGGAAGAGCGGATTTCTCAGACGGCTGACTTGTTGCAGTCCCTTGAGAGGTCCATTCGCGATCTGCGGCAAGCGGCGGAAGACCTGCGCAAACAGATCGGCACCGGGGAGGATGCAGATCTTGCTGGTTCAGCCAAGCAACTCGGGCAGTTAGAGGGGCTGATCCGAAGTTGTCAGAAAGTGGAGACAAGCTTTGTCGAACAACATCACAGACAAGCCGGAATTGCCCAAGGGGGGTATGCGCTCGACCTTGAGCGCGCTCGATTTGAGGTTGGGTGCAGGTTGGCTCGCCTCCGCGCCTGCTGCGGTTCGGGACAGATTTCTGAGTGAGATCGGGGAGGGAGGGCTGTGTGCCCTCCCTTTCCTGTTTGAGTTCTGGGCGCTGCCGCATCAGCTGCCGCCCGAAGGCGACTGGCGGTCCTGGGTGATCATGGGCGGGCGTGGTGCGGGCAAGACGCGGGCCGGGGCCGAATGGGTGCGGTCGATGGTTGAGGGGTCCTTGCCGCTGGATCGGGGCGCTGCCAGTCGGGTCGCTTTGGTTGGCGAGACCTTCGATCAGGTGCGCGATGTGATGATCTTTGGCGATAGCGGGATTTTGCGATGTTCGCCGCCGGATCGTCGACCCACGTGGAAGGCAACGGAACGCAAGCTGATCTGGCCCAACGGGGCCGAGGCGCAGGCGTTTTCAGCGCATGATCCCGAGGGGCTGAGGGGGCCTCAGTTCGATGCGGCCTGGGTGGATGAGTTGGCCAAGTGGAAGAAGGCCGGGGAGACCTGGGACATGCTGCAATTTGCGTTGCGGTTGGGGGATCAGCCCCGCGTCTGTGTGACCACGACGCCGCGTAATGTGAAGGTTTTGAAGGAATTGCTGGCGTCGCCCTCCACCGTGCAGACCCATGCGCCGACCGAGGCGAACCGGGCCAATCTGGCCGGGTCGTTTCTGGAGGAGGTGCGCGCGTGCTATGCAGGCACGCGGTTGGGGCGGCAGGAGTTGGATGGGGTGCTGCTGTCGGATGCCGAAGGGGCGCTGTGGACCGGGTCGATGCTGGATGCGGCGCGGGTTGAGACTGTGCCGGAACTGGATCGCATTGTGGTGGCGCTGGACCCGGCGGTGACGGCGGGGTCGGATGCGGATGCCTGTGGGATTGTGGTTGTGGGTGCGCAGCTACAGGGGCCGCCCGAGGGCTGGCGTGCCTTTGTGCTGGCTGACCGAACTGTGCAGGGCGTTGGCCCGGCGGGCTGGGCGCAGGCGGCGATTGACGCGATGGATGAGTTTGGGGCCGAGCGGCTGGTGGCCGAGGTCAATCAGGGCGGGCAACTGGTGGAAGAGGTGGTGCGGCAGGTGGACCCTCTGGTCCCGTTTCGCGCGGTGCGGGCGTCACGCGGCAAGGTGGCGCGGGCAGAGCCTGTGGCGGCCCTGTACGAGCAGGGGCGGGTGGCGCATGTCACCGGGCTGGACGCGCTGGAGGAGCAGATGTGCCAGATGACCGCGCGCGGGTTCGAGGGGCAGGGGTCGCCCGACCGGGTCGACGCACTGGTCTGGGCGTTGCATGAGTTGATGGTCGGCCCTGCGGGGGCGTATCGGCGACCGAGGGTTCGGGTGCTCTAACCGTTCGGAAAGGGCGGGAAATGCGGGTCGGGTGCGGTCTGCGCCAAGCGGTTGAAGCTGTTGGTGAAATGGCAATGGGCGATTTCGGCGACGATGGCGACCAGTTGGCTGTGGTCGAACCCATCCTCTAGCGCCTGCGCCAGTTCGGCGTCCGACAGTTGACCCCCTGTATCGGCCAGACGCTGCACCAGATGCTGCAGTTTGGCCGCGCGGCTGTCACCCTGCAGCCGTTCTCCCGAGGCGATACGGGTGATCATCTCCATATCTACTCCGCGCGCCTCTGACATGTTGAGATGGGCGGGGACGCAATAATGGCATCCATTACGGACGGCCATTTCCATGCAGATGACCTCGCGGTCCTCATGAGACAGTCCGCATTGGTCCAGCGCGGTCCAGAAGGCGAGGAACCCTTCGAGGACTTTGGGGTTATGGGCCATTGCATCGCTGATATTCAGATCACGTCCCCAAGTCGCGCGTACCTTGTCACGGGCAGTCTTTTGGCGTTGGGTTTGAGTGGCGGATGAAACTGGGGGGATGCGTTGGGTCAACCGAGATCTCCGATTGGTCATGTGTTTGGTGGGGAGGGGAATTTTACGGCCTCGCCTAATTTCATTCCCGAGCTTCGACGCCTATCGGATGGGGAGAGCGCGGACAACGAGAATAGTGCCACTGATACGGCCCTGTGCAAGCACAATTTCTTGAGGACGCCTGAGTTCTTGTAGTGCCTGGCCGGACTGGGCGCGTTGAAGGAGCGGATGAGCCAGATGACTCTAAAGGCAGGGCTCACCAGACAGGGTCGATGCGCTGGTCTGGGCGTTGCATGAGTTAGTCGTGAGACCTGCGGGGGCGTATCGGCGGCCTAGGGTGCGGGTGCTCTAGAGACGAACGATCAATTATGTCTGCGAGAGAATTGCGGCAATAACCAGGCAGTTCTAACGAGTATCGAGTCCAACGTCGTAGCAGCACCTTTTGACGAGCGACGCAGATCAAACTGCCCTTACGAACAACAAGCAGCCTGTCCGATGTGCGGATTGGCCAGTGCCTATCGCCCAAATCAACGATGACCAACCTGTCGTTCATCGATTTACCGGGAGCTTGGACAATGTCGACCACGCGTACATTTTTGTATTCGACGCCGACTTTCATGTCGTAAAGGACTAAAGCAAGGATCAAAAATAGAAGGCTTCCCCCCAGTACGTTGAGAGTTTTCTGTAGCTTTAAGCGAAAATGCGGTGTCAAAAATCAAACCTAAGCAATGTCTTATCAGCTAAGCTATGCAGCTATTTAGCTCGATGGCAACCTTTGCGTGTGTATGCTGCCCCTGTACCCGTTGCCTACCCCCCGCACGCCCCATTCCCGAGCCTTAAACTTCTTTCCGTCATAACTCCTTTCAACAAGCCGGGCAGAGCGGCGGCAGAAAGGAGCACAGATGGTATTCGATTTCTTGCGTCGTGGATCGGCTGGGGAAGCGCCCGAGGCAAAGGCGAGCGCGGCGGGGCCTGTGGTGGCGTGGCAGACGGGCGGGCGCGTGGCGTGGAGCCCGCGGGACACGGTGACGCTGACGCGGACGGGGTTTTCGGGGAACCCGGTGGGGTTCCGCTCGGTCAAGTTGATTGCTGAGGCGGCGGCGGCTTTACCCTTGGTGCTGCAGGATCAGGCGCAGCGGTTCGATGTGCATCCGATCTTGTCGTTGATGCGTCGTCCGAATGCGGCGCAAGGGCGGGCGGAGTTGATGGAGGCGCTGTTCGGGCAGTTGTTGCTGTCTGGCAATGCCTATGTCGAGGCGGTGCAGGCCGAGGAAGGCCTGCCGGTTGAGCTGCATGTGCTGCGTTCTGACCGGATGAGCGTGGTGCCCGGCGCAGATGGGTGGCCCAAGGCCTATGACTATGTGGTTGGTGGCAAGAAACATCGGTTTGCGGCGGAAAATATCTGCCATATCAAATCGTTCCACCCGCAGGATGACCATTATGGGTTCTCGCCCATGCAGGCGGCGGCGATGGCGATTGATGTGCATAACAGCGCGTCGCGGTGGTCGAAATCGCTGCTGGACAATGCGGCGCGGCCTTCGGGGGCGCTGGTGTGGAAGGGCGATGGCCATGGGGTGATGGCCGAGGATCAGTTCCGGCGTCTCTCGGATGAGATCGAGCAGAACTATCGCGGAGCGCGCAATGCTGGGCGGCCGATGGTTCTGGAAGGGGGGCTGGATTGGAAGCCGATGGGGTTCTCTCCGTCCGATATGGAGTTTCAAAAGACCAAGGAAGCCGCCGCCCGCGAGATCGCGCTGGCCTTTGGGGTCCCGCCGATGCTGCTGGGGATTCAAGGCGACGCGACCTATTCGAACTATCAGGAGGCCAACCGGGCGTTTTACCGTCTGACCGTGCTGCCTCTGGTGACGCGGGTGGCGGCGGCGGTGGCTGATTGGCTGGCAGGCTTCACCGGCGAGGAGATGGTGCTGAAACCCGATCTGGATCAGGTGCCTGCGTTGTCGGCTGAGCGGGATGCGCAATGGGCGCGGGTTAGCGGGGCGGACTTCCTGACGGATGCCGAAAAACGCGCGTTGCTGGGGCTGCCGGAGCGTGCGGATGGCTGAGGGGTATCCGCCGTTCGAATGCGCGCCGGGTCTGCGTCTGGCGGCGCATGAGCGGGTGGCCGAGATCCAGCATGCTCACCTCTGTCGGCGGCTGGATCAGATCGAGGAAATGATGGAGCGGCTGGATCGGCGGCTGTGGCTGACGGTGTATGGCGTGGCGGCGGTGATCCTGGCGCAGGCGGTTCAGTCGTTCCTGACGGTTGCGCCATGAATTCAGTGCTTTGCGTGGAGAAGTTGATGGATTTGGAACATAAATTCGCACGGTTCGGAGATGGGCTGTCGGTGTCCGATGACGCAGTGATCGAAGGCTATGCCAGCCTGTTTGGTCAGGTCGATCAGGGCAGCGATGTGGTGCAGAAAGGGGCCTATCGGACCTCGCTGGAGGGGCTGGTCAAGGCGGGTCAGCGGGTCAAGATGCTGTGGCAGCACGATCCGGCGCAGCCCATCGGTGTCTGGGACGAGGTGCGCGAGGACGACATGGGCCTGTGGGTCAAGGGGCGTCTGCTGGAGAGCACGCAGAAGGGCCGCGAGGCGGCGGAACTGATCCGCGCCGGGGCCATGGATGGGCTGTCGATTGGCTATCGCACCAAGCGGGCCGTGAAGAATGACAAGGGCCAGCGGGTCCTGACCGAACTGGAGCTGTGGGAGGTGTCCTTGGTGACCTTCCCGATGCTGCCCAGTGCGCGGGTGGCGGCGAAGGGGACGGACCCCGATGCCGAGAACACCTGGCGCAGTATTGCTGAGGTGTTCAATGACGCCCGGCAGGAGCTGGCGCGGACCTAGCGCGCCTCAAACCCACCCAAAAACAGGACATGCTGATGAGCAAGACCGAGACCCCGGCCTTGACCGGAGAGGGTGCGCCCCTGGTTCAGGAGGTGAAGCAGGCGATGGCTGGCTTCGTGAATGAATTCAAGGGCCTGAAGGCTGAAGTTAAAACCAAACTGCAACAGACAGAAGAGCGACTGACCATGCTGGATCGTAAATCAACCATCGCGGCACGCCCGCATCTTGCGGCCTCGATTGAGGACGGTGCCCCACACCAGAAGGCATTCGACGCCTATGTACGGTCGGGCGAGGATGACGGGCTGCGCGGGCTTGAGATGGAGTCGAAATCTCTGTCCAGTGCGGTCAACAGCGATGGCGGCTATCTGGTCGATCCGCAGACCGCCGAGATCATCAAGTCGGTGCTGAAATCCACCGCCTCGATCCGGTCGATTGCGTCGGTGGTGAATGTCGAGGCGAACTCGTTCGATGTGCTGATCGACCATACTGATGTGGGTGCCGGTTGGGCGGATGAAAATGCCGCTGCGACCGAGACGGCGACCCCGTCGATTGACCGGATTTCCATCGCGCTGCACGAGCTGAGCGCGCTGCCCAAAGCCTCGCAGCGGTTGCTGGATGACAGCGCTTTTGATGTCGAGGGCTGGCTGGCCGGTCGCATTGCCGACAAGTTTGCGCGGGCCGAAGCGGCGGCGTTTATTTCGGGCGACGGTGCGGACAAGCCTAATGGCATTCTGAACCATGCCAAGGTCGACAATGACGTCTGGGCCTGGGGCAATATTGGCTATGTGCCGACCGGGATTGACGGTGGTGTCGATGCGGATGCGATCGTCGATGTGGTCTATGCGCTGGGCGCGCAGTACCGGGTCAATGGCACCTTCGTGATGAATTCGAAGACCGCCGGTGTGATCCGCAAGCTGAAGGACAGCGATGGCCGCTTCCTGTGGTCGGATGGTCTGGCCGCCGGTGAGCCTGCGCGTCTGATGGGCTATCCGGTGCTGATCGCCGAGGACATGCCGGATGCGGGCAGCGACAGTTTCTCGATTGCCTTTGGCGACTTCCAGGCGGGCTACACCATTGCTGAGCGTCCCGATCTGCGCGTGCTGCGCGATCCGTTCAGCGCCAAGCCGCATGTCCTGTTCTACGCGACCAAGCGCGTGGGCGGCGACGTGAGCGACTTTGCCGCGATCAAGCTGGTGAAATTCGGCACCGCCTAACGCGGGCTGAAACCGGGGGGCCTGAGGCCCCTCGGGACGGCGGGCGCGGGCCGGGGTGAGATCCCCTGCGTTGTCTAGCTGCTCCCCTCCGTCCGAGCAACGTGGGGCGGCGCGTGCCCGTCATTTTCCTGAGTGGCCCCCGGAGGGGTCCGAGATTGCGGAGTGAATGGATGATGTTGATCGAAGAAACCGCCATCGCGGATGCGGCGCTGCCGGTGGATCAGTTCAAGGCGCATCTGCGGCTGGGCACGGGGTTTGCCGAGGACAGCGTGCAGGACGAGGTGTTGAAGGGTTTTCTGCGCGCGGCGATTGCGGCGATTGAGGCGCGCACGGGCAAGGTGCTGATCGAACGCGCGTTTTCCTGGGATTTGAACGGGTGGCGTGACCGGACGGCCGAGGTGTTGCCGGTGGCTCCGGTCACGGTGGTTGATGCGGTGACGGTAACCGATGCGGCGGGTGCCGAGACAGTTATTGCACCCGCTGATTATCGGTTGGAGGCGGACAGTCAGCGGCCCCGGCTGCGGGCGTCCGGCTCGGCTTTGCCTGCGATTGCGCCGGGCGGGTCGGTGAAGATCGCCTTTACCGCCGGGATGGCTGCGGATTGGGGCAACTTGCCCGCTGATCTGGGGCAGGCGGTGCTGCTGCTGGCGGCGCATTACTACGAATACCGCAACGAGACCGCGCTGGCCGCCGGGTGCATGCCGTTTGGCGTCACCAGCCTGATCCAGCGCTACCGGATGGTGCGTTTCGGTGCCGGGGTGGCGCAATGAAGGCGCCTCATCTGAACCGCAAGCTGGTGCTGGAGGCCCCGATGCGTGTGGCCGATGGCGCCGGGGGGTATACCGAAAGCTGGGCCGCGCAGGGCACGCTTTGGGTCGAGATGACGGTGCGCGGCACCGGGGCCGAGCGGCAGATCGGCGAGGCTTCGATCTCGCGCGCCAGTTATCGGATCGTGGTGCGAGGCGCGCCCGAGGGATCCTCGATGCGGCCCGCGCCAGACCAGCGGTTTCGCGAGGGCGGGCGGCTGTTCGTCATCCGCGCGGTGGCCGAGCGTGATCCGGGTGGCCAGTACCTGACCTGTTTTGCAGATGAAGAGGTGGCGGCATGAGTTACGGCGTTTCAGCCGCGCTGCAAACGGCAGTGTTTCAACAGCTGATCGGCGATGCGCAAGTCAGTACCCTGTCCGGTGGCGCGATCTATGATGCGGTGCCCGCTGGGGCGGTGCCGCAGACCTATGTGACACTGGGGCCGGAGGAGGTGCGTGAAGCCTCGGACCGGTCCGGCGCAGGGGCGGTGCATCGGTTCACGGTCTCGGTCGTGTCCGAGGCTGCCGGGTTTGGCGCCGCCAAGACGCTGGCCGGGGCGGTGTGCGATGCGCTGGAAGACGCGGCGCTGACCTTAAGCCGGGGGCGTTTGGTGGGGCTGTGGTTCGAGCGCGCCTCGGCCCGGCGCACTGGAACCGGCGGCACGATCCGCCAGATCGACCTGAGATTCCGCGCCCGCGTGGAAGACGATTAAGCAATCATTGGAGAGAGCATATGGGTGCCCAGAACGGTAAGGACCTGCTGGTCAAAGTGGATATGGACAGCACTGGCCTGTTCCAGACAATCGCGGGCCTGCGCGCCACGCGGATCAGTTTCAACGCCGAAAGCGTGGATGTGACCACGCTGGAAAGCCAGGGCGGCTGGCGCGAGCTGCTGTCGGGGGCGGGGGTGAAATCGGCCTCGATCTCGGGTTCGGGCGTGTTCAAGGACGAAGGCACGGACGAACGCGCTCGGCAGTTGTTCTTTGATGGCGAGACGCCCGAGTTTCAGGTGATCATCCCAGATTTCGGCATCGTGCAGGGGGTGTTTCAGGTGACCGGCATCGAATATGCGGGCTCGTATAACGGCGAGGCCACCTATGAGATGAGCCTGGCCAGTGCCGGTGCCCTGACCTTTACGGCGCTGTAACCCAGATGGCCAATCCGTGGACGGGTGAGGTGGCATTGACCATCGACGGGGAGCGGCGGGTGCTCAAGCTGACATTGGGCGCTTTGGCGGAACTGGAACAGGAGTTGGGCGCAAGTTCACTGGTGGAACTGGTGCAGCGGTTCGAGGGCGGCAGTTATTCCAGCGGCGATGTGCTGGCGCTGATCGTGGCCGGGCTGCGTGGCGGTGGGGCGGATGTGACCCGCGCTGACCTGCTGCGCGCCGAGATTGCGGGCGGTCCGATGGTGGGCGCCCGCGCGGCGGCGGAACTGCTGGCCCGCGCCTTCATGGTGCCGGATCAGGCATGAGCGGGTTCGACTGGCCCGTGCTGATGCGCGCCGGATTTCTGGGCCTGCGACTGACGCCGGATCAGTTCTGGCGTCTGACCCCGGCCGAGCTGCGGCTGATGCTGGGGCAGGGCGCGGGCATGCCCGCGATGAACCGGGCCGGGCTGGACGCGTTGCTTTCGGCCTATCCGGACAACACACAAGGAGAGCGTGATGACGACGGATCGTGACGGTTTGGACGACCTGCAAGAGCGGGGCGAGGCGCTGGGGGACGCGCTGGGCGATGCCGCGACGATGGCGGCGGCGTTTGACAGCCAGATGAAGCGCATCAGCGCGGCCTTTGAAGAGACCGGCAAGGATGCCGCCACGCTGGAACGCGGCATGTCCAGCGGGCTGCGCAAGGCGTTTGATGGCGTGGTGCTGGACGGGATGAACCTGTCGGGTGCGTTGGATATTCTGAAGAATTCACTGATCCAGACGGCCTATGCGGCGGCGATCAAGCCGGTGACGGATCACTTCGGCGGTTTGCTTTCGAACACGGTCGGAGGGCTGGTGCAGGGGATTTTGCCCTTCGCCAATGGCGGCAGTTTCAGCCAGGGGCGGGTGATGCCCTTTGCCAATGGCGGTGTGGTCAGTGGCCCGACCACCTTCCCGATGCGCGGCGGCACCGGGTTGATGGGCGAGGCGGGGCCCGAAGCGATCATGCCGCTGGCGCGCGGTCCCGACGGCAAGCTGGGGGTGCGGACCTCGGGCGGCGGGGGTGCTGTCAACGTGGTGATGAACATCACGACGCCCGATGTGCAGGGCTTCAACCGCTCACAAGGTCAGATCGCGGCGCAAATGAGCCGCGCGCTGAGCCGTGGCAATCGCAACAGGTAAATCAGGGAGCAGGTCATGAACTTTCACGAGGTGAGATTTCCCGCCAGCCTGAGTTTCGGCTCGGTCGGTGGCCCGGAACGGCGCACGGATATCGTGACGCTAACCAACGGGTTCGAGGAACGCAACACGCCCTGGGCGCATTCCCGCAGGCGATACGATGCCGGGCTGGGGATGCGCTCGCTGGACGATATCGAGACGCTGATTTCATTCTTTGAGGCGCGGCAGGGACAGATGTTCGGGTTCCGCTGGAAGGATTGGTCGGATTACAAATCCGGTGCGGCCTCGGTGGATGTGGACAAGGGCGATCAGGTGATCGCGCGGGGCGACGGCGCGCAGGTCGAGTTTCAGTTGATCAAGACCTATGCCTCGGGCGGGTTCAGCTATGTGCGGCCCATCGTCAAGCCGGTTCTGGGAACGGTCAAGCTTGGCCTGGATCAGGACGACATGCGTGAGGGGGTTGATTTCGAGGTCGACCTGAACTCGGGCCGGGTGACCTTTGCGATCCCGCCTGCCGAGCAGGTCGAGATCACCGCAGGGTATGAGTTCGACGTGCCGGTGCGGTTCGACACCGACAAGATCCAGACCAGCGTTGCCAGCTTTCAGGCGGGCGATGTGCCCAATGTGCCGGTGGTTGAGGTGCGGGTCTGATGGGTGGTGACAAACAGGCGCTGCAGGCGCATCTGCAAAGCGGGCTGACCACGACCTGCCGCTGCTGGGCGATCACGCGTAGGGACGGGCAGGTCTATGGGTTTACCGATCACGATATGGAACTGACCTTTGACGGCGTGACCTTCAAGGCCAGCACCGGCCTGACGGCGGCGGCCATCGAACAGGCGACCGGGCTTTCCATCGACAACTCCGAGGCCATGGGCGCGTTGTCCGATGCCGCCGTGCGTGAGGAAGATATCGAGGCAGGTCGGTTCGATGGGGCCGAGGTGCGGGCCTGGCTGGTCAACTGGGCCGATCCCGAACAGCGGATGTTGCAGTTTCGCGGCTCGATCGGGGAATTGCGCCGCGCGGGTGGGGCGTTTCACGCCGAATTGCGCGGGCTGACCGATCTGTTGAACCGGCCCTTGGGGCGAATCTATCAAAAGCCCTGCACGGCCGTTCTGGGCGACAAATCCTGCCGCTTCGACACAACCGCATCGGGCTATTGGGTTGAAGACGAGGTGGCTGGCGTGTCGGAAAGCGGTGCGGTTCAACTGACCGGCGGAGAAACCTTTGCCGATGCGTGGTTCGATGGCGGGCGGCTGGATGTGCTGACCGGCGCGGCCTTGGGCCTGTGGGGGACGATCAAGCGGGATGCTCGGGGCGATCAGGGTCGCGCGCTGACGCTGTGGTCTGCGATTGGGGCCGGGTTGGCTGCCGGGGACCGCGTGCGCCTGACTGCCGGGTGTGACAAGCGGGCCAGTACGTGCCGCCTGAAATTCAACAATTTCCTCAACTTCCAGGGATTTCCTGATCTTCCGGGTGAGGATTGGGTGATGGCTGTTCCCAAGAAAGACAACCCCAATAACGGAGGCAGCACAAGATGAGCATCAGCAGGCAGGATATTGTCGATGAAACCCGTCGCTGGCTGGGCACGCCGTATATACACCAAGCCTCGGCCCGGGGTGCGGGGGCGGATTGTCTGGGGTTGCTGCGCGGCGTCTGGCGCGCGCTTGTCGGGCACGAACCCGAAGCCGTGCCCGCCTACAGCATGGATTGGTCCGAACCGCAGGGGGACGAGCGGATGTGGGCCGCCGCGCGCCGTCATCTGGTCGAAAAACCGACGGAAGACCTGAACACGGGTGATGTCCTGCTGTTCAGAATGCGCGATGCCGGTGTGGCCAAACATCTGGGTATTATAAGCGAAATCAACACATTGCCGCGCTTTATTCATGCGTATTCCGGGCATGGGGTCGTTGAAAACGCCCTGAGCGAGCCGTGGCGCCGCCGCATCGTTGCCTGTTTCGAATTCCCGCTGGAGGACCTCTGATGGCTACTATCCTTCTTTCAGCCGCAGGCGCGGCCCTTGGCGGGGCCATCGGCGGCACCGTTGCCGGGCTGTCCACCGCCATTATCGGGCGCGCCATCGGGGCGACCTTGGGCAATATCATCGACCAACGGTTGATGAGCCAATCCGTTCTGGGCAGCGGCAGCGAGGTGGTCGAGACCGGCCGTCTGGACCGGTTCCGCCTGACCGAAACCGGCGAGGGGTCGCCGGTGACAACCATATTCGGGCGGATGCGTGTTGGCGGGCAGGTGATCTGGGCTTCGGACTTTCTGGAAACGCGCAGCACCTCTACCTCGACCCAGTCTACGGGCGGCGGCAAAGGGTCGACCCCATCGACCGAGGTGACAACGACCACGCACAGCTACAGCTATTCGATTTCGCTGGCCATCGCAGTCGGGGCTGGAGAGATCGCCGATGTGTCGCGTGTCTGGGCCGATGGGGAAGAGATCGCGCTGACCGGGCTGAACATGCGGATTTACCATGGCACGGCGGATCAGTTGCCGGACCCGTTGATCGAGGCGATTGAGGGTGTCGGCACGGTCCCGGCCTATCGCGGAACGGCCTATGTGGTGATCGAGGATCTGCCGCTGGAAAGCTATGGCAACCGGGTGCCGCAGTTCTCGTTCGAGGTCGTGCGTCAGGAACAGCAGGGCTTGCCGGATTATGACAGCGCGCTGGCCCGTATCGTCAAAGGCGTGGCGATGATGCCCGGCACCGGCGAATATGCGCTGGCCAGCAGGCAGGTGAACTATACCAGAGGGGTGGGTCGCAGCTGGGCGGCGAATGTGTTTTCCCCCTCGGGCCGACCGGACCTTGTGGCCTCGACCCGGGCGCTGGGCCGGGAATTGCCGGGGTGTGAGGCCGCGTCGCTGGTCGTGTCCTGGTTCGGCAATGATCTGCGTTGTGGTCACTGTCAGATCAGGCCCAAAGTCGAACGCAAGGGTGAGGATGGCAAGAACATGCCCTGGACGGTCGCTGGTCTGTCGCGGGCGGCGGCGCAAGCGGTCCAGCGGGTGGACAACCGCCCGATCTATGGGGGCACGCCGGCGGATGCCTCGGTCATTCAGGCGATCCGTCATCTGAAGAACAGCGGCAAACGGGTGATGTTCTATCCGTTCATCCTGATGGATCAGTTGCAGGGCAATGGTCTGCCCGACCCGTGGTCCGGTGCGCCGGATCAACCGCATCTGCCCTGGCGCGGGCGGATCACGCTCGATATCGCCCCCGGTCAGCCGGGTTCGCCGGATCAATCGGCTGCGGCTGAGGCACAGGTTGCAGATTTCTTCGGCACCGCCAAGGCCAGCGATTTTGCCGTGGTCAATGGCGCGGTCAGCTATTCCGGCCCGCAGGAATGGGGCCTGCGCCGGTTCATCCTGCACTATGCGGCCCTGTGCAAGGCTGCAGGTGGCGTGGCCTCATTCTGTATTGCGTCGGAAATGCGCGGGCTGACCCAGATCAGGGGCGCTGCCGGGTTCCCGGCAGTGTCGCAGTTGAAAGCGCTGGCGGGTGAGGTGCGGCAGATTTTGGGGGCAAACACCAAGATCGGCTATGCGGCTGATTGGACTGAATATTTCGGCTATCAGCCTGCGGATGGCAGCGGGGACCGCTACTTCCACCTCGATCCACTTTGGGCGGATGACGAAATCGATTTTGTGGGGATCGACAATTACATGCCGCTGTCCGACTGGCGCGATGGCGACAGCCATCTGGATGCCGAAGGCGGCAAGGTCTCGATCTACGATCTGGACTATCTGCGCGGCAATATCGAAGGGGGTGAGGGCTATGACTGGTTCTATGCCTCACCTGAAGAGGCGGAAGCCCAGATCAGGGTGCCGATTGAGGACGGCGACCATGATGAGCCCTGGATCTGGCGCTATAAGGATATTCGCAACTGGTGGGCCAATCCCCATCACGAACGGATCGGCGGGGTCAGGCAATTCCTGCCCACAGCGTGGAGACCGGGGTCGAAGCCGATCTGGTTCACGGAACTTGGCTGTGCGGCGATCGACAAGGGGACGAACCAGCCCAACAAGTTTCTGGACCCGAAATCCTCGGAATCGGGATTGCCGAAACATTCCAACGGCATGCGGGACGACTTTATTCAGGTGCAATACCTGAAGGCACTGCTGGGCTATTGGGGTGATCCGCAGATCAATCCAGTGTCGGATGTCTATGACGGCCCGATGGTGGACCTGTCGAACGCCTATGTCTGGGCCTGGGACGCACGCCCGTTCCCGACCTTTCCCAATCTGCGTTCGCAATGGACGGATGGCGAGAACTACGCAGGCGGGCATTGGCTGAATGGCCGGTCGGGGTCGCGCACGCTGGCCTCGGTTGTGACCGAGATTTGCCATGGCGCCGGGGTCACCGATATCGACGTCTCGGGCCTGCACGGGGTGGTGCGCGGCTATGCGATGGAGGATGTCATGAGCGCGCGTCAGGCCCTGCAACCGCTGATGCTGCGCTATGGGTTTGATGCGATTGAACGTGACGGGCTGCTGGTGTTCCGCATGCGCGACGGGCGCGGTGCGGTCGATCTGGAGATGGACACCACCGCCGTCAGCGCGGATATCGAGGGCACCGTCGAATACCGGCGCGAGGCCGAGGCCGAGATGACCGGACGTGTGCGCCTGCGCTTTGTGCAGTCGGATGCCGATCACGATGTGGTCTCGGAAGAGGCGGTGCTGCCCGATGACCGGACCCACGCGGTGGCCGTCAATGAAATGCCCCTGTCGATGACCCGGAGCGAGGGTCGGCAGACTGTGGAGCGCTGGCTCAGCGAATCCCGCATCTCGCGCGAGACGGCGCGTTTTGCGTTGCCGCCCTCGTTGCTGCATGTGGGGGCAGGGGACGTGGTGCGTTTCACTGGCGACGGTGGGGATGGGCTGTACCGCATCGACCGTCTGGAACAGGCCGAGATGCAGCTGGCCGAGGCCGTGCGGGTCGAGCCCGGGGTCTATATCCCCGCCGACGTGCAAGAGGATGCGGTGACCACCAAACCCTTTATTGCGCCGGTTCCCGTGCTGCCGATGTTTATGGACTTGCCCCTGATCACCGGGTCCGAGGTGCCGCATGCGCCTTATCTGGCGGTCTCAGCCGACCCCTGGCCCGGCAGCGTCGCGGTGTTTTCGGCGGCACAGGACGAAGGCTATGCCCTTAGCGATGTGATTGCCGGGCAGGCGGTGATCGGGTTCACGGAATCCCCGCTGCATCGCGCCAGCGCTGGTATCTGGGATGAAGGCGCACCGCTGCGCGTGAATCTGATCGACGGGGCGTTGCAATCGCAACCGCGCTCGGCCTTGCTGAATGGGGCCAATCTGGCCGCAATCGGTGACGGGACGCCGGGCAATTGGGAGCTGTTTCAATTCGCTGATGCAACGCTGGAACAGCCCGGTGTCTACACGCTGTCCAACCGGTTGCGCGGTCAGCTTGGAACCGATGCGTTGATCCCGGGCGCCTGGCCCGAAGGATCAACCTTTGTGCTGCTGGACAGCCGCGTCTACCAGACCAGCCTGCTGCGCAATGAACGGCGCGTGGCCAAGCATTACCGGATCGGCCCGGCCTCGCGCGGGTATGACGATCCGTCTTATGTGCATCTGGTCGAAGCGTTCGAGGGCAACGGATTGCGGCCCTACGCCCCGGCGCATCTGAAGGTGACCCGATCATCGACAGGGGACGCGTTCACCTGGATACGGCGCACGCGGATCGATGGCGATGACTGGGACGGGATCGAGGTGCCGTTGGGGGAAGAGAGCGAATCCTACCTGCTTCGGGTGCTCTCCGGCGGCACGGTTCTGCGCGAAGAGGTCGCGACCTCGGCCAATTGGCACTATACGGCCGCGATGCAGGCGGCTGACGGGGTGACCGGCGCCTATGAGATCACCGTAGCGCAGGTTTCGGCGACCTATGGACCCGGGCCCTTTGCCGGGCTGGTGGTCGGTTAAGGCCGGTCATGCGCCCTGTCCTGCACGGAGATATCAGCGCTGCGGCGCGCGCCCTTCTGGCCGCGCCGCGTGCGGACCGTGACCGGCTCTGTGCCCGTATGATCGCCGAGGCCGAACTGGCCGACCATCACACAAGGCAGACCGGGCGTGTGCATCCGCTCTATGGCAATGGCTCATTGATGGCGGCGGCGCGCGGGCGTCCACTGGCGGATGAACCCAATTTCGATGACACCCGATATTGTCAATGTTTCGAGACGGTTCTGCGCCACCTGATCCGGTTTCAGACTAACCGGACGCGCAGCTGACACATTTCGAGGCTGCAAGATCCAGATCCAACCGTCCCCGCGGGATCGGGTCGCCACAATCCTCGCAATAGCCGAATTCGCCTTCTTCCATGCGGGCAAGGGCGGCCTGCAAACGCCGGACCTCTTGGTCGCGCCGGACCTGCTGCGCCTTGGCCATGGCCTGATTTTGCAGCGCATCCATCCGGCTGAGCCGCCCAATGGCCTGCTGGTCAAGCTCGACCACCGATTGCGCCGCCTGACCCGAGGCTGATTGCGCCGCCAATTCAGCCAGACGATCATGAATGCGCCGGGTAAAATGCTGTAAATCCGTCTCGTTCATTTTTTGTTGCAGGGCCCATCAAGGAATTGCGTTTGGCCTTTCAGGCACTAGATGGCTATTCTAGGCGCAGAAAAGGATCAAAAGCCATGTTTGAAAAGCGCAGCCATGTGACGCCCGTCGACCCGGTCTGGAATCGCATCACGACCGAGGCCCACGCCGCCGTCGAGCAAGAGCCCCTGATGGGCGGGCTGGTGCATGCCTGTATCCTGCACCACCGCAGCCTTGAGCGCGCGCTGTCCTATCGGGTTGCGGCCAAGCTGTGCTCGAACGAGATGTCGATGATGGTCCTGCGCGAGATTGTGGACGAAGCCTATGCCGACGATGCCAGCCTGGTTGAGGCTGCGCGCGCCGATCTGATGGCCGTCTACGAACGCGATCCGGCCTGCCACCGGTTGTTGCAGCCGATCCTGTATTTCAAGGGCTATCAGGCGATGCAGGCCTATCGCGTCGCCCATTGGCTGTGGCGCAAGGGGCGGCATGATCTGGCCTATTTCTTCCAGATGCGCTCGTCCGAGATTTTCGGGATCGACGTGCATCCCGCCGCCAAGATCGGCAAGGGGATCATGATCGACCATGCCCATTCCATCGTGATCGGCGAAACCGCCGTGGTGGGCGACAATGTGTCGATGCTGCATTCGGTGACGCTGGGCGGGACCGGCAAGGAAGAGGAAGACCGCCACCCCAAGATCGGCAACGGTGTTCTGATCGGGGCCGGGGCCAAGGTTCTGGGCAATATCGAGGTCGGACATTGCAGCCGCATCGCCGCCGGGTCCGTGGTCCTGCAAGAGGTGCCCCCCTGCAAGACCGTGGCCGGTATCCCCGCCAAGATCGTGGGTGAGGCCGGATGCGATCAGCCCTCGATCTCGATGGATCACATGCTGGGCAAGGACCAGTAACCCGGATCAGTTCAGGCGGTTTTTCTTGTTCTGCCGCCTGAGCCGACGCTCCTCTCGTTTTTGCTTGCGCAATTCCTTGCGTTTCAGACGCTCAGCCTCGCGTTTGGCCTCAAGCTCGGGGTTTGGTGGTTTATAGGTCGAGCTTTCTCCGGGATAGCTGTTGGGCTTTGCAAACGTCTCGGACGGTTGTACCAGCGCCAGGGCGCTGAGCAAAAGCAGGGTTTTGACCGAGTTGGCGAAACGCATTGGGCACCTCTGACACATTGAAATCCATGTGTTTCAAAGGTGGTCCGTCACGGGGTGCAGAGCAAGGGCAGGCGGGTTCACGACCGCTCACATCCCGGCGGTAAGCGGGGGCACGAGATGCGCCCCCGGAACGGGTCAGGCCAGCATGACCATCGGGTTTTCCAGATTGTCGACGATGGCTTGCAGCAGTTGTGCCCCAAGCGCGCCGTCAATGACCCGGTGATCGACCGACATGGTCACCGACATCACGGTGGCGACCGTCAACTCTCCGTCCGCGCCGACGACCGGTTTTTTCAGGCCGGTGCCGACCGCCAGAATACCGGCATGGGGCGGGTTCACGATGGCGTCGAAATTGTCGATGCCGAACATACCCAGATTCGAAACCGCGAAGGTGCCGCCCTGATATTCATGTGGGGCCAGCTTGCGCTCGCGCGCGCGACCGGCGAGGTCCTTCATCTCGGTCGACAGCGCCGACAGCGATTTGGTGTCGGCATCCTGCAGAACCGGGGTGAACAACCCGCCTTCGATGGCGACGGCTACGGCCACATCCGAGGGTTTCAATTGCAGAACCCGGTCGCCTGCCCAGACGGCATTGCATTCGGGGACCTGTTGCAGCGCATTGGCGACGGCCTTGATGATGAAATCGTTGACGCTCAGCTTGACGCCGCGCGCTTCCAGCTGCTTGTTCAACTGGCTGCGGAACTTGAGCAGCGCGTCCAGTTTGATGTCGCGGCGCAGGTAGAAATGCGGGATGGTCTGTTTGGCCTCTGACAGCCGCGCGGCAATGGTCTTGCGCATACCGTCCAGCGCGATTTCCTCGTATTCACGACCTTCATACATGCGGGCGACCATATCCGCCGACGGGCCAGACGGGGCTGGGACCGGGGCAGGGGCCGCTGCGGCGGGCGCAGGCGCTGCCGCCGGGGCGGTTGCGGTTGCACCTTCCACATCGGCCTTGACGATACGGCCATGCGGGCCGGAGCCGGTGATCTGTGCCAGATCCAGACCTTTCTGCGCGGCGATCCGGCGGGCCAGAGGCGAGGCAAAGATACGACCGCCATCGGCTTTGACAGGGGCCGCAGGGGCAGGGGCGGGCGCCTCGGATACCGCTGGCGCGGCAGCCTCGTTGCCCGCGGCGGCTGGTGCCGCTTCAGGAGCCTTGGCAGGCGTGGCCGCGATATCATCGGCGCTTTCGCCATCTTCCAGCAGAACCGCGATGGCGGTGTTGACCTTGACCCCCTCAGAGCCCTCAGCGATCAGGATCTTGCCGATGGTGCCTTCGTCGACAGCCTCGAACTCCATCGTGGCTTTGTCGGTTTCAATCTCGGCCAGCAGATCGCCGGAGGAGACGGTGTCGCCCTCCTTGACCAGCCATTTGGCAAGCGTGCCTTCCTCCATGGTCGGCGACAGGGCGGGCATCAGAATTTCGGTGGGCATCTGTGTCGCTCCTTACCGGTAGGTCACTTGTTTGACGGCGGCGATCACCTCATCAGTGGTGATCAGCGCCAGCTTTTCGAGGTTCGCGGCATAGGGCATCGGGACGTCCTTGCCGGTGCAGTTGATGACCGGAGCGTCGAGATAATCGAACGCCTCCTGCATCACGACCGAGCTGATGTAGCTGCCGACCGAGCCTTGCGGCCAGCCTTCTTCCACGGTCACCAGACGGTTGGTTTTCATCACAGAGTTGATGATCGCGCCGGTGTCCATCGGGCGGATGGTGCGCAGGTCGATCACCTCGGCGCTGATGCCGTCTTCGGCCAGCTTGTCGGCGGCTTCCAGCGCGTATTGCATGCCGATGCCGAAGCTGACGATGGTGACATCCGAGCCTTCGCGCCAGATGCGGGCCTTGCCCAGCGGGATGGTCAGGTCATCCACCTGCGGCATGTCAAAGGACCGACCGTAGAGGATTTCGTTTTCCAGAAACACAACCGGGTTGGGGTCGCGGATCGCCGATTTCAGCAGACCTTTGGCATCGGCGGCC
Organism: Ruegeria sp.; assembly: GCF_028066395.1. Classification (GTDB taxonomy): domain Bacteria; phylum Pseudomonadota; class Alphaproteobacteria; order Rhodobacterales; family Rhodobacteraceae; genus Ruegeria. Next base: position 118,236 of record NZ_JALCBM010000003.1, read on the forward strand.
GAATAGGGCATGACAACCTTCAGGCCGGGGATCTGCATGTACCATGCGGCGTAGTCCTGCGAGTGCTGCGCGGCCACGCGGGCGGCGGCACCGTTGGGACCCCGGAACACGATGGGGCAGCCCATCTGACCACCGGACATATAGAGCGTCTTGGCGGCAGAGTTGATGATCTGGTCAATCGCCTGCATAGCGAAGTTGAAGGTCATGAACTCGACAATCGGTTTCAGACCGCCAAAGGCCGATCCGACCGCGATACCGGCAAAGCCATGTTCAGTGATCGGGGTGTCGATCACGCGCTTGCTGCCGAATTCGTCCAAGAGGCCTTGCGAGATCTTGTAGGCCCCCTGATATTCGGCAACTTCCTCGCCCATCAGGTAGACATCTTCGTCGCTGCGCATTTCCTCGGCCATCGCGTCCCGCAGGGCTTCGCGCACGGTTTCCGATTTCATCTCGGCATCTGCGGGCCAGTCGGGGGACAGATCAACGACCGGAGCGGCTGGGGCTGTTGCGGCAGGAGCGGCGGCCTCAACCGCCGCAGGGGCGGCATCGGACACCGCTGCGGCTGCGGGGGCAGCCGCGGGCAGGGCCGAGGCGTCTTCGCCTTCTTCCACAAGCACCGCGATGGGGGTGTTGACCTTGACCCCTTCGGTGCCCTCGGCGATCAGGATCTTGCCGATGATGCCTTCATCGACGGCCTCGAACTCCATCGTTGCCTTGTCGGTTTCGATCTCGGCCATGATGTCGCCGGACGATACGGTGTCGCCTTCCTTGACCAGCCATTTGGCCAATGTGCCCTCTTCCATCGTGGGCGAAAGGGCGGGCATGAGAATTTCGGTTGCCATGTCTTATTCGTCCTCTCAGGCGTAGATATCTGTCCAGAGCTCTTCAACCGAAGGCTCGGGGCTTTCTTTCGAGAATTCGGCGGCCTGATTGACGATCTCTTTGATCTCTTTGTCGATCGCTTTCAGATCATCCTCGGTCGCGTGTTTGCCGGATA
>NZ_JALCBM010000003.1:119332-127882 GCF_028066395.1 Ruegeria sp.
TTGATCTCTTTGTCGATCGCTTTCAGATCATCCTCGGTCGCGTGTTTGCCGGATAGCAGCAACTCGCGCACGTGTTCGATCGGGTCGCTTTGTTCGCGGACTCTCTGGACCTCTTCCCGGGTGCGGTATTTGGCCGGGTCGGACATCGAATGGCCGCGATAGCGATAGGTTTTGACCTCAAGGATGTAGGGCCCTTTGCCCGCGCGGCAGTGGGCGACGGCCTTTTGACCGGCTTCCTTGACGGCCAGCACATCCATGCCGTTGACGATTTCGCCGGGGATGCCGAACGCCTCGCCTCGGTGATAGATGTCCTTGGTCGAGGTGGATCGGGTCTGCGCGGTGCCCATGGCGTATTGGTTGTTCTCGATCACGAAAACGACGGGCAGGTTCCAAAGGGCGGCCATGTTGAACGTCTCATAGACCTGGCCCTGGTTTGCGGCGCCATCCCCGAAATAGGTGAAGGTCACGCGGCCATTGTCCTTGTACTTGTCTGCGAAGGCGAGACCGGCGCCCAGCGGCACCTGTGCACCGACGATGCCATGACCGCCATAGAAGTGCTTTTCCTTCGAGAACATGTGCATCGAGCCGCCCTTGCCCTTGGACAGACCGCCAATGCGCCCGGTCAGTTCGGCCATCACGCCGCCCGGATCCATGCCGCAGGCCAGCATATGACCGTGATCACGGTAGGAGGTGATGCGCTTGTCGCCCTCTTCGGCGGCGGCCTCAAGACCGACAACAACGGCTTCCTGGCCGATGTAAAGGTGGCAGAAACCGCCGATCAGACCCATTCCGTATAACTGCCCGGCCTTTTCCTCGAATCGGCGGATCAGCAGCATTTCCCGGTAATATGTGGTCATCTCTTCTGCAGAAACGTTTGGTTTCTTTGTGGTTTTTCGCGCAGCCATTGTGGCGATCTCCCCCTCTCGGACAGATAGTTTAGCGTTAAACTATCTCATAAAGCATTTCCATTCATCTGGCGAGGGGAAATATGACGCAGCGTCGGAGCGCGCGAATTTCGGCATATGAAGTGCTGCGCATCAAAGCGCGGTGCAAGATTTTTCGACGAAAAATCTCGGAACCCGATCAGCGGATGACGATTTCGTCCGAGCGGATCATGCCCAGTACTGATCGGGCCTGCTGATCCAGCAGGTCGAGGTCCAGATAGGTGTCGGACAGGCGGCGGGTCAGGTTCTCCATCCGGGTGATATCGGCGTTCAGAACCGCCAGATCGCGTGACAGGGTGTCCCGTTCCGCTGCAATCTCGACCCGTCGGAACAGGCCATAATCGCCCTGCACGGCGGCGAAGGTGAAATACACACCCAGCATGAAAGCCACCGAGAAGAAAACGACTGCGCCCAAACCGGGCCGATGGGAACGGGACACTCTGTTTACCGCCGTATGAAGTCTGCCTCAAAAACGTGCCCTTTGCGGGCATCTGCCTGCACTATGTCACAGGCGATTCGGCTTGTGAATCCCTTGATTCGCAAAATTTTGAGATCGCGAGGAAAAGCCCGCGCCCAGAAGAATTGACCCGGTTTTTAGCGCCAGTCGGTCAGGTCCCGGTTGCGTTCAAGTGTCTGCTCTTCCATGCAGGCCCAATAGAACATGGCGTCGGCACTGCCGCCCGCCGTCAGTTCCGGGTCGCAGGTGGCATCGCGATTTCTCAGCCAGGCGCGCTGCTCATCCAGCAGCGCTTGCCCCTCACCGCGTGCATCTGCTGCCGGTTTGATATCCTTCCAAAGCCGGTTCAACTCACTGTCTGCTATTGCCCATTTCTCTTTGGCGCAGAAATTGATGGCGAGCTGCGTCTGCCCGCCACAATGCGACTGCGCGAAAGACGAGGCGGGGATCAGGGCAAGCGCGAGGATCGGAATGATTTTCATGGCACATCTCCTGTTCGAAAGGGATTTTACCCTGAATGCCGATCCCCGGCCATGGAATGGATCCGGTGATTATTGCTCCAGCGCGGCCACGCCAGGCAGGGTCTTACCCTCCATCCACTCCAGAAACGCCCCGCCAGCGGTCGAGATGTAGGAGAAATCCTTGGCCGCGCCCGAGGCGTTCAGCGCGGCAACCGTGTCGCCGCCACCGGCAACCGAAATCAACTGACCAGAGCGGGTCAGGGCCGCCGCCTTCAGCGCGGCCACATTGGTGGCTGCGTCAAAGGGCTCGATCTCGAACGCGCCCAGCGGTCCGTTCCAGATCAGCGTCTGGCTTTCGGCGATGATGTCGGCGATGGCCGCGACGCTGTGGGGACCGGCATCCAGGATCATGCCGTCTTCGGGGCATTGGTCGGCGGGCAGAACCTGAGACGGGGCGTGTGATTCAAACTTCTCGGCCACAACGATGTCACGCGGCAAAACAATCGTGCAGCCCGAGGTTTCGGCCTTGGCCAGGATTTCCGCTGCGGTGTCCTTCATGATCCGTTCGGCCAGCGACTTGCCCACATTCAGGCCCTTGGCGACAAGGAAGGTGTTCGCCATGCCGCCGCCGATAACAAGATAATCCACCTTGTCGATCAGGTTGCCCAGCAGTTCCAGCTTGGTCGACACTTTCGCGCCACCGACAACAGCCGTCACAGGACGTTTGGGCGCGCCAAGGGCACCTTCCAGCGCCTCAAGCTCGGCCTGCATCAGGCGTCCCGCGCAGGCGGGCAGCAGGCGCGCGATGGCCTCGGTCGAGCTGTGGGCGCGATGGGCGGCGGAAAATGCATCGTTGCAGTAGACATCGCCCAGCTTGGCCATTCCTGCGGCCAGATCGGTGTCGTTCTTGGTTTCGGCGGCGTGAAAACGGGTGTTTTCCAGCAGCAGCACCTGACCCGGTTGCAACTGCTCGGCGGCCAGTTCGGCCTCGGTGCCGACGCAATCGGCGGCAAACAGGACCTCGGCCTCGAACGCCGCCTCAAGTGTCGGGATCAGTTGCTTCAGCGACAGGTTCTCTCGCCGCTCACCGCCCGGGCGTCCGAAATGGGCCAGCAGGATGGGTTTGCCGCCCGCGGTCAGGATATCGCGCACCGTGGGCACGATGCGCTGAATCCGGGTGGCGTCGGTGACCACCCCGTCCACGACCGGCACATTGATATCGACGCGCACCAGCACGCGTTTGCCGTTCAGGTCCATATCGTCCAGCGTTTTCCAGCCCATCGCGCAATCCTCAGAGTTTTGAAACTGATTTGAGCGGTTCTTTTCCTGCATTTTGCCCTCAGGTCAATGCGTCACTTGGCATTCACGCGCGTGCGGCATAGGTATTTGCGCAAGATAAACGACAGGAGGGCCTCATGGCCGAGATCAAAGACCCCGAAAACACCATCATCATCGAGCTGAAAGACGGCAATGTCGTCATCGAACTGCTGCCCGACGTGGCCCCGCAGCACAGCGCGCGGATGAAGGAACTGGCGCGCGGCGGTGAATATGACAACGTCGCCTTCCACCGTGTGATCGACGGCTTCATGGCGCAGACCGGCGACGTGCAGCATGGCGACATGGAAGACGGGTTCAACCTGCGCATGGCGGGCACCGGTGGGTCTTCGCTGCCGAACGTCCCGGCCGAGTTCTCGAAGCTGCCCCATGATCGCGGCACCCTGGGCGCGGCGCGGTCGCAGAACCCGGATTCGGCCAATTCGCAGTTCTTCATCAACTTCAAGGACAACCATTTCCTGAACGGCCAGTACACCGTCTATGGCCGCGTCATCGACGGGATGGAGCATGTGGATGCCATCGTGCGCGGCGAGCCGCCTGCAAGCCCCGACCGCATGATCAGCGTCAAGGTGGCCGCCGATGCATAAGCTGGCCGCCGCCTTTGCCCTGCTGGCCAGCCCGGCGCTTGCCACTGGTTTGCAGATCGAAATCGAAGGAGAGGGCGCCAATGGCACCGTCTCCGTCGACCTGTTCGAGGATCTTGCCCCCAAACATGTGGAACAGATCACCGCACTTGCCGCGGCGGGTCAGTATGACGGGGTTGTCTTTCACCGGGTGATCGAGGGCTTCATGGCCCAGACCGGCGACGTGCAATTTGGTCGTCTGGGTGGGGACATGCGCCGCGCGGGCACCGGTGGTTCGGACCGTCCTGATCTGCCGGCCGAGTTCTCGGATTTCAACTTTGACCGGGGCGTTGTCGGCATGGCGCGGGCACAGGACCCCAACAGCGCCAATTCGCAATTCTTCATCATGTTCGAACCGGGCCCGTTCCTGAACGGTGAATATACGGTTGTCGGGCAGGTGACAGACGGGATGGACGTGGTGGACGCGATCAAGCGGGGCGATGGCCCCAATGGCGCGGTCATCGGTCAGCCGGATGCGATGAAAAAGGTCTCGGTGACCGAATGAACAAAAGCCCGGCGCGGGATCAGCGCCGGGCTTTTTCTTTGGGTCTTGATCCCGATGGGCTCAGTCCTCGGGCGACATCACCTTCCAGATGATCGCCCCGACCGCGCCGCCGATCAGCGGTGCCACCCAGAACAGCCACAGCTGCGCCAGCGCCGGGCCATCGGCAAACAGGGCCACGCCGGTTGATCGCGCCGGGTTCACGGATGTATTCGTGACCGGGATCGAGATCAGGTGGATCAGCGTCAGCGCCAGACCGATGGCAATCGGGGCGAACCCGGCAGGTGCCCCGTCAGAGGTTGCACCCAGAATGATCAGGATGAAGAACGCGGTCAGCACAATCTCGATCACCAATGCCGACATCAGCGAATAGCCCTGGGGTGAGGCATCTCCGTATCCGTTCGAGGCGAAACCGCCGACGCCTTCAAACCCGGGCGCGCCGCTGACGATCAGGTACAGCACCAGCGCCGCCGCAATCGCGCCAACCACTTGCGCGGCCCAATAAGGCAGCAGATCGCGGGCCGGGAAGCGTCCGCCAATCATCAGCCCTAGGCTGACCGCCGGGTTGAAATGCCCGCCCGAGATGTGACCAACCGTATAGGCCATGGTCAAAACCGTCAGGCCAAAGGCAAAGGAAACACCCAGCCAACCGATGCCCACATCGGCGACGCCTGCGGCCAGCACCGCGCTGCCGCACCCGCCCAGCACCAGCCAGAAGGTGCCAAAGAATTCAGCCATGAGTTTTGATGACATGAAAAGTCCTCCGAAAAACAATGGCTTTCAGTCTAATTCAAAAAGTGCGTTTTGTGAAACTGGCCTCTGCGGGGAATTTTTCAGGCTCTTTTGCAGCGCGTGGGAACTATCCCGTGCGTCCATAAAATGTCCGGCGCGCGCTTTCCGACAAAGAGATGCCGGGTTCCGTGTTATAGGCCAGCACGGCAAGGATACGGGTTTGCTGACCCTCGTTCGGGGCCACCCGGTGGATCGAGTTCCGGCCACGGAAGAACACCAGCGTTCCAGCCTTAGCGTCGAGCTGATTGATCGGGGTACGGCCTTCAAGGATATCGCCAACGGCGTCAAAGCTCATTTCACCGGCATCCGCATCGCGCACATCACGGACATATTCAAAGGAACCGCCCTGTTCAGGCGGCTGAATCATCAGCGTGATCGCGAAGGCAGAGTTATCGAAATGCCAGCCCAGCTCTTGCCCCTGTTCGGCAAAGTGCAGGTTAATGGACGACAACGGATCGGCGTATTCATACAGCGCATCTTCTTCCAGCACGTCACACAGAAAGGCGCGGAATATGTCGGACTTATACAGCGTTCGAAGGGCAGAGGTCTCAGCGATCTGATCATCCGTCAGGCAGCCCTTTGACGAGGTCACCAGCCGGTTGCGCGGGTGTTCAGGGCCATAGGCCGGGTCCTGAGGGCTAAGGTAGACCGTATGCCTCTCGGCCTTCGCATACACCTTGTCTTTGTTTGCAAGACCATCGATCCGAATAGAGGATATCGCGTTCTCTTTAACGAAACCCGGCATCTCCAGCACACCATCGCGCCGATAGCTTTGTCTGAGGGTCGCGCGAAATTCCGGGTCCTCAATCGGGTATGTGGTGAGGTCGACAATATCTGCCAGTTCCATTGGGCCTCCATGCCGCTGCGTGCACTGTTCCCAATTGGTGTAGGGCCTATTCGGCGACCGAGAAACAAAAAAACGCCGCGATCAGGGTCGCGGCGCTTTTGCAGAACAGACTGAACTGTCTTTACTGTTTGACTTCCGCCGCCGGGTTGGCAGCGGCCTTGCCACCGCGACCGGGGTTCAGCGGGTCGTCCTGACGCTGCACCGAGCCTTCGAAATGCGCGCCGCTTTCGATGGCGATGGTCTTGTGGATGATGTCGCCTTCGACCCGTGCGGTCGAGGTCAGGCGCACCTTCAGCCCGCGCACGCGGCCCACGATGCGGCCATTGATGACCACGTCATCGGCGGTGACCTCACCCTTGATGGTCGCGGTTTCGCCAATAGTCAGCAGATGGGCGCGGATGTCGCCTTCGACCGTGCCTTCGACCTGGATATCACCCGAGGTCTTGAGGTTGCCGGTGATGTGCAGGTCCGAGGACAGAACCGATGCGGGCGGCTTGGGCTTGGGGGCCGTGCTGGGCTTGGTCTCTGCTACCGGTGCGGCCGGGGTTGCCGGTGCGGCCGGTTTTGCTGCCTCAGCTTCTTTGGCGCCGGGTTCGTTGATCTTGCTCTTAGAAAACATTTTTCGCAGCCTTGATGTAAGTCATGGGGTTTACCGGTTTACCGTTCACGCGCACTTCGTAATGCAGATGGGTGCCGGTTGATCGTCCGGTGCTACCCATATCAGCAATATGATCCCCGCGCGAGACCCTTTGGCCGACCTTGACGAGGATCTTGGTGTTATGCGCGTAAAGTGTTTCGATCCCGAAGGCGTGCTTGATCTTGACCAGCCGCCCAAAGCCCGATTGCCAGCCCGCATGGGTGACCACGCCGTCGGCGGTGGCGAAGATATCGGTGCCCTGCGCGCCAGCAAAATCAGCGCCGTTATGCATGCGCCGACCGCCGGTCTTGGGGTCGCGGCGGGTGCCGAAGCCACTGGTATAGCGCACGGCGGCGCGGACGGGGCTGGCGAAGGGGGCCTTTTCGGCAGCGATACGGTAGAGGTTCAGCTGATCCATCTGCTGCAGCAGTATGTTCGCGCGGATCTGGTCGGGGGTCAGTTCCTCACCGCGCGTGCTGAAGGATAAAGGGGTCAGCGGACCGCCCATGCCGCTATATCCGCGTCGGACCTCTTCGATGATGCGGTCGGTGGGCATGCCTGCGTTGCGGAACATCTTGTCCAGCGGCTCGACCGAGATCACCATGGCCTCTTCCAGCTGCCGGAAAATCTCGTCGCTGCGTTCCTGCATCAGGCGGATTTCCAGCTCCAGCTCGTCGCGCTGATCCAGCGCGCCCTGCGCATTGGCGGCGATCATGTCACGTTCCAGCGCGGTACGGGCCAGCGCGTCAGTCATGAAGGCCATCTGTTCAGGATTGGCCGAGGCCGCCATATACGCGGTGTCGCCATCGGCGACCTGCTTCATCACCGCCAGTTCGCCACGGGCCGCTTCACGCTGCTTCATGGTGGCGCGCAGGGTGGTCTGGATCACCTCGATCCCGGTTTCCAACTCGTGTCGGCGGTTTTCCGATTCCAGCAGTTCCGACTGCATGGCCGAGATCTGCTCCAGCGCCGCATTGAACCGATCATGGGCGGCCAGCGCCTCGGCGGCGCGGGCGTCGCGTTCGGCGGACAGGATGTTCAGACGTTCCTGATATGTGGCCTGATCGCGCTTGGCCTGCTCCCGGAAATTGCCCGACCCGATGCTGTCGATCAGCAGGATCGCGGTGGCCACCGCCGTCCAGCCGACCATCACGGCAACCCCGGCGACAGCCGCCACCTGGGTTTCCGAACTCAGCCGGATGAACCGCGTATCATTGTCGGATTTCAGAAAGACCCGGCGTTCCGGAAAGTGCCGCTCGAGCAGTGAGTGTAGTTTGATTGCCAGACGTGTTCGCACGCGTCGTACCTCAATTGTCCCCATTTGACAGGGCTGGTCGTGAGTGGTGTGGCCGCCCCTTGGGGCGATTGCATAAAGGGGCAGGGGCCTTGGGGCAAGTTTGTTAACCAATGGCACCGCAAAACCACAGTTTTCCCGCCTGATATCGGCGGGAATTTGCCGAAGGTCAGGCGGATGTGCCGGGGGCGGGCAAGTCCTCGGTCAGGGGCCAGTAGAAATCGGGCGGCAACCCGGCCTCGGCGCGCTTTTCCTCATTAAAGGGCGGCTTCAGCGCTCCGTGGAAATAGCGGCGGACCAGAGTGTGGAACACATCCTTGGGGTCCGCATTCTCGCGCCCGCACAGGAAATGGAACCATTTCGAGCCATAGGCGACATGGCCCACCTCTTCGGCATAGATCACCTCAAGCGCGGCGACGGCCTGATCCGCCTTGGCTTTGCGGAAAATGTCGATCATGCCGGGGGTCACGTCCAATCCGCGCGCCTCAAGCACCATCGGCACAACCGCAAGGCGGCCCATCAGGTCCTCGGCCGTATCCTCGGCGGCGCGCCACATTCCGGCATGGGCGGGCAGGGCGCCATAGAAACTGCCCATCTGTTCCAGACAATCGCAGACCATCTCGAAATGGCGCGATTCCTCCTCGGCGCATTTGACCCA
>NZ_JALCBM010000053.1 GCF_028066395.1 Ruegeria sp.
GCCAGTCCAGCGCTGTTCCAAAACGCGCAGCTTTCCACGCCGTCACATAGAGCAGATCGCGCTCATAGGCGCGCAGCGTATTGACAGAGGTGCCGCGCACATAGAGATCGGTCAGCGCCTCCTGATCCTCGGTGGAGAGGGCAGGGGAGGGGGTGGGCAGATAGGGGACGGGTGGGGTCATGGGTGCCATCCTGCGGCCATTTCTACGCAAAATCAACCAAACATGATAAGCAGTACTTATCAGAGGTAATGAAGAGTTGAGTACACAACAATAGTAGAGAGCAAAAGTAGAGAGCAAAATACATATATTTTGATCACTAAGGAGATAGAGGCTCTGCTCTTGAACGGAAAAGCGCTTGATTTCATGCTTTCGGAGCGCCCAAACAAGCCAGCCGCAACGAAGCTCTTCGCCCGCGCGCTTGAAGTGAACGGTCTCCTAGGTAAGATCGTCATCGACAAAAAGTGTGAATAATGCGGGTAAAATGATAGTAAAGTCTATTTTTAAGCAGAAAAAGCCTTTTCGCAAACTTTTAGCGTCTCTGATTGGGATAACGCCCTTTTGTTGAAAGCGCCCTGTACTACACTCAGACCAAGCCTAACTCGGTTAACGCCTCGGAAGCTCCCCTGGATAGCCTTTTTGTCATGCGATACCTTTGATTGGCCCAGCGGCGCTGTTTGTGGTTGCTGCAGCGAAGGTGCCACTACCTTTCAAAGGTTTTCCTTGACCTATTGTGAAGGATGCTGTGACCATGCACGGATGACGATTAAGCATGTTTAATATAGATGGCGCGGGAGCACGTCTTCAAAACGCCGGAAGAACGCTACAAGGCCGCTGATTTCAAAAGCGTTCTGCCCAGCGGCGATCTTGAATTTCATCTCAAGACCCCGCTTGAAGGATCCAACGAAGTCCATGTGCGTATCGGGCTGGTCTCTGACATTGAGCTGGCAAAAAAGGGTAAAGAAGTTTTTCTGATCCGCAAGTCCTCTGCTGGCAATTGGCAGGCGCTAATCTGTTCACCAAGAGACAATCCTTGGACAAATGGATTGTTCCTTAAGGAAGGGGTGGTAAACCCGCTGCTGAAACGGGGCAATCTCCTGATCTCGGGGCGGGTGCAAAGTTTCATTACGGATGCCATCGCTATCATGGATGCCACTGTTGGCGGTGAAACTGTCGAAGTCCAGTTGAGGCTGGAAAGCCTCCCTTTTGTCGAGCCGGGTGAGGGTATCCGTGACGTTTTGGTCGAAAATGACCTTGTCGAAGGCTACGGTCAGGTGCCCGACGTCGAAAACTTGCGCCTGCCTGTCGATGTGAAAACCTGGCAAAAGACGCGGCGCCCTAGTTGGGAGCTGCAGCCCTCGCAACAAGGCGAGATCGAAACCAGTCTGGCTAGTGCAGATCAGGGCAGCTACGACCTCGAGGGCAAGTGCTTTCTTCTGATCGATGATGACCGGATCATCGTCGAAGCGCTGCGCGACAATCTCGAAATGTACGGAGCCCGGGTGTTGCTGGCCCATGGACAGGCGGACCGTCCCTTATTGGACGAGGCCTTTGACGGGCTGGTTGAGGCGCCTGATTTCATCCTTCTAGACAAGCAGTTGGAAGGAAACGAGGACAGCGAAGCGGTGATCGTCGCGGCAATCAAAGCTTTTCGCGAAGACAACCCGCTGACACAAGTTTTGCTTATGACTGGGGATCTGAACTGGGGGCAGAATTTTGCCGCTGAGAATGGCTTTGGCTATATGGCGAAACCCTTTCTGGTCAATCAGGTGCTGGAATGGGCGGCGCATCCGGAACCTGCTGAAAAAGTCGAGTTTGAGTTTGCTCAACGGCAAGCAGAAGAGCTTTTTGCCGTTGATGCCAAGACGAAGGAAACCATCGAAAAAACAAATGCGGTGCTGCAGGAAATCTCGGAACGCAGCTACGGGGTCTATGGTGGATTGTGGTTCATCGAGACTTCAAGCGGCCGTTTTGAACTTCGTGCCAGCAGTGACAATCTGGGGGATAGGATACCCAAGGAAGTTGAGACCAACCTGGCCCGATCGGTGGTCGGGCGTGCTCTGACGAACGGTTACGGACAATCTGGGGTGCTCCCCGAGAATGATCCGTTTCAGGAGCTGAAGTCAACGCACATCGACTTTCCAAGACGGTCACACTATTGTGCCTTCCCTCTGAACTTCGAAGATCGCCCAAACCGCGTCATCGTATTCTTTTCGAGCCAGAGTTTTCCTTCAGGTTTCCTGGACGACCTCGAAACTCGCCGTTCGCATTTCGAGTTGTTAATCAGCACCATTGAACATGCCGAAGAGCTGGATGAAATTGCCACCTCTGCATCGCTTGGTCGTTTGGCGTTGGGCTGTATGCACGAAATGCGCAACAAACTGACCCAGATGTTCATTCTAGCCGAAGATGAGGCCTATACGCCTGAGCGTCGACTCAAAATGATCACCAACAAGCATTTCCTGGAATTGCGCACCATGGCCGTGTCGCGGCTATTGGAGTTCAACCCCAAACGGGAGCATGTGCTGAACCTAGATATGCTTCTAAGCGATGTCTGCGCCGAGATGCGTAGCTATTTCCGAACCCGTTACGTGCCCTTAGGTATTCCAATCGACCTTAATACCCGCGGCATCGAAAATACGGTGCTGAGCCTTGACCCGACCCCGCTGGAACGCACGATTATCAATCTCATGGAAAACTCGGCAGAGTTCATGAAACGGGCGCAGCAGCGGCGGATAGGGGTCACGGCTTATCGGGCGCGGTGGGACACGGAAAGACCGATCCGCATTCGTGTGGCTGACAACGGCACGGGTATTTCCATCTTGGATCAGGCGCGATTGTTCAAGCCGCGCAGTTCAACGCTTAAGTCGACGGAGGGCGGCGTCGGACTCGGTCTGTTTATCTCGCGCAGCCTTGTGCGGTCCATGGGGGGCGAACTCACCTATGTTCCGGGGCCGCGATGGGGCGGTGCTATTTTCGAAATATCTCTGCCGGAGAAGGTAGGCTGAGCGTGAAGAAGATCCTTGTCGTCGATCACAACACCGAATTTTGGGAACTCTTTGCCGGACAGTTCAAACAGGTCGGTCTCGATCTTACAGTTGTCTCCCCCGAAGAGATCACGTCGCTGGATCAACTGCGTGCGGCAGATTTGCTGGCGATTCAGCACAACATGCCTGACCGCTCACTGGTACCGGATACCCTCACCAGGCATTTCAATAACATTGATCAGCCAGAGGCCCCTCTCAAGTTTATTGAACTGAACTTGCGCACCAACCTTGCAGAGGCGCGCCAAAGATGGTCCGAGGTCGAGGCCTTTTTTGAAGTCACTGGCGTTATGCCCCCCTATGCCAAGCCGCAGGATTTTGCGAAGCTTCTTTCGGATGAAAGTAGCCCTGCCAAGGTCACCAGTTTCGACCTGTCGACGATTCCATTACCAGCGCGGTTCTTCGCCAGTCCGAATGGCCGCCCGGTCACCACCAACAAGCTCTGGACATGGCGGGCTTCTTTTCCGGAGGGCAAACCGGGGGACATGGACAAGTTGAGCTTCCGTTCGCCAGAGGACGAGAGTGACTCTGGGCATATTCTGTCGGAAACGACGACGGAGGGTGGCATTCTGCAGGTAGCATCTCCGCTGCACATAGTTCCCGGGCGAGGGTTTGAGCATGAACTGAACAGGCTGTTTGTCTTCCTGCGCACCCTGCGTTTCACAGAGATGCGCTTTTTCCGCCTGTTGGAGGTCAACGGTGAGGGCGTATCTGACATATTGGAACTGGCAGAAAGCTACCCCCACAAGCTTGGGGATCAGTTCAAAGACGAAAAGGACATCCGCGCAAAAGCGCAGCGCGCAGCCGCAAAGGTCATGGAAATTACTGGGAGCGAGCAACAGATCCTGCACTGGGTGGCACACGCGCCAGATGACGCGAACCATAATGCCGCCAAGAATGTACAAAAGGGTGCAATTCCAAAGTTGAGGTTCGAGGTGTGCGAGACCGTGCAGACCGCTCTGCATGAGCTCCTGACGGAGATCAAGGCCAAGGGCGTGGCCATTCGTGAGGGTGACAAAGATTTGGACACTGAGCCTTTGTACCAAAGAACTATCATGGTGCAAAATGGCGAGCCTGACGAAAGCGAGACTAGTAAAGCCAGGATTCCAAGTGTTGAATTCATACGGGAGTTTCTTGATCTGCAGTCGCAAAAGATCCTTTTGGTGCCGATCAGCGGACGGACACGTCACAGGATCGTCGGGGTACTCGCCCTCTCTGCTCAGAGTGACGGGTTCGACATGGCCAAGGCAAACCTGACCCGCTCCAAACCTATTGTCGAAGACTATTTCAACCGCCTTCGGGCGATGATCGATCAGGCCGTTACTGAGCGGCGCTACAAGACGAACAAGATGGCAGAGTTGTTTCTCAGATCCTGGTACGATGGCAAGAACGGCGCTGCGCAGTCAAACGGCGAAGAAGGGCGCACAAGAAGTTTGCGCCTGCAAACCGGGGTTCTTGGGGAACTGTTGCAGATCACGGGATTTGATCTGGCGGTTCTGGCTTGGCGACGATTTCAGAATACAGACCCGACGATCCACGCCGCCGTCTTTACTTCGGGCATCTATACCAAGCGAGAGCGGCGGGGTTTTGAGAGCTTGGTGCAGGAGCAAACCACGGTCCACGAACTCAAGACTCCCGCTCTATTCAAGGCGCTAGAGTCAGGCGGGATCGAGTATTTTCAGAACGGAATCGACAAACAACTGGACCGGTACAATGCAGGTCGGCCCCGTATTGCAATCCCGATCAAATTCGGTGGCGAGGTGCACGGAGCAATCGGATTGAGCGTACGACATGAAAGGTTCCGGTATCTCGAACGGGATGTGGATCAGGCGCAGCGTTTTATCGCCCAAGTGTCGCCGGCGATCCATTTTCTTGAACAGGAACAGGCGTTTTCAGACGCTAAATTGGCAACGGACCATGAAATTCGACGGGCGCTGACCAGCGCCAAGCGCCAATGCAAGACTATCGAAGATTCTCTTGTTGACGAGCCTGGGCAACAGGCTTTCGACATGCTGGCCTGGTATCTTGAGGATGCTAGCACGGCAGCCGGAGAAAAGAACTTTGACGATACACCTGAAGAGGTCGATCTTTGCCTATGCATGAGGTCACTCGCGCGAACCTCGATGCCCATGGCCGAGATGTTCTTCAAACGGCTTGAAACTAACATTCCGGAGCAATCCGTCATGGTGCGGGTTCGTCCATCCGTTGTCAGGTTCACGGTTCGGAACTTGCTGTCTAACGCGTTCAAGTTCGGCGTGCGGGGGCAATTAAATCGGCGTGTCACTGTGCGCTTGGAGCTGGTGCGAGAGGGGGACTACGCTGTCATTCGGGTTTTCAATTACGGCACCATCACGGATGAGCAACTCAAATGGGCCTTTGTGAAGGAAGCTGTCGCATTGGGGCGGCGAAGCGCCGACGGATCACATATTGCCTTGGCACTGGCGAAGCAAGAAATCGAGCAGGACAAGGGAGCCATCGCGCTGGCAAGGGATAACAGCACAGGGCGGAAGAGAGTCGTCGCCACGCTCAGGTTCCCCATTGTTGACGGAAAGGACAGTTAATGAAACGCGTTTTTTGGTTGGAAGACCGTGTCGACCAGATCAGCGAGATTTTGATGGATTTCCACGGTGATCCGAATGCCGAAATTTCTCATGCTTATGATCTTGCCCAGAGCATGGAGTTTCTCAGAACCGGGAAGCCCTACGACCTGGCCATTGTTGATGTCATGATTCCGGCGGCCGCGTCGCTTCCCAAGGAGTTACGTGATTTAGCGGATAAACATGGTATTCACCGGGCCACGGAAATGGGCGGTATTCTTTTGGCGGAATGGTTGTTGGTGAACACTACCTGCGTTGTTCGGTTGCATACGCAATCCATAGAAGGTGAATTGGTGCGCTATGAGGAGTTGAGGAAAGAATACCCAATGCAGATCGCTTATTGGTTAAAAGACCAGGTGACAACCGAATTTCTTCGCCAAACGCTAGGGCTGATTGAATGACACTAGAGTTCTGGACACTTATCGTGCTGTTTCTCCTTGGGTTGTTTGTCAGCGCGCTTTCTCCTTCAAAAAAGTCCTCGGAAGAGACTTTTCGTCGTCACATAACTGTCGGTATTCTTTTTGTTTTGGTGGCGTTGAGCGCCACTCTGCTGACCAGCGAAATAATTCTTTTGGACACCGGAGGTGTCGGGGCCGAGGGGCAGGAACCAGCGTCGCCAACGACGGGGGAAGACAACACCGCGATAACGGCCTTTGAGGCGATAACGGCCTTGGCCATTGGCTTGATTGGACTTGTCATCACAGGAATGACAGGCATGGCGCTCGCTGGTGCTTGGCGTGCAATGGATGAGGCCAACCGAGCTGAGGAGGCAGTTAAGAAACTTCAAGAAAAGGAACGCGATCTCGAACAACAGATCCTCAAGCACATGGTGCAGTTGCAGGCGAAGGAGTTGCTTGCACGGGATTCTCGCAGCAAGGGCTACCAAATGTGGGATCATTTTCTGAGGGCAAGGGTGCTTCAAGAGAGAAAAAGTATTCTCGGTCAAATCGTCGAAGATGACGAACAACGCAAACAAGTACGCGGGGCCATGATATACGAAGGCAAACAATATCTAGAACACCTGATGCAAGACACGCGGGACGATTCGTTTCGTGAAAACCTGGGCAAGCTACTCTATGGGTGAAAGTGGTTCTGAAGATGTAGACACCGCCGCTGACCTCGATGTGCCATTGTCGGTTTGCAAACTATCCAATTTGGAGGCTACTTGGACGTGTCGCGGTTTGATGCCGCTCCTTTGATAGCATTTATTGCAGCAAAGGAAACTGGCTATGGGAATGAAACGGACGGACGAAAACCGTGCTGATGCTGTGCGGATTGCACTGACGAGCGGGCTGACACGCAAACAGGTGACATCGGATTTGGGCGTTGGCCTTTCGACGCTGAACAAGTGGATCACGGCGCATCGCGACAAAGATGTTTTGTCTGACAAAGACCTCGACCTTGCCCGTGAGAATGAGCGGCTTCGGCGTGAAAACCGCATCCTCAAGGAGGAGAGGGACATCCTAAGAAAGCAACGTAGTTCTTCGCGGGCCAAAAACTATGAGGTACAGCGCGCACGTTAAGTACAGCGCGCACGTTCGCGTCGATGGACGACGATCTGAAAGCACAGATCGAACAGACCATCGTTTCGGATAATGAACTCGCTGATACTGCCGAAATCCTGGGGTCGACCCCGCCGCCAACACAATGCTGATCGTTGAGATGCCTGAGCTGGGCTACCTCTCGAGAGAACAGGCTGCCGCGCCACGTTCTGTTCTAGGCCACCCTTGTCGCAAGCCACCACAACCCGGTCCTCAAGCCCTTCGCGGATCGCCTCCGAGCAGCTGGTAAACCACACAAGGTCGTCACCACCGCAGTCGCTAGAAAGTTCGTCACAATTGCGAACGCGCTGTGCAAATCATGGCAAAAGTCGAACGCTCAGCATGCATGATAAATACAGTTGCTAGCCAGACACGTCACTATCTTCTCCTGAACCACCGCGGCTCCCGTCGCGGCCTAGGCTGGAAACGTTCGGTTTTTCCTGATCGCCGGGTTCAGCGTAGATATAAGCGCGGCCCCAAGGGTCAGTCAGACCGTCCTCGCTGTCGAGATATGGCCCAGCCCAAGAGGGATCTCCTGGGGGCGCGGTCACGAGAACGCTGAGGCTTTCGGAATTGGTAGGATAGCGACCAGTATCAATATAGAACAACTGCAGCGCACTGCCGATTTGCTGGACCTGCAGCTTAGCCGTTTCCGACTTGGCGCGTCCCAAGTACCCAATCAGCCTGGGGCCAGCGACTGCAGCAATCATGGCGATGATGGACAGCACAATGAGCACTTCCAGAATAGTGACGCCGCTGCGCGCATGCCACTCATGAGTCCTAGGCTTCATATACTGCCTCCAAGCAAACAGACACTCCAGGCAGAGAGACAAAGAAATGGCCCGAATGCAACCTTTGATTGACCAATATCGCCAATTGATGTTGAGCGCACGACAGCCAGAATGCTGAGAACCAACAGCCCGGCAAGTGCAGCTGACAAAACGACATAGATTGTTCCATAAGCCCCGCACCACAGCCCGATACCAGCCATAAGTTTGACATCACCAAAGCCTAAGCCGTGAACACCACGTGTTTTCAGGTAAAGTTCAGCCACAATCCAGAACATCAGAGGCCACAAAATTCCCCCGACAATTCCGTCCATTAGAATAGAGTGCGGACTGCCATACAGCGCAAAAACCCCAGACAACGTCAAAATCAGCACAGCCAAATCAGGGATTTCAAAAGTGAGAAAGTCCCATACGCTGATCCAGATCAGTAACACCGCAAGTAACGCTGCAGACCAGCCTAGCGGTATTGATGTGATAGCCAGCAGGCCATAAACCAGAAGGTGAATGAAAATGAGCCTGAAGGTTTGCATATCCAAATCTGATAGGGAGTTGTGAAGATGGTTGCAAGCGGTCGACGCAGACAAGGATTTGCCCTCATCGTCGTGTTGTCGACTCTGAGTATCGTGGCTCTGCTTTTTGCAATCACAAGCAGCCGTTTTCTAGCCAACCTGAAAGACAGTGAGGCTGAATTGATACTCGCCAAACGTCAGCAGGAAAATCAGGCCTTGGCAGAGTTGGCGCTTGGGGTGTTCCACCAGCAGTCAAATCAAACTGACCCGCAAACTCCTTTGACGATCCGGCAAAACGGTCGCGAACAGACACTGGTATTGCAGGATGTGGGTGGCCTCGTCGATTTGAACACCGCGGCGCCTGATCTGTTGAATGCATTGTCTACTTCGCTTGGCGTTCCGGATGAGGCGCTAGAACGTTTTCGGGACTGGAGGCGAACCCCATACAGGCTGCAAAGTGTGGTTGATTTTGCTCGGGTTTCGGAAGTTCCGTATGAAGTTGGGTTGCGTTTGAAGGAGTTTGCGACAGTCCATTCTGGTCGTTTTGGCATTGCGTCTGATTTAGCGCCTTTGGGGCTGATCGAGCGCTTGAGGGTGGCCGCGCCGCGCGGCAGCGTGCAGGGTTTAGAGCTTCCGGTTTCCTGGCAGACGCCTGGGTCGGGAGTTACGTTCAGAGTGGACCTTTGGGAGGGCGGTCGTTTTGTGCGTTCTGTTGGTGTAATTCACTTTGGCGGTTCTGCGTCTGGCAACCGCATTCTTGAGTTGTATTGAGTGTGCATAATTGATGATTTGGGTTGTTCTTCTATGGTTAGAAAAAATCTGTTGCAAAATCATCTTTAGGTAGTACGTTTTCAAAAAATCGTTATTAAAACGAGGGATACGGAATGGGTATTTTGCACCGTGCTTTTTGCGCGACGACTTTCTTTTGTGTCGGCTTTTCCTTTTCAGCCTATGACGTCTCTGCAGAGACCGCCCTTCCGATAAAAGCCTTAGCCGGTGAGACGATCACGCTCGACCCTGTGGATGGGGTTACACTCCCGGCCGGGCCTGTATTGCAGCCCTCTTGGACCTGGATTGACCGCCCGGCTGCCAGTGTTGCCGATTTCAACGACGCAACTGTGTTGCGACCTCAGGTGCTGGTCGACATTCCGGGTACCTACCGGGCGCGGGTTTCCTTCACCGATGCATCGGGTGCGATTGTTGCGACCTCTGAAGTTGTGTTTGGCTCGGACAATCTGCCGCCGGTCGCGCGCGTGCGAGTGCGCGGAGTACCGGATGGCTCCAGCCCGGTGACGCTGGATGGCTCTGCCAGTTTTGATCTGGAGGGCGATGCCCTCAGCTACAGCTGGGTCATCGAATCCGCACCTGCAGGCAGCGCCGCACAACTGTCGGGTGATGGACCGCTTTCGGCCATTTCCCTTGATCTGGAAGGCGCGTACCGGGTCGCGCTGACGGTGCAGGATTCGACCGGGGCTGTTTCCGAGCCGGATTATCTTGATCTGCGCTATCTGCCGAACAGCGGCACCACTGATGTTTATCGCCTCAGCTACGAGGTAAATCAGACGGCTACGGCAGGTGTTGCTGATACGTTCGATCTGGGGGAACGCGCCGCGACCTCCGGAACACATGACAGGATTTCGGGCTTTACTCTGGGTGATGGCATTGGTGCTGTTGCCGACACACTAACCGTGACTTTGAATGGCGTCACATATAGTGCGAGTAGCTCGGCCGAGTTCCTTGCACTTGTCGATGCGCTGGAGCTTGATACGGATACAAACACCAACGCACGGATTTCGCCGGACCCGGCCCAGTCGGATCTGACCTTCATTTTCGGCAGCGCCGGAGGGTCGGTAACGCTGACCGGCCTTGTGGGTGATACGCTGACCCGCGCCGATCTGGAAGATCGTGGTGTAGATTACTACGAAGGGGTCGGGGGCCGCGTTGTGGCCCCTGTTCCCTCCGCCCGTTTCGATCAGTTGCATGCTGAGGTCGGCGTTCCTCTAACCATTGAACCTTATGCGTCGATCGACATTGATGGCGATGTCCTGGTGGCGGACGCTGGGATTCTGGTTGCACCGACATCATCGTCGCCACAGATCAGCACGGATATCGACGGGCTGTCGCTTGTGACGGTGGATCAGCCGGGTGATTATCTCTTCGCCCTGGATGTTGCTGACGGAAGCTTCTCCGCACAGGATCATGTGCTGGTCGTTGCCGGTGCAAACAACAATCTGCGACCGGTTGCACGTATCGCACCGGTAACCTCGGCGCAGGCCGGGGCGACCCTCACGCTTGATGGGTCGCAAAGCTACGATCTGGACGGGGACTTTATTCAGCACAGCTGGGCGCTGATTTCCGCACCGGCGGGCAGTACAGCAGAACTGGGCGCCGAACAGGCAGGTACGGTCGTGCTGACACCCGACCTGCCCGGAGCTTATGTCGCGCAACTTAGCGTCGAAGATGATGCTGTTGCGGGTATTCCTGAAACAGTTCTGATCACAGTGGGCTCGCCGCTCCCGACGGCCAATGCAGGTCGGGATCGACTGGCTGGTGACCTTGGGCAATTGGCTCTCGATGGCACGTTGTCTTCAGGAAACAATCTAACTTACTCTTGGTCTTCTCTGGGGCTGACGGCAGATGGTTCGGACCTCGGCATTGATGATGCCACTTTGGCATTGCCAACAATTGGGCTGGAAACACGGCATGGCCGGTTCCGGGATGTCATCCGGCACAGCAGCGTCTATCACATCAAACGCCCGTTTGATCACGATGACGATGATTATGACGACCGTACGCACAAAGGTCGTGATGATGACCGTGATCATGATGATCGTGGCCAAAAGGACTTCTCTTGCCGTTTCGACACTCGCCAACCGGCAGACCTTGGCGGATACCCCGGGGAACGGGTAAAGATTTCGCTGAAGAGTCGAGGCGGGCTTTACCCGCGCGATGGATGGTCTCATGGCGGTCATCGCGATGATGACCATGACGATGATGATCATGGCTACGACAAAAAACGCCATGGCGGCAAAGGAGACCGCGATGACGATAATCATCCCGGTCGCTCACACTGGCAAGCCGCGTCGATTGTCTGGGAAATCGAGAACAAGCAGACTTACACACGGGACGTCACGTTGCAGGACAGTGATGGCGTGTCTTACGGCACCTGGACCGTTCCCGGCCGCACCTCGCTGCATGTGACGACCGACAACATCGGCAAGGCGCGCATGTATGCCTATGTCGATGGCGTGGTGCGTGACACTGAGCGTGCGAAGAAGAACCCCTTCAACCGTAACAATCCGGTTTGTACCGGCCATGGATCTGGTGTCGTTCAGTTGATCGTGTCGGATGCTTCTGGCGTTTCTCTTGCGGATACGATTTTTGTGGGCAACACCAACCTGCGCCCGGTTCTGGAGGCCGGATCGAAGATTTCTCTGCTTTCGGGCCAGACCGTTGATCTGAATGCCTCGGATTACAGCTATGATGGCAACGCTGACGCGCTTACATATGGCTGGTCTCTGATCTCCCGCCCATCCGGCAGCAATGCGGATATTGGTGCGCCGATTGTGCAGGGTGAGGCTCTGACGTTTGCACCGGACCGGGTCGGTACCTATCTGCTTCAGATCACCGCAGCCGACGATGCCATGATCGCCGAGCCCTCGGTGGTGATGGTTGAAGTAGTGAATTCGCCGCCGGTCGCGGCCGTGTCGGGCGATACCGAAGTCTTTGTCGGGGATGTTGCCACGATCAGTGCGGCTGGGTCGGGTGACCCCGATGGCGATGCGCTGTCCTATGTATGGTCATTGGTCTCCGCTCCGGATGGAAGCACGGCAGCTATCGCCGGGCAGGGGCAGCCATCCATCACTTTCACGCCGGATCGTCGGGGTGATTACGTTTTCAACCTGACCGTGTCGGATTATGAGTTCGACAGCGCACCCGTCAGTTGGACCCTGACCGCGCCAAACCGTGCGCCGGTCGCCCTTCTGGAAGGCCCCGACCAAGTCGCTGTGAGGCAGGAGGTGATCTATTCTGCTGCTGGCTCAAATGACCCGGACAATGATCTTCTGACATTCAGCTACGCGGTGACCACAAAGCCTGCTGGCTCTGATCCGTTCTTCGGGGATATTGGGAATAACGAGGCAGGATTCTTCGCGGACCTTCCAGGCGATTACGTATTGGAGGTCACTGTCTCGGATGGGGTGCTGGACGCCACGCACACGCTTGCGGTCAACGCCAGTGCCCTGAATGCGGCACCCGTTCTGGGACAGTTGCGCGACAGCTATACGGTCGAACTGGGGCTGGAACTGGCGCTTGATCTTGAGGGCAGTGACCCGGATGGCGATCCCATCAGTTTCTTCGCTACGCCGCTGCCGCTTGCAACGGGCGTCACGCTCGACGGCAACAATGGCGAGGTTCGGTTCCGCCCCGAGACCGGGCAGCTGGGGACCTATACCTATACGGTCGGTGTGTCGGACGGGGTTCTGACCGACGAGGCAACCCTGACGATCGAGGTGGTGGAAGCCACTGCCGGAGATACCGCCATTAACGGGCGCGTGCTGGACGCCACTGATTTCGCAGCTGGTACAATCACGCCGCTGGCTAATGTACCAGTCCGTCTGCGCGATGCCGCTTTGATGACCACGACAGATGCGGATGGCTCTTTCAGTTTTGGTAGCCTGATCGCAGGTTCTGATCAGGTTGAAGTGGATCCCTCGGCTGATGGTGGCCCGGGCGGCTATCTGGGTGCAACGCGCCCGGTCACCGTGACTGAGAACCAGGATCGCGATATTTCCCCTGACTTCCTGCTTGTACCGCTGACGGATGGTTGTGCACCCATTGTTGCAGGGCAGGCAACGACATTGACCGGCGCTGCGTCGGGGGTGACGGTGTCAATTCCCGCGGACTCGGTCCAGGACGACACTGGTGCTGCATACACGGGCGAGGTTTGCCTCGGCTCCCTGCCGCAGTTGTTCGACCACGCCGGTTTTGATGAGAATACTCAGGCTTGCCGCATTTACGCACTGGATGCGCCCGGGGCTATCTTCACCCAAGGCATGACCATCACCGGGCCGAACCTGGACAACCTGCCGGAACAGACCCGGCTGGAGATGTGGCGGGTCAATCAGGCGAATGGGCTGTTCCGCCGTACCGCCAATGCCGCCGTGGATTCCGGCGGGGCAACGGTAAGCGGGACGCTTTCCGGGGTCTCCAACAGCGCCCTTTTCACCTTCCTGCCGCAGGCGCCGCAGACCGTTGCTTCGACGGATCAGCCGACGGGCATGAAGTATCTGACCCCGTTCGAAGGCGACAATGCCACCAGCTACACCCTGCCGGGTTATACCGCCTTTGGTGAGGCGCAGCAGATCACACTCAGCTATCACAGCCAGGCCGCCAACCCGACTATTATCGTGGCGGGTGATGTCACCATTGCGGACGATGCTTCGCTGCCGGTGGCGTTGCAGACGCGTATCGAAGCGGGCGGGCTGTCGGTCAGCGATGGACGCAGCTGGACGCCACGCCAAGGTCTGGATGGCAGCACTCCTGCCTTGGTCGGCGAACAGGTCATCCTGCGACAGTCCATGCCGGTTGACGGGTCCGGTCTGACCTCCGGGCGCTATGCGTATCGGTTCCACAGCAAGGCGATGTATGAATGCTCGACCGTCGGCAATACGCATATGGCCGAGTTTTATGTCCAGAATGAAACCGACAGCCCCTATGGCAAAGGCTGGGCTATCGAGGGTCTGCAAAAACTGGTTCAAGGCCCGGATGGTAAAGTCTCGATCATCGACGATGACGGTGTCACCACATTCGATCCCGAACCCACCCTGACCGATTTCGAAGAAGACCCGCTGGTATTCCCCGCCGTGGGAGCCGACCCTGGAATCGCCGCAGGAGATCTGGACAATGACGGCGATCTGGATGTGGTCTTTGCAGAAAGCGGCACAGGTGCGATCAACACCATCATCAATTACGGTGGCAGGGATTTTCGCGCCGAGGGTGTCCTGCAAGTCGCACAGCCAAGCGCTGTACCCCAAACCGGAACCTATCCGCCTAACCTGGCAGCCATAGCATTGGGGGAACTGAATAACGAAAAAGGGATTGATGTCGCTTACGGGCTCCGCGATGCACGCGGCTATGGCTATGTGACAAATGATGGTTTCGGGACTCTGATTGATGAGTTCCAGCAGACAGGCCTGCGTGGTCTTGTGCTTGATGTCGCAGTTGCCGACATCGATCAGGATGGCTTTGACGACATCATTTATGGAACATATTTTGGAACGCTGTTCAGCTCGGAAGACGAAGTGAGTGTCAGTTATGGCGGAGCCGATGGGCGCACCGTAAACCGGATTTATAGCCGTGATTTCGGTGGAGACGTGCCACTACAAGTTCTGACAGGTGACATTGATGGCAACGGTTTCGTGGATGTCGCGTTCCGGTCACGTGAAGGTGTCAACTTCATTTTTAACAATGGCAATCGCAGCTATACGGCACGGAGACTACGTGCCGGGAATGGCGGTGTTTTCTTGCTCGGCGACTATGCGCAGCTCGTAGATTTTGATGACGACGGTAAACTCGATATCGTCTACAGCACTGTCAACGATCTGCAGGTCCTCAGAAATACCACTGGACAGAGTTTCGCTGCCCCTGTGACTCTGGCCCGTCCGCCAGCGGCAGATGCGGCCCTTAGCGTGGCCGTCGGAGATGCGAATGACGATGGCCTTCCAGATCTGATCGCATCCGGGCAGGGGCAGGTTTATGTATACCACGGCAATGGCGACGGGACTTTCCAGCCGTTCGAAACCGGCCTTGTTGATTACGGATTCGACGTTGTAGATTTCGTTGATATCAATGGCGACGGCAGCCTGGATTTGCTGTCCACACAACGTTTTTCGGCCACGATACATTTCTCCAAGCCCTCCGCGTCGGGCAAGTTTGTTTCGGGGCAGGGTGATTTCTCCACGCTCGAGCGCCTTGATGATGGCACCTGGCAGCGGCGCTACAAGGATGGCACCATCATCGTCTATGATACCAATGGGCTGCAAACGGCCGAGGTGGATCCGCAAGGCAACCGTAAGGAGTACGCCTATGGTGATGACGGTCGCCTCGCGACGATCACCGATCAGGTAGGTGGCGTAACCAGCTTTACCTATGAAGCCCAGGGACGCCTGGAAACCGTCACTTATCCTGATGGTCGTGTCACGGCGTTCGAGTATGACGACATCGGTAACCTCAACGAGGTAACCGAGCCCATAGGGTCCAAAGTCAGTTTTGCCTATGACGAGAACGGGCGTCTGGTTTCAACAACCAACCAGAACGGTAACACCACCAGTTATTCTTATGATGCTGTCGGTAACCTGAACGGCGCGGTACTGCCCGATGGTTCAAGCGTGGCAAATCAGGTGGCGTCGTCCTTGGGACTGATTGACGGTCTGGGTAACGCGGCCCCTAACCCGCTGGTCTATGTGGCCCCCGAAGACCGGGTGACCACTGTTACCGACCGCAAGGGGCAGATCACAGAGGTGATCGTCAACCAGTTCGGCTCGGTCATACAGACCACCGATCCTCTGGGTCGGGTGACAAAGATCGAACGGGATGATCAGAACCTGGCGGTTCGGGTTGAACGACCCAGCGACAGCGCCCCGGGGGGCGTACGCATAGACACCGTCACCTATGATATTGTCGGCAATGTCGAGACGATGACGGAAGCTGTCGGCACCCCGGCGGAGCGCACAACCTCGTACACCTATGAACCCACTTACAACAAGGTCCTGACCATGACCGACGGGGACGGGTTCACCATGTCCTATACCTATGACGGGTTTGGTGAAGTGACGGGTATGACCGACGCCGAAGACGGTGTTCGGGCATACACCTACTCCCCGGAAGGCAAGCTTGCGACCCGGACGGATGAGAACGGCAATGTCACATCCTTCACCTACAATGCCGATCAGAACCTGGACAGCACCACCTATGCAGATGGCTCGGTCACACAGATGACCTATGATGCGGCGGGCAACACCACCGTCATCACCGAGGCATCGGGGTCACCGATTGAACGGCAGGTGCGGCGCAGCTATGACAGCCTCAACCGCGTATTGTCGGTCGAAGTGACCGGCGCGGACGGTGCCAATATCGGCGGAGTTACGGAATACACCTATCTGCCCGCCGGCAACCTGGACACCGTGACTGACCAGACTGGTCTTGTCACCTCGATGTATTACGACGGGCTCGAGCGGCTTGTGGCCATTGATGATCCGGCCGAGGGTCTGATCGAACGTGTCTACAACGAAGCAGGTGAGGTGGTTCAGCACATCAACGGCGACGGAGAGACCCACTCCTACACCTACGATGAAGTCAGCCGCCTGACGCAAACCACCGACCCCGAAGGCTATGTCAAATCCTTCACCTATGACAACCGCGACAACATTGCGACGGTGACCGACGGGCGCGACGGTCTGACCAGCTTTGCCTATGACACGCTGGACCGGATGACCACCCGCACCAACCCGATCGACGAGACCATGACTCGGGCCTATGACAATCGGGGCAACCTGACCACGCTCACCCGTGAGGACGGACTGGTCGAGACGGCCAGCTATGACGGGCTCAGCCGCCGCACCCAGGTGGTGACCCCCGACAATACGCTGATCTATGGCTATGACCCGCGCAGCAACCTGACGCTGGCCGCCGACGATGACAGCCGGGTCACCTTCACCTATGACACCCGCAACCGGGTGGCCACCACCACCACCGACGGCACCGTCGGACCACAGCCGCAGGTTACCCTGACCTACAGCTACGACCTGCTGGACCGCCGCACGCGGATGGAGGACAGCCTCGGCGGCGCGACGGACTATGTCTGGGATGCCGAAGACCGGCTGACCGATCTGACATCGCCCTGGGGCAGTACCTACAGCTTCGGCTACGATGACGAAGGCCGCCGCACCGCGCTGACTTCGACCAGCGGACGGGCGACCAGATATGCCTATACCAATGGTCTGCTCTCAGCGCTGACCCACGCGCAATCCGGGGTGACGCTGACCGATCTGGAGTACACCTACGATCCCGACGGCCAGCTGACGGCAATCCTCGACCGGCTCGACCCGGCGCAGTCGAAGCACATCTCCTATGATGACCTCAACCGTCTGGTGCAGGTCCGTCAGGGCATCCCGCCCATCGACGGCGGTGTGCCGGTCCCGATCGAGGATTATGCCTATGACGAAGAGGGCAACCGCACCTTCTCGACCAATTCCGGCGGGTATGAGAGCAACGCCCACAACCAACTGCTCGAGGATGACACCTACCGCTACGCCTATGACGCGCGCGGCAACCGGATTAGCCGGACAGAGAAAGCCACCGACGCGGTCGAGACCTATGCCTATGACAGCCAGAACAGGCTGATCGGATACGGCTCGGACTCGAGTACGGCGGCTTACGCCTACGACGCACTCGACCGGCGGATTGCAAAGACGGTTGGTGGGAATGGAACAGCTTACGTTTACGACTATTCGACAGATGATCCTCTGGCGCACGACGATATCACTTTGGAATTCGACACCAGTGGACCTGCAACACTTACCCGACGCTGGGCACATTCGAACGCGGTGGACGAACCAGTCGGGTTCGAGGAATACACATCAACGTCCGGTGCAGGGGCCGGGTCGGAGCGCGCTATGTTTGCAGACCGGCAAGGCTCGGTTCTTTGGGTGACTGATCCTGCAAGCGGCAGCGTGGTCGCATCCTATGAGTATGATGGGTACGGGCAAGTTGCCCAAACTTTCGGGGCGTTGATGCAGCCCTATGGATACACAGGGCGAGAGTACGATCTTGAGACAGGGCTCTATTACTACAGGGCACGAGTCTATGATCCAGCCACTGGAAAGTTCCTACAAATGGATCCAATCGGATTCGCGTCTGGGTCGCACAACCTCTACACGTACGCTAATCGAAACCCTTTTAATTTCAATGATCCAGACGGTCTTACGGCAACATCGCCAAAACTCGTAGTTACTGCTGGGGCAGTGGCAGAGGCAATGAGCGCCACCGCGCATGTCGGGGTTGGGCTTCTTGGAGCGATCGGAAGTATAAACCGTGTTTTCCATTTAGCTAGCAACGTACTCGCAATGGCTGGCATCGGCCACAATAACCCGCCACGAGAAGAGCCCAGTGAAGAAGAGAAACAAGCCTGTTTGGATATCTACGATGCAGCAATGG
Organism: Ruegeria sp.; assembly: GCF_028066395.1. Classification (GTDB taxonomy): domain Bacteria; phylum Pseudomonadota; class Alphaproteobacteria; order Rhodobacterales; family Rhodobacteraceae; genus Ruegeria. The sequence continues at coordinate 18,693 of NZ_JALCBM010000053.1, forward strand.
ACGCAGCTGGGATGAAGTACGGGATTTGTAAGCAAATTGCGGAAACCGAACCTAAAGCAAGTTCGCGAAAAAGGTTGCTTAACCAATGCGGCCGTCAGTATGGTTGGGAGAAGGAGCGTGCGGCTGAAGACTTGGCTGCTTGCCTCGGCGGTGAATAGAAGGAACGAATATGAGGCCATTTCGAGCGACTACTCGCCACGCCCGACAACTAAATTTGCTGCTTGAGAGAGAAGAGCTTGATGCGGAGGCATTTGGTGAGATTGTTGCTGAACTGAATGACTTGATGAATGCCGCAATTATCGAAGTCAAAAATAACATAAGTAATTGCCCAGAGTATTCCTGTTTACTTTGGCGCTTCCTGATAAAGGGTGGCGAAACAACATTAGCTTTAGACTGCTTTCGCATGTGTTATACAGAATCTCTTGGAGAGGATGAGGAAATGGACAGAAGGGACATAGAAAGCCTCCTTAAGAACGTCCGACATATTAACTTAGAACCGAGCGATGTAGAGCAGATTAAAAGCTTAAAATCTTTGTTTGAAGATACTTACCAAAAGAAGTTATCTATTCCTTCTATCTAAAATCGAAATTCTTTGATGCTGACCGAGTTAGTGTGACTATCCATCTGTAGCGGTAATACATTGTCCCGCTTCCAGAAATAAGCCACCACGGCCAATGACGCGGTGCTCGATTTCGAGAACGGCACACTGGCCAAACGCTGGCTGCACGGCACCCGCACCGATGAGCCGCTGGGTTTCGAGGGCTATACCGGCAGCACCGATACGGGCTCCGGCTCGGCCTACGGGCTGTTCGCCAACCGTCTCGGCTCGATCCTGACGGCGGTTTCAATCTCCACCGGAGCGGCCGCCGCCGATTACGACTATGACGCCTTCGGTAACCAGACCCAGACCGTCAACACCATCGAGCAGCGCTATGGTTACACTGGCCGTGAGCAGGATTATGAAACCGGACTCATCTACTACCGTGCCCGGCACTACTACCCGGCAACAGGGCAGTTCATCCAGCGTGATCCGATTGGATTCGCTGCGGGGGACCTCAATCTTTATGCGTATGTCGAGAACGATCCGTACCGGAGGGTAGATCCAACCGGACCAAGTTCTCAATTTACAGAGTTTAGGCGCACTGCTGGCGTTGCTGCTGCAAATGCACTTCGAGCTACTGGAAAAGTGACGCTGGGGACTCTTAGTTTAGCCGCTCTCATCGCAGAAGCTTTGGATGCCGCTGCATATCTCGCTGACTACAATGATATTCTTAATGGAAATGGTGGCAATGGTAGCGGAAAACCCGGGAAATGTCATGGTAACTCCTAGAACAGTACAAGTGCTCAGAAGGGATATGCTGGCACAAAGGGATCAGGAACAGTGGACAAGGCAGGCATTGATGGGCAGCGCGGGCGGAGTGACGGGGGACTGCGTCGTTGGTCACCTCAGCTTCGAAAATGGAAGAGATTGTATGGAGTTTCAGTCGAATTTGTGCAGATCTTTGATGTTCCCGCAGGAAAGGGTTCACGTGCCTATGCCGAGACGCTCGAAAAAGCGGTTGCCGATATCTTGCGAGATGTAATTGATAAGACTGGTTCGAACCACTTGAAGGATCGGAATATCCACAAATGCCCCTGAAGCTGAGGAACATATATGTCAGTGCAACATTGCTTTCAGATGCCAAACTAGTCAAATTAGGGGAAGTTAACAATCTGGATAATCATAGCCGGGCTGTTTGCAATTACATTTATAGAAATTTCCGGGCGCCGGAGTTTTCACAGGTCAAACCTTCGCGGTTGCTCATACTAATGGCCGTCGAACCGCGTAAAGAGGCATATCTTGGAGACGGTTGCTTAATAGCTGAAATCGACAATCATCTTGAGAAACTTCGGGATTTGCCGAGCGTAACAGAATTGGAGCCTTATGCCATTTTGGGAGAACGGCAACAACGCGTCTATTATCGGGAACCGGAGATTCATGAGTTTGTGATTAGCTGCCTTGGCGAGGGGTTGATAAAATTGGAGCAAGCCTTTGGAATTCCACGATCTCGTGTTCTGGAAACAGCTGATCAATTCAGGCACGCAGGATATAAAAACAGATGGATACATAAGACGAAGAAGCACAAACAGACAGGCTGCGTGGGCAATCTGGAATTCACACTGACCTCGCGCGCGTTTTCTGTTGATTTTGTTTTGATTCGAAACGGCGACGAGCTTTTTCGTGAGCGGATCAAAACCTGTTCTCCTGATGAAGGTGGTTGGTGGGGCCGCATCAAAGAGTTAAACTATGATCGGGGTCTCTTCTTAGTGCCGAGTGTGAATTGGAAGAAGTCACTGGCAGAGATGTTGGGTGTTTCACCCTATTCGTGGGTCGAGTGATTCGTAGCTCGATAAAAGAGGCCACATATACAAAAAGAAATGTTTTGAATGCATATGCGCATGCCAAACCCACGCGCAGTCCGGGGTGACGCTGACCGATCTGGAATAGACCTATGACCCCGACGGCCAGTTGACGGCAATCCTCGACCAGCTCGACCCGGCGCAGTCCAGGCATATCATCCTATGATGACCTCGACCGCCTGGTGCAGGTCCGTCAGGGCATCCCGCCCATCGACGGCGGCGTGCCGGTGCCGATCGAGGATTATGCCTATGACGAAGAGGGAAACCGCACCTTCTCGACCACTTGGGGCGGGTATGAGAGCAACGCCTATAACCAGCTGCTCGAGGATGACACCTACCGCTACGCCTATAACGCGCGCGGCAACCAGACCCAGACCGTCAACTCCATCAAGCAGTGCTATGGCTACCCGGGCCATGAGCAGGACTAAGAGGCCGGGCTGATCGGCGTGTCAAATCAACTAAATTCTATGCCTAAAACGCGGTTAAGTTCAGATGCGTTGATCTTACCCGAATGCTTCAACTCGTTGGCCTGATCCTGCATCGTGCGAAACCCGCGAGTACGGGCGGCCTGGACAAGCGCGTCCTTGGTTCCTCCGTCAGAAATCGTAGAACTCACGGCAGGGGTCATCTCAAGAAGTTCTGATACAACTGTACGCCCCTTGGTTCCAGAGTCTCCGCAGGTTTCACATCCAGAGCCTTGGCAGGTTACGCAAACGGTGCGCACCAACCGTTGCGACAATACACCTCGCAATGTGGCTGACAGAAGATACGGCGGAATCCCAAGATCAATGAGCCGCGTCACAGCAGAAAGTGAATCGTTGGTGTGGATTGTCGATAGCACCAATCTTCCAACAAGCGCGGCGCGTACAGCGATTTCCGCTGTCTCATGATCCCTGATTTCACCAACCATGATAACATCAGGATCTTGCCGCAAAATGGCCCGCAGCGCGCGCGCAAAGGTCATCTCGACGGCTGGCTCGACCTGTACCTGATTCACACCGGGAAGGGTATATTCGATTGGATCTTCCACCGTGACGATTTTCCGGGCGGTGGAATTCAGGCCACTCAGCGCGGTGTAAAGCGTTGTGGTTTTGCCGCTACCGGTGGGCCCCGCGACAAGGAAGACGCCGTTAGGCATGTTCGCGATGCGCTCAATCTGTTCGATGCGGGTCTGCTCATAGCCCAATGCGGCCCAATTCAGAGACACGTTTGATCGGTCAAGCAACCTGAGCACAATGCTTTCACCAAACTGCGTAGGCAGGGTAGACATTCGAATGTCGATGACACTGCCGCGCACCGAGATTTGGGCACGGCCGTCCTGCGGTCGGCGTTTTTCGGAGATATTGAGGTCAGCCATGACCTTGAGCCGGGAAATGACCGAAGCTCTCTGTCCTTCCGGCACAGTTCTGGCGGTTCGCAGATGACCGTCGACCCTAAACCGGACCGCGGCCGAACTCTCGCCTGCTTCGATGTGAACGTCTGATGCCCCCGCCCGTACGGCGTCTGAAACAATGTCGTTGACCAGTTTGATAGTTGGGCCGTCATTGGCCAAAGCATTCAAGCGTTCAATGTCAAAGTCCGACACATCCTCTTTACTTTCGCTTGCGGGATCGTTTTGGGCCAGCAATGTTTTGATCGTGGTCGGCGTCGCAATCGCCATCCGAACCGGGAGCCTCAGGTGGAACCCCACGCTTTGTATCGTTTCATGAGCCCGAGGGTCTGATGTGGCCACCAGAATGGCGCTGTCATCTTCAAGCATAGGTAGAATCTCGGCTCTTTTAAGAAAGTCCCGGGAAACGGATAGATTTTCGACAAGTTCGGGGCTGAAATCCGGCTCGGTGACAAATCTGAGATCCAAAAACTCAGCAAGTTCCTGATACAGGTCATCTTCGTCGACAAGGCCAAATTCAAGCAGGGTTTTTTCGATGGGCGTGCCGGTTTTGATGCTGGCATTTTTAGCCCGCTGGAGAGCGGTTTGTGTTATCTTTTCATTGCTCTGGAGCCATTCCAGGAATTCCGAACTGTTCAAATATGCCACAACCTGACCCCTTGTTCATAAAATTCTGTCAAAGCTTAAAGTTGTAGAGTAAACAAGAGGGATAATCAGGGCAATCAGCCTAATAAAAACGAGCGGACAAATGATTGGGCGGACATTTGGAGATGTCAAAGCCAAGCTGACCGGTTGGGCGGGCAGCTTGGTGCCAGAGTGGGCAGGTGCCATGTTTTGGGGACAACCCAAGGCTGTTCCCTTAAGGTTTCGAACATCGCATTTGAAGCGAGCCGACGACATCCTTTCGATTGACGCATTGTCACAAGAAACGCCACGGCCGGGCCGAGGCGAGGATATCGCTGTCATAGACGTTCTGGCCCCTGCGGAGTTTTTCTTTGAGCGGCGTTTGACTCTGCCACCTTCGGCCCGCGGCAAGCTGGAGGAAATGTCACTGCTTGACCTCAGAAGTCGCACGCCATTTGAATTGAATAATATCTATTGGCGGTTGGGAAAACCCATTGTTCGAGGTGATGCAATTGAGGTTTCGCAGTGGATTGTCCGGCGTGAAGACGTTGCGGGTTGGAAGCGCAACTTGAAGAAAAACGGTTTCCGGGTGCGGAAGCTGTATGTCGATAATGAAAACGCGCCAACGGCTATTGCTGATTTCTCGGACGAAATCCTGCCCGGGCGTCAAAGCTTTCGAAGGCTGAACGCCGCATTGGTTTCGGTGGCTGCACTCGCACTGCTTACCGCGTGGCTCTATCCCGGTTGGGCGGCGCGCAGTGAAACCCGCGCGCTTCAGCTTGAGTTGGAAACGCTGCGATCCGAGGCGCTTTTGGAAAGGCGCAAAGTAGAAGACATCCGGAAAGCAGAAGCGCAGAAGGCTGCTTTTGTTGATGCAGTACTTCTGAGACCTCTCCTGTTGGACACTGTGAGAGAATTGACCGTGAGTCTGGAGGATGACATCTGGGTTTCGACATTGACCTTCACCACGTCGCGTGTCGTCCTCACAGGAGAAGCAGGAAAATCCGCTGCGGAGACTGTGCTGTCGCTTGGAAAGCGTTCTGGCTTTGGCAATCCGCGTCTTAGCGGACCTGTGTCGCGTACGGCCCGCGGGTCCGAACGGTTTGAGATTACGCTCGATCTTGGAGCCACGGGTTAATGCAAAGGAAGCGCGTCATATCTGCGTTTGGCGGTCTTGCATTTTGCGGCATTGTTGCAGGGCTCATCGGGTTTTTCATCATTGCCCCGCTGAACGCCTGGAAGACCAGAGGGCTTGAGGCGCGAGCGCAAACGTTATCCGAGATACAGCGCACGCAGGCCACGATTGACCGGTTAAAGCAGCAAAGTTCCAGAATAGCCCAGAACGATGAAGGAGACTTTCTCTGGCGCGCTGAGCAAATTGGTGCGGTGACGGCCCAGATTCAAACCGCCCTTTCTGCATCAGCAGTAAGTAGTGGCATCAGCCTTAGATCAATAACGCCGCTGAAAACAAAGCGCTTAGCGTCAGTCGATGCCGCAGGGTTTCGTCTGGAGTTTGAAGCAACATTGGATCAGGTGTCAGGATTTCTGCAGCAAATCGAATACTCGTCCCCCGTGTTGCTTGTTGAAAAAGCTTCATTGCGGCAACTCAGCCGACCAGCGAGCAACCAGACACAGCCCGTTCTGAATGCCCAGCTTGAATTGATAGCCCCGATCCACCTAGAAGAGGCGGTTGCCGAATGAAGCCGCTTCTGCCTGCCCTTAGCGGGACCTCTGTACTGGCCGTAATAGCTGCATTGTCTTGCTACGTTGCGGGCAGCGTGGTGACGTCCGTTCCTGCACGATCCAGCCTGACGACCGAGGCTCAACAAATCCAACCGGAAGACCCCAACGAAGCAAATAATACTGCACGCTCTCCAAGGTCGAAAATCTACTATGCGGCAATCGTTGAGCGACCGCTATTCGCGCCAGAGCGGCGTCCTAAAACACAGGTTGCAGCGGATGATGAACAGGAACCTGCCATTGTGGCGGAGCCCGTTATGTTATCGGAACGACCGGATGTTTCCGTTCATGGTGTCATGGTGGATGCGTCGGGCAGCAAAGCTCTGATCTCCGTGGCTGAAGAGAGCCCACAATGGGCGGAACTTGGCACCAGCATCGGTGGGTGGACCGTATCTGACATTGGACCGGACTGGGTAGAGCTCGGACTGGCCACTGAAACTTTTCGATTTGAGATGTACCAATGATTATGAACTTCTGGCACCACATTCGCGCAGCTCTGATCGCGTTGAGCCTTGTGTTGGTTGCAGCTTGTGGCGACGGGAATTCTGAAGGCGGATCCAGTTCGCGGTTTCTGGCCAACAAAGACTCGGCATTCCGAGGGCCTTCTCAGACGGGAACAGACAGTTTGCGCCTGGCTTTGAACGGCCCGGCGGCCGAGCGGCGTTATCTTGGTACAGATGAGTTCTTGGCCGAAACCCGGGGCCGTCGGCAGATCGTTGAGGTGTCTGATGACGGCGCCATCACTCTCAATCTGGTCAATGTCCCTATTGAACAGGCCGCGAAGGCGGTTTTGGGCGACGCGCTCAACAAGAACTACACAATAAAACCCGGCGTTGAGGGAATGGTTACTTTGCAAACCACCCGGCCTCTTAGTGAAAGAGCTTTGCTTGAAACCTTTGAAATCGTGCTCGGCTTCAATGGTGCGGCCCTGCAGACCTCCGGGGACTTAATCACAATCGTTCCCTTGAAAGGGTCCTCCCGGCACGTCACTCCGCTTGGACAATCGCAACAAGTAGGGGCCCGCTTGATTGCTGTTCCATTGGAATTTATCGGAACCACAGAGATGGTCAGGCTGCTGGAACCAATTGTTGGCGACACTGTCGAACTCATGCCGATCCCCAATCGAAATATCATCCTGATTTCAGGTGCTCGCGACGAAATGGCTGCAGCTATTGACGCTGTGAACCTTTTTGACGTTGACGTTCTGAAGGGCAAATCGGTCGGCCTTTATCGCTTGAAAGCCGCGGAACCCGAAGCTGTCGTCGAAGAGATGAACCTCATCTTCGAGACAGAGGATGGCGGCAGCCTGCAGAATGTCGTGACCTTCATTCCCAGCAAACGGCTGTCTGCAGTCATTGTTGTCAGCACGCGCTCAACATATCTGGCAAAAGCGGAACAATGGATACGCGATCTGGACAGAACCGCAGGAGGCGCGCGCAGACGTCCCGCCGTATACAACCTGCAACATCGCATCGCGAAGGATTTGGCTCCAATCCTTGGGGACATGCTGCAGGATATTGCTCAGGCCGACGAAGCCTCTGGCGAAGGCGCGCCGCGTGTGGTTGCGGATGATGCCAAAAATGCAATCATTGTATGGGGCAACGACACAGAACAGGAGAGCTTCTCGCGCCTCCTGCAAGCGTTGGACACCGTGCCGGTGCAGGTCCTGCTGGAAGCGACAATTGTGGAAGTATCCCTCAGGGACGAGTTGAACTTTGGTCTGCGCTGGTTCTTTGAACAGGGTAATTTTGAGGGAGTGTTCACCGATGCCTCAAATGGCGGGGTTGCACCAACCTTCCCCGGCCTGTCCCTGTTGTTCCAAACCAGTTCGGCCCGCGTTGCAATCAATGCACTGGCGTCGATTACGGATGTCAACATTATCTCTTCGCCCAATCTGTTGGTTCTGGACAATCAGGAAGCACGTCTGCAGATCGGGGACGAAGTACCGATCGCAACACAGCAATCTCAGGACGTGACGAACCCGGATGCACCCATAATAAACACCATCGCGTACCGGGACGCCGGGATAATTCTGAAAGTCAAACCCAGAGTTGCACAATCCGGACAGGTGATTTTGGACATTGATCAGGAAGTGAGCAGTGTGCAGAACACAACCACGTCCGGCATCGACAGCCCAACGATTTCACAGCGCCGCGTAGAGACCAATGTTGTTGTTCATGACGGGCAAACCATCGTACTCGGCGGGCTGATCGAAGACACCCGGACCCGCACAGATACGAAGGTTCCGGGTGCTGGCGATATTCCGGTCCTCGGTGCGTTATTCAGAAACCGTGAGGACAATGTTGGCAAGCGTGAACTGCTGATCCTGATTACGCCAAAAGTCGTCCGAAACGGGCAAGAGGCAAAATCAATCACCGATGAACTGCGAAGTCGGATTTCCGGCGCAAACGGGTTGCTGAGGAAAGGCATTCCGTCTCAGTCCGTTGGCCATAGGATCACCGATTAAGGGACGAAAATCATCTTTCTGACTGGAGAACGTCAACGTGCCGCGCTACTCATATGCCGCATATAACGGTTTGGGAAAGCTCGAGAAGGGTGAGTTTCAGGCTGCGGATGAATTGGCGGTATTGAGCGCGCTTGCCGGACAGGGTCTGCAACCTGTCTCAATTGAAGAAGGTGCTCTCAAGCTGCCTTGGTGGCAAAGGGATATTTCGTTTGGGTCAGGTGATCCCAAAGCGTCTCCTGTTGCGCTGGAGCATTTTTTCCAGACCCTATCGGGCCTTCTGGAAGTCCATCTGCCCTTGCGCCAGGCACTTCGGTTCTGTGCTGAAAATGTCAAAGACAAACATATGGCCCAAACTGTGTCGCGTCTTGAACAGGACGTGGCCGATGGCAAAACGCTGGCTCTTGCGATGCGTGAAACGAAAGGTTACTTCCCGGACCGCCTGATCACCATGATCGAGATTGGCGAGGCAGCCAACAATCTGCGCAGTGTTACCGCCCGTATCGCGGCAGGGCTGGAAAGTGAGGCGAAGCAGCGGCGGGAAATCCGGTCCGCGATGATCTATCCTGTGATCCTGATCCTGATGTCCCTGTTCGTGACGGCTCTGCTGGTCTTCTATCTGGCGCCCACGCTGGTTCCGGTTTTCGACAACGCGGAGTCCGATCCGCCGTTCATCCTTGGCGCCATGACGAAACTGCGCGATCTGCTCGTCGACAAGTGGCTTGTGACTCTCGTTCTGTGCGTCGTGGTGTTTGTTTTTTGGCAGGTCGTGAAGGCGCGTATCAAGACAGCGTGCTCTCCGCTTCTTCTGAAGCTTCCTGTCATCGGGCGATATCTGCGCATCTCGGAAACTCTGAAAATCCTGGATGCTATAACCATGATGTTGTCCAGTGGGTCAACGCTTCCTCGCGCGGTGGAAACCGCGCGGCAGGCGACCGGACAAGATACATATCGGGATCTTCTCGCACAGTCAGAAGAACGGATAGTCGCTGGTGACACGCTTTCATCCACGTTCGGATCAACATCTCTGATAGACCCCATGACGGTCGCCATGATCGAGGCCGCCGAAGCATCGGACCAAATGGTTCAGGTTCTGGACCGCCTCGTCACTGATCTGCGCATGAGAAGCGCTCAGATCCGCGCGCAATCCGTTCGATTGATTACACCCATCCTGACGCTGGCCATTGGGCTTGGCGTTGGCGGTGTCATCATGTCCACCATCTCTGCCATCATGTCGCTGAACGATGTTGCGTTCTGACAGCCCCTTACGTTCGCCAGCACGCGCTCCGGGCACGGCGGGGTATTCGCTGTTCGAGGTTCTGGTCGCTTTATCCATCCTTGCGATGGTGGTCGCCGTTTCTGCTGCGGCGTTTCGGCCACCATCGGATGAAATGAAATTGAACCGACAGATTTCCGAGCTTGCTTCGCAGCTCAGCGACGCACGTTTAAGGGCCATCAGGTCCAACCAGGCAGTTGGGATCGAATTCGTAAATTGTGATGGTGAGCCAATAAACTGGGACTTGTTTCCGGACGGGACAGCGACAGGGGGCGAGATGTGCCTGGCAGCAGGCAATCGACGCGAATCCCTCATTCTGTCCCCTTTGACGGGGCAAGTTTCAAGGAGTACCCATAGTGAATAGGAGGGCAGGGTATTCGTTGTTTGAGGTATTGATCGCTTTTGCGGTCATGACGATGGTACTGTCTGTAGTTCTGCCGCGTCAGGCAGAGTTTTTGGAACGCTCAACGGCAAGCTCAAAACGAGCCGCTGCTGCAGATGTCATATATTCCAGACTAAGTGAGCTGGGCGTCGCCCGATCGCTTTCTCTCGGCGAAAGCACAGACCGGGTCGGGGATTGGATGCTGTATCAACACATTACACCTTACGCGGCGATCGGTTCTAACATTGATTTGGCAGAAGTCGTGATTGAAGTCACAGACAAGGCTGGGAATGTACTTTTTCGGACCACGGAAATTCGAGCGTTGAAATGAACACGCGTTCTGGCCTTAGCTTGTTCGAACTTCTAATTGCGCTGGCATTGCTTGCCTTAATCGCTGTGGGGTTATCCGGAGCACTCGGTTTTGCCATAGCGGTCTATGATCGCGCGCGTCTGGACCCGGAGCAAAGCGAGCGGGTTGCTTTGACAGCACGCTTGCGATCCTGGCTAACCAACGCAGCTCCGCCGGCTGGAATTGCGCCATACCCTATTGATTTTATTGGGGATGAAAAGCGACTGGAGTTTACCACAATCCATAGCAAAGGATTTGCTCCGGAAGCAGCTGCTCTGAGGATTCTTGTCGAAAATGATGCGGGTAATCTTGTGGGCACCATTTCTGAGATGAATGATGATGGGGAGGTTTCTGTCGTTCACACGGTAATCATTGCTCACGACATTAATCCGACGTTTTCGTATTTTGAAGTTGACCCGGACGACCCTAGCTGGAGTGGAACTTGGTCTGACGTGGCTCGATTGCCGGACTTGGTGAGAATAGAAGGCGCGAAAGGTGATGCTGCAGCTTGGCACACTTTCATAGTTAAGCCACTTCTTTATTAGACGTGATGCGAAAGGGTTTTGTTGCAAAGATTAGAGTCCGTTGAGTTGTTTCAGCAACCGCTTGTGCGTCAGGTGGCGAGCTCAGCGAACTGCTGAAATGAGCAGAGTCCGGGGGTGATTTGACCCTTGCGGATCATGTGCGCCACTTCTATTCCGTCGAGCGTTGCCGCCGCTGAAGCAAAGGCCTTGAACCCCAGCATTGGCCGCGTGCGTCTCTTAATGAAACGGTAGTCCTGTTCCACGATGTCGTTCAAGTATTTCCGCCTTACCATCTCAATTGGGATCGGGCAGCCAAAGCCTTTGAGCATTTTGTTTATGGCATTGATGCCGGCGGTGTTGGCACCGCTCTTGTCGATCACAATCTTCCTCGGCAATCCATTGATCTCCAACATCCTGGCGAAGAACTTGGTGGCAGCTGGTTTGTTGCGATGCCGTGAAAGTATGAAATCAAGGGTCTTGCCGTGTTTATCGACCGCTCGATAGAGGTAGACCCACGCGCCTTTAATTTTGATGTAAGTTTCGTCCATTCTCCACGAACGGTCAAATGGCCCTTTGCGGCGACGTGCTGCCTCAGCGATTGCACCAGAATACCGTGTTATCCATCAGTTTAGCGTGGTGTGGTCCACTGAAACATCGCGCTCGGCCATGATTTCTTCCAAGTCCCGGTAAGACACACCGAATCGGACATAGAAAATCACCGCGAACAGGATCACATCCTTCGGGTATTGAGCGCCTTTGAAGGAAATCATGAACTGACTTTCGACTGATTTTACCGAAAGTCATTCACTCGCAGCATCTGACCTAGTCAACAGCCAAAAGATTGCGACAGATCCGGAAGAACATCAGTGGAATTGATTAGCAGTTTAGTATCCACGTGTTGGAGGAAACCCTCCGACTTCCAGTCGGACCTGCTTCA
>NZ_JALCBM010000054.1:0-5461 GCF_028066395.1 Ruegeria sp.
TGATCCTGGCGCCGCCCGAGGTGTTGCACTATGTGGCCGCGCATGAGGTGGCGCATCTGGCCGAGATGAACCACTCGCCTGCGTTCTGGGCACAGGTTGAGCGGATTTTCGGTCCCTACAAGGAACCCCGGCGCTGGTTGCGGGATCATGGGGCCGAATTGCATCGCTATCGCTTCGACGCGTTGACCTAGGCGAATTTTGTGATCACATGGGGGCATGTTGACCACACGCCCCACCGACTCGCAGCCTGCCACCCATGACCGCGTCTACCGGACCTTGCGGTCGCGGATCATGCATGGAGAGATTGCGCCGGGGCAGGCCCTGACCCTGCGCGGGATCGGCAAGGAATTCGGTGTGTCGATGACCCCCGCGCGCGAAACCGTGCGCCGCCTTGCCGCCGAAGGCGCGCTGTCGCTGTCCACCTCCGGTCGGGTCTCGACCCCGGAACTGACCAATGATCGGATTGAGGAACTGGCCGCCCTGCGCGCTCTGCTAGAGGTCGAACTGGCCAGCCGGGCGCTGCCTCGCGCGCATATGGCGCTGATCGACCGGTTGCAGAGCATCAACATGACCGTGGCCGAGATGGTGACCAAGCGCGATGCGGTGGGCTATATCCGCGCCAATCTCGATTTTCACCGCACGCTTTATCTGCGCGCGCAGGCCCCGGCGATGCTGGCCATGGCGGAAACCGTGTGGCTGCAGCTGGGCCCCACGATGCGGGCGCTTTATGGCCGGTTGCGGCGAACCGAGCCGCCCCATTATCACAAGCTGATCATCGCCGCGCTCAAGGCCGGGGATGAGCCGGGGTTGCGGCTTGCCGTGCGCTCGGACGTGACACAAGGGCTGCGCCTGCTGGTCAGCTAAGCGGCTTGTTGCCGACCTAGCGAGAAGTGCCGCGTCAGCCGTTGTCGTTCTGGTCTGACCCACCGCACTGCGGTAGTCTGGGGCAAATCACAAACAAGAGCAGATTTCAGACATGATTAATCGACGGAGTTTTTCCATTGGCCTCGGGTCATCGCTGCTGGCCGCCTGTTCAGGCGGAGGGGCACCAACGCGGCAACCGGCCTCGCGCATGCAGGCGGTGCCGAATGCGGGATGGGATGCCTGGGTGGCCGGGTTCAAGGGCCGCGCCGCGTCTCAGGGCATTTCGCAGACCACGATCAACCGCGCCTTTCAGGGGGCGGGTTACCTGCCGGGCGTGATCGAGAGGGACCGCAATCAGGTGGAATTCAAACGCTCGCTCGAGGATTATCTGGCCATTGCCGCCTCGGACGAGCGGATCAGTACCGGTCAGCAAATGCTGGTACGTCACGCAGGCACCCTGTCGCAGATCGAGGCGAAATACGGCGTGGATAAAGAAGTCGTCGTGGCCGTCTGGGGGCTGGAAAGCCGTTACGGTGCGCGGCGGGGCGATGTGCCCGTGATCTCGGCAACGTCCACATTGGCCTATGACGGGCGGCGCGGTGCGTTCTTTGAAAAGCAGCTGATTGCGGCGCTGCAGATCATTCAGGAAGGTGACACGACGCCTGCGAACATGACCGGCAGCTGGGCCGGGGCCATGGGACATACGCAGTTCATCCCGACATCCTATCTGGCCTATGCGGTGGATTTCACCGGCGACGGCCGCCGCGATATCTGGTCCGAGGACCCGGCGGATTCGCTGGCCTCCACGGCGGCCTATCTGTCGCGCGCCGGATGGGTGCGCGGGCAGCGCTGGGGTGGAGAGGCCGGGACGGTTTCGGGCACGCCGGTTGCGGTGTTGCAGCCGCAAGTGCCCGGCCCCCGGATCGCTGTGTTCCGCAATTTTCAGGTGATCAAACGCTACAACAATTCGGACAGCTACGCGATTGGCGTCGGGCATCTGTCCGACCGGATCGCAGGCGGCGCGCCGTTTCAGGCCTCCTTCGGGCCGGATGAGAACGGCCTGACGCTGCAGGACCGGAAAGAGCTGCAACGCCGCCTGACCGCAGCAGGCTATGACACGCAAGGCGCGGATGGGGTGATTGGCAACAACAGCAAAGCCGCCATCAGCGCCTATCAGCGCGCCAACGGGTTGTCGGTGACCGGGCAGCCTTCGGTTGCCCTGCTGCGCAGGTTGGGTGGCTGACGGGTTACGCCGCCAGCCCTTTGGAGCCGATATCGAGGAATTTCTGGCGGCGGTCCTGAATCAGGGCCTTCGCGTCCTTGCCGTCCAGATCGGCCAGCATTTCGGTGATCGCCGCGCGCACGGATTCGACCGCCGCGTCGCGGTCACGATGCGCGCCGCCTTTGGGCTCTTCGATGATCCGGTCGCAAACGCCGAGATTGTGCAGGTCCTGCGCGGTCAGACGCAGCGCCTCGGCGGCTTCGCGCATCTTCTCGGCATCCTTCCACAGGATTGAGGCGCAGCCTTCTGGTGAGATCACCGAATAGACCGAATGTTCCAGCATCGCGACGCGGTTGGCCGTTGCAAACGCCACCGCCCCGCCAGAACCGCCCTCACCGATGATGACCGAGACCAGTGGCACACCGATCTTCAGGCACATCTCGGTCGAGCGTGCGATAGCTTCGGATTGACCACGTTCTTCGGCCCCTTTGCCGGGGTAAGCGCCTGCAGTGTCGATCAGGGTGATCACGGGCAGGCCAAAGCGGCCAGCCATCTCCATCAGGCGCACGGCCTTGCGATAGCCTTCGGGGCGGGCCATGCCGAAATTGCGTTCGATCCGCGATTTGGTGTCGCTGCCCTTTTCATGGCCGATCACCATCACCGGCTGATCGTTGAACCGGGCCAGACCGCCGATCACGGCCAGATCGTCGGCAAAGTTGCGGTCCCCGGCCAGCGGGGTGAATTCGGTGAACAGCGCGTCGACATAGTCGTTGCAATGGGGCCGTTCCGGGTGCCGCGCCACCTGACATTTCCGCCACGGGGTGAGGTCGCTGTAAAGCTCCTCCAACAGCTTGGCGGCTTTGGCGTCCAGCGCCGAGGCTTCCTCGGCCACGTCCATCTCTTCATTGGCGCGGGCCAGCGCACGCAACTCCTCGGCCTTGCCTTCGATCTCGGCCAGGGGTTTTTCGAAATCCAGATACTGGGTCATGACGCCTCTTAACGCGAAAGTTCCCCGCTATATGAACTTGTGGCCCGCGGAATGCAACATGCCGCTGGGTCGCGTTACTTCACTGGTACATAGCTGGAGGGCAGGCCATCAGCATCGGCGTTGACCATGTAATACTGGTTCTCGCCCGTATCCCAGACCAGAAACGCATCAGCCCCTTCGGGTTTGGTCTGCTCACCCCACGGGGCCTGAATGGTCAGGGTGTCTGCGGTCGCGTAGCCCAGATCGGAGACACGCAGCATCTCAACCGGAGTTGTCTTCAGCGCGCCGACCATGCCGGGCGCCTGATCCTCGTACATCGCCTTGACCGCCGGGGCGAGGTCCAGCCGTTCGATTAGACGGGTGTTCTTGGCGGCGACGTCGTCCAGCGGGACCAGCTTGTATTTGTTGTCAAACGTCTCTTTCCCGATGATATAGAAATCCGGACCGTCCTTGCGAAACTGCAGCGCAATGATCGAGCCCGCGTTCTTCGTCAGATACGCTTGGTCATAGCCCGTCGCATCGACCGAGCCGAGATTTTCGCGGATGGCCTCAGGGATATCGTCGAATTGGTCGCTGGTCAGTTGCCAGCCCAGAATGGGGCGGTCCTTGATATAGGCCTCGGCCACCGGGTTGTTCTGGTTGACACGCTCGGCCAGCATGGCCTGGGTCTGCACGGCGGTGTCCTGCGCCTGGGCAGGGGCCAGCGACAGGGCGAGGGCGATCAGGGTGTGGCGAATGCGGGGGATGGGATTGGTCATGACGGTCCTCGCGTTTGGAAATTGCTTTTATGGGTGGAAAACTACGCCAACAGTTTAACAGAATTGCTGCGATTGCCTGCATGAATTCAGCAAGATTTGTGGATCGCAAATATGCATCCTGAGACGTGCAAGAGAGAAGGACGGACACCGATGGCAACCAGCTATGAAAACCGCATTCTGCGCGTGCTGGCCTATATCCACGACCACCCCGCCGGGGATCTGTCGCTGGACGCGTTGGCCGATGTGGCCGCCATGTCGCGATTTCACTGGCACCGCGTTTTTCGCGCCCTGACAGGCGAGACCTGCGCGCAGGCGGTGCGCCGCATCCGGCTGCACCGCGCCGCAACCTGGCTGGTGCAATCCGACAAGCCTGTGGCGCAGGTTGCCTCGGATATCGGCTATCCCAACCTGAACTCTTTTGCGCGGGCGTTTGCCGAGGCCTATGGCAGCAGCCCTGCCGCCTTTCGCAAGGCAGGCCAGTTCAAGCCCGCTCATCCACATTTCAGAACCGGAGAGTACCCAATGCATCCCGTATCAACCCGCACCGAACCCGCCCGCCGCATCGTCGCCCTGCCGCATATGGGAAGCTATGCCGAGATCGGCAAAAGCTTTGAGGCGTTTGGGGCGCTCTGTGAATCCCGGCAATTGTGGCCCCATCTTGGTCCAGTGATCGGTCTATATCTCGACAGCCCCGATACGGTCCCCGAGGCGGAGTTGCGCAGCTATGCCGGGGCCGAGTTCAGCGGTGAGAAAACGCCTGAGGGGATGGAGGCTTTGGATATCCCCGGCGGCAAAACGGCCGTTCTGACCTATAAGGGCCCGTACTCCGGTATCCACGCCGCCTATCACAGCCTGTTTGGCAACTGGCTGCCGGCCTCGGGCGAGGAACCCGCCGATCAACCCTGTTACGAGATCTATCTGAACGATCCGCGCGACACCGCGCCCGAGGACCTGCTGACCGAGATTTGCCTGCCGCTGCGATAGCTCAGCGCGGCCACAGCACCGGATAGAGCGAGGCCACCAGAAGCCCCGCCATGGTCCAGTTGAACACCAGCAACCGGCGCGGGTTCGTCAGGACTCGCGCCATTTGCTGTCCCAGAACCGTCCAGGTGCTGACCGATGGCAGGTTGATGGCCCCAAAGACCAGCGCCACGATCAGGATCGTTCCAATCGTCTGGCTGGGCGCATAGGCGGTGGTTGCCGTCAGCGCCATGGCCCAGGCTTTCGGGTTCACCCATTGAAAGGCTGCCGCCTGCAGAAAGGTCATCGGCGTGCCGGTCGCCTCGGCCTGTTTTGCAGGGGCGGCATGGGCAATCTTCCACGCCAGATACAGCAGATAAGCCACCGATGCGGCCTTTAGCACCGTGTAGCTGACTGGATAGCTGTTAAACAGTTGCACCAGCCCGCCGCCCACCAGCATCACCATCACCGTAAAGCCCAAGCCGATGCCCAGCATATGCGGAATGGTCCGGCGAAACCCGAAATTCGCGCCCGAGGCCATCAGCATCAGGTTATTCGGCCCCGGCGTGATGGACGAGACAAAGGCAAAGGTGATCAGGGCCAGCAGGATGTCATGGGTCATGGCGGGATCATTCCTGCAAATCCGGCAAATGAAATTGCGAATTTGTG
>NZ_JALCBM010000054.1:5561-9300 GCF_028066395.1 Ruegeria sp.
CCTAGAGTTTTCTTCGATAATGCCGCCCGAATGGTGAAAACACCGCAAGAGGCGCACTCAGGGAGAAGACCATGAAATTTATTCGGACCGGAGGGTTGGCCATTGCCATGGCGATGATCGCCAGTGCGGCGTTTGCCGCGCCTCTGAAACTGCAACCGGCAAGCCCGCAGCCCTCGAACCCCAAAGCGGGTTTGGACGTCAAATATAAGTGGGAAGGCAATCCGCCGCGCAAGATTCAGAACATGGCCAAGGCCAAGCAACTGATCAAGAAGGCGCAGCCCGGGACACCTCTGATCGGGCTGGATTACCGCGATACCACAGAAGGCGAACCGGTACTGACCTTCAATCAGGCTTATAACGTTGCCGCTCAGGTAACAGGCTATATCCGGTTTGATGCGCCCGGTATCTATGAGCTTGAGACCTGGTCGAATGACGGGATCGATGCCTGGGTTGGCGGTCAGCAGATCGGCTATGTCAGTGGTATTCAGGGATGTGACGCCAACCAACGGACCGAGGTCGAAGTGCCTCAGGCCGGATGGTATGCATTGAAGATCGACTATTTCCAGAAAAAGGGCACGTCCTGCCTGATGATGAAATGGGGCAAGCAGGGCGAGCGGTTTACCTGGACGCCCAATGATGTCTTCGGGCGCTGACTTTTGGAGGGAAAGGCGCTGAAACCAGCGCCTTTTTCATTAGCTGGCCGCGATCAACTCGGCCTGTGCCACGATCACCTCGGCCTGTTTGATCGACGCAATATCCACCAGACGCCCTTTGTAGACGGTTGCACCCTCGCCATTGGCCTTGGCCTGTTCCATTGCGGCGAGGATTTCACGTGCTTCGGACACGGCCTCGTCTGACGGGGTGAAGACCTGATTGGCTAATGCGATCTGTTTGGGGTGGATGGCCCATTTGCCGACCATGCCCAGCGTGGCCGAGCGTCTGGCTTGCGCGATATAGCCTTCGTCATCCGAGAAATCGCCAAACGGCCCGTCTACCGGCAAAACGCCGTGGGTGCGGCAGGCGGCGACGATGGCAGCCTGCGCCCAGTGCCACGGATCAGACCAGTGCTTTTTACCCTCGCGCAGCATGTAATAGTTTTCCTGCGTCCCGCCGATGCCGGTGGTCTGCATACCCATCGAGGCCGCGAAATCGGCAGCGCCCAGGCTCATCGCCTGCATGCGTGGGGACGAGGCGGCGATTTCCTCGACATGGGCGATACCGGCAGCGGATTCGATGATCACCTCGAAGGAAATCGGCTTGGTGCGACCCTTGGCCCGCTCAATGGCGGTGACCAGCGCGTCGACCGCATAGACATCCGCCGCGCAACCGACCTTGGGGATCATGATCTGGTCCAGCCGGTCGCCGGCCTGCTCCAGCACATCCACCACATCGCGATACCAATAGGGCGTGTCCAGCCCGTTGATCCGGACCGACATGTATTTGTTGCCCCAATCGACGGTGTTCAGTGCCTCGATCACGTTGGCGCGGGCCACGTCCTTGTCCGAGGGTGCCACGGAATCCTCAAGATCAAGGTTGATCACATCTGCCGCCGAAGCTGCCATTTTGGGAAACAGCTTGGTGTTCGAACCGGGGCCGAACAACTGACAACGATTGGGCCGGGCCGGGGCGGCGGGTTGGATGCGAAAGCTCATCTGGACCTCGTTCAGGTAAGGAAATTGCGATTTTCTTGCCAAATGAGGTATTAAATTGCCCAGAGCTTCGCAAGCATCTTTGTGCAATCGCGGCAATGCAATTGCAGCATTCGCCGGGATATACTGCGTCTTTGGTGATTAAAGATTAATCACTGTGAAAACTTGCAAGAAATATGCGCCAAATTCAGGAATGGCGCGAAAATCTCCCGGTGAGGTGATTTTAGCCGAAGGAAAACGCGAAACACTCGTCGGGGTTTCTTACTAGCCTGCGCCGGTAACAAAAGGAGTGCACCGCATGATCGAGACACCGTATCTGCTGTTTTTGGGCGATGCGCCCGATCAATTGGCCGCCAAGGTTGCGGTTGGAATCAAGGACTGGCGTCCCGAAAACGCGGTGGGACAATTCCGCATGGATGGGTGCAACGCGGATCTGGGCCTGACCGACATGACATTGGTCGAGGCGCGTGAAGCTGGCGCCAAGACACTGGTCATCGGTGTCGCCAACCGGGGCGGTGTGATCAGTCAGGAATGGAAAAAGGTTCTGGTGACCGCGCTGGAGGAAGGGTTCGATCTGGCCTCGGGCCTGCATAACCTGCTGCGGGACGAGCCCGATCTGGTCGCGGTGGCCGAAGCCACGGGCCGCAAGCTGCATGACGTGCGTATCCCCGAGGTGGATTATCCGATCGCAAACGGCATCAAACGCACCGGCAAGCGCTGTCTGGCTGTGGGCACCGATTGTTCGGTCGGCAAGATGTATACGGCGATGGCGATGGATGCCGAGATGCGCAAGCGTGGCATGAAGGCCACCTTCCGCGCCACCGGTCAGACAGGCATTCTGATCACCGGCGACGGCGTGCCGCTGGACGCGGTGATTGCGGATTTCATGGCCGGTGCGGTAGAATGGCTGACCCCGGACAATGACGAAGATCACTGGGACCTGATCGAAGGTCAGGGCTCACTCTTCCACGTGTCCTATTCCGGTGTGACCATGGCCCTGATCCATGGCGGCCAGCCTGATGCGCTGATCCTATGCCACGAGCCGACTCGCGCCCATATGCGCGGTCTGCCGACCTACGAACTGCCTTCGCTTGAGGCGCTGCGCGAGACGGCGCTGCATCTGGCGCGGGTGGCGAACCCGGATTGTCAGGTGGTCGGGATTTCGGTCAACACCCAGCATATGAGCGAGCAGGACGCGACCGCCTATCTGTCTGCGCTTGAGGCCGAGATGGGCCTGTCCGCGACTGATCCGTTCCGGTTCGGGTCGGGCAAGCTGGTTGAAGCGCTGGCTGCGCTTTGATCTAAGAACACCGCTGGGGGTGGGTGAGATTTTTCGACGAAAAATCTCGGCCTCCGGCGGGAGTATTTGGGAAAAGATGAAGGAGTGGTCGCGTGCGGATTGACGTCTCTCGGGATGTGTTTCGGTTGGCGCAGGTGTTCACGATCTCTCGTGGGTCGCGGACCGAGGCGCAAGTGCTGACGGTGCGGGTGTCGGATGGGGCGCATCAGGGCTGGGGCGAATGTGTGCCTTATGCGCGCTATGATGAAACGCTGGCGTCTGTTGAGGCTGAGATTGCCGGGCTGCCTGCTGAGTTTTCGCGCGACGGTCTGATGGATCTGTTGCCCGCAGGCGCCGCACGCAACGCGGTGGATTGCGCGCTGTGGGACCTTGAAGCCAAGCGCGCTGGCAAACGGGCGTGGGAACTGGCGGGTTTGCCTGTTCCGGGTCCTGAGATCACCGCATATACCCTGTCTTTGGACACGCCGGAAGCGATGCAGGCGCAGGCGGCAGCCAATGCGCATCGGCCTTTGTTGAAGATCAAGCTGGGCACGCCCGATGACATGCCCCGGCTTGAGGCCGTGCGTGCGGGTGCGCCCAATTCGAAGATCATTGTAGACGCCAACGAGGGCTGGTCGGCTGAGGTTTACGCTGATCTTGCCCCACATCTGGTGCGGCTGGGCGTGGCGCTGGTGGAACAGCCCTTGCCTGCCGGGGATGATGAGGCGTTGATCGGCATGGATCGTCCGGTCCCGGTTTGTGCCGACGAATCCTGCCATGATCGCGCAAGCCTGCCTGCGTTGAAGGGCAA
>NZ_JALCBM010000054.1:9400-13977 GCF_028066395.1 Ruegeria sp.
ATGACCCGCACCGTTTATGTGAATGGCGAATACCTGCCGGAAACCGAGGCCACGGTTTCGATCTTTGACCGGGGTTTCCTGATGGCGGACGCCGTTTACGAGGTGACCAGCGTTCTGGGCGGCAAGCTGATCGATTTTGATGGCCACGCGGTGCGCCTGAAACGGTCGCTGGACGAGTTGGACATGGCCGCCCCTTGCAGCAAGGACGAACTGCTGCAGATTCACCGGAAACTGGTCGAACTGAACGGGATTGATGACGGTCTGGTCTATCTGCAGGTCACGCGCGGCAGCGATGGCGACCGGGACTTCGTGTTCCCTTCGGATGACGTCCGTCCGACTCTGGTTCTGTTCACGCAGAGCAAGCCGGGTCTGGCGGACAGCCCCGCGGCGAAAAAGGGGATCAGCGTCATCTCGATCGAGGATGTGCGCTGGGGCCGTCGCGACATCAAAACGACGCAATTGCTGTACCCGTCGCTGGGCAAGATGATGGCCAAGAAGGCCGGTGCGGATGACGCCTGGATGATCGAGGATGGCTATGTCACCGAAGGCACCTCGAACAACGCCTATTTCGTCAAGAACGGCAAGATTGTGACCCGCCCGCTGTCGAACGACATCCTGCACGGCATCACCCGCAAGGCGGTTCTGCGCATGGCGGCTGAGGCCCAGATGGAAATCGATGAACGCCTGTTCACCATCGATGAAGCGAAAGAGGCGGATGAGGCGTTTGTCACCTCGGCCTCGGCATTCGTGATGCCGGTCGTGGCGATTGATGGCGTGCAACTGGGCGACGGCACCCCGGGGCCGATTGCCGCCAGATTGCGCGAGATTTATCTGGAAGAAAGCCTCAAGGCTGCGATCTGATCTTTGAAGGCCCGCCAGCGCGGGCCTTTTTTGTCAGTCTTTTTTGCCCACGTTTTCTTCAAAAGCGGTCTTGAAGGCGGCCTGTTTTTCCGGGCTCGCCTCGGTCTGGTAGTTGGCTTTCCACTCATCCATGGTCATGCCGTAGAAAATCTGACGGGCCTCGTCCTTGCCCATCTCGATGCCCTTTTCGTTGGCGGCCTCCTGATACCAGCGCGACAGGCAGTTGCGGCAGAACCCCGCCAGATTCATCATGTCGATGTTCTGCACGTCGGTGCGGTCTTCCATCAGGTGCTTTTGCAAGCGCCGGAAGGCAGCGGCCTGAAGTTCGATCTCGGTCTGGTGGTCCATGGTCGGGCTCCGAATGGTTCAATTGCGTGTCTGCCTTGACCTAGCGGCCCAACGACCATGTTTCAACAAACAGCCTGTCAGGCCAGCTTCAAAGCCAGCCACGGAATGATGCAGAAGATGAGGGTCAGGATCTTGTAGTTTGCCAGATACCGGAAATACGCGCGCTTCACATCCGCGCGCTCCATCTGGAACATCCTGCCGTGAATGCCTGCGATCCAGTCCTGCAACAGCACAATCATAACCGTGGTGAACAGCAAAACCGCGATGTTCAGAACGGCCATCCAGCCAAAGACGGACGTTAGAAATTCCTGAGACACAGTCGCCTCCTTTTCCTTTTCACGTAGGGATCAGAGACTAACCTCACAAGAACGTGTGATCAAAGGCCGCTATCGGCCAGCGCGTCCTGCAAAACCACCGCCAGCCGTTCCGCCCATGCGCGCTGTCCCGCGTGATCGGCGATCAGGTCATTGCGCAGCTCAATGAGGGCATTGGGGCGGCCAAAAGCGGTGCAGTGGCGGTCAATCGCATCGCCGGGCAGAACGCCGGTATAGGGCTCATTGACGCCGACGCACAGGTCGTCCTCGGCCCGCAGGCGATTGATCAGAGGGGCCGAGAACCGCTCGTCCGGGGTGTGCAGCACGCCGATATGCCAAGGGCGCGGCTCACGCCCGCGCAGTTGACGTGTGAAGGAATGCATCGAAATGATCACCGCATGGGGCAGGGCAGCCATCTTCGCCAAAGTGTCATGATAGGGGCGGTAATACTGGTTCAGCCGCCGTTCCCGCTCGGCCGCGTCGGCATGGCGGTTGCCGGGGATGATCGAGCCGTCATAGAGCTTCATCAGCAGGGTCGGATCATCCTCGCCCCGGTTCGGGTCGATCACGAGGCGCGAGAAATTGGCGGCCACAACCGGCGCGTTCAAAACCTCGCCCAGATGTTTGGAGACCTCATAGGCGCCGACATCATAGGCGATGTGACGCTCCATATCCTCGCGCGGCAGGCCAAGGTCGCCGCCATTGACTTCGGGCGGGACGGTATTGGTGGCATGATCGCAGGTGATCAGCCAGCGCGATGGGCGATCCGCGCCATGAACAAAGAACGGAGTGTATGTCATAAGCCTGTTATCTCGTTTGCCGAAGGTGTACGGCAGTTGCTTCGGAAAGGGAATTGCGCAATAAGCAGCCCGAGCACTGTTTGCGGTAACACCGGACAATTGAGGAGAGCAAGACCGATGCGACGCCTGAGAAAAGTGAAGATCGTGGCGACGCTGGGTCCGGCGTCCGAAGACTATGACATGATCCGCGCATTGCACGAGGCCGGGGCGGATGTGTTCCGCCTGAACATGAGCCATGGCAGCCATGACGAAATCCGCGAAAAGCACCGGATCATCCGGCAGGTGGAAAAGGATCTGGACAGCCCCATCGCCATTCTGGCCGACCTGCAGGGGCCGAAACTGCGCGTGGGCGTGTTTGCCAATGATGCCGAGGAACTGATCGAGGGCGCGGCGTTCCGTCTGGATCTGGATGAAACTCCGGGCGATCAGGGTCGCGTGTGCCTGCCGCATCCCGAGATTTTTCAGGCACTGGAGCCCGGCGCACGGCTGCTGGTCAATGACGGCAAAATCCGTCTGATCGTTCAGTCCTGTGGCAGCGATTTCGCGGATTGCAGTGTTGAGACCGGCGGCACGATCTCGAACCGCAAGGGGGTGAACGTGCCGGATGTGGTGCTGCCGCTGGCGGCGCTGTCGGAAAAGGATCGGGATGATCTGGAGTTCGTTTGTCAACTGGGTGTGGACTGGCTGGCGCTCAGCTTTGTGCAGCGCGCCAAGGATGTGTTCGAGGCGCGCGCGCTGGCCGATGGCCGGGCGGCGATCCTGTCGAAGATCGAAAAACCCGCAGCGGTTGAGGCGTTTGACGATATCCTGGATGCCTCGGACGGGATCATGGTCGCGCGCGGCGATCTGGGGGTGGAGCTGCCGGTATCCGCGGTTCCCCCGATCCAGAAACGTCTGGTGCGGCGGTGCCGGGCTGATGCCAAGCCGGTGATCGTTGCCACGCAGATGTTGGAGAGCATGATCGAAAGCCCGATGCCGACACGGGCCGAGGTCTCGGACGTGGCCACCGCGATCTATGAGGGCACCGATGCCATCATGCTCAGCGCAGAATCTGCGGCGGGGTCTTATCCGATCGAGGCCGTCCAGACCATGAACAAGGTCGCCATCGAGGTTGAGGCTGACCCGACCTATACCCAGATCGTCGCGGCCTCGCGTTCCGCACAAGGCACGACGATTGCAGACGGGATCGTGGCCGCCGCCCGTGAAATTGCTGAGAAGACGGATATCAAGGCGATCTGCTGCTTTACCCAAAGTGGTACAACCGCCCTGCTGACGGCACGGGAACGGCCCGGCGTGCCGATCATCGCCATGACCCCGGCCAAGGGCACCGCCCGCCGCCTGTGCCTGAGCTGGGGGTGTCATTGCGTCATGACGCCGGAACTGGAGCGGTTCAAAGGCGCGGTCGTTGCCGCCGCCCGCGCCGCGCGGTCGGATGGGTTTGCGGTTGAGACGGACCAGATCGTCGTCACCGCCGGGGTGCCGTTCAACGTCCCGGGAACAACCAATATTCTGCGGATCGCACCCTGTGACGAGCGCCTGATTTACAACACCGATCCGGGGTGATGTCCCGACTGCGGGCACCCTTCGATGAAGTCTCAAGGTGATCCGACGCATATCCAGGATGGAAATTTCCCTTTGTTTTCAATCAGAAGCCGAGCGTTAAGGGGCGTTCGGCAAAAACTCCTCCATTTTTCATCATTTTTTTCAGATACTTCCTTCAGGGTGGCCCACCCAAAATTCTCCAGGTGCCGGCTGTCCGGCGGGGGCGATAGCCCCGGTCAGAGCAACGATAACGGAGGAACA
The DNA here is from genome assembly GCF_028066395.1 of Ruegeria sp. GTDB lineage: Bacteria > Pseudomonadota > Alphaproteobacteria > Rhodobacterales > Rhodobacteraceae > Ruegeria. The sequence continues at coordinate 13,527 of NZ_JALCBM010000054.1, forward strand.
AGATGACAACGAAAATTGTCATAGGATTGGACGGGACAGAAACCGGAGAGCGCGCGATCGCCTTTGCCAAAGATCTGGCAGAGCGTATCGGAACCTGCGAATTGGTGGTGGCTTATGTCATCGAGTGGTCTCCATTCACATTCCAGACACCGGAAGAAAACGCCCTGCGCCACAAACGGCGCGAGGAAGAGGTGGAACTGGCCACAACCCGCATCGTGACCCCTGCGGTCGATGGGTTGAAGGCCGCGGGTTTCAACGCGCTGGGCATTGTGCGGCACGGTGATGTGGCCGAAACCCTGAACGCGATCACGCTGGAACAGGGCGGGTCGCAGATCGTCGTCGGGCGGGCCTCGGCCGATGGGTTGAAAAAGCGTATCTTCGGCAGTTCGACCCAGAATCTGGTCATGCATGCCGATGTGCCGGTCACGGTTGTGAAATAGGAGGGGACGGA
>NZ_JALCBM010000054.1:14077-30634 GCF_028066395.1 Ruegeria sp.
CGGTTCTTCGGCCATGCGATCAGCCTTGTGAAAGGCGACTATTCCGACCCCAATGACGCGGGTGAGGTCAGCCACTTTCAGGCTCTTGCCACGGCGCTGTCGGGCACGGTCGGGCTTGGGAATATCGCCGGTGTGGCGGTGGCCATCGGTATAGGCGGGCCAGGCGCAACCTTCTGGATGATCGTTGCGGGCCTGCTGGGAATGGCGTCGAAATTCACCGAATGTACGCTGGGTGTGAAATACCGCAACGAATACGACGACGGCACCGTTTCAGGTGGCCCAATGTACTATATGTCCAAGGGCTTTAACGAGCTTGGCCTGCCGGGCGGCAAGATTCTGGCCGTGCTGTTCTCGATCTTCTGTATCCTTGGCGCGCTGGGCGGGGGCAACATGTTCCAGGCCAATCAGGCGCATCAGCAGATCGCGGGGATCACCGGAGAATATCCGGGCTGGATCACCGGGCTGGTCTTTGCGGGCATCGTCTTTGCAGTGATCGTGGGTGGCCTGAAATCCATCGCGCGGGTGACCGAGAAAGTCGTTCCGTTCATGGGTGTCATGTATGTGCTGGCCGCGCTGGTCATCATCATCATGCATGCAGACCAGATTGGCTGGGCCTTTGGCCAGATCTTCGCGGGTGCCTTCACTGGCCTCGGTGTAGCTGGCGGTATGGTCGGCGCGCTGATCCAGGGCTTCCGCCGGGCGGCGTTCTCGAACGAAGCGGGTGTTGGGTCTGCGGCGATTGCCCACTCGGCGGTGCGGACCAAAGAGCCGATCACCGAGGGCTTTGTCTCGCTGCTTGAGCCGTTCATCGATACGGTCGTGATCTGTACCATGACCGCGCTGGTGATCATCATCACGCAGCAGTTGATCGTTGATCCGGCCACCGGCCTTTACATGCTGACCGAGGATGGTTCGGGCATTGCAACCGTTGACGGCAACTCGGGCGTCAGCCTGACCTCGGCGGCTTTCGGCAGCGCCTTTGGCTGGTTCCCCTATGTGCTGGCGATTGCCGTGGTGCTGTTCGCCTTCTCGACCATGATTAGCTGGTCCTATTATGGCCTCAAGGCCTGGACCTATCTGTTCGGCGAAGGCCACACCAAGGAGCTGGTGTTCAAGGTCATCTTCTGCGTCTTCGTTGTCATCGGCGCGGCGGCCAATCTTGGCCCCGTGATCGACTTCTCGGATGCGGCGATCTTTGCGATGGCGGTGGTGAATGTCTTCGCGCTCTACTTCCTGATGAAAGTGGTGCGGCAGGAGCTGGCCAGCTATGCCGAGCGGCTGAAAACCGGCGAAATCCGCAAATTCGGCCACTGAACCAAACCACCGGGGCGGCGCGCGTCGCCCCGGTGCCTGACCGGATCGCGAATTGCGCAGATTCTGGTCCGAACCCCCTTGCCAGTATGACCAAACTTGCGTAAACGGCGCTTCTGATCGCGTGACCGGCCGAGATGGCATGCCGAGTCGCGTCTGAAACCGAACCCGGAAAAGGAGACGGAAATGCCTAAGATGAAGACAAAATCGAGCGCCAAAAAGCGCTTTAAGGTGACTGCGACCGGCAAGGTCATGGCAGGCCAGGCCGGCAAACGGCACGGCATGATCAAGCGGACCAAGAAATTCATCCGCGACGCCCGTGGCACCACCACCCTGTCCGCCCCCGACGCCAAGATCGTCAAGGGCTACATGCCCTACGACCGCTAAGAGGAGATTAAGAGATGTCCCGCGTTAAAGGTGGAACCGTAACTCACGCCCGTCACAAGAAGGTCATCAAGGCCGCCAAAGGTTACTATGGCCGCCGCAAGAGCACCTTCAAGGTTGCCCGTCAGGCTGTCGACAAGGCCAACCAGTACGCAACCCGCGACCGTAAGAACCGCAAGCGCAACTTCCGCGCGCTGTGGATTCAGCGCATCAACGCTGCTGTCCGTTCGCATGACGAGGCTCTGACCTATTCCCGCTTCATCAACGGTCTGAACCTGGCCGGTATCGAAGTGGACCGCAAAGTTCTGGCCGACCTGGCCGTGCACGAACCCGAAGCGTTCGGCGCGATCGTCGCCAAAGCTCAGGCTGCTCTGGCCGCCTGATCCTCTTTACAGAGAGACAGTGATTAAAGGGCCGTCCCGTTTGGGGCGGCCTTTGTAAATTTAATTTGCCCTGTTCCGGATCAAGTTACCATCGTGTTTGCAGGACATTACAATCTTGGTTACTCACAGATCATCGTCACGAAATGATGAAATGTTGGATTGGTCACAGGCAGGATTGATAGGACAGTTGGATGTTTCGCAAGGTTAAGAAGAAGCTTTCAGGCTTGTGGCGGCCAAGCAGGAAACTTTCGAAAACCGTCCCGCCCATGGATCGCAAAGGGTATGATACCGTTTTCGAGAACAACGGATTTGCAATCCTTCGCCAGCCGGGCGAACGCCAAGAATGCACTGTTTCCTTTACGGGCATAGGACATGCCTTAGGCGGCATTGATGTCCAAAACCCCGAATTTTCGAGATCATTAAGTCACGAAACAAAAATTTTCGTAATCGACAAGGAACGCACCTGGGGAAACAGTGTGCATTGGGAAGAAACTATAGCAGTTCTAAAACGGCATACAGACGGTACCGAGGTTACGACCTTGGGCAACTCTATGGGCGGTTTCCTGGCAATATTGGCTGCCGGTCAATTGCGCGCGTCGCGATCAATTGCCTTTGTCCCTCAATGGTCAATCGATCCGGATATCGTGCCCGGGGAAACGCGATGGTCTAACTACAGAAGTAATATTTCCAAAATTATTCACCCCGATCTGTCGGCTGCATTTGTAGATTCAACCAAATTTTATGTTTTTTTCGGAAATGGACCGTCGGATCAGGAACACTTGAAGTACTTCAGAGAGAAACAGGACCGTATGAAGCTGTTCGTTCTGGACAGATGCGATCACAATGTTGCGCATTTTCTGAAAGAGCGGGGTCAACTGTATCCAGTTATCCATGCTTGTCACTCTGACAGCGACATCCACCATGTACTCGCCAAAGCAGACATTAGGCTTGATTGATGGCATTTTGAGCGCTGCGCCATTTGCCGGTCGTTTCGAAAAGTTCTTCCGCGCATTATGGAGCAAATGGAAATGTCATGGGTTGGCTTTCTGCTTACATGGAAAGCCGCCGTATTCGAAGCGTCGATACGGGTGGGAAACTCTTGCGCCATAAGGGCGCAAGAGTTCTTTTTGTTTAACCAAACACGCGTCCCAGCGCACCATCCACCGCGTCGGTGATCTGGTCGATATCATCCGCCGTTGCGATCAGCGCCGGCGAGAAGCACAGCGTGTTGTTGCGGCTGGGGATCGAGCGGTTGGTGACGCCGATGATAACACCCTGCGCCATGCAGTCGGCAACAACCGCCTGCGCCAGTTTCTCGTCCACCGGTTCCTTGCTGCCGCGATCCGCGACCAGCTCGGCCCCCAGGAACAGGCCCTTGCCGCGCACATCGCCGATGACCTTGTGCTTTTCCATCAGCGCCTGCAGGTTGCCCAGCATGCGGTCACCCATGTCGGCGCAGTTCTGCAGCAGGTTTTCATCCTGAATGATGCGCATGTTTTCTACAGCCGCGGCCGGTCCGGCGGTGCAGCCGCCAAAGGTCGAGATGTCGCGGAAATAGCTCATCGGGTCCGCCGCGTCGTCCTTGAACATGTCAAAGACTTCTTCGGTGGTGACCATGCAGGCAATCGCCGCATAGCCCGAGGCAACGCCTTTGGCCATCGTCACGAAGTCGGGCTTGATGCCGTATTGCTGGTAACCGAACCAGGTGCCGGTCCGACCCACGCCGCAGACAACCTCGTCGATATGCAGCAGGACGTCGTATTTCTTGCAGATCTCCTGCACGCGCGGCCAATAGCCTTCGGGTGCTTCGATCACGCCGCCGCCTGCGGTCACCGGCTCAAGGCACAGGGCGCCAACGGTGTCCGGGCCTTCGCGCAGGATGACTTCTTCGATCTGGTTTGCAGCCCATTCGCCAAAGTTCTCTTCGGGCGCGCCGTCCAGCTCGTGCTTGCGATATTCCATGCAATGGGGCACGCGCACGAAATCGGGCGCAAAGGGGCCATACTGTGCGGTGCGCTCATCCTGACCACCCGCCGACATGGTTGCCAGGGTCGAGCCGTGATAGTCGCGGTCGCGATACAGGATCTTGGTCTTCTTGCCGCCGTATTTCTTGTGCGCGATCTGGCGCACCATCTTGAACGCCTTCTCGTTCGCCTCAGAGCCCGAGTTGGTGTAGTACACCCGGCTCATGCCCGGCATCTTGTCGATCAGCATCTCGGCAAAGATCGAACCGGGGATCGAGCCTGCGGTATTGGCGAAATAGCACAGCTTCATTAGCTGATCGTAAACCGCCTTGCAGATCGATTCGCGGCCATAGCCGACGTTCACAGTCCAGACGCCACCGGACACAGCGTCCAGATGTTCCTTGCCCTTCTGATCCCAGACGCGCATGCCCTTGCCTTCGACAATGATACGCGGGTCATTGGTTTCAAACGGTTTATGCTGGATCAGGTGATGCCAGATATGGGCGCGGTCGGCTTCGACCACACGGGAAAGATCGTTTTCGTTGAACGTGCCGTCCATGACATGTCCTTTCAGAAATGGGGCGCGCGGGAATCAAAATTGACCCGGCTGGCGCACTGTGACGTGATGATGCAGATCACCGTGAATAGAGCCTTGGAAGTAGGGCCAGATTAACCCATAGAATATCGCCAGTGTAGCCAGATCACGTATTTTTACGGGTTTGTTTTGGCGGGCGCTTTGTGCTCAATACCCAAATCCGTCAGGTTTGGGAGGAAGACCGGATGACAGTCGAGACCATTTATCAGCAGCATCTGGACAAGACCCCTGCGAATTTCACGCCCCTGTCGCCGCTCAGCTACCTTGAGAGGACGGCGGCGGTTTATCCTGACTATCCGTCGGTTGTTTACGGGGATCGCCGCTATAGCTGGTCCGACACCTATGACCGCTGCCGCCGTCTGGCCAGTTCCCTCAGCGCGCGGGGGATAGGGGTGGGCGATACCGTGTCGATCATCGCCGCCAACATCCCCGAGCATTACGAGGCGCATTTTGCCATCCCCATGGCCGGTGCGGTGCTGAACGCGATCAACACGCGGCTGGATGCGCCGATCATTGCCTTCATCCTGAACCATGCCGAGGCGAAGGTGCTGCTGGTCGATCCGGAATTCTCGGGCGTGGTGAAACAGGCGCTGGCGCAGGTGGATCACGATGTGCTGATCGTCGATATCGAAGATGCCAGCTTTGACGGCGGGGAACGGCTGGGCGATCTGACTTATGACGCGCTGTTGGCCGAGGGGGACCCGGCGTTCGACTGGTCTCTGCCCGCTGATGAATGGGATGCGATCACGCTGAACTATACCTCGGGCACCACGGGCAATCCCAAGGGGGTGGTCTATCACCACCGGGGGGCAGCGCTGAACGCGACTTCGAACATCCTGACATGGGGCATGCCGCAGCATTCGGTCTATCTGTGGACCCTGCCGATGTTTCACTGCAATGGCTGGTGCTTCCCGTGGACCATGGCGGCGAATGCGGGCACCTCGGTCTGTTTGCGCGCGGTTCGGGATGAACCGATCTATCGCGCCTTCCGCGAAGAGGGCGTCACTCATTTCTGCGGCGCGCCAATCGTGCTGAACATGCTGGCCAATGCGCCTGACCACCTCAAGGATTTCAGCCAGCAGATCAAGGTGATGACCGCTGGTGCCCCGCCGCCCGCCAAGGTGATCGAAGCAATGGAGGGGATGGGCGTCGAGGTCACTCATGTCTACGGCCTGACCGAAACCTACGGGCCGTCAGTGGTCTGCGCCTGGAAAGATGAATGGAACGATAAAGTGCCCGAGGATCAGGCGGCGCTGAAAGTCCGTCAGGGCGTCAAATACGTGGCCCTGTCCGGTCTTATGGTCGCTGACCCCGAAACATTGGAGCCCGTGCCTGCCGATGGTGAAACCATGGGCGAGATCTTCATGCAGGGCAACATCGTGATGAAAGGGTACCTCAAGAACCCCGACGCCACGGACAAGGCGTTCAAGGGCGGCTGGTTCGCCTCGGGCGATCTGGGGGTGATGCACCCGGACGGCTATATCGCGCTGAAGGACCGGTCCAAGGACATCATCATTTCGGGTGGCGAGAATATCTCATCCGTCGAGGTTGAGGATGTTCTGTATAAACACCCGGCGGTGATGACGGCGGCTGTGGTGGCCCGCCCCGATGAGAAATGGGGCGAGACACCCTGCGCCTTTGTCGAGTTGAAGCCGGGGGCCGAGGCGACCGAGGCCGAGGTGATCACCTTCTGCCGCGAGAACATGGCCCATTTCAAGGCGCCGAAAACGGTGGTGTTTGGCGGGTTGCCCAAGACCTCGACCGGGAAGATACAGAAATTCATCCTGCGCGACCGGGCCCGCGATCTGGGTTAGTCGAAGATCGACAGATCAAGCTCCAGCAACTCACCCATCCAAAGGGCGCGGTCCCGGTGATCGCCCAGATGCTCACCAGTGTCCGGGTGGGTGAAGATCGTCAGGCCCTGCCGGTTGAGCATCAGCCACGGGATGACCTGATCGAACGCGTCGGGTTCAAAACCCAACTGGCAGCTCCAGCGCGGATGGGGGCCGACATTGCGGGCGTGCATGCGGCCCATCTGAACCGGAAACAGGCGCGTGGCCTCTTCACACACGCGCTGTGCCGTGTCCTGCGTTTGTGCGTCGAAATAGACATGGGCGTGATAGCCGGTGATTTGGGGCATCGAATATCCTTCCTTCTGTTTCGACTTATCTAGGCAGAAGGGCTGGTAAGGGTATCCGCGTTGTCACACAGGCATTGTGCGCCGGGCCAGACCTGATCAGGCTTTGTTCAATTCCCTGGCATGCAGCCAATCCGCGTGCTGCGGGGCTTTCTTGGTGCGTGACCATTCTTCCAGCATGTCCCATTTCACATCGTTCAACCGGGCCAGCATCGCCTCTTCCTCGGGGTCGGGGCAGGCCAGTTCGACGCGGTGGCCGTTGGGATCGAAGAAATAGATCGAATGAAAGATCGAATGGTCGGTGACGCCCAGAACCTCGACCCCGTTGGCCTCAAGATGGTCCTTGAAGGCAATCAATTCGTCCCGGTCCTTGACCTTGAAGGCGATGTGCTGAACCCAGATGGGCGTATTCGGATCGCGGCCCATTTCGGGCTTTGTGGGTAGTTCAAAAAAGGCCAGCACATTGCCGTTCCCGGCGTCCAGAAACAGATGCATGTAAGGGTCGGGCTCATGGGTTGAGGGCACATGGTCCTCGGCGATGGCAAGGATGAAGTCCATGTTCAGCATCTTGCCATACCATTCCACGGTTTCTTTCGCATCCTTGCAGCGATAGGCAACGTGATGAATTTTCTCGATTTTCATGAAATTACTCCTTTAGCGCCGCAGCGTTCAGCGCCTGTTTTAAAATGTCGTTGTCTCCGATGTGGTTGGCCAGCACGAGCACGAGACGGGCGTTCAGCGCATCGCTTTCAGCCTGTTCCAACCCTTCATGGGTGGCCAGCAGGTCGGCATAGAAATCATCGGCGTGGTCGATATTCGGGGTCAGGATCAGGTCAGCCATGGCGATCACTCCTTGCCTGTGGCGCGCAGAACCGCGTGCCGGATTGCGTTTTCTTCGTAATGGTCGCGCCTGGCAGCCACGTGCTGATCGGGGCGGATCAGATAGACCGCGCCGGTGGCGTCGCCCAGATAGCGGCGCTTCAACTCCATCGTCGGGTCGTCCTTGACCGACAGGGCCAGCCGTTTGACGGTTACCCCGTCAACCTCGATCTCATCCGGGGCGTCGGCGTCGATGGTCAGCAGGGTGAATTCCCCACTCAGTTTCGACAGCAGAAACTCATCCCCCAGCGGCGCATCGGGGCAGGGCGATCCGGGCCGCGTGCGTGCCGGCCCGTCCAGCGCATCGGCGGAATTCAGGGGTGAGCCGTCATGGGTACATGGCAGGCTCAACCGGCCGGAATTGACCAGCGGGCGGGTGAATTCGTACCGCTCGCTCAGGTCCAGCACCGCATCGCGCAACAGGCGGGACATCTGCGATTTCGGGGTGATGAAATCGGTTGAGCGGGTCGAGTTCAGGATGTTCTCATCCGCACCCTGAACCCGTTCGATGTCATAGCTGTCCAGCAGGCTTTCGGGCGCGGTGCCGTCCATGACCATCTTCAGCTTCCAGCACAGGTTGTCGGTGTCTTGCAGGCCCGAATTGGCCCCGCGCGCACCAAACGGGCTGACCTGATGGGCGCTGTCGCCCGCAAAGATCACCCGGCCATGGCGGAACTGTTCCATCCGGCGGCATTGGAAGGTGTAGATGCTGACCCATTCCAGCTCGAACTGCACATCCTCTCCCAGCATTGCCTTTAGGCGTGGGATCACGTTTTCGGGGCGTTTTTCGCGTTCCTTGTCGATATCCCAGCCCAGTTGCAGGTCGATGCGCCAGACCCCGTCGGGCTGTTTATGCAGCAACGCTGACTGGCCCTTGTTGAAGGGCGGATCGAACCAGAACCAGCGTTCGGTCGGGAAATCGGCATCCATGATCACGTCGGCGATCAGGAAGTTATCCTCGAACACGCGGCCGACGAAATCCTTGCCCAGCATCGACCGCATGGGTGAGCCTGCGCCGTCGCAGGCGATGACCCAATCGGCCTCGATCGTGTACGACCCCTCGGGCGTTTCAACCTCAAGCCTGACGTGGTCGGGATGGGTGCCGACCGCCTCGACCTTGTTGCGGCCCCGGATTTCGATGGGTGCGCCTTCGGCCTGCAATTCGCGGACCCGCTCGACCAGAAACTGTTCGAAGTAATATTGCTGCAGGTTGATGAAGGCGGGGCGTTTATGGCCATCCTCGGGCAGCAGGTTGAAGTCATAGATCTTGCGGTCGTCGAAGAACACCTTGCCCAGGTTCCAGACCACGCCCTTGTCCACCATCGCCTGTCCACAGCCCAATCGGTCGAGGATTTCCAGCGGGCGTTTGGCGAAACAGATGGCGCGGCTGCCAAAGCTGACCTTGTCGTTTTCGTCCAGCACCACGACCTCGACCCCTTGCTGGGCCAGATCGATGGCGGCGGCCAGACCAACCGGGCCTGCGCCCACCACAATGACCTTGTGGCGTACCGGCGCGGGGGCGGTTTGGTCCGGGCTGGGCGTATAGGCGTAGATCGGTGTTTCGAAAATCTTGTTCACAGTCTCTCTCCCCGGTTTTGCGCGCTGGGCGCAGCTCATCCGTGCTCTGACGCGGACGCGTCAGAGAGATGAATTATCTTCCCATTGTTTGCCCCGGGCCGACACGATCTGGATCAAGTCCGGCCCGGTTTTTGTCAGCCTTGCAGGGCCTCCCACATCTCAAGATCGCGCTGAGCGGTCCAGATGCGGGGGGTGTCGATGCCGCGCGCCTCGTCATAGGCGCGGGCGACGTTGAAGGGCAGGCAATGTTCGTAGATCGCATAGTCGGCGAATTTCGGGTCGCATTCGGCGCGCACGGCGTCCCATGCTTGCTTCAGGCTGCCACCGCGCGCCGCGACCTTTGCCGCCGGTCGATAGGTGCTTTCCACGAAGTCACGAGTGTTTTCGATGGCCGCGTTGACCATGTCCTTGCCGATCAGCGCGTCGCCGCGCCCCGGCGCGATGGCGTCGACGTCGAACCATTTGATTTCGTCCAGCGTATCACCCCAGTCGCTGAAATGCCCGTCGCCGCAATAGCAGGCCGAGTGATACTCGACGATATCGCCGGTGAACATGACGTTCTGATCGGGGACGTGGATGACGATGTCGCCTGCGGTATGGGCGCGGCCCAGATGCATCAGGTCAATGCGGCGGTTGCCCAGATAGACGGTCATCGTGTCGCTGAAGGTGGTGGTGGGCCAGGTCAGGCCGGGGATGCTCTCATGCCCTTCGAAGAGGCGCGGGAAGCGTTGGAATTCGCTGTCCCAGTCTTCCTGCCCGCGTTCCACGACCATTGCGCGGGCCATGTCGGACATCAGGATCTGTTGCGCACCGAAAGCGCTGGCGCCCAGCACGCGGACGGCGTGGTAATGGGTCAGCGCCACATGAGTGATGGGCTTGTCGGTGACCGAGCGCACGCATTCGATCACCTTGTTTGCCAGACGCGGGGTCGCCTGCGCCTCGACAATCATCACGCTGTCATCGCCGATGATGACGCCCGAGTTCGGGTCGCCCTCGGCGGTGAAGGCATAAAGCCCTTCGCCCACCTCGGTGAACGAGATTTTCTTTTCCGACATGTCCCCCTGGGACGCGAATGCCTTGGCCATGGTTCTATCCTTCTGACGATGCGCCGGGGCTTGTGGTCTGGATGCCTCCGGCGGGAGTATTTGGGAAAAGATGAAGCGGTGTGTTCATCGTTTATAGGGGTCTTTCAGGGCCGGAAGGACGGTGCCGGTGCAGGTGCCGAAGCCGATCGTGTATCCGTCGCCCCGGGCCTGACCTTTGAGGGTCAGGGTATCGCCGTCTTCGATGAAGCTGCGGGTTTCACCGGTGTCCAGCGTCATGGGTTCCTTGCCGCCCCAGCTTAGTTCCAGAAGCGAGCCGCGTTCCGGTTTGGTGGGCCCCGAGATTGTGCCCGAGCCCAGCAGGTCGCCCGCATTCATCGGGCAGCCCGAGGTGGTGTGATGCGCCAGCTGCTGCGCGGCCGAGTAGTACATCTGGTTGTAATTGGTGCGCGCGATGGTGGTGGGGGTTTGGCCTTCGGGGGCCATGGTGATTTCCAGCTCGATATCATAGAGCATGGGGCCGCAGTCTTTCAGGTGATCGAGCAGTTCGAATTCCCGCGCCGGGGTGTCGCAACGAAACGGCTCTAGCGCCGGTTTGGTCACGATCCAGGGGCTGATCGAAGTCGCGGTCGCCTTGGCCTGGAACGGGCCGAGCGGTTGGTATTCCCACGCTTGAATGTCGCGCGCCGACCAGTCGTTGAGCAGCACATAGCCAAAGATGTTGTCGTCGGCCTCCTGCACGGAAATGGGGCCGTCCGAGGGGGTGCCGACGATGGCGCCCATCTCAAGCTCGATATCGAAACGGCGGCTGGGCAGGAAAGCGGGCCGGTCGTGATCTGGGGATTTCAACTGCCCCCAGGGGCGGCGGATATCGGTGCCCGAGACCACAACGGAGGAGGCGCGCCCGTTATAGCCGATGGGGATGTGCAGCCAGTTCGGCGGCAGGGCGTTTTCCGGGCCGCGGAACATGGTGCCCACGTTGAAGGCATGGTTTCGGCCTGCGTAGAAATCGGTGTATTCGCTGACCGCAAAGGGCAGGTGCATCTCGGCATCTGCCTGTGGCACCAGCAGGGGTTCGAGTTTGTCCTGATCTTCGGACCCTTCGGCTAGCAGGTTGGTCAGGCGGTCGCGCAGGGCGGCCCAGACGGCGGGGCCTTCCTCCATCAGCGGGTTCCAGAAGGGCAGGTCGAACAGCGGCTCATCTGTCAGGGTGACCAGCCCGTCGGCTTCGGCAATGGTCAGGTCGAGGATCATGTCGCCGATGGCCACGCCGCAGCGCGGGTCGCTGTCTTCGGTCGAAAAGACGCCATAGGGCAGGTTGTTCAATGGGAAGGGGTGGTTGGCATCATTGGCCGAGGTCACCCAGGATTTTTTCAACTGGCTCATGTGGTTCTCATTCTGCATCGGGTTGCGCCTCGGGCACTGCGTTCGCAAAGGCGGGCAGGGCGAGGCAATTTCGTTCAATCTCGGTCAGGCGCGGGTAGGGGGCAAGGTCCAGCCCCCAGCGGTGCGCGTTGTAGAGTTGGGGGATCAGGCAAATGTCGGCCAGAGATGGCGCATCGCCCATGGCGAATTCCGTATCGGGGGCGGCCAGCGCCTGAAACGCGGCAAAGCCGCGCTTCATCCAATGGGTCATCCAGGCGATGCCCTGTTCCTGACTTGCCCCGAAGTCGGTCTTGAGATGTTTCACAACGCCCGCATTCTGGATCGGGTGCGTATCCACCGCAATCGTATGGGCCGCAGCCCGCACACGCGCGCGCTCCAACGGGTTGGAGGGCAGCAGGGCGGGGGTGGGATAGACCTCCTCCAGCCAGTCCAGAATGGCCAGTGATTGGGTCAGCAGGGTGCCGTCGTCCAGTTCCAGCGTCGGCACCAGACCGATGGGGTTCTTGGCCAGATACGTGGCTTCTTGCTGTTCGCCTTTGACCAGATGAACGGGCACGTCTTCCCAGCCCAGCCCCTTGAGGCCAAGTGCGATGCGCAACCGATAGGCCGCAGAGGAGCGCCAATATCCGTAAAGCCTCATTTCTTGCCCGGCGTCCCGTCGAATTTCTTCTCAAGATCGGTCCAGCAGTCGATGTAATCGTCCTGCAGGGGTGCCTCATTGGCGGCGAAGGCGGTCAGGTGCTGCGGGAAGCGGGTTTCGAACATGAAGGACATGGTGTTTTCCAGCTTGTCCGGCCCCAAATTGGAATTCGAGGCTTTCTCGAACGCGTCCCGGTCGGGTCCGTGCGGCAGCATCATGTTGTGCAGGCTCATGCCGCCGGGAACAAAGCCCTGTGGTTTGGCATCGTACTGGCCGTAGATGTTGCCCATCAATTCGGACATGATGTTCTTGTGATACCAGGGCGGGCGGAACGTGTCCTCCATCACCATCCAGCGTTCGCGGAACAGGACAAAGTCGATATTGGCCGTGCCGGGCTGCCCCGACGGCGCGGTCAGTACGGTGAAAATCGACGGGTCCGGGTGATCGAACAGGATCGATCCGACGGGGCAGTAATTGCGCAGATCGTATTTATAGGGCGCATAATTGCCGTGCCACGCGACCACATCCAGCGGGCTTTGACCGATCCGGGTGGTGTGGAACTGGCCGCACCATTTGATTGTCAGGGTCGAGGGCACCTCGCGATCCTCGAACGCCGCCACCGGTGCCTTGAAATCGCGCGGATTGGCCAAGCAGTTTGCCCCGATCGGACCCCGGCCCGGCAGGTCGAATTTCTGACCGTAATTCTCGCAGACAAAGCCGCGCGCGGGGCCTTCCAGCACCTCGACCCGGTAGACCAGACCGCGCGGGATGATGGCGATTTCCTTGGGCTCCAGATCAATGATCCCCAACTCGGTTGCAAAGCGCAGGCGGCCTTCCTGTGGCACCACAAGCAATTCGCTGTCGGCTGAATAGAAATAGTCATCCACCATGGATTCAGTGACCAGATAGATATGGCTGGCCATACCGGTCTGAGTATTCACATCCCCGGCGGTGGTCATGGTGCGCATGCCGGTGATCCAGTTCAGACCTTCGTCGGAATGGGGCACCGCGTCCCACCGATACTGGCCAAGGCTGACCACGTCCGGGTCGACGCAGGGCGCGCTTTTCCAATAGGGCACGTCGATCTTTTCATAGCGCGCCGAATGCTTGACCGAGGGCCGAATGCGGTAACACCACGTCCGCTCGGGTGGGTTGGCGGTAAAGGCCGTGCCGCTCAGCTGTTCGCCGTAAAGGCCATAGTTGCATCTCTGCGGGCTGTTCATGCCTTGCGGCAGCGCGCCAGACAGCGCCTCGGTTTCGAAATCGTTTGCCCAGCCCGGCATATACCCCGGATGAGTACCAACCGGCGTTTCGGCCTGGATCATGTCACGTGAATGGGTCGAGTGATTCATGACTAAAACCTCGCGTTTCTCCTTGTCGAATAATAGTTGATTTTGTAACTAACAAGCATGACACGGGATGAATCCGATAAAAAAGATGAGTTTGATCTGCGGGATTTCCTGCCGTTCCTGCTGAATCAGGCGGCCGAGGAAAGCTCATTGGAGTTTCAGCGCGTCTACAAGGACCGCTATGGCATGCTGCGGACGGAATGGCGTGTGCTGTTCCATCTGGGCAACTACGGTGAGATGACGGCCAAGGATATCGGTCTGCGAGCGAAAACCCACAAGACCAAGATCAGCCGCGCCGTGCGCAAGCTGGAACAGCGCCGGTTCCTGCAAAGACTGCGTGATGAGAATGACCGCCGGGCCGAACGATTGTCGCTGACCCAATCCGGTCAGGCAGCCTATCGGGAATTGCGTGGTATCGCACAGGATTATGACGCCAAACTGGCGGCGCATTTCACCAATGGTGAGGTGGTATTGCTGCGCATGATGCTGCGTCGGCTGGCCGGGATGGACTGACCTCTGGTAATCTGTCTGCGACATGCCCAGATGGGGATCATAATGGGTAACATGGACGTGAAATGATGGCCTTGGACACGGACGTGGCAAAAACCGGGGATCTGATCGATTGGTTGGTGGCGCGCGGCCTTGAGGGTGCGGACAAGCAAGAGTTGCTGGACGGCTATTGCACCCGGCTTGTCGATCTTGGGGTGCCTCTGATGCGGTTTCACGCCGCGCAATCGGCGCTGCACCCGATCTATGGCGGCACAGGTTACAGCTGGTATCAGGGGCAGGGCGGCACGTACCAGACCTTCGAATACTCGGACACGCCCAACGAAGCCTGGCAGCAGAGCCCTCTGTTCACGCTGCTGAACGAGGATGTCGACGTGATCCGCGAACGTCTGGTCGACGGCAACGAAGCCAGCCGGTATCCCCTGCTGAACGAGCTGCGCGAAAGCGGTGCAACAGACTATTACGCCACAGGCGTGTCCTTTGACAGCCCGTCCCATAGCGGCCCCCGGGATGCCGAAAGGCCGGTGGATGGCGTGCTGATGTCGTGGACCAGCAACGCACCGGACGGGTTTCGCGACAGTGATCTGGACCTGATCAATACAGCCCTGCCGCATCTGGGGCTGGCGCTGAAATCCGCTTCCAGCGCCCGGGTAGCGCAGGACCTGATGCGTGTTTATCTGGGCCGTGATGCCGGCCAGCGCGTCCTGTCCGGTGAAATCCGCCGGGGGTCTCTGCAGCAGATCGATGCGGTGATCTGGAACTTCGATCTGGAGGGCTTCACCAGCCTGTCCGAAGAACTGCCGGGCGCCGAGATCATCGACATGCTGAACGACTATCTGGCGGTTGCGGTCGAGGTTGTGCACAAATGCGATGGCAGCATTCTCAAGTTCATGGGCGACGGGTTGATGGCCATGTTCGATGTCGGCGAGCTTGATGCAGACGCCCGCGCCGCGCTGGCCGCCGTGGCTTTGCTGGAAGAGCGCATGGCCGAGCTGAACGCCCAGCGCCGGGCCGAGGGTCTGCCCATATCGAACTACACATTGGCCCTGCATGCGGGCGAGATTCTCTACGGCAATATTGGCGCCGAAAACCGTCTGGATTTCACGGTGATCGGCCCAACCGTCAACCAGGCGGCCCGGATCGCGGGCATGCACCGATCGTTGGGCCAGCGCATCCTGATCTCGGACGACGTAGCCCGCGCGGCACGCCCCCGCGACCACGAGTTGATCTCGGTCGGTCGTTACATGCTGCGCGGAGTGGCCGAGCCGAAAGAGCTGTTTACGGTTTATCGGCCGGATAGATAGGGTGACAATTTCGCCGGGAGTTGGCCGCGCCTCGCTACACTGTTTTGCTGTACCTTTGAACTTGGGAGGCTGAAGTCCACACGCGGCCCCGTCTAAACCAACTACTATACCCTATCCAAGTGTCCCAGAAAGGTGCCCTGAACTTCAACCCACCCATATCCCTGCATGACTACAGTCACCTTGGCGATGGCTACAGGGAGTGAGAGCGCATCCAGCGCAAGAAAGCCCGATGGGCTGCAAAGATCGCCCAAATGGATCGTCAGGAGCGCTTGATGATCATGGACAATCTGCTATCCGCAGCAGAGTAGTGATACCTACAAGAGTGCTTTTTTGCTGGTCTTTCCTGTGCCTTGTCACCATGCCGCCCAATCGTCAGATCGACGGGAAAACGTGACTGACTCGCTAGTGGCAAAGCGATATTCCGTTGAACACCTTGGGCATTTGCGATGTTCCTCATGACCTTGCAGTATCGACTTGTGACGATCTTCAACACAATTGGGGCACAGGTAGTGCTTGGGCTGAGAGCCTTGGCTTGCTTGTTTCAGGCGATACACAATTGCACCTGTTGGGGTTTCCCAAAGTTCATAGCGCTCAAGATCGGATTTAAACGACTGCGCCTTAGCGAGTTCATCCTGTAGTTTTGCCAGTTTGAGCTTAAGATCAGAATTCGCCACTTGCGCATTTGCCACCTGCACAGCCAATTCGCTTAGCGCTATTTTGAGGTTGGTATCGCCATCAGTCTCCGCCTTTTTGAATAATGTCTTGAGGGTTTCGAGGCCTTTGGCAACCTTTCCCGTCGCGGCCCCAGCATCCCCAGCCAGTTCCATAACACTGCTAATAGTCTCGAAGTTCCAATCCACTATTTTCTCCAATGCAAATCAGCGTTGATGGAAGCTAACGCCAAACCTTCCGCAAGAGTAGAGTTTAGACATCTTCAAATTTGATGTGCCAAAGTTAGTGCAAATCTGTGCCAAAGCTGGCGGCGCATCATAGCAACATGGCCGCATTGATCTCAGGTCTTGATGAAAAGATGGGGGTTTGGTGGTAGCGGAGGAGGGACTTGAACCCCCGACACGCGGATTATGATTCCGCTGCTC
>NZ_JALCBM010000139.1 GCF_028066395.1 Ruegeria sp.
CGCCAAAACTGTCAGCCATGCGGCAGAAATCGGGGTTGACCAGATCGGTGGCAATGACCCGCCCGCCGTAGTTGTTCTTTTGCATCTGCTGCACGTTTCCGTACTGGTTGTTGTTGAACACCACCGTGACCAGCGGGATTTTGTGCTGCACCGCCGTGGCCAGTTCCTGCACACCGAACATGAACCCTCCGTCCCCTGTGACCGAGACAACCGGCACATCAGGACGCGCCACCTTGACGCCCAGCGCGGTGGGAAAGCCGTAGCCCAGCGTGCCCTGATAACCAGTCGAGATATAGGTGCGCGGGTGATAGACCGGATAGACGATGCGGCTGGCAAACCCGACCTGGGTCAGTTCATCGACAAAAATGCCGTCCTCACCCAACGCCTCGCGGATGAGGTTCAGATAGGTGATCTGCGGCTCCAGCACCGCCGCGCGTTTGGCCCAGTTCGCATTGGCCTCCAGCAGTTCGTCACGGCGTGAGGCGCGCAGGCGGTTGTGGACCTCAAGCCGGTCCAGCAGAAACGGCACCGCAGCCTCGGCCCGGGCGGTGATGGCGAGCGTGGGTTCGGCGAAAATCTCATGCGTTGCAGGGTCGGTGTCGATACGGATGATCTTGGGGTGATGGGTCTTGATCCACTTGCCCATCGGCACCCGCATGTTGCTGCCGATTGACAGGACCACGTCCGCCTTGTCCCATAGCGGTCGGGAGGCAGGCAGGTGCAGTGCATAGGGGCTGCGCGCATCGACAATGCCCATCCCGGTCCGGTAGCCCACGACAGGGGCCTGCAGGGTTTCAGCCAGCCTGCGAATGGCCGGGCTGGCATCCAGCGCGCCGCTGCCCACGAAGATCATCGGGTTCTCAGCCTGTCCAAGCAGTTGAGCGGCCTGTTCCAGCGCCTCTTCCGGCACGGGCGGGATATCCAGGGTCGTTATGTCCGGGTCTAGGTCAACCGGCCCGGAGGCGGCCAGTACATTCATTGGAATTTCCAACCCGACCGGGCGGGGGCGGCCCGAGTCCATCTGGCGGAACGCCTCAGCCATCAGACCGGGTATTGCCGCCGGATCATTCGCCCGTTCCGCCCATTTGGTCAGGTTGCGGATGATCTGAAGCTGGCCTTCGATCTCATGCAGCTCTCCCATCTGCCGCCCGATCTTGTGCGAAGGGATTTGGCCGGTCAGGCAAAACACCTTGGCGTTCAGCGCATACGCGGTGGACAGGGCGGCGGTCGCGTTCAAAACTCCGGGGCCGGGCACCACGTTGAAAACCGATTTCTCACCGGTCGCCAGCGCCGCCCCCAGCGCCATATAGGCCGCGCCCTGTTCATGCCGGGTATGGATGATGCGGAATTTCGAGCGGTGGTCGTAGAAGGCGTTATACAGCCAGTCATTCTGTACCCCGGGCAGGCCGAACACGGTTTTCACGCCCTGCTTGTGGAGCGAAAGTACGGCGGCCTCGCCACCTGTCATCTGCTGCGTCATGCGTCTTGGTCCAGAAGGGTTGTCAGCGCGGCCAGCAGCCGCTGATTGTCGTCCGGCGTGCCGATGGTCGCGCGGATGTGGTTTGGCAGGTTGAAAGCCGGGCGGACCATAACGGCCTGTTGCACCAGCGCCTTGGTCAGGCTGTCGGCGTCGTGACCTTCAGGGCATCGGAACATCACGAAATTGGCTTGGCTGGGCGTGACCTCCAGCCCCAGCGCGCATAGACCATCAGCCAGTTTCACCCGCTGGTCGTGGTTGTTGTCGACCGTGCGGGCCAGATGCGCGGCGTCATCCAATGCGGCGATGGCAGCGGCCAGCCCGACCGAGTTTATATGAAACGCCCGTTTCAGGCGCTGAATGCGCGCGACCATATCCGGGCGCGCGATCCCATAGCCCAGCCGCATCCCCGCCAGCCCATAAGCCTTGGAGAAGCTGTGGACGATGACAATATTTCGCCCGTCTTTCACATGGCGGATCGCATCCGGCAGGCCATGTTCGGTGGCGAACTGGTAATAGACCTCATCATAGATCAGGGTCACATGGTCGGGCAGACCGTCCAGAATAGCGCTCAGAACATCTTCGCCAAACCAGGTGCCGGTGGGGTTGTTCGGGTTGCACAGATACACCAGCCGGGTTTGCGGCGTTACGGCAGCCAGGATACCGTCAACATCCACCGCATAATTCGCGCCGACCAGATCGACCATTCGCAATCTCGCGCCCTTTTTCTTGAGCGACGCCACATAGGCTCCGAAACACGGTGGGCAGATGATCGCCTCGGCCCCGTCGCACAGTACGGCATCTTCGATGAGGGACAGAACCTCGACCCCGCTATTGGCGGCAAAGAAGTGATCAGGTGTCAGCCCACGCCCGTGAAACTGCGCCAGTGCTGTGCAAAGCGCTGCGTCGGTGCGTTCAGGGTAAAGGTTGGCGTCCTGCAACGCCGCCTGCGCTGCGGCTATGGCTTTGGACGACGGGCCAAAGGGGTTTTCGTTCGACGACAACCTTGTGACCGGCCTGCCCTGCGTGAACTCTGCGACATCGCGGGCCGACAGCCCCGCCTTGTATTCCATCGACCTTGCATCGCCCATCG
>NZ_JALCBM010000004.1:0-35648 GCF_028066395.1 Ruegeria sp.
ATGTCGTTGCGCACCCAGAAAAAGCGAAAGCCCTGGCTGCGCAGCCATTTCTCCAACCGGTCAAGGCTGGACCATTCGCGCCGCAAACCACGGGCGGATTCGACCAGCGCCCATTGACCGTCCACCAGAAAATAGACGGTCCAGGTGTTGGGGTGGGCCGAGTGGTTGGCAAAGCCGCCGCTGACCAGTTGCCGGGGTGTACGAACAGCAACCGGGTAATCCCCCAGCCGCTGTTCCATCAGCAGTCCCGGCAAGTCGTTCTGGCGGATTGTGAAGGTTGGGAAAGGTGTTTCTTCCATGGTTGATACAGTCGTATCCGACACGTGCCCTTTCCGTAATGCAGTGACCGTTTTGCCTGTGCAGCAAGTCCGGAACTTAATCCGCCGCCGCTGCCGCGTCCAGAGCCGCACCGGCAGGATCATCCTGAGACAGGCCCAGCCACGCGTTGCGACGTTCCTCGATCGCCTCAGAGGTCAGATTCTCCAACCGGGTCGCCAGCGTCCACAGATGGCCGAACGGGTCCGCAACCGTGGCACAGCGCTCGCCCCAATAGGTGTCTTCGGCAGCCGAAATGACAGTGGCCCCTGCCGCTGTCGCGGCCTCAAGCACGGCGTCCACATCTTCGACATACATGTGATGGGCAACCGGCGAGGCCGCCCCGAAACCTGCGGGCTGATGCCCGTAAGCGGACCAACCAGCGGTGACAAACAGCATCGAGGTGCCGATCTTGATCGAGGCGAAGCCCGGCTGCTGATCGGAATCGCATGTGCGTATCTCGGCCCCGAAAGCGGTTTGATAAAAGGCCAGCGCCGCCGGTACATCGGCCACGGCCAGCGATGCGGTACAGGTGCGATAACCCCGCGGAAGCGTTGCAGGCTTTTTCTTCATTCTGTCACTCTCCTGATCTGGCGCGGTGATCCCGCGTGGAAATTTGGACATAGGTTCACCACTATGGATCATAATGTAGTGATTTCTGCTTGAATGCACAACACTATGCTTCATAATGTAGAATGCACCCACAAACCGAGCCGTAAAATGCTGTCACCCGAGTCGGAAAATCTGCAAGCAACCCAAGGCGCTTACCGCGTGACCCGGGTGTTTCAGGCTGTCCGCGAAGACCGCCCCGGCGTGCAATGGCAACAGATTCTCGGGCGATCCTGGGGCGAATGGCGGCAATGGTATCTGGCCCGCGGCGCAACAACCGCCCGGTCCGAGGCCGAAGCCATGCGGGCCATACGCCGTCACATGCCCGAGATGGAGCGGCTGATCGACACGCTGGCCGGGTTCTTGCCGGACGACCCGGAACTGCGCGAATTCCTGACCTTCTGGTGCCCGCCGCGCTATCTGGTCAGCTGTACACAGGCGGCTTCGGTCGATCAGGCGGGGCCCTTCCTGATCCGCAACTACGATCTTGATCCGGAACTGAGCGAGGCGACCCTGCTTCTCAGCAACTGGCGCGGCAAGGCGGTGATGGGCATGGTCGAGGGCATGGCGGGCCTGTCAGACGGGATCAACGAAAACGGGCTGGCAATCTCGCTGAGCTTTGGGGGACGGCTGGTGACCGGGCGCGGGTTCGGTATCCCGCTGATCATGCGCTATGTGCTGGAAACCTGTACCGATGTGCAGGACGCCATCGACGCACTGCGGCTGATCCCCTGCCATATGTCCTATAACGTGACGATGACCGACGCCTCGGGCGCGGCGGCAACCGCGTTTCTGGCGCCGGACCGGCGGGCGATGATCAATCGCACCAGTTGGGCCACCAACCATCAGCTGGGCGTGGAATGGCCGCGTCATGGCCGGATTTCCGCAACACTGGAGCGAGCCAGCCACCTGTCCCGCTGCTATCAGGCCGGATTGCCGACCGAGGCATCCTTGCGGCACGCTTTCCTGCACCCGCCCTTTTTCTCGCGGCATTACAGGCTGGGCTATGGCACCGTGTTTTCCACCAGCTATCGCCCGCTGGAACTGTCCATGTCGATGATCTGGGGCGATGGCGACGAGCGGACCTGGCGGATCGGTGGCTTTGAGCCCTCGGCCTCGACGATTGAATACAGCGATGCGGGCAGCCGCCTGCTGGCACACTCACTTCTTAGCGAACAGTAACCCATAGGGAGCCACCGAATGTCCAAGTTTGCCATTGCGGGCATACAGATGCACATCACCACCCACAACAATCTGGCCGAGATGCGCAAGCGTCTGGCCATCCTGATGCATATGTACCCCTGGGTCGAGATGGTTCTGTTCAGCGAACTGGCCGCCCATGGCCCCGTGCTGCATTCGGCCCAGCCAGCCGGTGGCGATATCGAGCAGGAATTCTGCGAGATGGCCAGGCATTACAACATCTGGCTGCAACCGGGGTCCTATTTCGAAAGCCGCGATGGCAAGATCTACAACACCGCCCCCGTCATCAATCCGCAGGGTGAGATTGTCACCCGCTATGCCAAGATGTTCCCCTTCACACCTTACGAAGAAGGCGTGACACCGGGCGAGGAATTCTGTGTCTTCGACGTACCCGACGTGGGCCGTTTCGGTCTGTCGATCTGCTATGATGTCTGGTTCCCCGAAGTGACCCGCACGCTGGCCTCGATGGGGGCCGAGGTGCTGATCAACCCGGTCAACGCCAGCTTTATCGACCGCAGTTCGGATATTGCCTGCGCCCGGGCCTCGGCGGCGATGTTCCAGATGTATGTCTTCCACATCAACGGTCTGCTGGCCGGGGGCAATGGCTATAGCCAGGTGTTCGATCCCGGCGGGTATTGCCTGCATGACGGGTGCGTGCAGGAAGAGATGATCCCGATCGAGGTCGATTTCGACGTGGTGCGCCGCCAGCGTCGGCGCGGCGTTCTGAACATGGGCCAGCCGCTGAAAAGCTTCCGCGATTCCAAGGTCAGATTCCCGATCTACGAAGAAGGGTATCGGTCGGAATATCTTGACAATCTCGGCCCGCTGGAAAAGGCCCGCCGCGAACGTTAGGCGCGTTAAGGGTCCGGGGGATCAGAAGGTCGGCGGCGTGCAGGCGCTGATGACCACGCATTTCTCGGGCCCGACCTGCCGGAACCGGTGCGGCTGGCGGCTGTCAAAGTAATAGGCATCGCCCGGCCCCAGAATTTTGCGCTGAGTACCAACCGTGACCTCGACCCGGCCCGAGATCACGACCCCGCCTTCCTCGGCCTCATGCTCATAGGGTTTGCGCCCGGTATCGGCGCCGATCTCATAGGTTTCCTGCAAGATCATCATGGACCGGCCATACAGGTTGGTTCCGATCTGCTTGAGCGACACACCGCCCTTGCCAATCTCGGTCAGTTCCTCTGCCGCATAGAAGATTTTCTTTTCCGGCTCGGGCTCGAACGCAAAGAAATCGGACATCGCCACCGGAATGCCGTCGAGGATGCGTTTCAGCGCCGCGACCGAAGGATTCACCTTGCCCGCCTCGATCTGCGAAATCGTCGAATTCGTCACCTCGGCCCGCTTGGCCAGCGCCCGCTGCGACAGCCCGGCGGCCTCGCGCACGGCCCTGAGTCGTTGACCTAGCTCGAAATCATTGGATGCTGTGTTGGGCAAGTTCAATATCCTAAACACTGAGTGAGTGTATACAGATAAATCAATGCCTTACAGAAGGCAATAAACAGTCTTTTTTACCAATCATAAACACCTTAAATTTGGTCGATCTCAACCCATGGGCAGAATCCGCCCTGTTTCGAAAGGATATGACATGTTGAATGCCGAGATTGCCGAGCGCCGCACCGCCGCAATTTCCCAAGGCGTGGGCATGCAGACTCAGGTTTATGTCGAGCGCGCGAAAAACGCCGAAGTCTGGGACGTTGAAGGCAAGCGTTACATCGACTTCGCGGCGGGCATCGCCGTGGTCAACACCGGCCATTGCCACCCCAAGGTGATGGAGGCCGTGCAGAAGCAGGCCGCGAATTTCACCCATACCTGCCATCAGGTTCTGCCGTATGAGAACTACATTCGTCTGGCCGAGCGTCTGAACGAAAAGGTGCCGGGTGACTTTGAGAAAAAGACCGTGTTTGTCACAACCGGTGCCGAAGCCGTTGAAAACGCTGTCAAGATCGCGCGCGCGGCGACGAACCGCCCGGCAATAATCGCCTTTGGCGGTAGCTTCCATGGCCGGACCTTCATGGGCATGTCGCTGACCGGCAAGGTCGCGCCCTATAAGAAGGGCTTCGGCGCGATGATGCCCGATACCTATCACGTACCCTTCCCGGTTGAGCTGCACGGCACCAACACGGCGGACGCGCTGGGTGCGCTGACCAAATTGTTCAAGGCCGATCTGGACCCCGAACGGGTTGCGGCCATCATCATCGAGCCGGTTCAGGGCGAAGGTGGCTTCTATCCCGCGCCCGCCGATCTGATGCGCGGATTGCGTGCGCTGTGTGACGAGCACGGCATCCTTCTGATCGCCGATGAGGTTCAGACCGGCTTTGCCCGGACCGGCAACCTGTTTGCGATGGATGGCTATGAAGTATCCGCCGATCTGACCACCATGGCCAAAGGTCTGGCCGGTGGTTTGCCGCTGGCCGCCGTCACCGGCAAGGCCGAGCTGATGGATGCCGCCGCCCCGGGCGGTCTGGGCGGCACCTATGGCGGCAACCCGCTGGGCATTGCTGCGGCCAACGCGGTGCTTGATGTGATCGAGGAAGAGGACCTGTGCGCCCGCGCCAACGAATTGGGCTCGCGCCTGAAACAGCGTCTGGAATCGATCCGCGAACACACGCCTGAAATCGCCGACATTCGCGGCCCGGGCTTGATGGTCGCTGCCGAGCTCAACACCGCTGATGGCAGCGCCCCGAACCCCGAAATGGCCAACGCCATCCGGGCCGAGGCGCTGACGCGTGGTCTGGTTCTGCTGACATGTGGCGTCTACGGCAACGTGATCCGCTTCCTGTCGCCGCTGACCGTTGAAGACGAAATTTTTGCCGAGGCGCTGGATATTCTCGAAGCCTCGATCGATGCAGTAAAGAGGGCCTGAGATGCTGGACAACAAGACTAAGATCACGGCGCTGGATCTGAAAGATCCCGCGCTGCTGGAAATGCGCGCCTATGTGAACGGGCGCTGGGTTGAAACCGGTCGGACATTCCCGGTCTACAACCCGGCAACGGGCGATCTGATCGCCAATGTCGCGGATATTGACGTGAACGACACCAGCCGGGCCATCGATGCGGCCTATGACGCTAAGGCGGGCTGGACGGAACTGACCGGCAAGGAACGCGCAGCGATCCTGCGCAAATGGTTCGATCTGATGGTGGAAAACGCCGACGATCTGGCCACGATCCTGACGGCGGAAATGGGCAAACCCTGGGCCGAGGCCCGTGGCGAGATTCTGTATGGCGCGTCGTTCATCGAATGGTTCGGCGAAGAGGCCAAGCGCATCTACGGCGACATCATCCCCGGCCACCAGCGCGACAAGCGCATTGTGGTGCTCAAACAGCCGGTGGGCGTTGTCGGCTCGATCACGCCGTGGAACTTCCCCAACGCGATGATCGCACGCAAGGTCGCGCCTGCTTTGGCCGTCGGCTGTACCTTTGTGGCGCGCCCGGCGGAACTGACTCCGCTGTCAGCCCTCGCCATGGCGGTTCTGGGCGCGCGCGCGGGTATCCCCGCAGGCGTGTTCAACGTGATCCCGTCCTCGGACAGCTCTGGCGTGGGCAAAGAGCTTTGCGCCAATCCCAAGGTTGCCAAGATCACCTTCACCGGCTCGACCCGGGTGGGCAAGATTCTGATGAGCCAGTGCTCGGACACGATCAAGAAGATGTCGCTGGAACTGGGCGGCAACGCGCCGTTCATCGTGTTCGACGATGCCGATGTGGATGCGGCGGTCGAGGGCGCCATGATCGCCAAGTTCCGCAACAACGGCCAAACCTGTGTCTGCGCCAACCGCATCTACGTTCAGGCCGGTGTCTATGATGCCTTTGCGGCAAAACTGGCCGAGCGGACCCGTGAACTGAAACTCGGCGACGGGTTTGCCGATGGCATTACAACCGGCCCGCTGATCAACGACGCGGCAGTGGCCAAGGTGGAAAGCCACATCGCGGATGCAACGTCCAAAGGCGCGACCATCGCCGAAGGCGGCAAGAGGTCCGAACTGGGCGGCACGTTCTTTGAACCCACTGTCCTGACCGGCGTCACCCGCGATATGGTGGTGGCCAAGGACGAAACCTTCGGCCCCGTCGCGCCGCTGTTCAAATTCGAGGACGAGACGGATGTCATCGCGATGGCCAATGACAGCGAATTTGGTCTGGCCGCGTATTTCTACAGCCGCGATCTGGCCCGCGTCTGGCGCGTGGCCGAGGCACTGGAAAGCGGCATGGTTGGCATCAACACCGGCCTGATCTCGACCGAGGTGGCCCCGTTCGGTGGCATCAAGCAATCCGGTCTGGGCCGCGAGGGGTCGAAATACGGCACCGAGGACTATCTCGAAGTCAAATACCTCTGCATGGGTGAGATCAAATGATCCATGCGCCGGGGCTCTCTGGATCAGAGGGCCCCTTTCGGTTTTACGACCCTGTCATGCGGGGCAAATCAACGAAAAAGGGCTTGCGGTGCGTTCCGCAAGCCCTTTTCCTTTGGCGTGGCAGGTGATCAGAACCACTTGCCGTCAGACACATCTTCCGGAATCGACACCGTTTCTGCGGGTGGGATCGGGATGCTTTTGAAATGCGCCTTGATCCCGGCATTCCACAGCTTGGCCCGCTTGGTCAGGTTGCGCTTGTCCGTCTGCATCCGCCCCCGAGCCAGCAAGCAACCCAGATCGGCCCCGTGATAGCAATAGTCGCCCGCCGAATAGACCCGCAGGTAAAAGGCCTCATTCTCATCCCCCAGCGCGGTGATGTTGAGACCGGGGCGCATGAATTCAGCCTCACCGGCTTCGTTCAGCTTCCAGATGCCGGATTGGGGTGCTTCGGTGATCAGCTCGACCTTGTCTTCGGTCTGTTTCAGAACAAGCTGCGTCCAGTGGTCGTAGTGCTTCCAGCGGGCCTGAACCTCGGCCACGTCGATCTCATAGTCGACATCCAGATATTCCAGCAGATGGAACAGGAACAGCGGGCAGCCGCCATAGGTCGAGGTGATCAGGTTCGTCGGCGGGGTCACGCCCGACAGGCGCGGGTTCAATTCGCCCAGATAGACCTCGTCAGTGTCGGTATCCAGCAGGAAGTCCAGACAGAAGACGCCCTTGTAGCCTTCCTTATACAGACGATCGCCAAACTTCTTCACCATCTCGCGCACCTTCTCCGGCACCCCATCCGGCAGCAGTGTCGGCGAGGCATCGTTGCCGCACCAGCCGCCCTTGTAGGGGGTGATCTCGGTAAAGCCGGTGATGTCGGTCATGACCGGCCCGACCAGAGTGCCATGCCGCGTCGCGCAGCCTTCGACTGCGCCGGGCAAGTGGTTGAGCCGTTTCATCACCTTCAATTGCTGATCGACGATCTTGGCTGAATATCTGTCCCAATCCTTGCGGGACTTGATGAAGAACGTGGTCCGGCCACTGTCGCCATAAGGCGTCTGAACCACCAGGTCCTTGCCCAGATTGGCGCTGTTGGCCAGTTTGGTCAGTTCCTCATAGCTGTCGGCATAACCCATGACATTGGGGGCCGAGGCCACACCGGCCTCATTCCCCAACTGCGTTGTGACGATCTTGCTGTCCAGTCGTTCGCGCAAGACGGCGGGGGCCAGCGCGACCTCAACGCCCGCTTCGCCGCACAGCCGTTCGGTTTCTTCGTCGAACATGACAAAGATGGCCTTGCCGCCCGGCTTAGCGGCCGATTTTTCCAGAAACTGGGGGTGCGAGACCAGATAATTGGCCACGTCTTCCATCGACTGGAATTCGCTGTGATTGATCTTGGTCGGCACAAAAGCACGGGGGTGACGACCGTCAAAGATGTCGAAATAGTTGATGAACTCCAACCCGCCGACCCACTGGTCCAGACCCAGCAGGCTGTAGGGCGTCGGGGTCACCACATAGATCGGTGTCGTGTTTTTGCGCAGAAAGCTGAAAATCTCGCTTAGACCTTTCAGCTTTTTCTTGCGTGCGCGTTTCCTGTTATCGGCCATTGTCAGTCCTCCATCGGTTTAGCCGGGGCTGGTCCGGCCAACCCGATTTCCACTTGTTACGTTTCAGAAAGTATGTGTTTGACGCCCTGATATCCCGACAGGCCCCACGGCCCGAGCTCGCGTCCGATGCCGCTTTGCTTGAAGCCGCCCCAGGCGCTGTCGGGGTAGACGATCTGCGGCGTGTTGATCCAGATCTGGCCCGCCTCGATCTGGTCGGCGATACGCTTGGCCCGATCCCAGTCACCGCTGGTGACCGAACCGACAAGACCGTAATTGGTGTCATTGGCAACCGCGATGGCCTGTTCTTCGGACTCCACCGTCGTGGTGGTCAGAACCGGGCCAAAGATCTCGTCCCGCCACAGCATATGATCATACGGGACATTGCGGAAAATCGTCGGCTGGATAAAGTTGCCGTCCCTGTCGATGGCCTTGCCACCGGTGATCAGGTCCAGCCCGTCGGATTTGCCCTGTCCGATCATCGCCAGCACTTTGCCGTATTGCGCGGCGGTGGTGATCGGACCCATCTCGACATCCGCCTCGAACGGCGCGCCGACCTTCAGCGCGCGGGTCTTCTCCACCAAAGCTTCGATCAGGGCGGGTTCGATTGCCTTTTCCACAATCAGGCGCGACGTGGCCGAACACATCTGACCGGCATTGAAGAATATGCCAGCCATGATGCAGGACACCGCCTGATCGATATCGGCATCCGCCGTGACAACCATCGGGGATTTGCCGCCCAGTTCCAGCGAAACAGGCAGGCAACGGGCGGATACGGCCTCCATCACTTTTGCCCCGATCATGTTCGAGCCGGTGAAGGAAATCTTGCGGAGTTGCGGCGCGGATGTCAGGGCGATGCCGACCTCGGCCGCACCGGTGACGATGTTCAGAACGCCTGCGGGCAGGCCAATCTCGGCGGCGATTTCACCATAGGCCAACTCGTTCAGCGGCGTCATTTCCGAGGTCTTCATCACCGCCGTGCAGCCCGCCGCCAGCGCAGGGGCAATCTTCCACGCGCTGGTGACCAGAGGGAAGTTCCAGGGCACGATCATGCCCACCGGTCCTACCGGCTCGTGCCGGACCAGTCCGAAATGCGTGTTTCCGGCATGGGCGACGCGGGCATCCT
Organism: Ruegeria sp.; assembly: GCF_028066395.1. Taxonomy (GTDB): domain Bacteria; phylum Pseudomonadota; class Alphaproteobacteria; order Rhodobacterales; family Rhodobacteraceae; genus Ruegeria. Next base: position 9,198 of record NZ_JALCBM010000004.1, read on the forward strand.
GATTGGCGTCCAGATCGTCGGCCAGTGTCGCGTAATACTCGAATGTCGCAATCGCGTCTTCGACATCAATTTCCGCCTCAACCGCAGGTTTGCCGCTGTTGTGCATCTGGACCCGCATCAGATATTCCTTGCGGTCCCGCAACCCGCTGGCAAAACGGCGCAGGTAACCGGCACGGGTGCTGCTGGGCGTTTGTTTCCAGACCGGGAAGGCGCGCGCGGCGGCCTCGGCGGCGAATGCGACGTCCTGCGCCGCGCCGGGCTTCAGCCGCGAAAGAACGCGCCCTGTCGAGGGGTCCTTGACCTCAAGCAGACCTTCCTCCTGACCGTTACGCCATTGGCCGTCCGAAAAAACCGTCTGATCCTGTTCCAACAATGCCTCAGCCATACTGGACCCTTCGCGCCTTACTTTGTATGACGCAGGATCACCGCTATGGGGGTTTGCAAAAATCACCCGTGTGCGATGTTATACTTCGATGTAAATAGGTGCTTTACAGACGGCAGAACGGCCATTGCTCCTTTACTTCTACTTTTGTGGAAGCAACAGAACGTCAGTTCGTAATCCTACCCCCAGTTTTATCGGTCTATCCCGGCCAACAGGCAGTTGATGCCCGTCGGCATTCGCAAACAAGGGAGCGATACAATGGGTTTTTCCACAGAAGCATTGAAAGATGTCACATTTTTCCCGCTGTGGCTGGACAATCCGAACGCCCCCGAGGTTGCGCCGCAGTTGATTGGACATACTTCGGCGGACCTGCTGATCATCGGCGGCGGTTTTACCGGCCTTTGGGCCGCCATTCTGGCGAAAGAGGCGAACCCCGATCGGGACGTGATGCTGATCGAGGCGGGCAAGGTGGCCTATGGCGCATCAGGCCGTCCGGGCGGTGTCGTGTCGACCTCGGTAATGCACGGATTGCACAATGCCGAGCGTCTGTTTCCCGACGATCTGGCCCAGCTTGAAGATCTGGGCCGGGACAACCTGCATGGCATGCTGGACACGCTGGAACGTCACAAGATCGACGCCCATTTCGAACGCACCGGCGAGTTGACGGTTGCAGTCGGTGACGAAAATGTCGCCGATGTCAAAACAGAATACGAGTTGCATAAGAAATACGGACATACCGCTGAATTCTTCGACAAGGAACAGCTTCGGACACAGATCAAGTCGCCGATCTATTCTGCCGGGCTGTGGAACAAGGAACTGTCGGGCACAGTGCATCCGGCGCTGCTGGCATGGGGTTTGAAACGCGCAGCCCAGAGCCTGGGTGTTCGCCTGCATGAATTCACCCCGATGGAAAATATCGAACGCGAAAACGGTGTCCTCAAAGTCACCACTCACGACGGGTCTGTGAAAGCCAGAAAGATCCTGTTGGGCACCAACGCGTTTGCTGCCGGCGACACGCGCATCAAGCGCCGTGTCGTCGGCATCCGGGACCGCATCATCGCGACGGAACCGCTGACGGATGAGCAATGGGACCGCGTCGGCTGGGCCAACCGGCAGGGTATCTATGACACGCGCACGCAAATGAACTATCTGCGCCGGACCAAGGACAACCGGATGACCTTTGGCGGTCGCCTGACCTATTACTATGATGGCACCAACAATACCGATCCGGCAGGCGAGCGCGTCGTGGACCCCTATATCCGTCTTGCAGGCGCTTTCCACCGGGCCTTCCCGCAGCTGGACGATGTGAAGTTCACCCATGCATGGTCGGGTCCGATTGCGCTGACCACGCGGATGGCGGTGCATTTTCAGGAATACATGCAAGGCGACATGGTCTGGGCCGGTGGCTATTCGGGCTTTGGCGTATCCACCAGCCGTTTTGGCGCGCGTGTGGGTCTGGCCAAGCTGGATGGCGAGGATCTGCCCGAACTCAAGCTGGACTTTGCCCGCACCATGCCAAACACCATCCCGCCAGAGCCGTTTCGGTGGATCGGCTCAAAGATCACGCTTTATGCACTGGACACGGCGGATGAAAAAGGTGGCTGGCGCAAAGCCTGGCTAAAGCTGGTCGACGCCATGGGCTTCCCGCTGATGTAAACCACAGACCAGCAAACGCAGGTTGGTCACAATGCCTGTTCCGGCCTGCCTAGCTGTTGTCGATTGAATGCGCCGCCAAAAACGCGTTGCGCACGGTTTTGATCCGCGGATCATGTTTCATGTCGTCCCGGACAACCAGACGCATCGGTGTGGTATAGTGATACTCTTCCGGCAACACCGCATGGATGGAGCCCTTGACCACCCACCGCTCTGCCAGATGGGTTGGCAGATATCCAAGATGGCTCCCTGCCAGAATGAAATGCAGGACGCCCTCCATATAGTGCGATACGGCGGTCGACACCGGCGGATTGGCAAAATGGATCGTGCGGGGGATTTCATAGGCCCGCCGAACCCAATCGGCCTGTTCAAGCTCATGCGGTTTCACCCGATCCGGCAGCTTGCTGGCCAGCGGATGCGTGGCGCCGCAATAGATCTGGTGCCGTTCAATGAACAACTCGTCATATCGCAGGCTGGGAGTGGTTGAGTTGAACCAGCCGATGGCGATCTCTGCCTCGCGTTTCAACAGCGCGTTTTCGATGCGAACCGGCGCCATCTGCCGAACCTCGAATTGCAGATGAGGGTTTTCCCGGCGCAGTTTAGAAAGGGCGGCGTAAACCCGGCAATCGGGATGGGTCAGGATATTGTCCAGCATCAGAATGCGTACTGACCCGACCAGATCATCCTGTGTCGCCTCAATCGTGCTGACGAATTCCCCTAAATTCTGCAATAGCTTATAGGTCGAGGTCAGCACGATCTCGCCCTGATTGGTCAGGGAAAACCCCGAACGGCCACGCTCGCACAGCCGGAAACCCAGCCGCGTTTCAAGGTTTGAGATTTGCGTGCTGATGGTAGAGGCCGCGACATTCAACCGGTTCTGCGCCGCCGCAAACCCCCCGCTTTCCGCAACCGCGACAAAGACTCTCAGCAGATGGATATCTGCGTCTCTTACTTGTTTGAGCATTCCGGTCCCATCGTTCCCTGTCTGCCCATTCTTTCGAAATCAGGCCGCATGGCAACTCAATTATCCGTCGCCTGCGCCTTGTTTGGTCTTGCGCGGAGGGTGTCAACGGCGGTTAACGGACTTCCCCGGCCATCCGGGTGCGCGTTTTGGGCAGCAGGATCAACCCGCCCAGGAAAATGGCAAAGGCAAAGACGGCAAGAACCCGGAACAACCCGTCAAAGCCCCAGGCCACATGCACCCATGCGATCATCGGCAAAACACCGGACATGGTGAGGAAAATCACCAGATACCGCAGACCCATGGCTTTTGCGCGGTTTTCACGGCTGGTCGTGGTGCCAATCAGAAAGTCGTTGATCGGGATCAGCCCGAACACGCCCAGCATGAAACACAGCGCCACGCCGTAAGCCGCCCAGCCGCTCAGGCCCGGCATCAGCAGGAAGAACACGACCTGTGAAAAGCTGACCAGAACCAGCGTCGGGCGCGCGCCAATCCGGTCAAGCATCTGGCCGGTCACCAGTTGCGCCAGCGACGCGGCAGCAAAGACCGAAAACGCCAGCGCGCCAAGGACCGAGGCTGAGCGTGTGCCTGTGTCGCCCAACTGCCCGGCGATGTGGGTGGCCAGATCCGAAACCCGCTCTTCAAAGATTTCCGGCAGGGCGACGGTGGTGGATTGGAACACGGCGCTGCCGAGGGCTGCGGTCAGGAAGACACAGAACATCACTCGCCAAAACCCGGTGCCCGGTTGGGATTGCGCTTGCTGTGTGCCGCCTTTGGGCGCGATGCCTTGCACACGGATATCGCTGGTGACCCGATAATACGGCCAAGCCAGCGCCATCGACAGGACCCCCGGCAGGACAAAGGCCGCGCGCCAGTTGCCAAGATCGATCAGCAAGCCCGTGACAAGCGCTGCCAGACCAACGCCCAGATTGCCCCAGACGCCATTCACCGCCAGACGCATGCCGGTCTTGTTCCAGCGCGTGGTCACGATGGCCAGCCCAACGGGGTGGTAGATCGAGGCGAACACGCCGATCAGAAACAGCCCCGCCCCCAATTGCCATGGCGTCCGCGCCAGACCGGTCAGGACCGATGCCGCTCCGATACCCGCAAAGAACACGACCATCATCCGGTCCCGCCCCCAACGATCCGCCATCCAACCGGCAGGCAGGGCGCAGATCGCAAAGGCTGCAAACCCGGCGGTGCCCAGGGGCAGCAACTCGGCATAGCTCATCTGCCATCCGCCGCTCAGCGCCAGGGCCGCGACGGTGGCAAAGATCAGCATGATGTAGTGATCCAGAAAGTGACCTGCGTTAAGCAGCAGGTAATATTGCGTGTCGCGATTGGTCATCATGCTCTCGGGGTTTCTATGGCGACATCATGGACTTGACCGAAAATCCATGTCTGGACAATATTTGTCGAGAAATGGACAACGACCGCACAGATACCCCCACACGCAGCACGCAGGCAGAGGATTATCAGGACCTGCCACAGGCGGTGGCGGTGATGTCGAAACGCTTTGCCGACGGGCACCGGATCGCGCCGCATGCCCATAAGCGCGATCAATTGCTGTATGCGGTGTCGGGCGTCATGCGGGTCAGCACATCGGACAACAGCTGGGTGGTGCCGCCGGACCGGGCGCTGCTGTTGCCTGCGGGCACACAACACAGTGTCGAGATGCGCGGGCAGGTGCAAATGCGCACGCTTTATATCTCGGCCACCGGGGCGGCGTCAGCCAAGGTCTTGCTGGTCACGCCCCTGCTGCGAGAACTGATCGCCGAACTTGCCCGGGCCCCGATGGACTTTTCCGATGACCCGCGCGCCGAACGCATCGCCGAGTTGATCTGCATTGAAATGGAGGCGGCGACGGCCCTGCCGCTGAACATCCCCCTGCCCAGCGACCCGCGCCTGCAACGCCTGTGCATGACGCTGATGGAGGACCCCTCACAACGCGCCTCGCTTGAGGTTCTGGCGCATGACATCGGGGCGTCAGCCAAGACATTGACGCGGCTCTGCAACCGGGAACTGGGCATGCGCTTTGGCGACTGGCGTCAGCGTGTCCGCTTTACCGTCGCGCTGGAAATGCTGGAGCGCGGCGAGACGATAAAATCTGCCGCCTCACATTGTGGCTATTCCAGCCCCAGCGCCTTTTCCTATGCGTTCCGCCGGGTTTTCGGGCAGACGCCCACCGGCTTTCAGACCCGCAAACAGGGTCGGACCGCCGATACTTGACGCCCGGTCACTCGCTGGACAGATCAACCTCATGCGTCGATGATTTCAGCCCCTTGGTCGCCCTGATCCCTGCCCGGATGATGGCAAAGACGGTCAGCGCAGTGGCGCCCCAGAAGAACCAGGTGATCGGGCCACGGATCAGCACCGCCGGATCACTGCCCGACATCAGCATGGACTGGCGGAAATTGTCTTCCAGAAGCGGGCCCAGGATGAAGGCGATCAGGAACGGGGCCGCCGGGATGTGGCAGCGCATCATCAGATAGCCGACCCAGCCCATGGCGAACATCACACCGATATCAAAGATGTTGTTGTTGACCGCAAAGACACCATAGACGCACAGGATCAGCACCGCCGGGACCAGAATGCGCTTGGGCACGTCCGCCACGTATTTGAACCCACGGATCGCCAGCGAGCCGAAGATGAACAGAAAGACCGAGCTGACGATCAGGCCGATGAACAGCCCGTAGATGATGCTGGTGTTCATCACGAACATCATCGGGCCCGGTTGCAGCCCGTGGATCATGAACGCACCGATGATGATGGCGGTGATCACGTCACCCGGCACACCCAGCGCCAGCAGCGGGATCAGAGTCGCGCCTGCCACGCCGTTATTGCCCGCCTCGGAGGCAGCGACGCCTTCGACTTCACCCTTGCCGAAATTCTCTTTGTCGGGGGATTTGCGGCGGGCCTCGGAATAGCTGAGGAACGCAGCGGGGGCCGCGCCGATACCGGGGATCGAGCCCAAAAAGACGCCGATGAAACTGCCCCGCACGATGGATTTGAAGCTTTTCTTATAGTCGGCAAAGCTGACCCAACTGCTGCCCAATTGCCGGGTCTTGCCCAGATGCGCGGTCGGGTGCCAGACCATCGCGATCACCTCGGGGATGGCGAAGAGGCCGATCAGAACAGCGATGAAGTTCAAACCGCCCATCATGTTCGGATCGCCAAAGGTGAACCGGTTGGTCCCATAAACCAGATCCAGCCCGATCGTCGCCAGCAACAGCCCAAGCAGCGCCGACAGCGCCCCGCGCAGCAGGCTGTCACCGGATACACCGGCGATGATGGTCAGCGAGAACAGGATCAGCGTGAAAAACTCGGGCGGACCAAAGGACAGCGCGAACGACGCCAGCCAGCCCGCAAACAGGATCAGCGACAGGTTCGAGATCAGGTCCGCCGTACACGACGCCCAAAGCGCCATGCCCAATGCGCGCCCGGCCTCGCCCTTTTCGGCCATCGGAAACCCGTCAAGGATCGTGGCCGAGGATGCGGGTGTGCCCGGCGTCTTGATGAGGATCGCGGGGATTGAGCCGCCAAAGATGCCGCCCTTGTAGACACCCAGCAACAGCAGAATGCCGGTGATGGGCTGCATGGCAAAGGTAAAGGGCAGCGTCAGGGCCACGGCCATCGTGGCCGACATGCCCGGTATGGCGCCACCGATCACGCCGATGATGACCCCCAATGCCAGCGCCAGAAAGGATTCGATGTTGCCGACCAGCGTCAGGCCTGCGGCAATGCTGTCGATAAAACTCATGGCAGCCTCACGAAATTACCCTGCGGGACGGCCACACCGGCCACATGTGCGAAAAAGGCGTAAAGGATCAGCGGGATGAGAATGGCGCAGATCACCGCCGTCACGGGATGACGTGTCTTGACCAGAAAGGCAGTGGCCAGAAAGGCCAGCATGCAGGTCCAGACCATTCCCAGCCGTGGGAACAGGAACATCGACACCAGCATGATCACGGCGATCCCGATCATCCGCATCCGTGCGGGGCCCAGATCGTCGATGGGGTCGTTCAATGTCTCATCCGTGACCGGCAGGCGCATGGAGGTTGCGATCAGACCCAAACCAACAAGCCCCGTGAAGGCCGACAAGGTATAGGGCCAAAACAGCGGCGACAGAATGATGTTGGGAACATTGCTGGGCGCGGCCACCCAATTCGGGATCGCGACGAAAACCAGGAACAGCGCCATAAGACACGCCCCCAACCCCAGTCGCATTTGCAGGGTTTTCTCATTCATCGCAGAATCCTTCCTTGGCCAGAGCGCCCGGCATCACGCCGGGCACCCAGAGCTTGCAGGATGCGCAGAAGGGCTTAGCCTTCGATCCGCATTCCCAGTTCATCCACCAGCTTACGGAAGGTGTTGTACTGAGTCTCGATGAACTCGTTGGCCTGGGCCGGGTCCATCAACTCGATGACCGAACCACGGGTGGTCATCTTTTCCAGAAAGCCCTGATCCTGGGTCGCGGTGGCCATCCATGCGCCCCATTTTTCGGCCACGTCATCCGGAATGTCATCCGGCCCGGCGATGCCGGTCCAGCCCACCAGTTGATGCAAGGCGGGTTTGCCCTCATCCGCGGCGGTCGGGGCGTCAAAGCCCGGAACCGGATCGGGCGTGGTCACAAGGATCGGGACCAACTGATTGTTGGCCACGAAATTGGCCAAAGCCGAGGAATTGGTGCACAGGAAGGTTGCGGTGCCGTTCAGCACAGCAGTCGCAGCCGCGCCGCCACCCTTCTGCGGAATATGGGTGGCCTGATTGAGCGGATCTTCGACACCGTATTCCTTAAGCACCATGACCGCCGCCAGATGCAGCAGCGAGCCAACACCGGACGAGGAATAGGTCACGCCACCCTCATTCACCTTGGCGATCAGGTCCTCCATCGACTCGATGCCCGAGGATGGGCTGACGGCGCAGGCCACCGGGTTGATCTCATAGACGGTGACAAAGCGGAAATCGTCCAGCGTGTAAGGCAGGGTTGCCTTCATCGCGGGGTTTACCGAATGCGAGCCGACGCGCGCGAACAGCATGGTATACCCGTCGGGCGTGGCGTTCTGCACGTTGACCGACCCGGTTGCCCCACCTGCCCCGGTCACATTGACCATGACCAGCGGCTTGCCCACGGCCTCGCCCAGCGGCTCGGCAATGGTGCGGGCCGAAATATCGGTGGCACCACCGGCACCGTAAGGAATGACCATGTTGATGGGACGTTCCGGATATTCAGCTGCCGCCGCTGTCGCAAGCGCGCCAAATGCGGTTGCGGCCAATAGGCGCTTTACATTCAGTTTCATTGTTTCCTCCCTGGCATCTGCCCGGAGCAACCAGGCAAGAATAGCTTGTAGTCTTATGCGATCCTTCATACAGTTAAGATGAACTTAACATAAGCAAAATTGCATTACAGGTACTGTAAGTTTTGCTTATGAAGAAGGGTCAAGTAAAGACTTATGTCCATTCGCATGCTCAGAACGCTGATCGCGGTCGAGAAAAATCACACTTTCAGCGCCGCTGCGGATGAGGTCTTTGTCACCCACGCCGCCGTCAGCCAGCAAATGCGCGCGCTGGAGGACGAGTTCGGCGTGACCCTGTTTGACCGGACGAAACGCACCCCGGAATTAACCCCGATCGGGCGCGCTATCGTGGCCAAGGCCAAGGAAGTGGTCAGCGCCTACGACGACATCGTGCCCTCGGTTCTGGGGGACGAAGGGCTCAGCGGAGAGATCTCACTGGGCGCCCTGCCCACCAGCCTGACGGGGCTGGCGCCGCTGACCGTCAACCTGCTGAAGAAAAAGTTCAATCACCTGCATGTGCGCGTCAATCCCGGCCTCACCCTGCCGTTGCTGGCCGAGATCGAACGGGGGCGTCTGGATGCAGCAGTCATCTCGAAACCCCCGTCCCTGCCCGCGCAGATCACCGCCAAATATCTGACCGAGGAACGCATGCAATTGCTGGCCGCACCCAATGCCCCCAGCGACGATCCCCTGACGCTGATCGCAGAGAACCCCTTCATCCGGTTCAACCGCAACGCGGTGGTGGGGCAGTTGATCGAAAACTGGCTGCAAGAGATGAACCTGCGGGTCGAGGAGACCATGGAGCTGGAAAGTCTTGAGGCAATCTCAAGCATGGTGGCCGCCAATCTGGGTGTGTCCATCGTGCCCGAGACCTGTGTTAAAAGCCCCAACCCCATGCCGGTCAAGCGCATCTCGCTGGGGGAAAACGCCCCCAGCAGGCAGTTGGTCCTGATCTACCGGTCGGACAATCCACGCACCCGTATCCTTGAGATATTGCACACCACGATCCTTGAGGCGATTTCAATCGGCCGCCTCGAAATCGACGCACCGACCGGAGCATGACAGAGTGAATTCCCCAGACTACCTTCTGATACTGGCCGGTGCCGCCGCCGGTGGTTTTATCAACGGGCTGGCCGGTTTCGGCACCTCACTGTTCGCCCTTGGCTTTTTCCTCAGCGTGCTGCCGCCGACCCAATCGGTCGCTCTGGTGCTGATCCTGTCGGTTGTGACCGGGCTGCAGGGTCTTTGGGTGGTGCGCAACGCCATATTGGACAACCCAAAACGGCTGGCCCGGTTTCTGTTGCCTGCGCTGGTCGGGATACCGCTGGGCGTTCTGAGCCTGCGTTATGTCGATGTGCAGGCCCTGAAACTGGTCATCGCGGGTTTTCTGCTGATCTATGGCGGGTTCTTCACGGTGCGGCGCAACCTGCCCAAGATTGACCGCCCTACCCCGGCGGTTGATGTCACTGTCGGTTTTCTGGGCGGGGTTCTGGGCGGGCTGGCGTCGCTCTCGGGGGCGCTGCCGACGATGTGGTGCTCGATGCGCGCGTGGCCCAAGGCCGAGACGCGCGCGGTCTTGCAGCCGTTCAACGTATGCGTCCTGGCGCTGAGCGCGGCATTGCTGGCCCTGCGCGGCGCGTATACGCCGGAAACATTGCGGTATGCATTGATTGCCATCCCGACCGCATTAGCTTCCGCACAATTCGGCATCATCCTGTTCAAACGCGTCTCGGATACGCTGTTCCGGCGGCTTCTGATTGTCCTGTGTTTCGTTTCGGGCCTGATCCTGATGGGGCGTGAACTTTTCTGAGACGGAGAACAAGATGCTGACATATTACTTCGCCAAGGGCAGCGGCGCGCTGGCCGCGCATATCCTGCTGGAAGAGATCGGGGCCGAGTATCAGACCATCCCAGTCTCGATCCCCGACAAAGAACATCAGTCGCCAGATTATCTGGCGATCAATCCCAAAGGGCGGATACCGTCGCTGGTCACTCCGCAAGGCGTGTTGACGGAAAACCCGGCGATCCTCGCCTATCTGGCGCAGACCCATCCCGAGGCCGGGCTTATCCCCTCGGACCCATGGGCCTTCGCCAAGGCGCAGGAGTTGAACGCCTATATCGCCTCAACCGCGCATATCGCCTTTGCCCATAAACAGCGCGGCGCGCGTTGGTCGGACGACCCCGAGACCTATCCCGCGATGCAAGCGAAGGTGGCCGAAAACATGCGCGACTGCGCCGAATATGTGCAGGCGCACTACGCTTTCACGCCTTGGGTGCTGGGCGAGGGGTATACGGCCTGCGATCCATATGTGTTCCAGCTGGGCCGCTGGGTCACGGCTTCGGGGTTGGACCTGTCGGATTTTCCAAAGCTGCAGGCCCACGCCGAACAGATGCGCGCCCGACCGGCCACGCAACGCGCGTTAGCCGCGCACGGTTTGGGCTGAGGGGTTGAGCATGGCCCCCAGCAGGGGGCCACAATGTCAGGCCATTGTCACTTTGATGGAAATCAGGGCAAAGGCGGCCAGCAGCACCGTCAGGGCACAGACCAGAAAGACCGATTTGCCGCCCACATCGCGCAGCTTGCTGAGCGAGGTTTTCATCCCCAGCGCCGAGATTGCAATCACCAGACACCAGCGCGCCAGATCCAGCAGCGCCTGCGACAGGGCGGCGGGCAGGATGTCCATCGAATTCACCGCAACCATGGCCGAAAACCCCAGAACAAAGAACGGAATGGGCAGTCGGCTGGCGCTCGTGTCCTCTCGCGTGCGGAACAGGATCGACAGCAGCACGACCAGCGGCACCAGCAGCGCCACGCGCAGCAGTTTGATAAAGGTCGCGGTTTCGCCCGCCAGATCAGAGACCGAATAGCCCGCCCCCACCACCTGTGCCACGTCATGGATGGTGGCCCCCAGAAACACGCCTGTGGCGATGTCGGAAAACCCGACGCGCGTCGCGATGATCGGATAGAGGATCATCGCCAGCGTGCTCAGCGCGGTGACGGCGATCACCGTGAATACCGTGTCGCGTTCCAGTTCCTTGCTGCGCGGCAGGACCGAGGCAATCGCCAGCGCCGCCGAGGCGCCGCAGATTGCAACCGCGCCACCGGTCAGCAGCCCGAACCGCGTCTTGCGGCCCAGCACCCGGCTGAAGGCCAGCCCGGCAAAGATGGTCAGCACAACACCCGACACCGTGATCAGCAACATGGTCGAGCCGGTCTCCATCATCTGCTGCACGGTGATGCCCAGGCCCAGCAGCCCGACGCCGAACCGCAGCAGCGTTTTCGACGCCAGCTCGATCCCCGGCACACATTGGCCGCCATCTTCGGCCAGAAAATTGAACGCCATGCCGATCAGCAATGCCATCAGCATCACGGGCGCGCCGTAATGCTCGGATATGAATTTGGCTGCAAAGGCAATGGTCACAGCGGTAAGCAGCCCGGGAAACAGCTCATGTGCTTTCCGGGTCAGCCGCATCTCTGCGATTGAGGTCATCCGATCAGTTCGTCCTTACGATCATCAGTTTCACCAAAGCGTTTCAGAACTGCTGGCTTGGTGCCTTCATAGACGTGATGAAGGTTTTCGCTGATACGTTCGTTTTCGCGTTCGAACAGGCAGTTGCCGTCCAGATCCGAGGCCACAATGAACGGCCCCATCCGGTTGCACTTTATCACCCACATGGCCTGTGCCAAGCCCAGTTCTTCGTTCCAGTGAACCGCCTCGACACTCTCGACCCCGCGGCCCAACAGCGCACCGGTGCCATAGCCGACGGTGGACAGATAGACCGCGCCGTTCGGCACGAAATATTCCTTATAATCCTTGGACGACATGCCGCCCTTGCCGATGATCAGCTTGGCGCCGGTCTTGGCGATCCATTCGGGCAGCCATTTGGCAAACCGGAACGAGGCGGTCGCCGTCACCGCCCCCATGTCGAAACTGCCATCCCCGCGGATCGTGGCCGCAGGCGAGCAGTGAAAGTTGGCCGCCGATTCCGAGGGCAGCTCCATCGGGATGTTGGCCTTTTCCTCCAGCGCGCGCATGTAGACACCCTCGCGCGCGGTATAAAGCAGGCCGTCCAGATAGACGATGTCACCCAGACGCAGATCGGCGATGGCCTCGGGCGTGGGGGTGGTGGACAGGCGGACTTCGCGCGGTTTCATGCTGTGGCCTCCAGTGCTTCGGGTGCCCAATCGACGGTTTCACGGCGCTGATACGGGGTGAACCAGTCCGGGTCGGTGCGGAATTCGACCCGCCCATCGGGCCAGAGCCGCGCCACCGCCCGGCGGGACGACAGGCAGAAGGCGTGGACCGACATCTGCATGCCGCCGGTGTGGCAATACCCAACCTCGATATTGCAGTCGATCACCATGTTCTTGCCGACAAAGCCCATCGCGCCCATGCCGATGGAGTTGCCCAGCTCCTTGAACTCATCCTCAAGCGCGGCGATTTTCGGGTCCGAGTTGCGACTGCCCACGGTGCGCAGGGTCGCGGCGCGTTTGCCCAGAACCATACAGGTGTCCTTGGACCCGCCCAGCCCGATGCCGATGATCGCAGGCTGGCAAGCCAGCCCGCGTTTACCAAAGGCGACGAGGCAGTCGAGGTAAAAGCGTTTGATGCCTTCGATCCCGTCCGAGGGGAACAACATCCGGTAATCCGTGCCAAACAGGCCACCCTTATGCACCGTGATCAGGTCGATCCAGTCACCTTCGGGTTCAAACCCGTATTCGATCTCGGGCGCGCCGATGCCGACATTGTTGTTGTGATCGGTCCGCCACAGGGGATGCACACGGTTGGGGCGCAGCGGCACGCCGTTGGTGGCATTGGCAGTGGCGCGGCGCAGCGCGGTTTCCAGCGCGAACATGCCGCCTTCGACCTGTGCCTCGTTCCCCATCTTGACGAACCAGCGCGGCACGCCGGTATCGCCACACATGGCGCGGCGGTCTTCCTTGGCGGCCTCATAGTTCTCCAGCATGGCCTGCAAAACAAAGGATGACAGATCGCCATCCTCGGTCTTGGCGGCGGCCTGTAATCCATCAAGGTAATCCTCGGGGATCTCGATGGCCGCCTTGTCCATCAGTTGTTCAGCTGTCTTCTGGATCAGATCGATGGCTATCATTGTTGCGCTACCAGTGTTTCGGGTTCGCCTTCGGGCAGGATGGTTTCGCCCGGGCGAACGATGGAAAAGTCGACGTGCTGCCGTGTGACCTCGACCGCGCCGTCCTTCAGGTTTGCCACGGTGAAATAGGACGCGTCCAGATCACCGGGTTCGGGGAAGTCTTCGCGGAAATGCGCCCCGCGCGAGTTTTCGCGCGCCAGACCGGCCTTGGTGATCGCCTCAGATATATCACAAAGCGAGCGCATGTTCAGCCAGTCATGCCAGGTCAGGTTAAAGGCCAGATTGTCCGGGGCCACGCCGATCTCTGTCAACTCGTCCGAGATTTCGGCGATCCGCTTCAGGCCGCGTTCCATACCGGTTTCGGTCCTCATGACGCCGACATCTTCCCACATCGCCTCTTGCAGTTTTTGGCGCAGGGGCTGGATCGGCGCGGGTTTGCGGGTCAGCGGATGACGCGCGCGTTCGATCTCGGCGGCCAGCGCATCCTCATCCGGGTCGCGCAGGGCGCCCATCTTGCGGATATCGGCACCCATCGTGTCGCCTGCGATCCCGCCATAAACGGTCGAGTTGGCAACCCCGTTGCCCCCCAGCCGGTTCGATCCATGCGCACCGCCTGCATCCTCACCCGCAACATAGAGCCCTTCGAGACCCGCGCGGGTGTCCACATCGACCACGACACCACCCATGAAGTAATGCGCGGTGGGCACCACCTCGACCTTGCCTGCAGCCAGATCAAAGCCGCTATCGGCGCAGCGATTGACCATGCCCTTGAATTTCTTGCGCACATTGTCCGGCCCAAGATGGGCCATCGAGATAAAGACGCCCTCTTGTTCCGGATTGTTGTTCTTGCGCATCTCGGCATAGATGCCCCGGCTGACCACATCGCGGGTGGCGCGTTCCCCGCGCCCGTCATAGTCGAACATGAACCGCTGGCCCGCGTGGTTGATCAGTTGCCCGCCTGCCCCGCGCAGACCTTCTTCAAGCACGGTGCCGGTCATGCGGGTGTGATCGCCCGCCAGCAGGCCGGTCGGGTGGAACTGCACCATTTCCATGTCACGCAGGGTCAGACCCGCGCGCAGGGCCATGGCCAGACCATCCATGGTCTTGTCGCCCGAGGGCGTGTGATATTTGTACATGGTGGGCCCACCGCCGGTGGCCATCAGCACCGTCTTGGCCCGCACGAACCGGAACCGCCCGGTGCGCATGTCGATCATCAGAACACCCGCCAGCGCCGAGCCGTCCCGCGTCGGGATCAGGCCGATGGCGCGGTGTTCCTGCAGCTTTTCAATGGGGCGGGACAGCACCTGTTCCATCAGGCGGTTGATGATCTCGATCCCCGTCAGGTCGCCTTTATGTACGGTCCGGTCAGCCGTTTGCCCGGCGAAGGCTTTCTGGTGCAGCGTGCCATCGGGGTTGCGGTCAAAGAAGCAACCGACCTCGTTTTCCAACTCGCGCACTCGCACCACCGCCTGTTCGCACAGGCGCCAGGCCATGTCCTGATTGGGCAGCCATTTGCCGCCCTGAATCGTATCCATGAAATGCCGTTCGACCGTATCGCCACCGCCAAGGGCCACGTTATAGCCGCCCTGCACCATCCTTGTGCAGCCGCATTTGCCGATCAATCCCTTGACGGCAATGGTGATCTTCGTGCCCGGCGGTGCCGATTGCTGTGCATGCAACGCGGCGAACAGCCCCGCCCCGCCGGTGCCCAGGATCAGAATGTCGGTGTCGTGACGGTCGATATCAGAGTTCAGAGGCATGGCTTATATCGCTTGCAAAAAGAAAGTGCCCGACACGAACAGCGACAGGCCGACCGCACCAGCGGCCAGGGATTTCTGCTTGTTGCTCCAGGGCAGGAACTCCAGCGCCAGCAGGCGCAGACCGCCGAAGATGTGGACCGACAGCAGGAAGACCAGCCCGAACTCGGCCAGTTTGACCATCGGGTTCTCGGCGAATTCCAGAAAGCTGTCCAACCGCTGCGGCTGTGTCAGCGCCATCGACAGCACCCAGAAATGGGCAGGCAGGAACAGGGCCAGCGCCAGACCGGACAGGCGGTGCAGCACAAAGGCCAGCCACAAGGGATGAGAGCGCGGCGGGCGGGTCATAGCAGCGTCACGGCCATTACGGCACGCCCCCCCATGACCAGAAGAACCAGACCGATGCCCCAGGTCAGCAGCGACAACGCGGCACCGCGCAGGCGCAGCCATTCGTGGGCGATGACGCGCAAACCGATGGCGGCATGGATTGACACGGCCACGACAAAGAGGCCGTAGAACAGGAACCAGAATACCGATCCTTGGGTACGCGACAGAATTTCAGCGGTGCTCAGCCCGCCCTGTATCGCATAGATCATCACCGCGATGTGACCCAGAACCAGCGGGGCCATGACCATCGCGCTGATCCGCTGCGCCATGTAAAGCCTCAGATCAAGCATTCTTACGCCTCCGGAAAAAGGATTTCGCGGTTTCCCGTTTCAGGCCCGCAACCGCAGCCATCGGGTTCAGATCGTTCGGGCAGTAATGGGTGCAACTGCCCATCGAATGGCAATTGTGGCATCCGGATGTGCCCGAGACCGCATCCAGTATCGTCTGCTTGTCTTCGTTCTTGGCATCGTTGAACAGCGTCCACGCCCGTTGCAGCGCCGCTGGCCCCAGATAATCGGGATTGCCCGCCACCGTATCGCAGGCCGCATAACAGACCGAGCAGTTGATGCATTCGATCCCGGCATTGGCCTCGCTCCGTTCGGCGCTTTCGGGGTTGATCTGCTCGATCGGATCATCGCGGGTTTTGGTCGGATGGTGCTTGCCCTCGGCCTCGACCCATTTGTCGAAGAACGGGTCCATATCCACCGCCAGATCCTTGATCACCGGCAGGTTGCGCAGGGGGGCGATGTGCAGCTTGTTGCCGTCCAGCACCTTGTTGACATGGGTCCGGCAGGTCCAGCGCGGCTCGCCATTGACCATCATCGCGCAGCTTCCGCACATGCCCACACGGCAGGCAAACCGGTAGGTCAGGGTCGGGTCGCTGTATTGCTGTATCCAGGACACCACGTCGAGGATGGTCTGGTTGTCATGGGCGGGAACCCTGAACACCTCATCCTTGCCTCCATCGGCATCGCCGCGTCGGACGGTCACCTCAAGATGCGTCTGTTCCGCTTGTTCCAAAATTGCCTCTTGGATTTAATCTCGCTTGCGGACAAGCTTTACATCAAGAGTTTTTCTAACCAAAAGGGATAAATCCTAATCTTTTGTGTAAGTCTTTCTAACGGGAAGTGATTTACCTTTCCGAACCGCGCCCTAACGCATGGAGTGCTCATCCAAATGCTCTCAGTCTCCAGCCAACCCTTGTTTTGCCAGCCGAGCCGAAAATGACCCAGCACGATATTGTGATCAAAGCGCTACGCGCGAAGTTCGCCGATGCCCCGTCGCCCGACCCGGATGGCCCGGACCTGTCGTCATTGCTGCACCTTGCCAGCCGGGGATCGTGCCGGGACTTCACAGCCGATCCGGTTCCCCGCGCGACCATTGATATCCTCTGCGCAACCGCGCTTGCCGCACCGACCAAAAGCGATCTTCAGCAACGTGACATCGTCATTATCGAAGACCCGGGCCTGAAATCCGAACTGCTTGGGCTGGTTGCGCATCAGGGCTGGACCCGTGACATCCCGCATCTGCTGATTTTCTGCGGCAACAACCGGCGACAGCGGCTGTTGCACGACTGGCACGGGCTGGACTTTGCCAATGATCATCTGGATGCCTTCTTCAACGCCACCGCCGACGCCGCCATCGCGATGGAAGCGTTCATCGCGGGCGCCGAGGCAATAGGGCTTGGCTGCTGCCCCATCAGCGCAATCCGGGATCATGCACAGAAGGTCAGCGACCTGCTGCATCTGCCGGATCACGTGTTTCCTTTTGTCGGTCTTGCCCTTGGCTATCCCAAGGCGACGAAGCAGCAAAACAGCCTGCGCCTGCCGCTTTCGGTCACCGTCCATACTGACCGCTACCGCGAGGACAATTTACAAGACAATGTTCGCTCCTATGATCAACGGCGTGAACAGGAACAACCGTACAAGCAACAACGTCTGGCAGAGCGATATGGCGAAAGTGACGCCTATGGCTGGAGCCTGGATAAGGCGCGGCAATACAGTGTCGGAGAACGCACAGGGTTCGGAGAGTTCATCCGCTCAAAGGGCTTTAAACTCTGATCGCCACCGAACGGCGCTCGGGCAGTGGAACAAAAACACGTATGACATTTCTACCAACCAGCCTGCCGGACCTGATCATCCCCGTTCTGGCGCTTTTGATTGCCGGGACGGTCAAGGGAACGATCGGTCTTGGCCTGCCCACCACCGCGCTGGGGGTGATGACCTTGTCCACAAGCCCCCGACAGGCCATCGCCTATATCCTGATCCCGATGATCGTATCCAATGCCTGGCAAGTCTACCGGTCGGGCGAGGTGCTGCAGGCCTGCAAACGCTATGCGCCCTTCATCCTGGCACTGGTGATCAGCGTCTGGCTGACCGTCAACCTGACCATCGGCGTGTCCGAGCAGTTCCTGCTGGCCGTTCTGGGATCATCCATCGTCGTCTTTGCCATCGTCAGTTCGACGACCTGGGCCCCGTACATTCCCGACCGGCTGGTCACGCAGGCCCAGATCATTCTTGGGGTGGCGGCGGGCATCATGGGCGGGCTCACCTCCGTCTGGGCCCCGCCGATGGCGATGTATCTGACCGCCCGGCATGTCGACAAAACCGAGTTCGTGCGCGCCTCGGGGTTGTTGATCTTTTTCGGCAGCCTGCCTCTGGGCGCAAGCTATGTCACCCAAGGGCTGATGCAGGCCGATGAGTTCGTGATTTCCACCGCGCTGCTGGTCCCCGCATTTTCCGGGTATGCGCTGGGTGAGGCGTTCCGAAACCATGTCGATCAAAAGACGTTCAGAAGGATATTTCTGGGGATCTTCCTGATCATGGGGCTGAACATGATCCGGCAAGCGTTGTTTTAAATCACCGCGCTGCGCTTAGGCGAAAAGGTTGCGTCCAGCCTCGTCGAAAATAAGCGGGGATTTGCATTTGATCCGCAGCGGTATCCTGTCCCCGGATTTCGCGGTGACCTGTCCGGGCAGTTGAACCGTTGCCTGCTGTCCATCCGGCAAACGGGTATACAAAAGCGTCGTGTCGCCAAGCTGTTCAACCACTTCAACCTGCGGTGAAAGATCGGGGTTTTCGGGGTCGAGTTCAAAGAAATCGGGACGCAGGCCGATTTCGACCGGCGTCCCGGTCTGGTTTTCGGGGGCCGGTAGATCAACGGACGTTCCCGAGAACTGGACCTGCAGGCGCGACCCCTTCACCTCATGCCCGTCCAACCGCACGAAGATCGCCGGAGGCTGACCCAGAAACCCGGCAACAAACTTGTTCCGGGGCCGGTTGAACAGATCAAGCGGCGCGCCGATCTGTTCGATCACCCCGCCATTCATGACCACGATCCGGTCCGCCAGCGTCATCGCCTCGACCTGATCATGGGTGACATAGATCATCGTGGCATCCAACTGCTTGTGCAGCCGGGCCAGTTCCACCCGCATTTCGACGCGCAGCGCAGCATCCAGATTGGACAAGGGCTCGTCAAACAGGAAAATCTTGGGGTCGCGCACAATAGCGCGCCCGATGGCCACCCGCTGACGCTGGCCGCCGGACAGAGCCTTGGGTTTGCGGTTCAGGTAATCCTCGATCTTCAGCACCTTGGCTGCGGCCAGAACCTTTTCCTGAATCTCAGCCTTGGGGCGCTTGGCAATCTTCATGCCAAAACCAATGTTCTCGGCCACGGTCATGTGCGGGTACAGCGCATAAGACTGGAACACCATCGCCACGTCCCGTTCCTTGGGCAGCAATCCGGTGACGGATCGCCCGTCAATCTTCAAATCGCCCGAGGTGACTTTTTCCAGCCCCGCAATCGTGCGCATCAGGGTGGATTTGCCACAGCCAGACGGGCCGACCAGAACAATGAACTCGCCCGGTTCGACGCTCAGATTGATATCTTTCAGGGCGTGGAATTCGCCGTAATGCTTGTCCAGAGAGATGGCTTCGAATGCAGTCACGCGGGGCGGTCCTTACTTCACGGCGCCCATGGTCATGCCCGAGATCATCTTTTCGGACAGGACGGCATAGACGAGGATTGTGGGGATGATGACAATGGTCACACCGGCAAACAGGCCGGGCCAGTCGCTGGTATATTGCATCGCGTTTTGCAGGGAATAGAGCCCCAGCGGCAGCGTGCGGTTTTCCGGGCTGTTCAGGATGACCAGAGACAGCTGGTATTCGTTCCACAGCCAGATGAAATTCAGGATCGCAGCCGTGGCCACACCCGGCATTGCCATCGGCAGCATCACATAGCGGAAGGTCTGGAAATCGCTGCACCCGTCCAGCAGGGACGCGGCCTCAAGCTCGGACGGGAGCGAGGCAAAGAAGCCGGTCAGCAGGTAGACGGTGAACGGGATCGAGATGGCGACAAAGACGATGGTCAGGCCGGTCAGACTGTCCGAGAGGCGCAGCCATGCGAGGATGCCGAAGATCGGGATGAACAGCATCGGAATCGGAATGCCCATACCAATCACGAACAGGTTGGTCAGCGACTCGCGGCCGCGGAATTTCGCACGGCTCAGCACATAGGCTGCTGGGGTCGAGACCACGAGGATCAGCAAGACCGACAGGCAGACGATGACGACCGAGTTCGAGAAGAACTCACCCAATCGTCCGATGGTCCAGGCGGTCTCAAAGTTTTCCCAACGCAGTTCAGCCGGGGGTTTGAGGCCCGAGCGCAAAACTTCGCGTTTGGATTTGAAGGCGCTCATCACCACCCACAGGATTGCGGCGACGGTGAAGGCAACCCAGGCCCAGATGGCGATGTAAGCAGGCAGGCGGCGCAGAAGGGTCATGGCCTAGAACTCCAACTGATCGCGACGCATCAGGCGGCGCACCAGAACGATCAGGCTGAAGGCCAGAACCAGCATCACCACGCCGATGGCGGTGGCATAGCCCAGCTGATAGATCGGATCACGTTGGCCGAAGCCCATGATGTAAAGATAGATTCCCAGCGTATAAAGCTGCTGAGGCACCTGCAGAAAGCCGAAGGCAAAGGGAAATTCGAACATCTTCACGGCGTTGATGATCCAGATGACAAAGGAAATCGTCATCACGTCCCAGATCATCGGCACGGTGATGTACCAGAACTTGTGCCACAGGTTGGCGCCTTCCAGATCGGCGGCCTCGTACATATCGGGCGGAATCTTGTCGACACCCGCCAGCAGCAGGATCAGAAAGAACCCGGTGAACACCCAGACCAGCGCCGCCAGCATCGCCCAGAAGATATTGTCGGGCGAAGTCCACAGGGTGCGCCCCATCTCATCCAGACCCACGGCCTTGAGAGAGGTGTTCAGCAAGCCGTAGCGCGGGTTGTAAATATAGGCCCACATCGCCGACAGGGCGACGACGGACACGACGTTGGGCAGGAAAAATACCAGCCGGAACAGTTTCTTGCCCCAGATGCCCGAGTTGATCAGGATGGTGTAAAGAAAGGCCAGCACGAACACGAAGAACCCACCGACAAACAGCAGGGCCAGCGTATTGCGAAAGCTCAGCCAGAAGGTCGGATCATTCCAAAGACGCCGGTAGTTGTCGAACCCGATGAACTGGGCCTCGGTGCCGAAACCGGACCAGTCGAACAGGCTGAAGTAAAAGGTGAAACCGGTCGGGATCAGGAAAAAGCACAGATAGATTGCCAGAGCAGGCGTCACGAACAGCCCGATAAGTCTTTTCCCGATCATGCTGCCTACCCTGTCTTCGCTTGCGCAACCGGCCCCGGGCGCGGGACCGGTTCAGTCAAACTCCGCGATCAGCGGTTTTCCCAATAGCCTTTGGTCTGCTCGACCATGCCATCGACGAATTCATCAATGGAAATCTGGCCCAGGAACACCTTGTTGTGCATCGCCTCGTAAATGTTGCTGGAATAATCCGCATACGCAACCTTGAGGCCCAGATTCTCGGACAGCAGGCTTGTTGCGTTTGCCACCGCCTCGCGACTGTCGGAAATCACATCAGCCCACTCGACCGAAGCATTGGCCACGCCGATCAGCGCATCATCCGCCATCTTCTGCTGCGCCGATTTGCTGAGCGCGAAGCGGATGAAATCCTGTGCGGCATCCGCATCCTCGGCCCCATCGGGGATTGCGAAGCTGACCGCGTAGATGATGGTGTCATTCACATCACCTTTGCCGCCCTCGACCATGGGAAAGTTCATCGCACCCCATTCGAACCCTTCGTCCACCTGATCGGCCAGTTCGATGGGCAGCCATGATCCGACCAGCTCGGTCGCGGTTTCGCCAAAGGCGAGGGTCTGCTGACCGGCAGGCCATTGATAGCCCTTGCTTTCTTCGGGGATCAGCCCATCGGCCCACAGCGCGGCCTCAAGCTCCAGCGCTTGCCGCACCGCAGGGTCACGCCAGGTTTCGCCGGTTTTATCCTCGGCCGCCTTCAACACGAAATCCGGCCCGGCGATGCGTGCCAGCAGGTAGTTGAACCAGTTGATGTTGTAAAAGGCGATGTCGCTTTCCACCGCGATGGCATTCACGCCACTCGCCTGCACCGCCTTCATCGCATCCATATATTCAGCCCATGTGGCCGGGGTTGCCGAGACACCGGCATCGCGCATTTGGGCGGCATTGTAGAAAATCTGATAGGTATAGAACGCATAAGGCAGCTGCCCGACCGACCCGTTCAGTTCGGCATTGGCCAGAAGTGCGGGATAGATCGCCTCACCCACGGTGCCGCCATCGGGCGAGTCCGAGGCAACCAGATCATCCAGCGCGATGGCCGCGCCCTGCCCGACCAGACCGCCATTCAGGCCATCCATATCGGCATCCATCAGATCGATACTGGTGCCCCCGGCCAGCGCATTGCGCACCGTCGTCTGGTTCTGGCGCCCGTTCCACACCACATTGAAGGTCACGTCCGGGTTCGCGGCGCTGTATTCATCCATCAAAGCCTTGAGAACCTGCGCCTGCGGTTCGGGCTCATTCCAGAAGGACCAATAGGTGATTTCGGTTTCGGCAAAGGCCGTACCCGCCATCAGTGTGGCGATCAGGCTCAAGCCGGAAAGTTTGATGTCAGACACAAGATTTCCTCCCTCGAAAAAGCGCCATGGATGGCGGTTTCGAATCAAAGCTTAGGGCTAAAAATGTAGTTTTGCAACAAAACTTGAATTTTGCAGAGATTTAATGATGTTTCACAGGCGTTGCTTTTCCAGAATGTTTTGGTAATGTAGTTTTGCTGAACAAAATACCTAGCAGCCGAAAGGGCGACCACGTGGCCGAAAAAGCCGACATTCTGAACCAGATCCAAGACGACCTGCCCGAATTGTCGCGCGCGCTGCGTTGCGTGGCCGAGTTTCTGCTGGCCAATCCCACGCAATTCATCCGCCAACCCCTGCGCGAGCTGTCCGAGACTGTCGGCGTGAGCGAACCCAGCCTGATCCGGTTCGGGCGCCGCTATGGCTTCAAAGGGCTGCCTGATCTGCGTATCGCAGTCGCGATGGCAATGGCCGCCCGCGAAAGCGGCAGCAGCGCCGAGCTGGAGCCGACCATCCGCGACAAGGAGGTCGTCAATAAAAGGGCCAAGCGCGCGGTGGCTGCGCTGGCAGCCCGGCTGATCGCGGATGATCAGTCCATTTTGCTCGATTCCGGTTCGACCGTTCAGTTCATGGCCGACCATCTGCGCGAGGCTTCCCCAAAGGTTCTGATGACCACCGGGCTGAACCTGATGCTGGCATTGCATGAATGCCCGCAACATCAGTTGATGCTGACAGGGGGCGTTTTGCGTCAGAATTCCATGTCCCTCAGCGGACGGCTTGTCGAAACCACGTTGGAGGGCATGTCATTTGACACCGTCCTGCTAGGCGCGGACCGGGTGGACCCCTCGCTGGGTCTGTCCACTTTCAGCGAGGAAGAGGCGCATCTGAACCGGGCCATGATCCGGGCCAGCCGTCGGGTCATCGTGCTGGCCGACGCAGGCAAATTCGGGGCCACCAAGCTGCACCGCATTTGTGATCTGTCCAAGGTGGACGCCATCGTCTCGGACGCATCAATGCCCGAGGACATGCGACAGGAATTGCGGGACAAGAACGTCGAACTTCATCTGGCGCAGGTTCCCGACGCCGCATAGCCAACAACACATAAAAACGGATTTCATTCATGAGCGCACAGACCTGGGCAACCGAAACGGAAATCGCCGCACAGCCGGATATCTGGGAGGCCTGGTCACATATCCTGCCCGGCATCGCGGCGGATATTGCGGCATGGGTCACCGCCCGCAAACCGGATGTGATCTGGCTGACGGGGGCCGGGACATCGGCCTTTATTGGCGATGCGCTTGCTGTCTTTCTGGACGCACGATTGCAGGGGATACCAGTGCGCGCCGTGGCCTCGACCGACCTGGTCGCGCGGCCCGGGGATTATCTGAAACCGGGGCTGCGTCCTTTGGTTGTATCCTTCGGGCGTTCGGGCGACAGTTCGGAAACCATCGGCACGCTGGATTTGCTGGACCGGACCTGCCCGGCGGCGGATCGGTTGAACATCACCTGCAACGCAACCAGCGCGCTGGCCACGCGCGACCATCCGGGACCCGGCACGCAAAAGGTGATCGTACTGCCTGACGCGTGCCACGATCAGGGCTTTGCGATGACCTCCAGCTATACCACCATGCTGCTGACGGCATTGGCCTGTTTGTCCGGCGCAAAGGCCGACGAAATATCCGGCAATCTTGGCACGCTCGCGACAGCAGCCCGTGATGTGCTGCAGAGCGTGCCGGACCTGCCCTGCCCCGCGCGGGCCGTCTTTCTGGGATCGGGCCCCTTTCTGGGGACGGCCCGGGAATCCGCCCTGAAGGTTCTGGAACTGACCGCCGGTCAGGTGGTGACGGCCTGGGACAGTACGCTTGGGTTTCGCCATGGGCCGAAGGCGATCACAGATGACCAGACCACAGTATTTGTGTTCCTGTCCTCTGATCCGCTGTCGCGAAAATATGACGACGACATCGTGGCCGAACTGCGCAGCCAGTTCCCGGCCACCCGCACCGTCAGCATAGGCGACCCGGCGGCGGGTGCGACCCCGGATCTGAGCCTGCCCAACGGTCTGCCCGATGTCTGGAACACCGCGCTTTACGTGCTGGTGGCACAGGTATTGTCGGTTGCGTGGTCAAAATCGCTGAACCTGAACGTGGACAATCCGTTCGAAGGGGGAAATCTCAGCCGGGTGGTCAGCCATGTCCGCCTCTATGTCTGACGCCCCGACCTGTGGCGGTATTGATCTGGGCGGCACCAAGATCGAGGCGACCCTGTTCGACGCCACCCTGACCCCGATCAAGACCCGGCGCGTGGCAACCCCACAGACGGAATATGCCGATCTGCTGGATGCGCTGAGCGGCGAAATCGCCTGGCTGCGCGCCGAGGCGCGGCAGAGCGACCTGCCGGTCGGTGTCGGCATTCCGGGGTTGATCGATCCGGTCACCGGATGCTCACACACCGCCAACCTGCCCGCCAAGGGCAAGCCGCTGGGAACAGACCTTATGGCCCGCAATGGCGGGACCATCCGGCTGGCCAATGACTGCAAATGTTTCGCACTGTCCGAGGCGACACGCGGCGCGGGCGACGGGTATCGCACCGTGTTCGGGCTGATCCTCGGCACCGGTCTTGGCGGAGGGGTCGTGGTCGACGGCGCGCTTTTGCCGGGGCCCAATATGCTGGCCGGGGAGGTCGGCCACGCGGCCCTTCCCGCCCCGCTGGTTGCGCAGCATCAATTGCCGCTTCTGCCCTGCGGATGCGGACGCAAGGGGTGTTTCGAAACCTATCTGTCCGGCGCCGGTATGACCCGGCTGTGTCAGGTTCTGACTGGCCAATCCCGAACCGCCCCTGATCTGGTGGCCGCCGCAGCATCGGGCGAAACCGCAGCAGGGCAAGTGTTCGCGGTCTGGCTGCAAATCGCGGGGGAACTGCTGCATAACCTGCAACTGCATCTCGACCCGGATTGCATCGTGCTGGGTGGCGGGCTCAGCAAGATCGATGGGCTGGACCACGCGTTTTCAGAGGCTCTGGCACAAGCCGCGCTGCCCGCCTTGCGCGCGCCTGTCATCTCCAAGCCGGAATTTGGCGACAGCAGCGGCACGCGCGGCGCGGCCCTGCTGGTTCGCTCAGCCCCTGATCAAGGTATGACCCAATGAGTTTCTTTGCCGACCTGAACGCACGCAACCGCGCCGGAGCCCCGGTCGCCATCCCGTCCGTCTGTTCCGCGCAACCGGATGTCCTGCGCGCCTCGTTGGCGTTGGCGCAAAAGATGCAGCACCCCATTCTGATCGAGGCGACCAGCAATCAGGTCAATCAGTTCGGCGGCTATACCGGACTGCAACCTGCCGATTTCATCGCCTTTGTCAGGGACATTGCCGATCAGGTCGGGGCCAACCCCGAATTGATACATTTCGGCGGAGACCATCTGGGCCCACAAGCTTGGCGCAGCGAACCCGCAGACCGCGCCATGGCCAAGGCCGAGGATCTGATGCGCGCCTATGTGGCTGCCGGCTTCACCAAGATCCACCTTGACTGTTCCGAAGGATGCGCAGGCGAACCGGCGCAAGTGGACGATCAGGTTTCGGCAGAACGGGCCGCCCGTCTGGCCGCGATCTGCGAGGCAACGGCCCCTGATCCCGCGCGGCTCAGCTATGTCATCGGCACCGAAGTGCCCCCGCCCGGCGGCGCGCGCGCCGATGAGGACGGGCAAGGCATCACGCCAACCGATCCCGTCCACGCCCGCAAAACGCTGAAGGCCCATCTGGCTGCGTTCCAATCGGCGAATGTGGCGCAAGCCTGGCCCCGCGTCATCGGGCTGGTGGTGCAACCCGGCCTGGAATTCGCCCCCACGCATATCGACCATTTTAACCTGACGGCCCCGGATCACCTGTCACAAGCCCTGACGGATGTTCCGCATATCTGCTTTGAGGCCCATTCGACCGA
>NZ_JALCBM010000004.1:35748-48667 GCF_028066395.1 Ruegeria sp.
GCGCCTGCAACGGCATTTCGGATATGCGGACCGCATTCGGTACTATTGGCCCGAAGCCAAGGCCCAGCAGGCCGTATCCGCACTGTTCACCGCGCTGGGGCCGGATCGTCCGCCGACCCCCGTTCTGGAACAATGCTTTGCCCCCGAAATCATCGTGCAGGCCACCGGCCCGGATTGGGCCCACGCGCTTGTTGCCGCGCAGATCCAACAGGCGCTCCGCCCCTATTTCTTCTAAGCGAGCCGCAATGCGCTATTTGCACCCCAAAGCCCTGTTCGATGGTCAAAAGCTTCTGAACCACGCGGTTCTTGCGATTGAGGACGATATCGTTGTCGAGATTGTTCCGATCAGCGCAATACCCTCTGATACGTCGGTCGAACACCTCAACTCCCTGATCACGCCGGGCCTGTTCGATATTCAGGTCAATGGCGGCGGCGGTGTCATGTTGAACAACGCACCCACCCGCGACGGCGTCCGCCGGATTGCGCAGACGCACAATGCGCTCGGCACCGCATATCTTTTGCCAACGGTGATCACCGACCGGCCTGAGATCATGGAGAAGGCCGCGCAGGCCGTGGCCGCCGAGCTTGGCCAAAACGGCGTGCTGGGCATCCATATCGAGGGGCCGCATATCAACCCGACCCACAAAGGCACGCATGATCCGGCCTTCATTCGCCCCTTTGACGACAAAACGATGTCGGTTCTAGAGCAACTGCGGCAGGAGCAGGTTCCCGTGCTTCTGACACTTGCGCCGGAAACCGTCGAGCCGGGCCTGATCGCCCGCTTGACCGCGATGGGCATTGTCGTCTCGGCGGGTCACAGTGCAGCAACCGCAGAGGAAACCCGACGCGCCCTGTCCGAAGGGCTGCGCTGCTTTACGCATCTGTTCAACGGCATGCCCCCGATGACCTCACGCGCGCCGATGATCACCGGGGCTGCGATCAACAGCGCGGTCTGGTGCGGGATCATTGCCGACGGGCATCATGTGGATGACGACATGATCGCATTGGCCACCCGAGCCCGACCGGTGCCACATCGGATGATCCTGGTCTCGGATGCGATGTCCACGGTTGGCGGGCCGGATCAATTTGACTTGTATGGCGAAACCATCCGGGTTCAGGATGGCAGGCTGGTGAATGCACAAGGCTCTCTGGCTGGCGCGCATATCACCTTGGCCGGGGCCGTGACTCGAATGATTCACAATGTGGGCATTCCCATAAGCGACGCAGCCCGAATGGCGACAACAAACCCGTTTGACATGATGCAGCTGAAAAGACCCGAAATGACCGGCCAAACGGTCGGCACCTTGGGTCATATCTCCTTTTGAACCGGCATCCCATGCCGGGAACGCCAATTTAACGTTGGTCCGCGAATTATCCCTTGAAAGGTCAGATGATCGGAATCAATTTGTCTTTTTTGATGCCACTCTGAAATTGCGGTGAAAAGGGGCGGTGTTTACGCCAATTAATTGATGGCACCGGCTTTGGTCCGGGTCCATTTCAACCCCAGCACCATTTTCAAAGCGCGGCCATTCTTGCCGGTATCTTTTGAATCATTTCCAGCCAATCGCAAGTAATACTTTGTAAATAAAAAGAAATCTGTCAAACATGACGTTCAGTTATACGGCATGTTGATGATTTCATTATCTTTCCAAAAGGCGTCACGTTAGGTCTCCTAAACGCACGAACACTCTGCGGGCAAATATTCATTCCAAACCTCACGGGCTTGTGGCGACGCTGCAAGTCATTGGGAAAGGGCGCTTGGCTGCGCCCTGCGAATTCGCTCGTCAAAATTTACGGATGGTGCGCTAGGGACAGACCAAGGGAGGATCTCAGGTCATGAAATTGAGTACGCGCGGACTACTTGCACTGAGCGCGGCAATACTGGTGCCGGTGAGCGGTTGGGCTCAGGACGCAGATGAGGGTGAATTCCCCTTCGACTCCGACATTGAACGCAATCTTTCCGTTCCGGACGGCGAAGAAGTCGAAGGATATGACCCCGACAAGCCGTGGTCCCTTGAGGTCGAGCTGGAATACTTCAACAACAACAATACCAGCGACGACGAAGTTGAAGACGAGTATTCGGCGACCATCTCGGGCCGGTACTACTTCAACGAAAACATCTCGGTCACCGGCGTTCTGCTGGGCGCGCCCGTCGATGGCGACGGCATTTTCCCGGATGACTACGACTTCTACTTTGAAGAGCTGTATGCCGAATACGCGACCGACGCGTTCACGCTGTTTGGTGGTAAATACAACCCGATCTTCGGCATCGGCTATGATGACGCGATCAGCTTCCTGTACGGTGCCGAATACTTCTTCGGATACGAACTGGTAGAACGGCTGGGTGTCGGTGGTGCCTACAATTTCTCGGATTCCGCCGGGGGATCGCACAGCGTTGGCGCCAGCGCGTTCAGACTGGACACCACCGCCCTTGCAAAGACCTTCTTCAAAGGTATCCAACTGGCCGATCGGGCAGATGGCGGGCTGAGCAACACCAGCGGTCTGGAATCCTACAACGTATGGCTGCAGGGTGACGATCCGTTTGGTTACGAGGACTCGCGCTACAACATCACCTATCGCTCGCAGAAAGGTGGTCTGCCCGGGGAAGAAACCGAAACCGGTTTCGCCATCGGCGCCAGCAAACTGTTCTCGCTGCCCAATGGCAACGCAATCGAAGCCTATGCCGAAGCAGTCAGCCTGGACAACTCGCTGGATGACGGTATCGCCTTTGACCAGGATTCGATCATGGCCACGGCAGCCTACCTGTTTGGTGATGACTGGGCAGCATCGCTGGGCGGCGGTTACCAGCGCATCCGCAACAGCTCGGATGTGACCGGCATAGCCAACGGAAACAACAACTTCGTCAGCGTTTCCATCGGCAAAACCTTTGCTGACAGCCTCTATGTAGAACTGGCCCACCAGCGGGCGGTTCAGGACGGTGCTCGTAGAAACCAGACAGGTATCTTCCTGTACTACGGTCTTGAGTTCTGATCACGGCAACCAACTCTGCGCGCAGGATCTCCTCCTGCGCGCTTTCACCAAAGGAGAACCCCTTGTCTAACAATGACATTCTGCAAGGCACCTCTGGGTTGATCGACGTTCACACCCATTTGCTGCCCTCCTGGTACACCGCGCGACTGGGTGAACAGGGCATGACAACAATTGGTGGTCGCAGCCTGTCGCAGGACCCTGATTTGCAATGGACCCCCGAGCGCATGCTGGAGTACAAAAACCAGTGTGGCATCGGCACGTCCATTCTTTCATTTACAGATCCCGGTGCTTCGATCGGGCCAAAAGACTTTTCCATCGCGCTGGCGCGCGAATGCAACGAATACCTGGCGAAGCTAAAACAGGATCACCCCGGCCGTTATGCGGCTTTTGCTGTTCTGCCGCTGCCGCATATCGATGAATCCCTGGCCGAGCTTGAATACGCTCTGGACACGCTCAAGCTCGACGGTGTCGTGCTGCTGTCCAGCTACAAGGGGCACTATCTGGGCGATGAGATTTTCCAGCCGCTCTTTGCTGAACTGTCACGCCGCAAGCTGCCGACCTTTGTGCATCCGGCACTGCCGAAATACGACCTTCCCCTGCCCTATTACCCCTGGATCATGGAGTTCGTGTTCGACACCACCCGCGCGGCGGTGAACATGATCCTGTCGGGGACGCTGGATCGTCATCCGGGCATCCCGATCATCCTGTCGCACGGGGGTGGCACGCTGCCCTTCCTGAGCTTCCGGGTGCAGTCGGCGGATATGATCCACAAGTTCAATCTGGAACGGGATGTCGTCGATTACCTGAAAGACTACTACTACGACACCACATTCTCGGCCGCGCCCTATGCGATGTCCTCGATGCTGGAACTTGTCGACACCGACCACATCCTGTTCGGCTCGGACTATCCGTTCGGCCCGGCCTGGCTGACCGATCACTCGGTCAAGGATCTGGCTGCCAATGACAAGCTCAGCCCCGAAGATATCGAGCTGATCCATCGTGGCAGTGCGCTGAAACTGTTCCCGCAGCTCGCGCGGTAACAGCGTTCAACGGGTAGAAGGAGAGGGAAATGGCCAAACTGTATCGGAACTTCACCACGCAGGCCGAGATTGACGTGCAATATGACGTCGAAAACTCGGTCCCGGATTTTTCGATCTACCTCAAGCATTTCGAAGAGAAGAATGCAGAGGCGATGTCGACGCTGAACCCGCAGATGAAACTGCGCTATGGCGAGACGCTGTCAGAGTACCTCGACTTCTATCCGGCCAAGGGGGAAAACCCGCCTTTGATGGTTTTCTTCCACGGCGGCTACTGGCGTATGCTGGCCAGTGAAGACTTTGCCTTTGCGGCTCTTGGGCCGGTGGCGTCGGGCTTTAGCGTGGCCAACATCAACTATACGCTGTGTCCGAATGTGACGATGGACGAGATTGTCCGGCAATCACGCGCTGCGATTGCCTGGCTGATCCGCAACGAAAATCTGAAGTTCGATCGCCGCAAGATCATTGTGGCCGGTCACTCTGCAGGGGGTCATCTGACGGCGATGTGCCTGATGACCAACTGGGAAGAGGATTACGGCCTGTCCAATGACTGTATCGCAGGCGGCATCCCGGTCAGCGGGTTGTTTGATCTGCGCCCCTTCCCCTACAGCTTCCTGCAACCGGCGCTGCAACTGGATATGGCTCAGGTCATGCGCAACAGCCCGCATTTCCACGTCCGTTCGGGCCTGCCGCCCATGCATGTGACATATGGCGGGGCGGAATCGACCGAGTTCCACCGGCAGTCCGAAGACTTCGCCGATTTGCTGGAAGAGGCTGGCAATTCGGTAACCCGATACGCCCAGCCCGGATGCAATCATTTTACGGCGATGGCGGAATTCGAAAAAGCCGACACGCCCATAATGAAAACTCTCCAATCAATGGTATGAAAAAAGCGGGCAATTGGCCCGCTTTTTTTATTCGGATAGAACCGACACAGTTCGAGGTGGGGCATTAATCTGCCCCACCATTTTTGTTTATTCACTCACCACCTGATGGAATTCGGCGTTGATGAACAGCATGACCTCATCGCTGGCCACGGGGATCAGTTGATCAAGACCAAAGTCCGAGCGATTGAAACGGGCGGTCCCCGCAAAGCCGATCACGGCACCGTCGGCGTGCTTGCGCTCGGGCAGTTGTCCGACAAGTTCCACCTCGAACGTCACAGGCTTGGTGACACCCATGAATGTCATGTCCCCTGTCATCTGCCCGGTATTGTCGCCAGTCAGTTCCAGATTGGTTGCCTTGAAATCGGCAGTCGGGAACTCGGCCGAGTTGAACCAGTCCGGGCCTGCCAGTTCGGCATCCCAGCTGTCCTCTTCAGGCCAGGGGAACCCGGTATCGACCGAAGCGGTTTTGACCGAGGCGGTCAGTTGGCTGTTGGTCGGCTCGGCGGCGTCCAGCTCCAGCGTGGCGCTGATGCCGGTAAAGCCTGCGAAGTAGTTGGAGATCCCGAAATGCTTGACCTTCCAGTGCAGGCTCGAATGTGTGGGCTTCAGTTCATAGGTGCCGCCGGGCACGGTGATGTCAGCCGCATATACGGGTGCGGCGGCCAAAGTACAGGCCAGAGCTAGGCTTTTCAGACGCATGGGTTACCTCCTGTTCGCGCGTAAAAAAAGGCCGTTGCCGATAGCATTTCGGCAACGGCAAAATGGGGTCAGGTTGACCCGACCCACGGGGAGTTCTTGATCAGCCGACGAAGTCGCGGACGGCCTCGGCATAAGCCTGCGGCGATTCCAGCGTCGGGAAATGCGACACGCCGGGCTGCAGACGGTAATAGGTAAACCAGGGGTTCGCCGCCGCGGTGTCCTTGTGCAGCGCCTCATATTCCTCGGTCGCGGGCTGCGAGAAGATGTGGGCCACGGGGCGCGACGGAGCCAGCGCCATGATGCGTTTCAGCGGGGTGTCCCATTCGTTGTGAACCGCTTCGATCACGCGGCAGGACCGCACCCACATTTCTTTGCCGTATTCTTCGAATTCCTTGTAGCAGTGATCGATCACATCCTGAGAGTCAGAACCACCAATCCAGATCTTGTAGAGATGGTTGCGAACATCGCTCCAATGCTCGTCGGTCTGACCCATCTTGATGCCGTCATGGAATTCCTGCGGCGGGCTCATCGCCCAGTCAGTCACGATGCAGCGCGGGATACGCTCGACCCCAAGTTTCTGCGCCAGGGCGATATTGACCCAGCCACCATGCGAGCAGGAAATCGGAACGGCCTGTTTGATGCCCTTCTGATCCAGCACCGCTGCCATATCCTCGATCAGTTCGTCGGCACCGAAATCTCCGTCATAGGCCAGACCTTCGCGGTGGCCACGGTAGTTCACCTGAAGAACGTGATAGTTTTCAGCCAGCAGCGGAATGACATGGCGGTACAGCCGGTCGTCCTGACACCATCCGGTCATCAGAAGCAGCGTCATGTCACCGGAACCGGCTTCCTGATATTGCAGGGTGTTGTTCCCAACTTGGATTTCTTTCACTGTCTTTTCCTTCGCGGTTTTCGGCTGGTTCAGCCACAGACACATCAGGTCTGTCATTCAGGGGTATCGCTGTGTCGTCACGCCGCGATCTGATCCGATTGGATCATCGCAGGTTTCGACCCGTTTCCTTGCTGTCAGATTAAAAGGAGATCACCCGCCTGCATAATGAAATCACAGCCGATCTGCATAACTGGATGGCAAGTAAATTCATGTAATCGGGATGCCTGATTTCCAAAATCGTCAAATGCCGAGGCTTGGGCATTTTTGTTTGATTTTCGGTTTCTCAGGTATTTTCATTTCCCAAACCATTGCCGCCTTTTTCGCTGGCGACGATTTGGTCCAATTCCTCGACAAAGATATCGCGAAGCTGATCGACCACCCGTTCTGACCGCCAAATGGCCACCAGCGGCCCTACCGACAAAGGCAGATCAAAGGGCAGAATGCGAAGCCCGCGATTGCGTTCCAGAGTGCGGGCCACGCATTCCGGCATCATCATGATGGAATCGGTGCGCAGGACAAGGCCGGTATTGATGGGCACCGACAAGGAAATCACCGAGGTTTCCGCCAGTTTCAGCCCGATCTCTGACACTTCAAGCTCAAGCTGCAGGCGCACGTAATTGTCTTTGGGCGGCAATACCCAAGGGTAATCCAGCAGGTGTTCGAAGGTCAGCTCTTCGGGCTCTTCCAACAAAGGGTGCCCGTTGCGCACCACCACCACGATGCGGTCGCGGGTAATGCCCTTGACCGAGTGGTGATCCTGCTGGGCAGTATAAGGATACCGCCCGACAATGACATCCAGTTGCCCCGCATCCAGCTTTTCGACCAGATCCTCCATCTTTCCGGTGTCGATCATCAAAGTCAGCCCCGGGGCCTTGGTGCGGGCCTGAATGATAGCGTCGCTGATAGCCTCCCAATCCGAGATCAGGGAAAACACCCCAAGGCGCAGCGTGCCCACATCGCCACGCAAAGTGGCCTCTAGATCGTCCTGCATCCGCTGGATATCGGCCAGCACGTTTCGGCCATGGCGAATGACGACCTCACCTGCGGGGGTCGGACGGGCGCCATAGGGGGTGCGGTCGAACAGGCGTTCGCCAATGTCTTCTTCGATAACCGTCAGGGCCTTGGAGATCGCGGGTTGTGTGATATTCAGCTTCTCGGCCGCGCGCAGCAGGTTGCCCATATCCGCGATGGCAAGAACGACCTGAATCTGACGCACCTTCAAACGAAGCCGAATGGGTTTCACGGGCGAACTCCTTTATCGCGGTCTTGCCACACGCGTCAGCTTAGCTTGCTGCGGTGAATTTGACAAAAACCAGTACTGTGGCGCAGATGGCAGCCCGCATCCGGGCAAGGGCTGTAGCGCATAAAGAAAAGGTGGCGATTTGATTGTCGCCACCTTTCATCGGGTTTCTGCAGGTCGGTCAGAACATCACCTGAACCGGCCAGGTCACAATCTGCGGGAACAGATACAGGATCGCAATTGCCAGCACATCGCAGATGATAAACGGCATCGCGGCCTTGTAGATGTCATTCATCGTGGTGCCACGCGGGGCCACCGCCTTCATCACGAACAGCGCACCCCCCAATGGCGGAGAGGTCGAGCCGGTCTCGATCGCGACCAGATACATGGCCGCAAACCAGATCGGATCATAGCCGAACTGAATGACCACCGGCACGAAAATCGGCAATGTCACCAGCATGATCGGCAGCGGTCCCATGAACATGCCCAGGAAGATGACCGTCGCGATCATGACCAGAACCACAGGTCCGGGGCCAAGCGGCAGGTTGATGATGGTCTGGACCATGCCTTCGGTCGCGCCGGTGAAGGCCAGGATCTGAGTAAAGGCCACAGCACCCGAGACGATAATCAACAGCATGACCGAGATATTGGCACTGCCGAACATCGTCTTGCTGAGGGCGTCCCAGCTTAGCCGCCGTTTGGCGGCGGCCAGCAGCAGGGTGGCGACCGCGCCAGTGGCTGCGGCCTCGCTGGGCGTGGCGATGCCCATGAAGATCACACCAACAACCGAGAAGATGATGACACCCAGCGGCACGATGTTGATCGCCGTGGCGGACAGTTTCTCGGACAGCGGCACCGGCGGCACGTCAAAGGACGGCGCGACATCGGGCTCAATGGTGCAGCGGATCAGAATGTAAGCTGTGTAAAGAACAGCCATCAGTAGGCCCGGCAGGATGATCGCGATCAGGATCTTGCCGATCGACAATTCCGCAACCACGCCCAGAACCACCGCCAGCGAGCTGGGCGGGATCATGATCGCCAGACCCGCGGAACCCAGAATCGGCCCCAGCGACATCGGCTTTTTATAGCCGCGCTTTTCCATCTCTGGCACCAGCGAC
This sequence comes from Ruegeria sp., assembly GCF_028066395.1. Lineage (GTDB taxonomy): Bacteria > Pseudomonadota > Alphaproteobacteria > Rhodobacterales > Rhodobacteraceae > Ruegeria. The sequence goes on from NZ_JALCBM010000004.1 coordinate 44,613, forward strand.
GACCCCAGCAACGCAATCGAACCCATCGAGTTGCCGGTCAGCGTGGAAAACAGCACACCACCGCCAACAGCCATGAAGGCCAGTCGGCCCTTCAGCTTGCCGAACCACTTGTCGATTGTGTCCATCAGGTCGATGGCGATCTTGGACTGGAACATCGCCTCGCCCATGATCATGAACAGAGCGACGGGAACCAGCGTGAAGGTCGAGAGCGAGTCGATGATGTTGACGACCAGTTGCTCGACCCCGTTAAAGCCGCCGAACAGGAAATACGCACCGACGAGGTTGACCGCCAGAAAGGAGAACGCGACCGGAAGGCCCAGCATCATAAGGAACAGAAGCGACCCGACCACGCAGGCAATAACCCAATACCATTCCATCTTCAGAACTCCTTCGATTGGGTGGCGGCGCGGCAGAGCTTGTCGATGAACTGCAAGGCCAGCAGCAGCATGACCGGCGCGAAGACTATGGAAATCCAGAATTTCTGCGGCGCCATGACCGAGGCCTCGCGCACACCGGTTGCAAACTGGTCCAGGACGACCAGCAGCCCGGCATATGCCAGCGCCAGACACAGCAACCCACCCAGAAGCGAGTTGAAAATCGCCAGGATTCTGCGGGCTTTTGGACGAACTGAGTCGTAGATCAGGTCAATGGCCACATGCTGGTTCTTTTCCAGCAAGTAAGGCGCACCCAGGAAGGTCAGATACACCAGCGCGTATTCGGCAACCTCGATCACCCACAGGCGCGAAACCCCCAGAAAGGTGCGCGACACGACCTCAAAAAAGATAATCAGCGCCACGACGGCCAGGACACATGCCCCCAGAATGGCCAAGATCAGGTTTATTCGGCTTAGTATCCGACAGCTTCGTTCGTATAATTCCGGCATTGCAGGGTCCTGTCTGAACAAAGGGCCGGGCGTTGCCACCCGACCCTTCGATTGGCTATTTCAAAGACTTATTCAGTGAGCATCTTACGCAATTCCGCGGAGACCGCAGGATCGATTTTGTCACCAACGCTTTGCCAACCCGCGTCCGAGATCAGTTCGAGATATTTCGCCTGTTCCGCCTCGGGCATGTCGTAGAACTGATAACCCGCCGATTCCATTTCCTGGAAAGCGCCGGAAATGGTTTCGTCCCAGCTGGCGTCGATGCGCGGGGCCAGATCATCGCGGACGAAGGTCACGATCCGGTTCTGCAGATCTTCTGGAATCTCATTCCAGGCGTCCTGGTTGACCACGGCATTAAATCCACCTTGGAAAAAGCCCGGCGTCACAACCTGCTGGACAACGCCCTTGAACTGTTCGCCTGCACCGATGGTGCCAAATACGAAACCGTCGATCGCGCCACGCTCCATCGCGGTATAGATTTCACCCATCGGCAGCACCAGAGGCGATGCGCCCATAGCCTCGACAGCTGGTTGAACCGTCGGGAAGGCACGAATGCGCAGGCCCTTCAGATCATCAATGGATTCAATCGGCTCGCGCAGATAGAAATGGAATTTGACGTCCGAGGCCGGGATGGTGCCGATGTAAAACAGGCCGCTGCCGTCATGCAGTTCCTGAATCTTGTCGATGAAACCCGATGCATTCACCGCATCATAGGTGGAATTGGTGAAATAACGGGTCTTCGCCTCGGGGACCAGACCGGCATAGAAGCTGGGATCGGTAAAGGCGATATCGATGGCGCCATTGCGGGCCGCCTCGGCCTGACCGAACATCTGAATGACTTCGGGACCACCGCGCCAGTTGATCTGGAATTCGCCTTCGAATTCCTCGTTGATCTCGTCGATGAACATCTTGAAACCATGCGACAGAGCATGGGTTTTTGGGGTCATCGAAACCGCGTTCATGGTGATCTCTTCTGCCGAAGCCGCCAGCGGGGCCATCGTCATTGCGCCCACAACGGCGAATGAGGACAGAAGGTGTTTCATCATCGACATATTGCTCTTTCTCCCTTGGTATGGATTGGGCAGTACGTTTGGCTGTGTTCGTGTGCCCGGCTCGATCCCTCCGAGGTCAACCGGCAGGGAAGTTTGAAGACTGTGCTGGCGTCATCGGGTGGCGCGCCCCTTATCATCCGCCCGGGCGCGTCGGGATGATCCAGCACAGAGTTTTCGCCAAACGGGTCTCCCTTGGTATCGGTCGGCGAAAACTTGACCTGTATCTGAATTGAGAGATTACCCAGCATGACAGATGATTGATAATGAAATGGCTGCCCTGCCGTATAACCAACTGGTTCTTTCCTCCGCAAAAGTGGGGTTTTTACCCTGTTTTGCCGTTTCTACAGGCAAAACATCGACGCTTGCCGGTACAGGCTGTACTGGCCCGGGTCCACAGAGTTTAGACAAATTTAACAATTTGTAATGTTAAATGCATGTTTTCCCGATCCGGGCAGAATCAGGGAAACTCTTCTAGGTTGAAACGCAGCGTTCCACCGCTCGGGAAAGGGCAAGCAGCGCCTCGTCATCGCCCGACGGGGCAATGATCTGCAGCCCTGTTGGCAGCCCGCGCTCAGCTTGCGACCCCCCGATGGGAATCGAGATTGCCGGGACACCTGCCAGATTGAAGGGCGAGGTATAGGCCATCAAAGCCTGCCGTTCCGATCCGGTCCAGTCGTCGATCTGGATTTCATTGACCCCACGGGGCGGTGCCACGCAGGGGCATGTCGGCATCATGAGGAAGTCATAATCTTCGAACAGCAATTCGAGTTCGGATTGGAATTCCCATGTCCGAACCCGCGCAGCGGTCAGGTCCGAGACCGATTTCGACTGCGCCAGCGCCACGCGTGACGAAGTTTCGCGCAGATAGGTTTCCTTGATGAATTCCTGATCGTGCAGCGCGCTGTGATGAACACCCGCTTCGATCAGAACGGTGTCGGCAAACGCGTCGAACAGCCCTTCAAAGATCGATGTGTCCGTGATCGCCTCTAGCCGGCCCAGAGAGCCCAGCTTGGTCGTGGCGTCGATAAAGCTGGCCTGTACGGTTTTGTCCGTCGGCACCGGCGGCAATGCCTCGATCACGCCGATCCGCAGCTTGCCATCCAGCTTGCCGCGCACGATTCCGAAGGCGGCGGCCAGGGCCTCGATATCGGCCACGGTCGCGCCCAGTATGCCCGGGTGATCCAGAGATTTCGACAGCGGAAAAACCCCTTGCGAGGATAACCGTCCGTAAGTCGGCTTGAACCCGACCGTACCGCACAGGGCAGCCGGAATGCGGACCGAGCCGCCCGTATCGGTTCCTAATCCGGCGCTGACCGCGCCATAGGCGATGGCCGCGGCCATGCCGCCGCTTGACCCGCCCGGAACGCGCGAGGGATCAACGGGATTCTTGGTGTCACCAAAAGCCTCGCTGGCTGTGGTGACACCCCAGGCAAATTCATGAGTGGTGGTCTTGCCCAGTATGATTGCCCCGGATTGACGCAGGATTTCGACAACCCGCGCATCCCGGGTGGGGATGTTGCCGACAAAGGCTTGCGAGCCATAGCGCGTCTCGCATCCGGCCGTGTCGATCATGTCCTTGACCGCGATCGGCACCCCTTCCAGCAGACGCGGCCGCCCCTCGCGGTAGCGCCGATCACTTTCGGCAGCAGCCGTCAGCGCCCGTTCGGTATCAAGCTTCGAAAAGGCATTGATGTCCGATTTGCAACGCTTTGCACGCTCTAACGCGTCGCGGGTCAATTCAACGGCATCGACCTCTTTCTCACGCAGGCGCTGCAGGGTTTGCGCGACGGAAGTTGCGCGATCAAGCGTTGCCATCATTCCCAGATCGCACCCAACAGCGCATCCAGTTTTTCATGCGCGTTCTCGCCCAGATCGGCCACCTCGTTGGGATAGTTCTCGCGCAGCAGGCGCGAAACTTCGGGCAGGTTGTCCTTGCTCAGGCCAAAGGCGCCGATCTTGTCGGGCAGACCCAGCGTGGTCACCGCATTGGCAATACGGTTAGCCAGCGCATGGGCCGCATTGTCCCGATCTGCGGGCGCGACGAATCCGTCTAGCTTGTTGCCATACATCTCGGCGCAGGCGTGAATGACCGGCGCCAGAGCGATGCAGGATGTCGCACT
>NZ_JALCBM010000004.1:48767-60071 GCF_028066395.1 Ruegeria sp.
CAGCAGCGCACGCGGTGCCGACCGGATCAGAGCCGGGTCAAGCGCGACCACTTTCGGTGTGGTCTCTTTCACGGCATAGCTGCGCTTGAACAGCTGATCGCCATCGGTTTCGGTGATGCCGAAGTAATGAGAATATTCCGAGCCTGAAACCGTGGTCGGCAGCGCCGCGATGGGCAGATACTGCCCGGTTTCCTCGAAATGCAGATAAGATACGGCCTTGGCCGCATCCAGAACCGAACCACCGCCCATGGCGATGATCGATTGCGCGCCCAGACGTTTGCATTCTTCCAGCGCGGCGCGAATGCCGGTGTCGGGCGCGTGGGCAGGCAGGTCAGTGACGATGCCCACCTGGGGCTCGGCCAGATGGGGCAGAACCTCGGCCCGCATCAGGTCTTCCAGCACGTCGACGACGAAGATGATCGGGCGTTCGATGCCAAACTCGGGGAACCGGCCCAGCGAGGTTGCAAGACTGTTTTCACCCCAAAGCACGGTTTCTTGCGGCAAGGAAATAAAGTGGCCCATCGTCTGTTTCTTTCTCGTGACGTGTCTGTTCGAAAAGGTCAGACCGGCGGCTGAGGGAAGGAGTGCCGCCGGTCTGGTGCTGCTGTTAGTCCGGGAGTTGCGGAGTAGGAGCCGGACGCAGCGCAGCTGCACGTTCGATCTGAACCCGTTCGCCTTCCAGCTGCTCGGGCAGGCACAGGTTCTGACCCAGCGAGTCAGCATCTTCATCGATGGTGAAGTCATCGGGGGTCGAAACCGCACAGATGTGGCCGTCGGGGTCGAGGAAGTTGAATTCCTGCGAATAGAGCTTGTTCTGGATACCCGACACCTCGACACCCGCCTTGATCAGGCGATCCCGCTGATCGGCCAGCGCCGCATCGTTTTCCACCTCAAGCGTGAAGTGGTGGGTCAGACCGGTGCCCAGACGACCCTTGGCATAGTTCGGCAGGCCGAAGAAGGTCAGAACCGAACCCGGCGACAGGTCATCGTCACAGGCGTAGTAGTAGTGGGTGCCACCCTTCTCATCCAGATAGTCGGTCTTCTTGATCAGGTTCAGGCCGACGGTCTCGACAAAGAACTTCTCGGTCCGCTCGGCGTTGCTCGAGATCGAGGTGATGTGGTGGAAGCCGCGCATCGCATAATCGCTGGTGATCACGCTGCAGTCATGCGGCCAGGTTTCCGAAGCAACCGCCAGCTCGTTCCGGCCACCGATCAGGTTTTCGGGCGGCTGCGGGCAGAATTTCGAACCCAGCACAGCCTCGTCATGACCAAAGCCCGGCTCAGAGGTCGCAATCTCGATGATCGCGCCATCGGGGTCACGCAGGTAGATCGCGTGGAAATAGTTCCGGTTGTAAGGACCGGTGCAGTGGATGCCCATGTCGGTCAGGCGACGCTTCCACTTCAGCAGGCCGTTGCGGTTGGGAACATGCAGCGCCAGGTGGTGGTTGGTGCCTGCGCCCCAGCGGCCTTTGGGGTCACCGACGCGGGGGTTGGCAACGCCGTCTTTGGTGGCGTCGGGATCGACGAAGCCGTTTTCGGGCATCATGTAGAAGATCGGGTTCCACTCGATATAGGTCACGGTCTCGGTGCGCTCACCTTCGCCGGGGAACTGCTCGAATCCGAAGGTGACGACGGGCAGGTGCGCATCGTTGTGGTGCACCGTGCGCTTGACCACTTTCATACCAAGCGCCTTGGTGTAGAACTCTTCGGAGCGCCGGATATTGGCACAAACGAAGGTCTGGCTGTTGACGCCATTGATCGTCATTTGGTTCATGAAACTTCTCCTGATTGCATGGGGAAACCCCATAATTTGGTTGCAGCACACACATTGGTGCCGTTCGCATGGCTGGTGTGCTGGCCGCGCGTTCGTGGGTGTTGTGTTGTTCTTTCGGTGGTGGCTGGCGCCCGGGGCGCTAGCGGTCAGAAGCGCGTGCTTCTGAGGAAAAATCTATTGGTTCGGGTTCAGCTGGAACGGGTCTTATCGGGTCTCTGCGGTTCGGGGGTGCGGTGGCCGGAAACGGCCACCGCCTGTATTCAATCAATCGGTTTCCGAGGCGTTGCCGATGCCCATGCGGGGCAGGACATCGTGGCCCTCTTTGCGGTGCTTGATCACGGCCGCCACGTGGACGATCACAACAACCAGCATGATATAGGCCAGCCACATGTGCCAGGTCGCCGTCAGATTCTCGAGCGTTTCGCTTTCGATCGTCGGGAACAGCTTGGGCATTTCGATACCGCCCCACCAGGTCACGCCATGACCGCCAAAGTCGGTTTCAAGCCAACCGATGGTGATGATCAGTGCTGGCAGGATGTACAGCAGCGCGTGGCCAACTTTCGATCCCTTGGATTCCATCCATGTCAGGCCTTCGGGCTCGGGCGGACGCGGCGAGATGACCAGCAGAACGATGCGCCAGATCAGCAGCATGCCCAGTGTGACACCGGTCCAGATGTGCAAATCAAACAATGTCTCTTGCAGCGGGCTGTCCTCACCCGCCCAAGTGGTCATGTAGTACCCACAGGCCCACATGAAGATAAATCCTGCGGCCATGAGCCAATGCAACATGCGTGCCATTGCACTGTATTTTGTGACCGATTGGTCTGTATGCGCCATTATTCTGTCCTCCCTGGGTTACGGCTTTGTTCGCGTCAACCGTTCCTTGGCTGGTTGCTGGTGGCCCGATGTCCTTCACCGCGCCACCGTTTTGATTTCTTTAGAACGGCCCGATCTTCAGCAGACGTTCCGCGTTTTTGTGAGCGATCTTCTCTTTGGTCGCCTGTGGCAGATCCACAGCGTTGAACCAGTCGGCGCCCAGCTTGTTGCTGACAAACGGGTAATCGACCGAGAACATGACCCGGTCCTCACCCATGACCGACAGCGCCAGCCGCAGCAGGTCGTCCGAGAAGAAGGCACTGGTGGTGATCCAGAAGTTGTCGTTGAAATACTGCTGGATCGGCTTTTGCAGCTTGTCCTTGGTGATCGCCGTCAGATCGTCGCCGAAGCGGTAGTAGTAGAACGGGATCGCCTCGCCCATGTGGCCGATAACGATCTGCAGGTTCGGGTATTTGTCAAAGATCCCGCGGCAGACCAGACGCAGCGAACAGATCGCCACCTCCTGATGCCAGCCATAGCCCGGACCGCTGAGGATGTTGCTGACCCATTGATCGTCCAGATCATTATAGTACAGGTCCTTGGCGGCGTCGGTGGCGAAATTGGGGTGGATGTAGATCGGCACGCCCAGCGCCTCGGCACGCTCCAGCAGCGGCGCGTACATCGGGTCATCCAGAAACTTGCCGTTGACGAAGCCGTAGACCATCGTGCCAAGGAAGCCATAGTCGCGCACGGTGCGCTCAAGCTCATCGGCGGATGCTTCGGGCGAGGCCAGCGGCAGCACTGAAAAGGCGCGGAAACGGTCCGGATAGGCGGGGATCACTTCTTTGGCGAGCCAGTCGTTGATCTTGCGCGCAAAGGCGATGCCCTGCTCGCCCGGCAGGTTCTGCGCGCCGGGGGTCAGAGCGGACAGAACCTGAATGTCGATCCCGGCCTCATCCATATGGGCAATCCGTCCAGCGCTAACATCGTTGATATCAAAACGCGGATAGCCTTTGGCAAATTTGATGCCGTTCAGCTCCTGCATTTCAGGTGTCGCAAAATGCTCTTCCAAGCCTATCAGGAACATGTCTTTCTCCTTTTCAACGACCTGCGGTCTTGCTGCGGGCCGCGTCGTTCAACTTTGCCCGACTTACGCGGGGATGTTTCCTCTGCGACATTTCGGTGGCATCCGGTTTGAGACCAGTTTTGAAAACCTGCCTCGGTGCTTTTCCTGATCGGGACTGATCCCGACACTGGTCCGACAGACGCCTTTGTACAGAGGCTATCTATGAGACAAGGGGCAACGGTAGTCGACTGAAATGTACAGCCCGCGGCTTGTGCTTTTGGTTATACACCAATGCAAGCGCATATTCTTAAGGCGAAATGGACCATGTGATTCCCAGCCTGACGACCCGCTAGCGCAGGACCCGTTTCAATCCCGCCTGCACCCGCAGAAGGTCATCCAGATAGGTGGACACGACCGAAGAAACGCTTGTCTGGATCGCGGCCATGCCGATGTTCAGCGCAGCAACCGTCTCATCCCGCTGATTCACCAGCGGCACCGAGATTGAGCGCAGCCCGATCTCGACCTCCTGATCCACCAGCGCATAGCCTTGCAGACGCACCCGGTCCAGTTCCTGCATCAGGTCCGAGATGTCCGTCAGACTTTTGGGCGTGCGCGGGGTCAGGTCCGAGCTTTCGATGACCCCCCGCGCCTGATCCTTTGGCAGCGACGCCAGCAGAACGCGCCCCATCGAGGTGCAAAACGCAGGCAGGCGCGAGCCGGGCATCAACCCGATGGACATCACCCGGCGCTGCGCGGCGCGGGCGATATACAATATCTCGGTCCCTTCCAGAACTGACACCGAACAGGATTGCCCGACCTGATCCGACAGCTGATCCAGCCAGGGCTGAACGATCTGCGGCAAGGGCATCGAGGCCAGCGCAGTAACCCCCAGCCGCAGAATACGCGGCGTCAGCGAAAAGAACTTGCCATCATAGTTGGCATATCCCAGATCGACCAAAGTCAGCAGGCACCGCCGCGCAGTAGCGCGATCCAGCCCTGTTTCCCGCGCGACATCAGTAATGCTGAGTCGGGGCCGATCCGCCTGAAACGCCTCAATCACGCGCAGGCCCTTGGCCAATGATCCTACGAAATCCGTCGATTTGTTCACCATGAGAACAGGACTATTCACTATATGAACAAAGATCAATATATGATCACCTTTCGTGGCTCTGCCCCGCACCCGCCCCTAGGTTCCCCTGAATCATACGGCCCTGCCCGGGCGTAACCATTCAGGAGGAACGATGGACAAGACAATCGCCACAGTTGCAGATGCTGTCGCGGAAATCCCCGACGGCGCGACAATCATGATCGGAGGGTTCGGCGGCTCGGGCGCGCCGATCGAACTGATCCACGCCCTGATCGACAAACGCCCCCGCGATCTGACAGTGATCAACAACAATGCGGGCAATGGCCATGTCGGCATCGCCGCGATGATCGAGCAGGACATGGTGCGCAAGATGGTGTGTTCCTTCCCACGCTCGGCCGATCCGCGCGCCTTTACCGAACGCTATCTGGAAGGCCGGATCGAGCTGGAGCTGGTGCCTCAGGGCACGCTGGCCGAACGTATCCGGGCCGGTGGTGCGGGTATCCCCGCCTTTTACACGCCGACCAGCTTTGGCACTGATCTGGCCAAAGGCAAACCGGTCGAGGAATTCGAGGGGCGGTCTTACGTGCAGGAACGCTGGCTGAAGGCCGATTTCGCGATCATCAAGGCGCAGTTGGGCGACCCGATGGGCAACCTGACCTACCGGATGGCAGGCCGGAACTTCAACCCGCTGATGGCCATGGCTGCGACCCGGACCATCGCGCAGGTGTCGCAGATCGTGGCCCCCGGTGAGATTGATCCCGAACAGGTCGTCACCCCCGGCATCTTCGTCAACGGCGTCGTGCAGGTCGCCAATCCGCAGCAGGAAGAATCCCTCAACCGTCAGGAGGCCGTGTACCCATGAGCGACGCAATCAATGCCATCAAACTGTCGAACGCACAGATCGCCTGGCGCGCAGCTCAGGATATCGAAGACGGGGCCTATGTGAATCTGGGCATTGGCTTTCCCGAAATGGTTGCCAAATTCCAGCCCGAGGGGCGCGAAGCCATCTTCCACACCGAAAACGGCGTGCTGGGTTTTGGCGAAGCCCCGAAAGAAGGCGAGGAAGACTGGGACCTGATCAACGCCGGTAAAAAGGCGATCACGCTGAAGCCCGGATCGGCCTTTTTCCACCATGCCGACAGCTTTTCGATGGTGCGCGGCGGGCATCTGGATGTGGCTATTCTGGGGGCCTATCAGGTGGCGCAGAACGGTGATCTGGCGAACTGGTCCACCGGCAAGGGCGGCGTTCCCGCCGTGGGCGGCGCGATGGATCTTGTGCACGGGGCCAAGCGCGTGGCGGTGGTCACCGACCACATCACCAAAAAGGGCGACCCTAAGCTGCTGGACGCCTGCACCATGCCGCTGACCGGTGTGGGCTGCGTGACCCGCGTCTACACCTCGTTGGCGGTGGTCGATATCGAGGATGGTCAGTTTGTGCTGCGTGAAAAACTGCCCGCTCTGTCCTTTGACGATCTGCAGGCCGTGACCGGAGCACCCCTGAACGTGCAGGGCACCGTCGGCGATCTGATCGTACCCGCGCTGTAAGAAAGGACTGAACATGCAGGACGTATATATCTGCGACTATATCCGTACCCCCATCGGTCGCTTTGGCGGCGCGCTGGCAACGGTGCGCGCCGATGATCTGGGTGCGGTGCCGCTGAAGGCGCTGATGGACAAGCACGATCTGGATTGGACCGCCGTGGATGAGGTCATCTATGGCTGCGCCAACCAGGCGGGCGAAGATAACCGCAACGTGGCGCGTATGTCGTCGCTGCTGGCGGGTCTGCCGGACAGCGTGCCCGGCACCACGATGAACCGTCTGTGCGGCTCGGGCATGGACGCCATCATCACCGCTGCCCGCGCTATCAAGGCGGGCGAGGCGGATCTGATGATCGCGGGCGGGGTCGAAAGCATGACCCGCGCGCCGTTTGTGATGCCCAAGGCGGGGGCCGCGTTTTCGCGGGCCAATGAAATCCACGACACCACCATTGGCTGGCGCTTTGTCAATCCGCTGATGAAAAAGCAATATGGCGTGGATTCCATGCCCGAAACCGCCGAAAACGTGGCCGAGGATTTCAACATCAGCCGCGAAGATCAGGACGCTTTCGCCCTGCGCTCGCAACAGAATGCGGGTGTGGCGCAAGAAAGCGGGCGGCTGGCGCGCGAGATTGCGCCGATCATCATCCCTCAGCGCAAGGGAGAGCCGGTTGTCGTCGACACCGATGAACACCCCCGCCCTTCGACCACGCTGGAGGCGCTGGCCAAGCTGCGCGCGCCCTTCCGCGAAGGTGGTTCGGTCACGGCAGGCAACGCATCAGGTGTGAATGACGGCGCAGCCGCGCTGATTCTGGCGTCTGAGGCTGCCGTCAAGGCGCATGGCCTGACCCCAATCGCCCGCGTCATGGGCGGCGCGACCGCAGGCGTAGCACCACGCATCATGGGCTTTGGCCCTGCCCCTGCGTCGAAGAAACTGATGGCGCGTCTGGGGCTGGGTCAGGCGGATTTCGATGTGATTGAACTGAACGAAGCCTTTGCCAGCCAGGGTCTTGCCACCCTGCGCGATCTGGGCATCGCCGATGACGACCCGCGCGTGAACCCCAATGGCGGCGCAATCGCGCTTGGCCACCCGCTAGGTATGTCTGGCGCCCGGATCACCGGCACTGCCGCGCTGGAACTGTCACTGACCGGCGGCAAACGTTCGCTCAGCACCATGTGCATCGGCGTTGGTCAAGGCATTGCAATTGCCTTGGAAGCTGCCTGATCTCACCTTTTGCGGAGGCGCTGCGTAGCGTGGTGCCTCCGTTCTGGTCACGCTCCAAAACACTACACAAGCCAAAGCAGCAGGGCAGAGAGCGTCACAAACGCCAGTGATGTGGCTGCCAGCATGGCAATCGAGGCAATGCCCTCTTGCCCCTGTTCCTGTGCGAACACCGTGTAAATCCCGAACATCGGCATGGCGGCGGACAGGATGACGGCGGCGTGCAAATCCGGGGGCAGCGCAACCAGACCCAAAGCAACAAGACCGCTGGCCGCCACCGCAACCAGCGCAGGATGCAGAACAAGCTTGCTGGCCGCGATTTGTGTGGCAAAGGCGCGGTTGCCCTTCAGGGGAAGCCCAACCAGTGCGCCACCAATCACAACCAGCGCCAGCGCCGAGGCTGATGCGGCTAGCATGCTCAGAAGCTGGGTCACCGCGGCGGGGACAGGGAGTTGGAGCAGCGAAACCCCAAGGCCCAAAAGCAGGGCAATCACCATCGGGCGCTTCAGGATACCCCAGAAAATTCCACCCAACCTGCGCGGGATCGACATATCACCCCGCTCAGCGGCCAAATCCATAAGCACAAGGCAGATCGGGATCAAAACAATGTTTTCGATCAGAAAGTTGAGCGCCAGGATCACCCCCGCCTGATCGGGAAAGGCCAGCAGCATCACCGGATAGCCCACAAACCCGGAATTGGGGCAAACGCTGCCCATAACGGCGACCGCCCGCCTCTGGCTTGCTGCGCCAGTGACGGTGAACCACAGATACGAGACCGCAATCGCCGCCAGCCCGCCCAACAGATAGGCCAGCATATAGCCGGGGTGGAACACGTCGGAAAGATCTCGCGACGCGACGGCGTGAAACAGCAATGCGGGCAAGGCAATGTTCAACACATATTGCCCCAGAACCCGCATGTCGGACGGCGCAAACCAGCCTTTCCGGACCACAACATACCCGATCACCATGGCCGCATAGATCGGGAATGTGATGGAAAATACGATCAGCAAGGCATGTCCTGATAACCTGCAGGCGGTCCAACTCTCACGGTCTTATCGGGAATTCTTGACCACGTCGAGGTTTTGGCCCCGAACCCCCATCGCCGCCCGGACCGGAAAGCAGAAAATGCGCGGGGCTTGTCGGGCCAAAACAGCAGTTGCACCCAGCCCGAGGGTATCAGACAGACAGCAAACGCCGTTTTGACGCGCGCAGCTCTCGGGCCTGTTGCTCTTGCCCGGTTCGGAACGAGGTTTCGACAAAGTCCATATGCGCCCGGGCAGCAGCCTCGGCGCGGTCCGGGTCGCCGTCCAGAATGGATTGCGCGATCTCGCGGTGTTGCGCCAGCAGCTTCTCACCCGATCCATCCATCGTACGCAGGAAACGGCGATTGTAGAACACCCCCTGCCGTGTCAGATCGTAGACCGAAGCCATCATGTGGATCAGGGTCGTGTTCTGACTGGCATCGACAACGGCCGCATGCAGGCGAAAATCGGCCTCTTGGCTGGCGTCCAGATCATCATCTTCCCAGGCTTTCTGCATCTGGTCCATGATGTCGGCGATTCGTTCCTTGTCAGATTGCGTTGCACGCTGCGCGGCAAGGCGGCTGGCAAAGGCCTCCTGCTCGCGCCGGTATTCGAGATAGTCGTAAAACGCACCGCCGTGGCGGGCATAAAGCGACAGCAAGGCCGGAGACATGGCGCGTCCGGTCAACGCGGCAATGAACGTGCCCTCGCCATGGCGCACCGTGACCAACCCGCGCTGTTCCAGCACCTGCAACGCCTCGCGCAGCTTGGGGCGGGACACTCCCATCGCTTCGGCCAGATCACGTTCGGACGGCAATCTGCGCCCCTCTTTCAGGATGCCATCGACGATCATCGTCTCGATCTGATCGACCACCGCGTCGGCAATTGATTCGTGGCCAACGGGCTCAAAAGGGCTGCTGCTGCTCATGTTTGCTCCGATTGCGGGTCAGAAACAGGAGAATTTAAGTTGTTCTTTTAATTTACCACTGCGACAAAACATTGCAAGGGAGAATACCCAGAATTACGGATGAGCCATACGCCCTTATTCGCCTGTTTTATAAGAAAAAGACATGTTTTTGCGAATTTCCACCCTCAAATCATCGCAACCGGCCCAGAGGGGTTTCAACCCTAGTAAAGCGTTCAGTGGTAAACAAAATTATTGACTGAAACTTATGGTCAATAATATTTACCACTCATGCCGCCGATGCGGTCAGACCGGTAGCCGTTCCATCGGCGACCTGCACATATTGGAGGAGAACTCATGAAAACCACCCTGACGTCGCTCGCCGTTGCGGCATCGCTGCTGGCCGCACCTGCGGTTCAGGCCGCTGACAAGATGCTGCTGAAAACCCCGATCGCGTTTTCGACCGCGCTGCCGGGTCTGGGATCACCGATCCCGCGCGTGGCCGAGCAGTTGGACCTGATGTCCGGCGGCACGCTGAAGATGAAGGTGTACGAGCCCGGCAAACTGGTCCCGCCGTTTGAAATTCTGGACGCCGTATCCTCGGGCAAGATCAACTCGGGCTATACCACCGCAGGCTATTGGGCCGGTAAGATCCCCGCCGCACCGCTGTTCTCGGCCGTGCCTTTCGGCCCCGAGGCGGGCGAATACATGGCGTGGCTCTATTATGGCAACGGGCTGAGCCTGTATCAGGAAATGTATGATCAGGCCGGGTTCAACGTCCATGTCATCCCTTGCGCGATCATCGCCCCCGAAACCTCGGGCTGGTTCGCCAATGAGATCAACAGCCCCGAAGACCTGAACGGCCTGAAGATGCGCTTTTTCGGTCTGGGCGGCGAAGTGATGCAGAAACTGGGCGTTGCGACCTCGCTGCTGCCGGGTGGCGAGATCTTCCCGGCGCTGGAAAAAGGCGCGATTGACGCGACCGAATTCTCGATGCCCGCTATCGATGCGCGTCTGGGTTTCCACAAGCTGGTCAAGTACAACTACTTCCCCGGCTGGCACCAGCAGGCCACCGTGTTCGAATTGATGATCAACAAGGACGTCTGGAACGAGGCCAGCGATCAGCACAAAGCGATCATCAACACCGCCTGCAAGGCGTCGATGGCCGACAGCTTTGCCGAAGGTGAGGCGATCCAGCACACAGCTCTGATCGACAACGTGGAAAACAACGGTGTCGAGATCAAACAGTGGAATGACGAGATGCTGTCGACCTTCCGCAGCACCTGGGAAGAAGTTGCCGCCGAGCAGGCCGCGCAGGACGAATTCTTCAACAAGGTTCTGACCGACATGAACGAATTCCGCGACGGTTACGCCGTCTGGAAGGAAAACGCGTTCCTCCCACGCAAGTGATCTGATCGCTTGCACCTCGTCAGGGGCGGCCTGATCTGCCGCCCCTGCATCTTCTGATTTTCTTCATTTTCCGAACCGACCCGGGCGCATTTTCGCCTCTCCACGCCCCCGTATCTTTAGGAGGAGACCATGGCCGAGACCAAGCGGACGCAGAACGACCCGATCGAAGTTTATGAAAGCCTTCTGGAACATGGCGAACCCGACCGCCAGAAGCTGGCCGTGGGCATCGACAACGGTGTCAAGATGGTCGGCCATGTGGTCATGTGGGCCAACCTGCTGCTGATCGCGGCCATCGTCTCGCAAGTGGCGCTGCGCTATCTGCTGAACCAGAACTATCCCAAGCTGGATGAAATCCAGTGGCATTTCTACGGGCTGGTGACGATGGTCGGCATCTCGTATGCGCTGGTCACCGACAGCCATGTGCGGGTCGATCTGCTGCACATGCAACTCAGCCAGCGGGCGCGGCG
>NZ_JALCBM010000004.1:60171-78798 GCF_028066395.1 Ruegeria sp.
GTCGAAACGACCGAGGAAAAGCTGGTCATCGCCATGTTCCTGACCTTCATCGCGTTGCTGTTCACCGGCTTCCCCGTCGCGTGGACGCTGGCCGGGGTGGGCGTGGCCTATTGCGGGCTCGCCTATCTGTTCGACAACGGCATGATGAACTGGACCGGGCTTGAGGAAACGCTGACCGGGCTGGATTACCTGACGCTGGGCGCGGTGGTGAACCGGGTCTATGCCACCATGTCGAACGCGGTTCTGGTCGCGTTGCCGATGTTCATCTTCATGGGCCTGATGCTGGACGAATCCGGTGTGGCCGAGCGTCTGATGTCCTCGATGCAGCGCCTGTTCGGCACGGTGCGCGGCGGGCTGGCGATCACGGTGACGATGATCGGCATCATTCTGGCTGCCTCGACCGGGATCATCGGCGCGTCTGTGGTGCTGCTGGGTGTGCTATCGCTGCCCTCGATGATGGAGCAGAAATACAGCCCCTCGCTGGCTGCTGGCGTTGTCAGCGCCTCGGGAACCCTGGGTATCCTGATCCCGCCGTCGATCATGCTGGTGATCATGGCCGATCAGATGGCCCTGTCGGTGGGCGACCTGTTCATGGCCGCCGTGTTCCCGGGTGTGATCATCGGCGCGCTGTATCTGACCTATATCTTCGTGATCGCCCTGATCAAACGCGACGTGGCCCCGGTGCCCGCAGACGCCAAACGTCCCGACTGGGCGGCGGTCAAGGACGTGCTGATTGCGGTGCTGCCAACGCTGGCGCTGATCCTCGCCGTGTTGGGGTCGATCTTTGCAGGGCTAACCACGCCGACCGAAGCCTCGGGCGTGGGCGCATTGGGCGCGACCCTGCTGGCCCTGGGATATCGCAAGCTGACTTTGGCCAAGTTGATCAACGTGCTGAAAGCCACCTTCAACACCACCGCCTATATCTTTGCGATCTTCCTGGGTGCGACCGTGTTCTCTTATGTCCTGCGCGAACTGGGCGGGGATGCGCTGATCGAGGATATGATCCATGGCACCGGGCTTGGCCCCAATGGCACCGTCTTCATGATCCTGTTCATCGTCTTCCTGCTGGGCTTTGTGTTGGACTGGATTGAGATCACGCTGATCGTCCTGCCTCTGATGCGCCCCATCGTGAACGGGCTGGGGCTGGATATCGACGGCTTTGGCGTCATCGACGAACCGGCGCTGGTGTGGTTCGTGATCCTTGTAGCGGTGACCCTTCAGACCTCGTTCCTGACACCGCCCGTGGGGTTTGCGCTATTCTACCTCAAAGGGGTCTGCCCGCCTGAGATCAAGCTGACCGATATCTACAAAGGGATCATCCCGTTCGTGATCCTGCAGCTGACCGGTCTGTTCTTTGTCTTCCTCTGGCCGCAACTGGCCACGTGGCTGCCCTCGGTCGCGTATTAACGGGGGGCTGTGGGATGACCGATGCCGAGCTGATCAAGCGTCTTCAGGCCATTTGCGGACGGCGGCGGGTGCTGACCTCGGCCCGCAGCACCCGCCGCTTTCGCCGCGGGTTCCGGTCGGGCGAAGGCGAGGCGCTGGCGGTGGTGCAACCCGCCACGCTGCTGGAACAATGGCAGGTGCTTCAGGCCTGCGTCGAGGCCGACAAGATCGTCATCATGCAGGCCGCCAATACCGGCCTGACCGAAGGCTCGACGCCCAAGGGCAGCTATGACCGCGATGTGGTGTTGATCAACACGCGGAAGATGGACGATCTGCACCTGATCAATGAAGGCAAGCAGGTGATCAGCTTTCCGGGCAGCACTCTGTTTGCGTTGGAAAAGTTGCTGGACCCGATTGGACGCCAGCCGCATTCGGTGATCGGCTCTTCGTGCATCGGGGCCTCGGTCGTGGGCGGGGTGTGCAACAACTCGGGCGGGTCGCTGGTTGAACGCGGTCCGTCCTATACCGAGCTGTCGCTTTATGCGCGCATCACGCAGGAGGGCGCGCTGGAGCTGGTCAATCATCTGGGTATCCATCTGGGTGACACGCCCGAAGAGATTCTGACCCGCCTGCAGGCTGGCGACTTCAGCGCTGCGGATATCGAAACCGACAACCGCAAGGCATCCGACACCGATTATGCCCGCCGGGTGCGCAATGTGGATGCCGACACCCCGGCCCGCTTTAATGCCGACAAATCCCGTCTGTATGAGGCCGCAGGCTGTGCAGGAAAACTGGCGGTTTTTGCGGTCCGGCTGGACACGTATCCCAAGAATGACAGCGAACGCACCTTCTATATCGGCGCGCAGGACACCGCCGCACTGACTGAGCTGCGCCGTCGCATCCTGTCAGAGTTCCAGACCCTGCCGGTCAGTGCCGAATACATGCATCAGGACGTGTTCGACATCTCCGACCGCTATGGCAAGGACACGATGGTGATGATCGACAAGTTGGGCACCGACCAGCTGCCCAGCTTCTTTGCGCTGAAAGGCGCGGTGGATGCGCGGTTGGAAGGCGTGCCCGGGCTGGCCAATTTCACCGACCGGTTCATGCAGTTTGCCATGCGGTTCTGGCCCGATATCCTGCCCCGCCGCATGCGAGCCTATCGAGCCCGTTTCCCGCATCACCTGATCCTGAAAATGCGCGATGGTGGCATTGCCGAGGCGCACACCTTGCTGACCGACATGGTGGCCGACGAAAAGCTGGACTTTTTCGAATGCGATGCTCGCGAGGCCAAGATCGCCGCCCTGCACCGCTTTGCCGCCGCCGGGGCCGCGATCCGCTACATGAAGGTCCACGCGCATGAGGTCGAAGACATCATCGCGCTGGACATCGCCCTGCGCCGCAACGATGTGAACTGGTTCGAGGAACTGCCCCCCGAGCTGTCGGATCAACTGGTCAGCAAGCTCTATTACGGGCATTTCATGTGCCATGTGCTGCATCAGGATTACATCGTGAAAAAGGGGGCCGACCCCAAGGCACTGAAGGCCGCGATGCTGGAGATTCTGGATCGCCGTGGTGCCGAATACCCCGCCGAGCACAATGTCGGCCACCTGTATGCCGCCAAACCCGATCTGGCCGCGTTCTACAAGTCGGTGGACCCGACAAACAGCATGAATCCCGGCATCGGCAAGATGTCCCGGAACAAGAATTACACGTGAGACGCCGGGCGATTGGCCCCGGAACCGCATCCTCGGCCATTGTCAAAGCAGCCGACCCATCCGACATATGCTAAAATCCGAACCCATGTGTTCGTACAATCATATGAGGACCCGCAATGACCGACGCAAAACTCAGAACCACATCGGGCAATGGCCGTATCTTTGACAGCGTGCTGGACACGATCGGGAACACGCCGACCATCCGCATCAACAATCTGGGGCCGAAGAACGTCGATCTGTTCGTAAAGTTCGAAGCGTTCAATCCCGCCGGGTCGGTCAAGGACCGCCTTGCGGTCAACATCATCGAAGCCGCCGAACGCAGCGGGGCATTGCAGCCCGGCCAGACCATTGTCGAAGCCACAAGCGGCAATACCGGGATCGGTCTGGCCATGGTCTGCGCGCAAAAGGGCTATCCGCTGGTGGTCACGATGGCTGAAAGCTTTTCAACCGAACGTCGACAATTGATGCGCATGATGGGGGCCAAGGTCATTCTGACACCCAAGGCCGAGAAAGGTTTTGGCATGTATCGCAAGGCGGTTGAACTGGCCCGGGAACATGGCTGGTTTCTGGCGCGTCAATTCGAAACCCAGGCCAACGCCGAAATCCACGCCGCAACAACCGCGCAGGAAATTCTGGGCGATTTCAAAGACACACGGCTGGACTACTTTGTGACGGGCTATGGCACCGGCGGAACCGTCACGGGCGTTGCGCGGGTCCTGCGAAACGAACGCCCCGACACAAGGATCATCCTGTCCGAACCCGCCAATGCGCAACTGGTCGGCAGCGGCATCGCCACCGAGCGCGGTGACGACAACAGCCCCTCGGCCAGCCACCCGGCCTTTGAACCGCATCCGATTCAGGGCTGGACCCCGGATTTCATCCCGTGGGTTTTGCAGGAAGCCGTCGACAACGCCTATTTCGACAGGCTGATCCCGGTACCCGGCCCGACCGGGGTGGAACAGGCGAAACAACTGGCCCGGCACGAGGGGATTCTGACCGGAATTTCCGGCGGCTCAACCTTCGCCGTGGCCTTGGACATCGCTGAAAATGCCGAACCCGGATCGGCCGTGCTGTGCATGTTGCCCGATACCGGCGAACGCTATCTGAGCACGCCTTTGTTTGACGATATCGCGGTTGAGATGACCGACGAGGAAATTGCGATATCGCGGTCAACGCCCAATTACCTCATCTCCTGACGCGCCGGGCTGAAAACAGCGGGCATTCGCAAGGCGTAACAGCGCCTTGCGTCCCCGTTGGTGGAAATCCGCCGAACGCGGCGACCCATTGGAAATCGGTTGCGCCGGGTCAGAAAATGCGAAAGGACCGCGACGGAATTGCCCCGACCACCCGTTTCAACGGGACCACCCGAGGAAACACCTGCATGACCACTCAGCATTTTTCGACCCGTTCCGGCTGAATTGCACCGGACCCGCCAATTTCGGCGACACTGTACCCCCTTATCCCCCTGACCACTGGACCCCCTTCCATGAACTTCCGCCCCCTTCTTGTTCTGCCACCCATTGCACTTGCGATTGCCGGGTTTGTCTTCATGACATCCGGCGAAACCGAAACCCCGCTGAAGGCGGAGGAGCCCACCGTGCCGGTGCGGGTGCTGGACGTGCAGGCGCAGACCCTGCCGGTGATCGCCACCGGCTATGGCCGGGTCGAGGCGGCCCGCAACTGGAGTGCGATTTCCGAGGTCGAAGGCCGTATTCTGAAACTGGCACCGGGTCTGGCCGAGGGCAGCATCGTCCGTGCCGGTGACGTTCTGGTCGAAATCGACCTGACCGATTACGAGATCGCCCGCCAGAAATCCCTGTCGAACATCGAAGCGGCCCGCGCCACTCTGCTGGAACTGGACCGCCGCGCGGAAAACACCGCCGCCCTGCTCGAGGTCGAACAGCGCATCCTTGAGGTGGCCGAGGCCGAACTGAACCGCAACAAAGCACTGGTCGAGCGGGGATCAAGCACGCAGGCGTCGCTGGATACCGCCGAAAAGACATTTCTGGCCCAAAGGGTATCCGTGCTGGATCTGCAGAACACACTGGACCTGTTCCCGGCCCAGCGTAACGCAGAAGAGGCAAATCTGGCCGTGCGTCAGGCCGAACTGGCCGAGGCCGAGCGCGCCATCGAAAAGGCGGTCATCCGCGCGCCCTATACCGGGCGCATTTCCGAGATGAATGTCGAGGCCGACCAGTTCGTCCGTGTCGGCGACAGCCTGTTGACGCTGGAAGGTCAGGAAGCCGCTGAAATCCTGACCGAATTGCAGCCCGAGGATTTCCGCCCGCTGCTTATCTCGGCAATGGCAGGGCAGCTTGGCGCCGAAGATCAACCCTCGGTCGATGAGCTGGTGGATTTGTTTCTGGACAGCGGGATTACCGCGCAGGTCAGCCTGATCGGCAGCGATCCGGGTGTGGCCCCATGGGATGGTCAAATTGTCCGCCTGCGGGGGGCCATGGACAGCGAAACCGGCGCCATGGGACTGATCGTGCGGGTTGATGATCCCTTTGCCAGCAACCCCCGCCTGCGCCGCCCGCCGCTGCTGGTAGGCACCTTCGTCAAGGTCACGTTCAGCCATCAGTCCGACACGCCCGGCATCGCTGTTCCCCGCAACGCGGTGCAGTATTCCGATACCGGCGCGCCCTTTGTCTATGTGGTGGATGCCGATACACGGCTGGATCAGCGCGAGATCGACATCAGCCATGTGGTGGAAAACGATGTCTTCATCCGGTCTGGCCTTGAACCGGGCGTGCAGCTGGTGCTGGGATCACCCCGCCCGCCAATCATCGGGCTGAAACTGACCTCGGTTCCGGTTTCCGCAGGCGTGGAGGTCAACTGAGATGATCTCGTATTTCATCCGCCATCCGGTGGCGGCCAACCTGTTGATGGTGCTGATGTGCATCCTCGGCGCTGTTGTCCTGTCCGATATCAAACGCGAAACCTTTCCCGAATTCACCGCCTCGCGCGTGGGGGTTTCGGTGTCCTATCCCGGTGCCTCGGCGCGGGATGTGGATGAACAGATCTGCAACCCGCTGGAAAAATCGCTGGCGGGCATTCCCGGGCTGGTCAAGCTGGAATGTCTTTCCATCGACGGGCGCGGTTCGGCCACGGCGGAATTGACCGAAGGCGGCGATATCGGCCAGTTCTTTAACGACATCCTGTCTGCCGTCTCGGGCGTCAACGATTTCCCCAGCGATGCCGAATCCCCGGCGGTCGAGATCCTCGCCCGCAACGATCTGGTCGCGCTGGTCGCGATCACCGGCGTCAATGGCAAGCAGGGTCTGATCGAATATGCCGACGTGCTTGCCGATAAGCTGCTGGCAGTCGACGGGGTGGCCGAGGCCAGCGTCTCGGGCGTGACCGACCGCGAATTGCAGGTCACGTTCGATCAGGATGCGCTTTATCGTTTTGGCCTGTCCAGCCGCGACATTGCCGACGCCATCAGCGCCCGCAGCCTGACGCAACCTTTGGGCGAGGTTGATCTGAACGAAAGCAGCTATGTGCTGCGCTATACCGATGTGCGCCGCTCGATCGCCGACCTGGAAGACCTGATCATCCTGCAAAACGACAATGGCGCGGTTGTCCGGCTGCGCGATCTGGGTCAGGTGCGCCCGGTCGACAAGGATGAAAACACTGAATCCTTCCTCAACGGTCAGCAGGCGGCGATCATCTCGATCTCGAAGGCCAAGGCGGATGACAGCATCCGGGTGTTTGAGGCGGTCAACATGGTGCTGACGGCCGAACAGGCCCGCTATCCCGCGCCGTTCCGTATCGAAGTGATCAACAACACCACCGAACTGGTCGCCGAACGGCTGCAACTGATCCTCAGCAATATCGCCATGGGGCTGGTGCTGGTCTTTGGCACCATGTGGCTGTTCTTTTCGCTGCGCGAGGCGCTGTGGATCTCGGTCGCCCTGCCGGTGTCGTTCCTCGGCACCCTGTTCGTGATGAGTGTGACCGGCGTCACCATCAACATGATCACGCTGGTCGGCCTGCTGATGGCTGTTGGCCTGATCATGGACGATTCCATCGTCATCGCGGAAAACATCGACAAATGGCGCCGCCGTACCGGCCCGGTCGAGGCCGCCGTCAAGGGCACGATGGAGGTGATGCCCGGGGTTCTGTCCTCTTTCCTGACCACCGCCTGCGTCTTTGGTCCGCTGATGTTTGTGGCCGGACAGATGGGGCAGGTTCTGCGCTATATCCCGATTGTGCTGCTGATCACGCTAGCCCTGTCGCTGGTCGAAGGCTTCCTGATCCTGCCGCATCACCTCAGCCACGCGGGCACCACGCCCGGTGAACACAAGAACCGCCGCGCCGCCCGCTGGTTGGAGGCGCTGAAGGAAGGCGTGGTTCTGCCGGTGGCGAGCCGTCTTGTGCGCTGGCGCTATCTGACGGCGGGGTCGGTCGTGGGCGTGTTCATCCTGACCATCGGTCTGGTTGCATCGGGTACCGTCAAGGTGATCGGCTTTCCGGCAACCGAAAGCGATACCGTCGTGGCTCGGCTGTCGCTGACCTCGGGCATCGCACGCGAACGGACCATCGAAACGGTTGATCAATTGGTGGCCGCGCTGGATGTGGTCAACGCCGAACACAGCCCCAATACCCAAGGCGCTGCGCCGCTGGTGAAACGGGTGCTGGTCGAATACGGGGTAAACTCCGAGGTCAACGACAATGGCGCCAATACCGCCACCATCACCGTTGATTTGCTGGAAAGCTCGTTGCGCAATATCAAGGCCGATGACGTGCTGCTGGCCTGGCGCAACGCCGCGCCGCCCCTGCCGGACATGGTGCAGGCCAGCTTTGCCCAATCCGATCTTGGCCCTGCCGGGTTCGATCTGGATGTGGAACTGACCAGCTATGATCTTGAGGAACTGGAGGCCGCGTCCGAAGACCTGCAGCGCGCCCTGCTGCAACGCGAAGACGTGGTCGAGGCCCATCAGGATTTCTATGGCGGTCGGCAAGAGGTGCAACTGGCTCTCAACACCTATGGCTATTCCGTCGGCCTGACGCCCGAGGTGCTGGCCAACCAGCTGCGCACCGCTTTCGAAGGGATCGAGACCGACAGTTTCCGCGCCCTGCAATCCGATCAGACGGTGCGGGTCAAGCTGGACCGCACGCTCAGCAGTCTGACGGATATCGAGCAATTCCCCATCTCGGTCGGCGACGGCAAGCAGGTGGCGCTGGCCCGGATCGCCGATCTGACGCTGGCGCGCGGCTATCCGACGATCACCCGCAAGGACGGTCAGGCGCTGGCCCGCATTCAGGGCCAGATCGACCGCAGCGCCACCACCTCGTCCGCGATCTCGAAGGTCGTGACAGATGAACTGGGGCCAGAGCTGCGGACGAAATATCCCGGGCTTGAGATCGGCATCGCCGGGGCGACGGCGGAACAGAACGAATCCATTTCATCCCTTGCAACGTTGATGATGCTGGGGCTGATCGGGGTCTACATGATCCTGGCGTTCCAGTTCCGGTCCTATACGCTGCCCGTCGTGATCATCACATCCGTCCCGTTTGCGCTGATCGGCACGATTTTGGCGCATTGGGGATTGGGGGTCGATATCTCGATGCCCTCGCTGATCGGTTTTGCTTCGCTAGCCGGAATCGTGGTCAACAACGCGATCCTGTTCATGACCTTCTTTGAAAGTCATCTTGACGGGGACAACTACGAAACCGCCGCCCTGAACGCGGTGCGCGAGCGGTTCCGGCCGATCCTGCTGTCTTCGATGACGACCTTCGCAGGGCTGGTGCCGATCATGGCCGACAGCAGCCCGCAGGTGCAGACGCTGGTGCCCATGGCAATCTCGGTGGCCTTCGGTCTGCTGGCCTCGGTGGTCATGGTCACGCTGATCTTCCCGGCGCTGATGTCGATCTATTTCGACATCTTCAACGTGCGCCGCTGGGCCGGTCAGTTCCAGAACTGACCCCTTTTGCCGCGCGCGGGTTTTGAACCTGCGCGCGGCACCGACCTGTCAGATTTTCTGGTACATTTGTTGAAACGCGCGCGTTTGCTATGGCTGCCGAGCCCGAGCAACCCGATGCACCGCATTGCTCAACATTTGATTTGGATACGTTTTGGAATGCGTCCGATGCCCCCCGATGCGGCGCTTGAGGATTGAACTGGCGTCACCAGCTGTCAGGGATCACGACAACATTCTTTGAGGCAAACTGCATTTCCCTCTCGCACTCGAAGACAAGCTTTGTTATTGACCGCGACATTCCGATGCAGAGGCATCAGGTTGCGGGTGTGGCGAAATTGGTAGACGCACCAGATTTAGGTTCTGGCGCCGCAAGGCGTGGGGGTTCAAGTCCCTCCACCCGCACCACAAATTCCAGTCGCATCAAACCCCATAGCGCGCCATGAACATGTCGACGGCCTGTTGGGCGACCTCGTCAATCTCTTCCTGGGTAAAACTGGTCTGAATGCCAAAGGCCGCGCGGTTCCAGATGCGGACCTTGCACAGCTCGGACAGCTGCGCGGCGGCGATATCGACGTCGTCAATAGCCAGCTCCCCCTTGGCGACGGCTTTTTCCAGATAAGCCGCCATGTGGCACTGACCGTTCTTGGGGCCGGATTGATAGAACGCATGACCCAGTTCGGGAAACCGGTCGCGCTCGGCCACGCAGATGCGAAAGACCTGCTGTGCGAAATCCGAAACCAGAAAAGCGGCAAGCTGCGTCGCTGCGATGGTCAGAACCTCTCGCGCCGGTTTGGTTTCATCAATCATTGAAATCACCCGGTCCGCCATGCGGCTGCATTCGGTTTGCGCCACCTCTATGAACAGCAGGCGTTTATCGGGGAAATAACTGTACAGGGTTGCCTTGGACACAGCTGCGGCGCGGGCGATGTCATCGACACTTGCGCCTTCGAACCCATCCGCCATGAACACCTCTCGGGCGCCGCGCAGGACCTGATCGAATTTTCGGCCAGTGCGCAGAATGGTGTCGGCTTGGGTCATGTCGTCTCCTGGCTTGGGCTATGCATCGAATTTATAAACCGCTTGGTTCAGTTTCAACGATTCGCACATGGGAAAGCCGGTGACAATCCGGTGTTCGTCAAAGAACTTGTCCGTTGTGGTTGAATCTCACCCTCTGCCAAACCTTGCAGCGAAGGCAATCCGTGCTACGACATGGACCATGGTCGAGATCTTTCTGCGCACCCTGCCCTTTTTCGCAATCATCGGCCTGGGATACGGTGCCGGGCGCAGTCGGTTTTTCCCACCCGAAGCGACGGCCTATCTGACCAAATTCGTATTCTTCTTTGCCCTGTCCGCGATGCTGTTTCGCTTTGCGGCCACCCTGCCCTTTGATGCAATCTTCAACGGACGGCTGATGATCGGCTATCTGATCGGCACTGCTGGCGTCTACGCATTGGCGACGCTGGTGGCCTATCTGCGCGGGCTCGACATTCCGACTGCGGCGGTCGAGGCCCAATGCGCCGCCATCGGCAATGTGGGATTTCTGGGCCTGCCAATGCTGGCGCTTTTGTTTTCCGAGGCCGCCATCGGTCCGGTGATGCTGGTCCTGACGGTGGATCTTGTGGTGTTCTCTTCGCTGATCGTGATCCTGATCAATGGAGGTCGGGAAGGGCGGCTCAGCCTTGGAACCTTGCGCCAGATCGGGATCGGATTGCTGAAGAACCCGATGATCCTGTCGATCTCGGCCGGGTTGATCTGGTCCGCCCTGCGCATACCAGTGCCTGCGCCGCTGGGCGATTTCCTGACCATTCTGGGCGGCGCAGCCACGCCCGGCGCTTTGTTCGCCATCGGTGCCTCACTGGCGGGGAAATCGGCGGAACGGGTGCAGGTTGCTGGGTGGCTGAGCCTATGCAAGCTGGTCATCCATCCCCTATGCGTTGCGGTGATGGTGCTGTGGCTGATGCCAATCGCCACCTTTCCTGCCGCCGTTGTCATCGCGGCCGCTGCGCTGCCAGTGGCAGGCAACGTCTATATGCTGGCCGCCCATTATGGCGTCGCGCCGCAACGCGCCTCGGCGGCGATCCTGCTGTCGACCATGGCCAGCATCCTGACCGTGCCGCTGTTCATCGGCTGGGTCGGCGCGCCCTGATCTTCACCTTTTCGAAAAATACTCCCGCCGGAGGCGCCCGGACTTTACGTCCGGGCTGTGGGCCGTTAGCCATGGCTGAAACCCATTGCAAGGATAAAGCCAGATGGAAACCCTTTCGGAAAATGCCTGTTTTGGCGGCGTGCAGGGCGTGTATCGCCACAAATCCTCGGCCTGTAACTGCGATATGACCTTTGGCCTGTTTCTGCCGGCCGAGGCCAAAGACGGTCCGGTGCCGGTCCTGTGGTACCTCTCTGGCCTGACCTGCACCCATGAAAACGCCATGACCAAGGCGGGCGCGCAAAGCTGGGCCGCCGAACAGGGCATCGCGCTGGTCTTCCCCGACACCTCACCGCGCGGCGAAGGCGTGGCCGATCACGACGATTACGATCTGGGTCAGGGCGCGGGGTTCTACGTCAATGCCACCCAAGACCCCTGGGCGCCGCATTTCCAGATGTGGAATTACGTGGCCGAGGAACTGCCCGCCCTGCTGGCTGAAAACTTTGCCATCGACGCGGATCGTCAGGCCATCACCGGCCATTCCATGGGCGGCCACGGCGCGCTGACATTGGCGATGAACCTGCCGGGTCGGTTCCGCTCGGTGTCGGCCTTCGCGCCGATTTCCAACCCGACGCAAACCGATTGGGGCCGCAAGCAGCTAGGCGCCTATCTGGGCGGTGATGAGGCCACATGGGCCAAGCACGATTCCACTTTGCTGATGAAGGAAAAGGGCTTTGACGGTCCGATCCTGATCGACACCGGCACCGACGATCAGTTCATCGACCTGTTGCAGCCCGAAGCCCTGGCGCAGGCGATTGCCGAACGTCGTCAACAGGCCATTTACCGGATGCAACCGGGCTATGATCACTCCTACTATTTCGTGTCCACCTTCATGGAGGATCACGTGACCTTCCACGCCGAGGCGCTGTACGGAGACTGATGCATGAGCACATATGATTATGACCTGATCATCATCGGCTCGGGTCCTTCGGGGCGGTCGGCGGCGATACAGGCGGGCAAGCTGCAGCGCCGGGTGCTGGTCATCGACCGCAAGGACCGGTTTGGCGGGGTGTCGGTGCATACCGGCACGATCCCGTCGAAAACCCTGCGCGAAACCGTGCTGAACCTGTCGGGCTGGCGTGAACGCAGTTTTTACGGGCGCTCCTACCGGGTCAAGGATCAGATCCGGGCCGAGGACCTGAAAGCGCGCCTGCACATGACGCTGGATCACGAGGTTGATGTGCTGGAACACCAGTTCAACCGCAACCATGTCGAGACGATGAACGGCCTCGCCCGGTTCCTTGGCCCGCATGAGGTTGAGGTCGCGACCGATGCGGGCGAGACCACCCGCCTGACCGCCGCCAAATTCCTGATTGCCACCGGCACCCGCACCTACCGGCCCGATTACGTGCCCTTCAATGGCAAGACGGTCGTCGATGGCGACGACTTCCTTGAGATGGAGGAAATCCCCCGCTCGCTTTGTGTGATTGGGGCCGGGGTGATCGGGGTGGAATATGCCACGATGTTCGCAGCACTGGATGTGCGGGTGACGCTGATCGAACCGCGCGACAGCTTTCTGGATTTCATCGATAAGACGCTGATCCACGATTTCACTCATCAGATCCGCGAAAACGGGGTCGATCTGCGCCTCGGCGCGGCTGTTGAAAAAATCGAGGACGCGGGCGCACATGTCGAGGTCACACTGGACAACGGGCGTCACGTGCGGGCCGAAATGCTGCTGTTCGCGGCCGGTCGTATGGGCGCCACCGCTGCGCTGAACCTGGAGGCGGTCGGGATCGAAACCGACCACCGCAACCGGATCAGCGTGGATCGCAAGACCTATCAGACCTCGGTGCCGCATATCTATGCCACCGGCGATGTGATCGGGCACCCCTCACTGGCGTCAACTTCGCTGCAGCAGGGTCGTGTTGCCGCCTGTCACGCGCTGGAAACCCCCACCCTGCCGGAAAGTCCGTGGTATCCGTATGGGATCTATTCCGTCCCCGAAATCTCGACCTGCGGCATGTCCGAGGAAGAACTGCAGGAGCGCGGCATCCCCTATGAGGTCGGCGTGGCGCGATTCCGCGAAACCTCGCGCGGGCATATCATGGGGCTGGAGCACGGCATGCTGAAGATGCTGTTTTCCCTGAAAACCCGCCGGGTTCTGGGGGTGCAGATCGTCGGCGAAGGCGCGACCGAGCTGATCCATATCGCGCAGGCGGTGCTGAACCTGAAAGGTACGGTGGATTACTTCGTGCAGAACACGTTCAACTATCCGACCCTGGCCGAGGCCTATAAGATCGCCGGTCTGGACGCGTTCAACCGGATGCCGATCCCGGACGAGTTCAAGGTGAAGAAGAAACCCGCCAAAACAGCGGCAAAAAGCGCGTGACGACCCTCTATGTCGATGGCGATGCCTGCCCGGTAAAGCCCGAGGCCGAACGTGTAGCGACCCGGCACAAGGTGCCGATGGCGTTGGTGTCGAATGGTGGGTTGCGGCCTTCGGCAAACCCTCTGGTACAGGTGGTCATCGTCGCCGAAGGCGCGGATGAGGCGGATAAGTGGATCGCCGAACGCTGCGGTGCGGGCGACGTGGTGGTGACTTCGGACATCCCGCTGGCGGCGAAATGCGTCGAGGCCGGTGCGCGCGTCCTGCGCCCGAATGGTGAGGCATTCACGGCGGCCAATATCGGTCAGCAACTGGCGATGCGTGATCTGATGGCCGATCTGCGCGCCGCCAACCCCTTGGGCGCTGGGGGTGGCGGCAAACCCTTCGGCAAGGCCGACCGGTCGCGGTTTCTGGATGCGCTGGAACGGGAATTGCGGGCGGCAAAACGCGGATAAGGCTTCAAAATCATCGCCGACATTGCCAAGATCAACCCAACGCATTCGATTTGGGAGATCACATTATGAAAGTGAAGGGCGAACATTACCGTTCGATCTGGTGGGACAAACCGGCGGGTGAGGTGCGGATCATCGACCAGCGCTGGCTGCCGCATGAGTTCCGCATCGTGACCCTGAAAACCCTCGAAGACTTCGCAACCGCGATCCGCGACATGTGGGTCCGGGGCGCGCCGCTGATCGGGGCAACTGCGGCCTTTGGCATGGCCGAGCAGATGAGCCGTGACAGTTCGGACACCGCGTTTGATTACGCCTATCAGGTTCTGATTGCCACGCGGCCGACGGCGATAAACCTGAAATGGGCGCTGGACCGGTGTCGCGACGTTCTGATGCCATTGTCACCAAGTGATCGCGCGGATCGCGCCTGGGCGTTGGCACAGGAGGTTGCTGATGAGGATGTTGAGATCAACGCCTCTATCGGGCGTCATGGGCTGGATTTGATCCGCAAGATCGCCGCCGAAAAACCGGCAGGGGAACCCGTGCGCCTGCTGACCCATTGCAACGCCGGATGGCTGGCCACGGTGGACTGGGGCACCGCCACCAGCCCGATGTATCATGCGCATGAGGCCGGGATTCCGGTCGAGATTTGGGTTGATGAAACCCGCCCCCGCAATCAGGGCGCGCTGACCTCGTGGGAGCTTGGCGAACATGGCATCCCTAACCGTTACATCGTCGATAATGCGGGGGGGCATCTGATGCAGCACGGGCTGGTTGATGCGGTCATCACCGGCACCGACAGGACCACTGCGCAGGGTGATGTGTGCAACAAGATCGGCACCTACCTGAAGGCTCTGGCCGCCCGGGACAACGGGGTGCCGTTTTACGTCGCCCTGCCCTCGCCCACCATCGATTGGACGGTGCGGGACGGTGTGGCCGAAATCCCCATCGAAGAGCGCGACCCGCGTGAGGTGACACATGTTCTGGGCGTCGGCGACGCCGGTGCAATCGCCGATGTGCAGGTAACGCCGGACGGCACCGAGGGCGGCAATCCCGCCTTTGACGTCACCCCCAACCGGCTGGTCACCGGCCTGATCACCGAGCGTGGTGTGTGTGATGCCTCGGCCGAGGGGCTGGCGGCGCTGTTCCCGGACCGGGTTGGTTAACGGTTTCTTAAGCCCCGCGCGGGATAGGTCGCGAGAGTTCAAAAGGCGAAGACGATGATTGAAAACTGGTATGTCCCCGAGGACGCGCAGAACTGGCGCCGCGATGCGGGCGCTGACCCCGCCGATCAGGAATTGGGCGAGCGTGTTTATACCTCGCGGCTGATCGGGCAGAACCCCGATCTGCTGATGCATGGTGGCGGCAATACCTCGGTCAAGCTGGAGCGGCCGGACCTGTTCGGTCAGATGCAGCGGGTTTTGCATGTGAAGGGCTCGGGCTGGGATCTGGACACGATCCAAGCGCCGGGCCTGCCGGGGGTCTGGCTTGATCCGCTGATGAAACTCCGCACGCTGGAGCGACTGTCGAATTTCGACATGGTCAACATCCAGCGGGCGAACTTGCTGGATTCCGGCTCTCCCAACCCATCGGTTGAAACGCTGCTGCATGCGTTTTTGCCGCATAAATACGTGGACCACACCCACGCCACCCCGTTTCTGGTTCTGGCCAACCTGCCCAATGCCGCCGAGGTTTGCCGAGAGATTTTTGGCGACCGGCTGGGCATCGTGCCTTACATCATGCCGGGCTTTGGTCTGGCCAAAAAAGCCGCCGAGGTTTTCGACGAAAACCCCGAGGTCGAGGGGCTGCTGCTGTTGCAGCACGGGCATTTCACCTTTGGCGCGACGGCGCAGGAAAGCTATGACAAGATCGTCGCACATACCAACGAGGTTGCGGCCTATTTCGGGATGCAGGACCTGACGCCCTTGGGCCTGCGCGAACCCGCCAAAGGGCTGGACGTTCTGCCCACCCTGCGCGGTGTCATCGCCGAGATTGCGGCGGATCGCGACGACCCAATGCCGGTCTTCGATCTTCGTAACGGGCCGCAGGTGCTGGAATTCTTCAACCGCCCGGATGTGGAGGCATTGGCGGCGCGCGGCATGGCCTCACCCGATCATGTGTTGCGTACCAAGGGGTGTCCGCTTGTGCTGCGGGCCGAGGATCTGTCAGGCGGGCGCGCGCGGATCAAGGAGAAGGTGGAAGATTTCGCCAAGACCTACCGCGCCTATTTCGACCGGCAAGCAGTGCAGGCGGATGAACCCAAGAAAATCCTCTCGGTCGATCCTAAACACGCCTGGATCGAAGGTGTGGGTGTTGTCGGTATGGGGCCAAACGCCAAGGCGGCCTCGATTGCCGCTGATCTGGCCGAGCAGAACCTGCGGGTGCGCGCGGTTGGCGAGGATGCGGGCGGGTATTATCCGCTGGAGGAAAAGGACCGGTTCGATTGCGAATACTGGTCGCTGGAGCAGGCAAAGCTGGGCAAAAGCACCCCGCCAGCCTTTCAGGGCCGGGTCGTGATGATCACCGGCGGCGCAGGCGCTATCGGGCTGGCGACTGCCAAAGCATTCGCCAGCAAGGGAGCCAATATTCTGCTGGTGGACCGGGATGCCGTGGCGCTGGAACAGGCGGTCAAAGCGCTGGGGCCGTGGCATGCCTCATTCGCTTGCGACATCACCGAAAAGGGCGCGGCAGAGGCCGCGATGCAAGCTGCCGTTCACCGGTTCGGCGGGCTGGATATCCTCGTCTCGAACGCAGGCACGGCCACCGGAGGGGCGATGCTGGACCTTTCGGATGACGATTTCCGCGCCGCGTTCGAGTTGAATTTCTTTGCCCACAAATCCTTTGCCCTTGAAGCCGCCCGTGTGATGCAGGCCCAGGGCCGGGGTGGGCAGGTTCTGTTCAACATCTCGAAACAGGCGGTCAATCCGGGTCGGAACATGGGGGCCTATGGCACGCCCAAGGCGGCGACGGCGTTCCTGCTGCGCCAGCTGACGCTGGAACTGGCCGAGATGGGCATTCGGGTGAACGGGGTGAACGCCGACCGCATCCGGTCGGGCCTGTTGACTGATGATTTCATCGCCAAACGCTCTAAGGCGCGCGGGGTGAGCGAAGAGGTCTATATGGCGGGCAACCTGCTGGGGCGTGAGGTGGAGGCAACCCATGTGGCCGACGCCTTTGTGGCGCTGGCGCAGATGGAACGCACCACCGGCCACATCATGACTGTGGATGGCGGCAATACCGAGGCCGAACTGCGTTAGGATGCAGCGGCGACTGCCGGTCGGCTTTCGCGGATCGGCAGATGCACGATGGCGCTGAATGCGCCGATGGCGACGCCGATCCACCAGACCATGGTGTAATCGCCGTATTGATCATACATGCGCCCGCCTAGCCAGACGCCCAGAAAACTGCCGATTTGGTGGCTGAGAAAGATGATCCCGTAGAGCGTGCCCATGTAACGCAGTCCGTAGAGATGGGCGACAAGGCCCGAGGTCAGCGGCACGGTGGCCAGCCATAGCGAACCCATGACCAGCGAAAACGCGATGACCGAAAGCGGCGTGATCGGAAAGACGATGAACGCCGCTGCGGCCAGAGTGCGGCCCGTGTAAACCGCTGCAAGCAGGTATTTCTTGGGAAAGCGGTTGCCCAGCCAGCCCGCCAGCAGGGTACCTCCGATATTGGCCAGGCCGATCAGTGAAATCGAAAGCGCCCCAAGGGCAGAGGTTGTGGTGATTCCGATGGAGTGCAACACCCCGCCGGGTTGAATGGGCCCGCACATCTCGGTCACGAAGGCGGGGAAATGGGCGGTGACGAAGCCAAGCTGATAGCCGCAGCTGAAGAAGCCCAGAAAGATCAGCGCATAAGACGGGTCGCGGAACGCTTTGCCCAGAATCTGTCCCATGCTTTCTTCCAGCTCGGCCCGGCTGACCTGCTGCGGTGCCCGCATGAACGGAAGTGTCAGAATCAGCGCCAGAATGGCGACAGCGAAGATGATAAAGACCTGTTGCCAGGGCAGGAAACTCAGCAGCCATTCCGCCGTGGGTGCCCCGATCACCTGGCCAAAACTGCCCGCAGCGGTGACAATCGCCAGCGACATAGACCGGTTTTGATCTGATGAGGCCCGCCCGACCACGGCCAAAATCACACCGAACCCGGTGCCCGCAATGCCGAAACCCACCAGCCACGCATATAGCTGGTGCCCAAAGGGCGTGACCGACCAGGCCGACAGCACCATACCTGCGGCGTAGGTCAAAGCGCCCAGAATGATGGCACGGCGATCTCCGACCTTTTCGGCGATAGCGGCAAAGATCGGCTGGCCTATACCCCAGGCCAGATTCTGGATCGCGATTGCCATCGAAAAGTCGGAGCGCAGCCAGCCGAACTCATCTGCGATGGGAATTTGAAACACTCCGAATGACGCGCGCACGGCAAAGCTGACCGTGATGATGATACATGCGACGATCAGAACCGGGTTCAATAGACGTGCCGTCTGCGGCATGGGGCCTCCGCTTTGAGTGTGTGAAAATTACCGGGAAGGTGCGGTTCGTCAATTCAGGAGTTTTGCGATCACGCGTCACCAAATTTGATGGGTCACGGAATTGTCTGCTTTTCAAGGGGCTAT
>NZ_JALCBM010000004.1:78898-109811 GCF_028066395.1 Ruegeria sp.
TGCTGCATGCGGGCGGGGTTGTGGTCATCACCACGTCGAACCGGCACCCGGATGATCTGTATAAGGATGGGCTGAACCGGCAGTTGTTCCTGCCGTTCATTCATCACATCAAGGAACAGCTGGAAGTGCGCGAGTTGATCTCGCCCACCGATTACCGGCAGAACCGGCTGGAAGGGTCCCCGGTCTATTTCAGCCCGATCGGACCCGAGGCCCGGGCGAATATCCGGGCGGTTTGGGATGATCTTTCCGGTGGGCCAGCCGAGCCTTTGGGGTTGAAGGTGAACGGGCGCGAGGTCGAGATACCGGCCTTTCGCAATGGTGTGGCGCGGGCTACGTTTTACGATCTGTGCGGACGGATGTTGGGGCCTGCGGACTATCTGGCGATTGCTGAGGCGGTCAAGGTGCTGGTGCTGGAAGACATTCCCCGTTTGTCGCGGAACAATTTCAACGAAGCCAAACGGTTCGTGACCCTGATCGACGCTTTGTACGAGGCACAGGTGCGGTTGATCTGCTCGGCTGCTGCCGAGCCCGAGATGCTGTATGTCGAGGGCGAAGGGACCTTCGAATTTGAACGTACCGCATCGCGGCTGCGGGAAATGCAAAGCCAAGGCTGGGGGGTGTGAGGTTTTTCGTCGAAAAACCTTAGGGGGGCGCTGCCCCCGCCGCCGTTGGCGGCTCCCCCGGGATATTTCTGGCCAGATGAAGGGTCAGCCGTTTTCGCGCAGGATGTTTCCGGCCAGGTAGAGAGAGCCGCAGATCAGGATGCGAGCATCCGGTGTTTCGGCGGTGATGGCTGTCAGAGCGTCTAATACGCTGACTGCAGTTGTGGCTGGCAAGTTCACCTTGGTCGCAGCGGCCGCGGTGTCCTCGGCGCTGAGCGTATTGGCCTCTCCGGGAATCGATACGGCGGTCAGGCTGCGGGCTTGGGAGGCCAATGGGGCCAGATAGCCGGTGACGTCCTTGGTGTTCAACATGCCGCAGATCATGTGGGTTGGCTTTTCCGGCAGTTTGGCCAGAACATCCGCCAAAGCGACACCGGCAGCGGCGTTGTGGCCGCCGTCCAGCCACAGTTCGGCCTGCGGGGCCTGATCCACCAGTGGGCCGGATTTCAGGCGCTGCATCCGGGCGGGCCATTCGGCTTTGGTGACCGCAGCCTCATAGGCGTCATCACCCAGTTCCAGATGGCGCAGGACAGCAAGGGCGGTGCCTGCATTCTGGATCTGGTGTGCGCCCAGCAGTTTGGGCAGCGGCAGGTCACGCAGGCCGGTTTCGTCCTGATAGACCAACCGTCCGTTTTCTTCATGCACATGCCAGTGCTGGCCGTGCACAAGCAGCGGTGCGCCCAGACGGGCGGCGGTGTATTCGATGACCTCGAGCGCTTCGTCCTGTTGCGGGCCGACGATGCAGGGCACGCCAGGCTTGATGATGCCGGCCTTTTCCGCCGCTATTTTACCCAGCGTGTTACCCAGGAACTGTTCGTGATCAATGGAGACCGGCGTGATCACGGTGACGGCGGGTTGTTCGATCACATTGGTGGCGTCGAGGCGGCCGCCCAAACCGACTTCAAGCAAGGTGAAATCGGCCTGTGACCGGGCAAAGGCCAGCAGGGCGGCGCAGGTGGTGATCTCGAAATAGGTGATGTTCTCGCCACCATTGGCGGCGTAGCATTCATCCAGCACGGCTGTCAGAGCAGGTTCCGAGATCAACTCTCCGGCCAGGCGAATGCGTTCGTGGAACCGGGCCAGATGCGGCGAGGTATAAGCGTGGGCGCGCAGCCCGGCCCCTTCGATCCCGGCGCGGATCATGGCCTGGGTCGAACCCTTGCCGTTGGTTCCGGCGATGTGGATCACCGGCGGCAGTTTGGTCTGTGGGTTATCCAACGCGGCCAGCAGGCGCCAGACACGATCCAGCGTCAGGTCGATGATCTTGGGGTGCAGCGCCATCATCCGGTCAAGGATGACGTCCGACGATGGCGAGGTCATGACTCGGCTGGTTCCTCGGCCGGGGCTTCTTCTTCAGCCTTGGGGGCTGGCAGATCACCTTTGATCGCCGGGGGCTGGTTCATGAGCATACGGGTGATGGTGATCAGTTCCTCGCGCATTTCGGTGCGCTTGGTCACACGGTCCAGCATGCCGTGATCCAGCAGATACTCAGCGCGCTGGAAACCTTCGGGCAGTTTCTCGCGGATGGTCTGTTCGATCACGCGGGGACCGGCAAAGCAGATCAGCGCGTTGGGCTCCGAGATATGCACGTCGCCCAGCATGGCATAAGACGCAGTCACGCCACCGGTGGTCGGGTGGGTCAGCACGACGATATAGGGCAGGTTCGCCTCTTTCAGCATCTCGACAGCCACGGTTGTGCGCGGCATCTGCATCAGGCTGAGGATACCTTCCTGCATGCGCGCGCCACCGGCGGCGGAAAACAGGATCAGCGGGCGTTTCAGTTTCACCGCCTCTTGCGCCGCGGCGATGATGGCGTTGCCGACATACATGCCCATCGACCCGCCCATGAACGAGAAATCCTGTGCGGCCGCCACGATGGGCGTACGCCCGATCTCACCCGTGACAACCAGCATCGCCTCTTTCTCGCCGGTCTTTTTCTGGGCGGCTTTCATCCGGTCGGGATATTTCTTCTGATCGCGGAATTGCAGCGGGTCGTCTTTGGGGGCGGGCACGTCCACCTCGGTGAAAATGCCGCCATCAAACAGATGATGGAACCGGTCCCGCGGAGTGATCGCCATGTGGTGGTCGCACTGGGTGCAGACATTCTGGTTTTCGGCCAGTTCGCGGTGGAACAGCATGGTTCCGCATTCGCCGCATTTGTGCCAAAGGTTTTCGGGCACTTCCCGGCGGGAGAAGATCGAGTTGATCCGGGGGCGGACGTAGTTTGTGATCCAGTTCATGTCGGAACCTTGCTGATGCGGCGTTGACGTCAAATAAGACGCTACGGCAGGAATTGCAATCAGCGCCTGAGCGCAAGCCGCACCGTCAGCCAGCCGATGATCATGAGGGCGAAATCCACATAGAGCCATTGCCGGACGATGCCGGTGTCCGACATGGTGTAGGGCAGATGGTACAGGGCCAGCCCGCTCAGGCTGTCGGGGACCGAGATCACCAGAAGCGCCGAGGCATTGTTGAAGAAATGCAGCGCAATAGCAGGGCCCAGCGTGCCGGAACGGGCGGTCAGGTCGGCGGTCAGCAGGCCAAAGATGCAAGCCCAAAGCGTGACAAGCACCGCGTTGTCCCCGGCCAGTGCCGGGGCGTAATGTCCAAGGGCAAACAGAACCGAAGGCACACCCATCCAGATCAGGGGTGACCGGAAACGGGCGGCCAGGCTTTGCTGGAAATAACCGCGAAACAGGATTTCCTCGGCACTGGTCTGAATCAGCACCGCAGTAAGGGACAGGGGCAGGAGCGGCAGCCAACTGGACCATGCCAGATTGGGTTGCAAGGCCGCGCCCATGCCATAAGGGGGCAAGGCCAGCAGCACTGCGCCCAGCAGCGTCAATGCCCCGAGTACGCGCCAGAACTGCCGGAACGTCGCGGACCGCTCACCAATGATCGAGCGCAGAGTTCTGTG
The DNA here is from genome assembly GCF_028066395.1 of Ruegeria sp. Taxonomy (GTDB): domain Bacteria; phylum Pseudomonadota; class Alphaproteobacteria; order Rhodobacterales; family Rhodobacteraceae; genus Ruegeria. The sequence continues at coordinate 82,478 of NZ_JALCBM010000004.1, forward strand.
TTGCAGATGCCGCGCGGCCAGTGCGACGCCCAATGTTGTAAAGGCAAAGCTGGACAGCACCACCAACAAGGAGACCGGGGTCGCGCCGATCAGAAACTCGGCCACCCATTGCGGCGGCCCAAGGCTGGCAACCACGATGAACAGCACGGCATTCATGGCCACGACCACTGCAGTGACCACAATCAGACCGGTCAGCAGGCGCCAGATTTCCGGGTATGGCCGGGCCTCGGCCACCAGATATTCGTGCGGGGCATAGGGGCGACTAACCGGCATTCTGCGCCTCGGCCCCCGGCACATCATCGCCAAGGGGTATGTTCGACTGACGCAGGCGCTCGGCGGTGAAGGTCAGGTATCCGGCGACGGTTTGCAGCAATTGCATGGCAACGGTGGCATCGCTTTCCACCACCGCGCGCAGCTCTTCCGCCCCCAGTCTGAGGAAGGTGCATTCCGTGTTGGCAATCAAATCCATCTGGCGCGGATCGCCGGTGATGACCGCCAGATCTCCGATCAAGCGACCGGGGCCGATTGTGGCGATGGTCCGTGTCTGCCCATCCTCGCCGGGCCAGTTCAGGCTGGCCTCGCCCGAGATGCACAGATAGGCTGCATCCGGGGTCTGCCCGCGGCTAAAGATGGTCTGGCCTGCCGCAACCTCATACCATTGCGCCGAAAACGCCAGCAGCCGCTGGTTGCGCCCATCCAGACGCGAGAACAGTTCCGTCGACGAGATGATCTTGAGCTTGCGGCTCAGGTCGTCCGGCGTGCTGTCTTCGGTGTCGATCCCGGTGCGTGACACGCCGTCGATGCGGCCATCCTTGATTTCGACGAACAGGTCATAGGCTTCGGGATGGGCGAAATGATCCTCCATGAAGATCATGATCGAATTGGGCAGCAACTCGCGCAGTTTCAGCCGTGTGCGCAGGCGGCTTTCGGAATCGTGGCTGGCCAGTGCCTTGTCGAGGATCAAGATGTCAGGCCGCTTGATCCCTGCCCGTGAAAAGGCGGCGCGTTCCTGAAACACGGTGGGCAGGTTGTTCCCGCCCAGACCCGAGGGCAGATCATAGATGATCGCAGCGGCGCGGCGGCGCAGACCGGCTTCGTTCAGTACTTCGGCGACCAGATCCTCGATCGCATCGGCCTGCGACCCGGCCATCTGCGAGATCCGGCCATAAAGCGCGTTTTCGAGAACCGTCAGACGCGGCAGGTAGAGATCAGGCTGCAAGGGGACAAACATCCCGTCCATTGCGGTGCGCAACTGCTCGGCCTGTTTTTGGCGGATCGACAGGATTTTGTCCTTGTATTCCTCGGGGAAGCTGGGGCCGATCTGTTCGGCGGTCAGCATGAAAGGAACCGTCAGCAGCAAGGCGCGGTCCGAATCACTCAGGGCGTCATCGCCACGGGTCTTGCGACGCTCCTGCAGGTCCAGCAGGCGGTGATACATGTCCTTCGACAGGCCCACCCGCAGGAACAGCGGGTGATCGACCCCGTCCCGGCCAAAGGTCTGATTCAGGCTTTCAAGCACCGCGTCCGAGATCGCCAGCGCATCGTCATCCAGCTGATGCGCGGTCAGCAGGGACAGGAAACGGCCATCACCTGCCAGCGCCTCGGGCGAGATGTCATGTGCGGGGGCCGAAAACAGCAGATTGCCCCCCAGCGGCACCGCCGGGTTGAAGGCGTCCGGGTCGAACCGGTAGACGCATTTATCCAGCCCCCGTTCCCGTAAACGGTCGGCGATTTTGTCACGCAGATTGACGATATCCTGTGCCAGCGCCGGATGCTGCACAGGATCAAATCGCGTGCGCAGGGTGCGGCGGAACATGAATTCGTCAATGCCCATAGCCTCGACCAGCTTGAACCACCAGTCGCGGATGTCCTCGATATCCTCCAGCCCTGCCAGACCGGGATCGATCCACTCATCACTGAGGGAATCGGGCGGGTTTCCGGCCCGCACCGCCTCAATCTCTCGACGTGAGGGCACGCGGGTCGCGTCGTCTTCGTGCTGCGGATGGGTGCGCAGCGGCATCAGCAGGTTGTCCCCCAGCGTCCCGTCAAACAGGTAAGGCCGGGAATAGGCATAGCCGATCCGCGCGGCGATCACCTTCTGATGCAGGCCGTTCAGATCGTGACCGGCCATGATGACCTCGCCCTGTGCAGGCAGCACCTCGCGCGTCAGCAACTGCGCCAGCGCGCTGCGTTCCGAGGCATGGGTGGACTGGATCGCCACCCGGGCACCCTGCGGGATGGTCAGGTCGATATCTTCAAGGATCGTCTTGCCATCGTTGTCACGCACGGTGACGTTGCGCAGCTCGACATCACCGGTCAGGCGCGGGATGGTTTCAGGCGTGCCCTCGAACAGCTTTTCGGGGATCATGTTCGAGGGGGCGAAGCGTTCGGTCACGACCTCCCACCGCAGGGACATGTCCTGCACCTGATTGTAATAGGTCAGCAGGTCCTTCCACGGGCCGCTCAGGTCCTTGTAGGCGCCGAGTGCTGCGACCAGAGCGCCCACCGTCACCTCACCCGTGATCGCCAGATAACCACCGACCGAGTAGAACAGGAACGGTGTCATCTGGGTGATCAGGTTGTTCAGGAACTTCATGAAGAATTTCTTGTTGTAGATCTTGAACCGGATCTCGAACAAGGTGCCCAGACGGTGGCTGAACTGTGCCAGACGATAGCGCCAGCCGCCATTGGTGCGCAGATCGCTGATGCCCGCAGCACTTTCGCCAATCTCGGAACTCAGGCGGCGGACCTCTTGGATGCGGTCCTTGTTCAGCAGGTTGATCTGGCGTTGCAGCTTGGGGATCAGCCAGGCCTGCAACGGGATCAGCGCGATACTGGCCAGCCCGAACCAGACGCTTTGCATGAACAGGAAAGTGACGATGGTCATCATCTGGCCGAACTGGAATACCGGCTGCGCGATGGCGTCGCCCATCAGCCCGCCCATCGGTTCGGCCTCGGAGGTGATCATCGACACAAGCTCACCCTGGCTGGTGGTGGCGAAATAGGATTTCGGAAACCGCATCGACCGGCTGATCAGCGTGAATCGCAGCCGGCGCAGCATGCGTTCGGCCAGAATGCCCTTCATCGTGTTGATGCGCATTTTCATCAGCCCGCTGGCGATGACGGTGGCCAGAAAGGCGAAACACAGGATCAGCAGGTATTGCACCTGAGTGACGGTCACGCCGAATACGGTGACCGAATCCGACGGCGCGCCGATCGCGTCATTGATAATCTGCTTGGGCAATTCCAGCGAGGCATAGAGAAACGGAAAGGACAGCACAGTCAGCACCAGCAGGACAAGCTGTTGCTTTTTCGAGTATTTCCAGATGAACGAAAATAGGGTCGGTTCCATGCCTGCCTTGTCTGTGATGAGGGATGCAGCCTTGGCGATCATGCCCCGCTGCCCAAGGGGCGAAGGTAGGCCGCGTGTGACACCTTTGCAAGAATACCGGCCCCGTATTCAAAGAGAATTCCCCTGAACACAACACCGTCGGCATTCACGTTTCCGGAATTTTCCACCCCTATTCTTGCAACACGGGTTTATCCCGCGCCCCTTCTTTGACTAAAGAGGGTCAATTACGGACGATGAGGATATGGGCGGAATTCTGGATCGCTATCTGAACCGCAAGGTTCTGGCGCGCTGGCAGCGGGCCGGTCAGCAAGCTGACAGTTCCTCTCTGTCCGAGCTGCGCCGCCAGCGCGACAACGCGCGGCAGTTGCGGGCGCAGCTGGACCGGTTGATCCAGCGCGCCGACGCGCGGTTGACGCGGCCCTTGATCGGATCGTCCCAGTTCCCCCGCCCGCTGGGCACGGACTGGTCGTGGCGCCCGGACCTGTGGCGCGGGCCGCTGGCGCGGCAGGGCCTCGCCTCGGCCCCGCGCAAGGCAGCGTTGGATGGGCAAGTAACCCTGTTTCACGATTGCGACCTGGCCGAGATTGTCCTGCGGCAGACCCGCAATCGTCGCGACAATGATCTGGCACCCTACAGCCTGATGGCCGAGGTGCTGGAGTTCAATGGCTCTTTCCTGTCGCTGTCCATCGAGTTGCCGTCTGACGGCGCGACCGGACTGACCGGCCAGCACCTGATGCGCATCGATACGGTGATCGAGGCGGAACGCCCTATTGCCGGGTTTGTCCGGCTCAACATCCAGCACGGTCCCAATACGGAACAGGTCCTGCGCGAACTGGACATGTCCACCGATGCAGTCTCGGTGGATTTCGATCTGGCGCATCTGGAATTGAACGAACGGCGGATTGAGAAGGTCTGGCTGGACGTGATTTTCAACAACCCCGCGATGAACCGGATCACCCTGCGTGATCTGACCTTTTGTCGCCACCACCGGGCGGATATGTAAGCCATGAGCGATATGACCCTGACACCGACCCGGTTCGAAAACGGCGTATGGGAAGGCTATCTGACCGGCATCGACGCCTCGCGTGTTGAAGTCCAGTATCTGGGTGAGGTCCTGCTGGACACGGAACTGACACCCGAGGGCGAGGGCTGGACCCTGCGCGTCCTGGTTCCGGTTTCAGCCCTGTCCGATGGTGTGCATTCCTTTGTCATCAGCGATGCTTCGACCCGCGCAAAGCTGGGGTCGTTCACGGTGATTGCGGGCGCACCCGCCGCAGAGGATCTGCGGGCCGAGGTCGATCTGCTGCGCGCTGAACTTGACATGCTGAAACGCGCATTTCGCAGGTTGCACAGCCCGGACGGGTGATCTGCAAACACGGGCTGACGCGCAAAAACCTATCTTTTTCACCTGCTTCCGTGTTTCAATAAGGCAACCGGGTCAAACGGGGCTGTGTCATGGATCGGACGAGTATCATCAAGGTCATCACCCTGATGGTGACGGCTTTTGGCATCGGCATCGATTTCACCGGCGCGCTGATGCTGGTCCCGGCCATCGAAAACAGCTTTGACGCCGATATCACCAGCTCCCAGTGGGTTTTGAACATCTATGCCCTGTTCTTTGCGATGACCATGGTCGCCGGGGGGCGTCTGGGTGACATGTACGGGCACCGCAGGGTGATGATCATCGGGCTGACGATTTTTCTGTTCTCGTCGGTGCTGTGCTTTGTCGCGCCGGGGCTGGATTACCTGATCGGCGCCCGTGCCCTGCAGGGGATAGGTGCGGGCTGTGTCTGGCCCTGCACGCTGGCCTTCGGAGCCACCAAAGTGTCAAAACCCGAACACCGTGCGCTGGTCATGGGGCTGATCCTTGCGGGCGTGACCACCGGCAATGTCTTCGGTCCGATGATCAGCGGCGCGGCGGTGAATTTCGGTGACTGGCGGTTGTTCTTTCTGGCCAATGTCGTGTTCTCCTGCATCTCGATGGCGACGGCCGTGTTGCTGATGGAGCGAGAGACCCAGCACAAACAGGGCGAACATATCGACTTTGCCGGGATGGGCATTCTGTCCTTTGCCGTTTTGCTGTTGCTCTACGGGCTGGATGTGGGCGCGGATTGGGGCTGGACCTCGGTCCCGTTGCTGCTGCTGTTCTTCGTCAGCGCGGTTCTGTTCATCCTGTTCCCCCGCGTAGAGAAGCGGGTGAAAGAACCACTGCTGCTGCCCCAGTTGATGCAGAACCGAGAGTTTCTGATCACCCTGGGCCTGAACATGTTCAACGTCTCGGCGGCTTTTGTCGGGCTGCTGTATTTCCCGCAATATATGCAAAAGGTGCTGGGCTGGTCGGTGCTGCAATCGGCGCTGGGTCTGGCGCCGCTGACGGTTCTGCTGGCGGTGGGCTCGATCGTGTCAGGCACACTGTATAATGATTTCGGCCCCAAACGGCTGCTGTTCTGGGGGTACCTCTGCGCCACCGTGGGCGCGGCGAGCATTGTGGTGATGCCCGCCGGGCTGGGCTATTTCCAGATCCTGCCCGGCATGGCGCTGATCGGGCTGGGCGCGACCCTGACGGTCGGGCCGTCCGGCACAGCGGCGGTCTGCGCGGTCAAACCGGAACGTGCCGGATTGGTTGGCGGGCTCAGCTTCATGACCCATCTGGTCTATGGCGCGATCTCGGTCGCGGGGGCGACGGCGGTCATGTATGTCACCAGCCTGTCCAGCCTGCGCAAACAGCTGGAGGCTGCCGGGATTTCCATGTCTGAGGCGGATCAAAAGGTGCTGAATGGCGGGACGCTGGCGACGGATTCGGCGCAGGCGATCCTGCGGCATCTGAACCCGGCTGAGGTGGAAAAGGTCAAGGCTGCCATTTCCACCGCTTTTGACAGCGGCATGAACATGGCCTTTGCCTTTGCGACCCTATCGGTCGCCGTGGGGATCGTGCTGGCGCTGATGCTGGATGAGCAGAAATTGCACAAGGTCGAAGGCTAAGATGCAAAAAAGGGCCGCGACACGCGCGGCCCTGTATTCCGGTTACTGCGACGGCCCGGTTGGATTAAAGGCCGACAGCCCTTTCAGGATGTCGATGGCATAGGCCAGTTGGTAATCCTGTTCGCGCAGTTCGGCGGTCTCTTCAGCCTTGGCGCGATCTTCCTCGATCTGGCGGATTTCATCCTCGCTGAGGCTGTCATTGTTCAGACTGCCGCGCAGATCGGCCTCGGACCGGGTGCGGGCGTTGGTTTCCTCTTCCTCCTCACCGGCAGGTTCGGGGCGGGGTTGTTCGACGATGATGTCCGGGCTGACGCCCAGCGCCTGAATCGAACGGCCCGACGGCGTGTAATAGCGCGAGGTCGTCAGGCGCATCGCCCCTTCACCGCGCAGCGGCATGACCGTCTGGACCGAGCCTTTGCCGAAGCTTTTGGTGCCCACAACGATGGCGCGGTGATGATCCTGCAGCGCACCGGCCACAATCTCGGATGCCGAGGCCGAGCCGCCATTGATCAGAACCACGATGGGTTTGCCCTCGGCCAGATCGCCGGGCGTTGCGTTGAAGCGTTCTCCATCCTGCGGGTCGCGACCCCGGGTCGAGACGATCTCACCCTCGTTCAGGAACGCGTCCGAGACCTTGATCGCCTGCGTCAGCAAACCGCCGGGATTGTTGCGCAGGTCCAGCACGATGCCGTTGACGTTTTCGATGCCGCCGGCCTCTTCGATCTGTTCCTCAAGCCCGTCTTCCAGATTGGGATAGGTCTGGTCGTTGAAGGTGGTGACGCGCAGCACCACGCTGGTGCCCTCGGTCCGGGCGCGCACGGCGGTCAGTTTGATGGTGTCGCGGATGATGGTGACGTCAAACGGCTCCTGCTCACCCTCGCGCACGACGGTGATCACGATTTCCGAGCCGACCGGGCCGCGCATCAGATCGACCGCCTTATCCAGCGTCAGGCCCAGAATACTTTCACCGTCCACATGGGTGATGAAATCTCCGGCCTCGATCCCGGCGGCATCGGCAGGGGTGTCGTCGATTGGCGAGACGACCTTGACGAAACCTTCTTCCTGCGTGACCTCGATCCCCAGCCCGCCAAACTCGCCCCTTGTCTGCACCCGCATCTGGGCGGCGTCATCGGGGGACAGATAGCTGGAATGCGGGTCCAGCGAGGTCAGCATGCCGTCAATTGCGGCCTCGATCAGGTCTTCGGAATCGACCTCTTCGACATATTGGGCGCGGATGCGTTCGAAGATATCGCCAAACAGGTCCAGCTGTTCATAGACGCTGGCCTTGCTTGCGGCCTCCTGCGCCAGCAGAGGGCCCGCGATCTGGGTTGTTGCAATCACGCCTGCCACGGTTCCGGCCACACCGGCCATCAGAAATCTTTTCATACTCGCCTATCCATTCCTATCCGTCTGGAACCACGTTGCCGGGTCCACGGGTGTGTTATCCTGTCTTACCTCTATATAGAGCGTTTCTGACCGATCAGTTCCAGTGCCATCACCGCTTGTTGACATAATCGCGCCGATTTGAGGCATTTCACCGGGCATCAGCCCGACCGGAGTGCCCTGTGGGATGACCTCTCCGGCCTCACCATAGACCTCTTGCAGGCCAGAGAACACGAAAAGCAGCCCGGGTTGGGGTTCCAAAATCACTAGATTCCCAAGGTCCAGCAGCGGGCCGCGATAGCGGATCGTCGCATCGGTGGGTGTCGTGACCAGCGCGCGGGGGCGTGTGCCCAGCACCAGACCGGGGCGGGTCACGCCTGCGGCATCGGTTTCCCCTGCGCCATGCAACAACACACCCTGAACCGGCAGAGCGATGCGGCCCTTGCGGTCGGCAACGCTGGCCTGTGATTCGATGACCTCTCCGGCGGTGATTTCGGACAGCCCGCTGGCGAACCCGTCCAGCGTTTCCGTCGAAGAGATCAGAATCGCCGTGCGCACCGGGTCCTCGACAAAGCGGCGCGGCAGATCGGTGCGGTCGGCGATGGCCTCGCTGAGCCTCGTGCGGGCATCCTGAACCCCGGCCAGCCCGTCGGTCAGGGTCTTGGCGGCGCTTTGTTGCAATTGGCGCAAGGTCTGCACCTCTTGCAGGTCATCGGCCAGCGCCTGGGCCCTTGCGTTGAGACCGGGGGTAACTTCGGACAGCATCATGCCGGTGCGCGCCGCGCCCAAGGGGCCGGAGGGGTGCAGCATCAAAACCGGCGGTGCGGTGGTTTCGATGGTTTGCAACACGCCCAGCAATTGCGCGATCTCCTGCTCGCGGGTGCGCAGTTCGGCGCTTAGCTGCGCCTCACGCAGGCTGGCCTTGCGCAACCCGTCGCGCATGGCGGTCAGACCGGCCTCGAAGGCCTGAATGGTTTCGGTCAGGGCACGCACCCGGTCACGGGCGCTGTTGGCCTCGGTCAGTGCGACCGAGGCTTGTTCCAGCATCTGCGCGGCCTCCAAAGCCGCCTGTGACGGATCGCTTTGGGCCTGCGCCGTGGCAGCCCAGAGCGCGGTCACGGTGGCAGCAAAAGCCCGCTTCATGTCAGCAAGCTCTCCCCGGTCATTTCGGGCGGTTTAGGCAGGTCCATCAACGCCAGAAGCGTCGGTGCCAGATCGGAAAGACGCCCGTCGCGCAGCCCGGCACCTTGCGGGCCGCCGACCAGAGCAACTGGCACCGGGTTCAGCGTATGCGCCGTATGCGGGCCGCCGGTTTCGGGATCGACCATCATTTCGCAATTGCCGTGATCGGCAGTGACGATCATCGCGCCGCCCGCCTTGTCCAGCGCAGCCACCACCTGCGCCAGACCCTGATCCACCGCCTCACACGCCTTGATGGCGGCTTGCAGGTCGCCGGTATGGCCGACCATATCGGGGTTGGCATAGTTGGTGACGATCAGGTCATAGCCGGCCTCAATCGCCTCGACAAACTTGGCCGTAACCTCGGCCGAGGACATCTCGGGCTGCAGATCATAGGTCGCCACCTTGGGCGATTTGGGCATGTAACGGTCTTCGCCCGGTTCGGGTGTTTCCTTGCCACCGTTCAGGAAGAAGGTGACATGAGGGTATTTCTCGGTCTCGGCCAGTCGGAACTGGCGCAAGCCCTGTTTGGCGACCCAGGCCCCCAGCGTGTTGACGATATCGCGTTTGGGAAAGACCGTGGTCATATAGGCATTGTGGCCGTCGGAATATTCAACCATGCCCAGCAGCGCCGACAGGTGCGGGCGGGGGCCGGTGTCGAAATCTTCGAACCCCGGCTCACCTATGGCGCGCAGAATCTCCCGGGCGCGGTCGGCGCGGAAGTTGAGGCAGAAGAGACCGTCGCCATCCTTCACACCCTCATACCCGCTGAGAACGGTGGGGGAGATGAATTCATCGGTTTCGGACTGGTTATAGGCGTGGTCGACGGCGGAATGGGCGGTCGTGACCATGCGCCCTTGCGCCTTGATCATCGCCTCATAGGCCTCGGCCACCCGTTCCCAGCGGTTGTCGCGATCCATTGCAAAGTAACGCCCGCAAACGGTGACGATCCGGGCATTTTCGGGCAGGCGGTCTTCCAGCTCGGCGATATAAGTAAAGGCGGATTTCGGGGCCACGTCACGGCCATCGGTGATGGCGTGCAGCATCACGGGCACGCCTGCATCTGTTATAGCCTTCGCGGCGGCGACGATGTGGTTCAGATGCCCATGCACACCGCCGTCCGAGACCAGCCCCATCAGATGCGCGGTGCCGCCTGCTGCTTTGACCTTGGCAATGAACTCCTGCAGCGCGCGGCTCTCGAAAAACGAGCCGTCTTCGATGGACAGATCAATCTGCCCCAGATCCATCGCCACCACCCGGCCTGCGCCGATATTGGTGTGGCCGACCTCGGAATTGCCCATCTGCCCGGTGGGCAGACCCACATCCGGCCCGTGAGTGATCAGTTTCGCATGCGGCCCCTTTGCCATGATCGCGTCAAAGGTCGGTGTATCGGCCAAATAAGGCGCGTTGGCGTCGGTGTCATCAGACAGGCCCCAGCCGTCGAGAATACATAGGACAACAGGCTTGGGCGCGGTCATTGGGGTCTCCGGGTTACTGCTCTGAGGCCACCTTCTACCCCCTGCCCGTCCGGGCGTGAACCGCCTTTATGCCCCTTGATGAGAATTCCCGAAGGGGGTCAGGCGGCCCCGGTATCCTGACGCTCCATCTGCGCCAGCATTTTCTTGGCGCGCTTGCATTGCAACTGGTCGCGCAGGGGGCTGTCAGGGTCGATATCCTTTTGACACACCAGGCATTTGTCCGCGCCCGAAATCGCGTTCAGACCACCGCAGCTGCCCTTGATCGTCTTGCCCATCAGCATCACGCCCAGGGACATGCCGACCATGATGATCAGCAGCAGAATGAATGCCAGAATAAAGGTGCTCATTTAGGTGCCTGCCCTTCAGTTGGAGCCCAGCGCATCATTGAACGCGCTGCTTTGTACCGTGATATAGGCATCTTCGCCGCCTGTCACATCGCGAGAGATGAAGAACACGGCAAGTTTATGTTGCTCAGCCAGTTCCATGCCCTTGTCCTGCCCCAGCGCCAGCATCGCGGTGGCCCAGGCATCGGCCAGCATCGCGTTCTCGGCCAGAACAGTGACCGATGTGGTGCGGTGCGTGATTGGACGGCCCGTTGTCGGATCGATGATATGCGAATAGCGCACGCCATCCTGTTCGAAGAAATTCTTGTAATCGCCCGAGGTCGCCATCCCCTGATCGTCCAGCGGCACGATCAGCTGAATGCCCTGCGCGCCGGTTTCGGGTTTCTCGATCCCGATGCGCCAATCCTCGCCCTTGTCATTCTCGCCCTTGGCGACCAGATCGCCGCCAATCTCGACCATGTAATCCTCGATACCCGCCTCGCGCAGGGTCTCGGCCACTGCATCGATGCCGTAACCCTTGGCGATGGCCGACAGGTTGATACCCACGGACGGGTTGGATTTGGTCAGGGTTCCCGCCGCGCGATCCAGTTTCAGCAGCCCGGCCTGGCCCACCGCGTCCAGCGCCGCCTGAATCTCGGCATCTGCGGGAACCGGGTCTTCGGGCTTGCGCGGGCCGAACCCCCACAGCTCGATCAGCGGGCCGAGGGTGACGTCGAACGTGCCGTTGCTTTTGGCATGCACGTCCTGTGCGGCCTCGATCACCCAGGCGAATTCATCGGACACCGCGACCGGGCCAGTATCGGTCGAGGCGGAAAAGGTCGAAACCTCGGAATTCGGGTCCCAGTTGGACATTTTCCCGTTCACCCGCGCCAGCGTGTCCTGCACGGCGGTGCCAAGTGCTGCTTCGTCCAGATCCTCGCCGATGGCGATGATGTTGAACGTGGTGCCCATCGTCTCACCCGACAGGCGGACGACCTCGGGTTCCTTGTCGAACAGGCAGCCAGAAACGAAAAGCGTAAGGGCCAAAGCCGTCAGATGGCGCATGGGGCGATCTCCTGGGAAAATCCGTGCCCGGCATATGCCAGCGCCCCCTTTCAGAGTCAAACCGGGCCAAGCGGCATAAAGCCGAGCACCAGCAACCCGATGGCCGCAGGCACGCCAAACAGCCAGGCACGTTTCTGCCAGCCGGGGGGCTGCTGCTTCCACACTTGCCGGAAATTATGGCCGCAGATCACCACGCCCAAAAAAATCAGGGCGGCCACGGGCGGGGTCAGATATAGCTGGCTCATGTCGCTGGAATTCCTTGTAAACCGGCAAGGTTGCGCCAGTTTGTGAATTTGGGGCCTATACAGGTTTTATCCCTGCGCTAAGGTGGAACAAACAGCCTATTTCTTTGCAAGAGGAGACCGCCATGGCCCCAAGCTCTTACCAGCCCCCGACCCGTGGCGACAAGGGCGGGTCCGCGACCCGCAGCCAGACCGCTGAGTCGAACCTGTCGCACACCCAGACCACCGTTGCCAAGCTGCTGGAAGGAAAGGGCGACGCGGTGTTTTCAGTGCGTCCGAATGACACGATCCATTCGGTCGTCGATATCCTGCGCGACAAACATATCGGGGCGGTTGTGGTAACCGATCAGAACGGCACGCTGCAAGGCATTCTGTCCGAGCGCGACATTGTACGGCGCATGGCGGACACGCCCGGTCAGACCCTGCCGCAAGCGGTCGAGGATCTGATGACGCGCGAGGTTCAAAGCTGCGCGCCCGAAGATCGCCTGATGGATGTGCTGAAAACCATGACCGAAGGCCGGTTCCGCCACATGCCAGTGCTGAGCGACGGCCATCTGCGCGGCGTCATCACCATCGGCGATGTGGTGCATTTCCGTTTGAAAGAGCTGGAATACGAAGCCCTCAGGATGAAGCAGATGATTGTGGGATAATCAAGCCGCGTAATATTGGGAATAGGCCCCGTAACCCTGCGCCTTGGCGGCCCGGTTGCCCAGATCGGACATGACCAGCCCTGCAACACGCAGATTGACGCTGGAAAACTCGCGCAACGCCTGTTGCACCTGCTCACGGCGGGTGGTGGCCGTGGCAACCGACAGCAAAATCGCGTCTGCGGATTGCCCGATGACCCGGGCATCGGGCACCGCCAGAACCGGAGGGCTGTCGATCACGATATGATCATACTCCTGCCGCAGGCGTTTCAGCAGGTCCTGAAACGCGGGCGCGGCAAACAGGTCAGCGGCGCTGCGCGTGCTGTGTTCACCCAAAAGAATATCGACCCCGATCCGTGTATCGCGTCGGATCAAGTCAGAGAGGGATGCGGTCTGAGACAGCGCAGACACCAGACCTCCGCTGGGATTGTCGTCAAAATAGTCGTGAAACGACAACCGCCTGATATCCGCCTCAAGCAACAGAACGGACCGGCCCAGCCCGGCCAGATTATGGGCCAGTGCGATGGCAGTAGTTGTTTTGCCCTCATCCGGGACAGCTGAGGTGCTGAGGATGACCTGCGGAGGCTCCGCCACCCCCAACAGCAGCGATGTGCGCAGGTTACGCGCCGATTCGACCAGCGGGGCGGTCGGGTTTTGCACCAGATACTCGACAAGCTGACCGGGTTTGCGAATTGGGGCCTGCGGAAGCTGCCCCAGCACAGCGCAATCGGTGGCAGTTTCCATTTGCGCCGCTGTCGGGATGGCCGATTGCCGGGCATGCCGCCAGATCACCAGCCCCATACCAAGCGCCGCCCCGGCCAAAAGGCCGAAAGCGACCATCCACGTGGTGCGCGGCGCGATTTGTTCGCCGGATGTGGCAGGGGAAACAACCCGACTGTCGGCCGTTTGCAACCCGCTCCGCAGGGCGGTTTCTTTCAGACGGGACAGGAATGTCTGATGCAACAGCTCGGTCGCGCGGGCTTCACGCTCTATCTGCTGAAGGTCGGCCAGAGCTTTGGTTTGAAGGGTGTATTCTGCCTCAAGCTGTTCGAGTGCAATTTGTAATGATGCAGATTGGCGCGCGATCCGGGTCAGATCATGCGCATGCTTCGCCTGTATATCGGCCTTTCGGCGGTCGAATTCTTCCACCGCCAGCGGATCACCGGAACGCGCGGCCTTTGCCAATCTTCGCAGACCGGGGTCGTCAAAGGTGGTTTCGGGGTCATTGACGTCTGATCCCGCAAGCATGTCCGACTGCCGCATCAGACTGTTTTGCTGCTGCGACAAGGCAGACAATCGGGACTTTGTATCGGATATGCGCAGTGCCAGAGCTTCGGCTTCGGACGCCAGAAGCGCGGCATTCAGGGATCGAGAGGCGACCTCCTGCTGCTTGATTTCGTCTTCAAGCTTCGCGACGCGTTCTGACAGCCAACTGACGGCATCCGAGATGTCGCGCTGCTTGGCTTCGATCTGATATCCGACGTAAAGCGCGGCCAAGGCGTTTGCGATGGTGGCAGCTTTCCCGGCATCGCGGCTGCGGGCGGTCAGAGTCAGCACCCGGGAATTGCGCACATTGGTGATCGTGATTGCGTTCGCCACGGTTTCGGCGGTTGCGCTCAAGGCATCGGCCCCCGAAGAAGGGGCGCTGATGAACGGCAGCCCCGGGCGCAGAGCAGGGTTGAATTCCGGGTCATCGGTCAGGCCCAGATGCACGACCAGATCACGCATCATCTGACGCGATCCGATCACCTCGATTTGCGTATTGATTGCCGAGATATCGGTGCTTAACCCCGCCAACCCGGCACCGTTCGGCAAGTCGGGCTCAGGATCGAGAACCAATGTGGTGTCCGATTGGTAGAGCGGTTTGACGAGATAAAGCGCGCCACCCAGCGCCAGCATGCCTCCGATCAGTGTTGCGCAGGCGATCGCCCATTTGCCAGCCCAGGCCAGGGCCAGCAGATCGAACAGGTCACCCGCTTCACGCGCGGGTTCCGTCTGGGCGTCAGAGGCTTCAGCTTGACCCATCCTAGCGTCCTTTCAGGGTGAACACCGTCTGAACCGTGCGGCAGAAAATGCGCGCCTCCTGCACCAGCCCCGGATTGTTGATGTATCGAATATCCGCCCTCACCTTGGCCGCAACGGCGTCTGAGCTGTGAGCGTATCCGACCTCGACCTGCGCCAATCCGCTGATCCCGGGCCGGACACGATGGCGGGCACGATAGCCGGGGATATGACGCCGGTAATGGCGGGCATGATGGATATAGTCGGGGCGCGGGCCGATCAGGCTCATCTCGCCTTTCAGAACGTTTATGATCTGGGGCAACTCGTCGATACGGCTGCGGCGCAATAGGCAGCCCAGCCGGGTGATCCGGCTGTTTTCGACCGGATCAAACGGTCGTCGCGTCTTTCCGAGATTGGGCGTCATTGAACGGAATTTGTAGGCCACGAAGGGTTTGCACCCCTGCCCCATCCTGATCTGGACAAACAGGACCGGCCCCCGGTTCAGCACCGGGTTGAGGATCAGCAGCAGAACGGCCAACCCCGCAAGCACCGGCACAAGCAGCAGTGAAATCCCGATATCCATGCCCCGTTTGACCACAAGAAAACCAACGGGCCGACCGCTGGTGCGACCTTGGAAAAGAACCTGGGTGGTCGGGGGCAATGCGGCATAATCGTAATCCGGCATCCCTGTCCCTTCTGCCTTGGAACACACAGCGCGGGCAGGATCGCCTGCGCCTTTGATACGGGCAGAGTCGCGAGAGATTGGTAAATTTATGGTTAACCTTAACAGCGGGTTATCGAGAAAATTTCGATTTATGCCCGGTTCATCGGGTGCTGGCGCGTTCGTGTGAGAAGAATTCACTCACAGACCAGCCACTCAGCCGGTCGAGATAAACTGGACACCGGCAGGCGAGACCTCGGCTGCGGTCAGCCGCCCGGTTGCAAAGGCGCCTGTATCGATGGAAATCACCCCATTTTCTGACCTAGGAGCGGGGGTGATCGTATGACCGTGCAGCACCCATTGCCCGTCGGTGCGTGCGGTGCGTGGAAACAGGCGATGCCCCCACAGGCAGGTCTGCCTGTGTTGGTGATCCACGGGACGCGTCGGATCAAGCCCGGCGTGAACAACGGTCACATTGCCGCTTGTCCAGGTCAGCGGACGCGTATGCAGCCAGTCGATCAACGTCTCCCCCATCGCCCGGCGCAGTTGGGCAGCGACAGCTCTGGCCTGGTCGTCATCCGGATCGTCGGAGCAGGACACACCGAAAGAGGCCAGCGTTTGCAGCCCTCCGTTTCGCAACCAAAGACGGCTGGTGTATTCTGGCATGTCGAGGAATTGCAGCAGCATCTCCTCGTGATTGCCCATCAGGCAGGTCATCTGCCGGTCGCTGACGTCGCTAAGGTCAAACAGATGTCGCAGCACCTGCGCGCTTTGCTCGCCTCGGTCGACATAGTCGCCGACAAAGACGATGGGGCATTCGGGGTCCAGCCGGGCCAGCAGCGATTGCAGCAGGTCCAGCCGTCCGTGAATGTCTCCGATCGCGTAAAACCGGGTCTCCGGCGCAACCGCAGCAACCTCTGTCGTGTCAGCTGTGCGCCGTTTGAGCAGTCGTGTGATCCAGGCCGGTTTCATGATGTCTGACCACTACCCTGCCGCAAGGGATCGGGCAATCGCTTCGTGAACACAGCCTTAATCCGACGCGCGGGCAACGCAGGCGCGGCTGGTTCTAATGTGGCGCCCGTCAAACATCAGGAGATTCCCATGCCATCCATCACCTATAAACCGGCCGCGGGCTGGAGTGCGTCCAATCGCCATACCGCCGCCGCCGATCAGGACATTCTGCTGAGCAATGTCAGCGGCGCCTCGGTCCGGTTCGAGATCACGCAGGATGACACCATCCCCGCTTTGGACGCCGCATCCGGGCATCTGGTGCAACCGGGCCGGTCCTTGG
Organism: Ruegeria sp.; assembly: GCF_028066395.1. Taxonomy (GTDB): domain Bacteria; phylum Pseudomonadota; class Alphaproteobacteria; order Rhodobacterales; family Rhodobacteraceae; genus Ruegeria. The sequence continues at coordinate 99,082 of NZ_JALCBM010000004.1, forward strand.
CGATGCAGTTGAAATCAGGTGAGCGTCTGTGGCTGGTCGGCGACGACGCGCAGGCGACCTTGCTGGTGGGATAAACCATGACACCAGGAGGTAGATTCGAAGGCGGCCGGTTTGCCCATAGCAGCCGCAGCGCCCCCACCCGAGATCCCCGGCTGGCCTATGCGGTGAACGGAATGCCACCCGAAGTGGTGCTGGACTTTCAGTCCGGCGTGTATCAGGGCGCATCCGCGTCCGGGTTCGACAACCTGCTTGCGTTCTCGCGCCCATCCGGCGGGACCTATGTCAATGCATCTGGTGTTCTGGCTGTGGCTGCGGTGGACGAGCCGCGCATCGACCACCGGCTGCAGAACGGTCAATGGGTCAGCCAGGGCATGATGCTTGAGGGCGAGGCACGTACAAACATGCTGCTGCACTCGGCAGAGTTTTCGCATGCGAGTTGGTCGAAATCCCGCGCCAGCGTGCTGGCCGATGACAGTATTGCACCGGACGGGTCGGTGACCGCCAGCCGTCTGACCAGTACAGCATCAACCTATGACGGGGCGGTTCGGCAATCGGCCAGTTACACCACCGGCCAGAACCTGAGCTTCTCGGTTTTTGCCAAGGCAGGCGACCGTGATTTCCTGTTCCTGCGCGAACGCTCTAACGGGTTTGCCAAGGACAGCTATTTCGACCTGAGGCAAGGGGTTCCGGGGACCGTGAACTCGATCCATACGGCCGAGATGCAGGATATGGGCAATGGCTGGTTCCGGTGTTCGATCACCGTTCAGGCGACCCAGTCAGCGACCACGGATTTCGAGATCTACAACTCGGAAGACAATCTGAACACCGCATCAAACCAGCCCGGATATGTCTGGATATGGGGTGCGCAGCTTGAGGTTGGAGCGTCTGTCTCGTCCTATATCGCCACGCAAGGAACGCCCGTTACACGCGCGCCGGACGTGCTGGCCTTGCGGGCGACACATGTTGTCGATCCGGTCACCTCGGGCGCTGTTTCACTGGCGGTTGAGGGGGACGGGGATTTTGTCACCGAAACCGGCGCGGTCAGGCTGTTGAACTGGACCGATGCTGCGGGGGATCGGATCACCTGTCAGGTTGCAACCGATGCGCCCGGTGCCGGTCAGGTCAGTCTGGAGCAATCGGTCAATGGGTCGCTCACCAGCCTGACGACCAGCGCCGGAGAGGTTGGCCCCGGTCTTGCCGTTCCCTTTGCGACGGCAACACGTCACACGGGTGCCGAAACCGGCCTGCTTGCGGCGGGTTCCACCGGTGTCACGGGATTGCCGGATTTGGGTTTGAACGCCGTTGAATTGGCCCCGGACCTAATGGGGCACCTGACCCGGATGCGCCTGTGGACTGCCGATATCGGCACAGCGGGGATGCAGGAGGTCTGACCCCTATACCGGTTCAGGCCGGACAATCCTGCCGACGCTTTTCGTCGGCAGGATCGTTTGAACCTGACGCCCCATAATCTGAAGCAGCAGGTGCAGGCGCTCTTGTTGATCCAGATGCTCGATACGGGAAACCAACCCTGCAAAAGGACCCGACAGGATACGGACGTGATCGCCCGGATTCAGATGATCCGGGGTCTGGAGCAGACCATTGGGATCGCAGCGATCCAGCAGACCGCTCATGAAATCCGCAGGCATCGGGGTTGGGTTGAGCCTGCCATCGGTGATCAAGCGCGAGACGCCCCGCGTTGCGTTGATGGCCTGCCACCGGGCGGTTTGCGGGTCGAACTGAACGAAGAGATAGCCCGGGAACAGCGGGCGGGCCTCGGTCTTCAGACGTCCACGACGTCGGAAGGTTTCAAGCCGAGCGGGTGCGAAACTGGTAAAACCCTGCCGCGTCAGGTTGCGCTCGGCGATCAGGCGCATGTTGGGGCGCAGCTGAACCGCGAACCAGTTGTTCGGATCGGGTGTCATCGCGGCCGAGGGGCAAAACGTCATGCCAAAAACCTCATGTTTTCTGTGAATTGTAAGTTTATCCGGCTGTTAATCCGGTGCCCCGCAAACTGTGCCGAACTGGGTGTCACACCGGGGGAATGATGATGTGAGCAGAACGTTTCGGATCGGGACGCGCGGGTTGATCCACCTGTGTTTGATCCTGTGCATACCGATGGCAGCAGGGTCGGGGCCTGCGCAGATCGTGCATGTGGTACGCAACGATATGGGCGGTCGCATTGATCGCCGGGCCGCGCTGGTCGAAACCCTGCGTGCGCGCGGGGACAGGGTTGAAATCCGCGGGCGGGTTTGCCTGTCGTCCTGCACCTTGTTCCTTGGGGCGCATGATGTTTGTGTCGGTCGCGACACGGTATTTGGTTTTCACGGCCCCAGCCTATGGGGCCTGCCGCTGGACCATCCCAGCTTTGAATATTGGAGCAAGGTGATCGCCAGCCATTACACCCCGGTTTTGCGGGACTGGTATCTTGAGGTCGCCCGCCACCGGCTGCACGGCTATCACCGCCTGTCCGGTCGCCAGATGATTGAGCTGGGGTATGAACCTTGTCGGAATGACCCGTGAACACTCAATTTCCCCCCGTGCTGCTGGTCGATGAAGGGGAGGACGAGGCACCCGCCGCCGCCGCAACCGCCGCACCGATCCCCAGTGCCGGGATCAGCAGGCCAACCACATTGGTTGCCCCGGGAGTGACGTTCGGGGGTGTCTTGGCCGCGCGGCGTTTGCGGTCACATACAACCTTGAGGCTGCCATCGTTCTTCCGGCGCGCGCGGATGATCCTTTCACCGCCACACGCGTCCAGACTGCGCGCCGTTTCCAGCGGGGTTTGCGTCTGGGCAAAGACCGGATGAAACAGCAGGCCGCAGAAGATCGCAAAGATGAACAGAATGTACCGCATTGACCTGCCTTGGATGTTTCCGGCAGGTTTGCGCGAATTGGTTAACAATCCCCTAATCGAAGATTTTGAAGAGGCATAAACTGTCTAAGCGACTAAAATTATGTCGAAATCTGACATATCACACGATTTAATTTAGCCCTCCACAACTTTAGCGATTGAAATTTAGTCGTTTGACTGCAAAGCTGCAGCGCATGGCATGTACCCCACCAGAAGGCTGACCCAAGTCACTTCCGGTGCGGTAGCCGTTAATCAGGCAAACTTTCCTAAAATGACACAGACAGATACTCAGGCCGACGCGCCTTTGGTCACAGGCAAGCAGATTCGCGCGGCCCGTGGGGCGCTGAACTGGTCGGTCCGCCAGCTTGCAGAACGCTCGGGCGTCGGGGCTGCGACCATCACCCGTTACGAAACCGTCGATGGGGTGCCGCAGTCTCGCAAGGACAACCTGCACAAGCTGCGTGTGGTGCTGGAGGATCAGGGCATACGCTTTGTCAGCGACCGCAGATTCTCATGCGGGGTGCTGTTCGACCTCCCTTCGGCTCGTGGCTGATCCGGCAGACCATTCGTGAAAATCTCGATCATCACGCCGGTTCTGAATCGGGTCGATACGCTTGAGCGGACGCTGCGGTCGGTCTCGATGCAAACCTATGAGGATATTGAGCATATCATTCAGGATGGTGGGTCAACGGATGGCTCTGCCAGCCTTGCAAGCACCTGGCGCAGCCCACATCCGGTGCGGGTGCAATCGGCCCGCGACCGAGGCATCTACGACGCGATCAACACCGGGATTGCCCGCTGCGACGGGGATGTTATCGGGCTTCTGGGTTCGGATGATTACTTGGCCGATCCGCAGGTGATCCGCGACGTGGCCAATGCGCTGACGAAGGATGTGGACGGTATCTATGGCGATCTCGACCTGATTTCTGCGTCGGGCCGTGTGCTGCGCCACTGGCGGGCGGGCCCCTTCCGGCGGAACCGCATGCAGTGGGGTTGGGCACCACCGCACCCCACCCTTTACTTGCGACGAGAGGTGTTCAACCGGCTGGGTGCCTATGATGCGGACTATCGCATCGCCGGAGATTACGACGCAATGCTGCGCTGGATCTGGGCCGGAGACATCCGTCTGGCTTACCTGCCGCGCGTTCTGGTCAAGATGGCGCAGGGTGGCGCTAGCACCGGCTCGGCCTTGGGCCTGTGGACCAAAACGCGCGAGGATTATCGCGCGCTGCGGCGCCATAAAGCGGGTGGGTTGGGAACGCTGGCGGCGAAGAACCTGCGCAAGGTCGGCCAGTTTCGGGCGTTGATGTGGGGCGCAGGTCATTAACCACATGTGGGCTTTGGTATTGGCCCTGGCTTTGCCGGTCGCGGTACAGGCGCAGGTGCAGACGACCTATAACACCTATGGCTATCCGGGGCTGATCGAGATGCCCAGCGCGCATAGCCGCCCGGATGCGGAACTGGCGCTGAATTTCAGCCATTTCCGCAACACCACGCGCACCACCTTGACCTTTCAGGTCACCCCGCGCCTGTCGGGCAGCCTGCGATATTCAGCGCTGCGCGATGTGCGGGGGAACACACCCGATGCGGCCGTGCAGGAGGAGATTTTTGATCGCAGTTTCTCAGTCCATTACCGGTTTCTGGACGAAACCCGTCGCCACCCGGCCTTTGCCATTGGGTTGAACGATTTTCTGGGCACCGGGATTTACCAATCGGAATATGTGGTGGCCTCGAAAACCCTTCACCCTCGGCTCAGGATGACGGCCGGGATGGGTTGGGGTCGGCTGGCCGGGGTCGGTGCGTTCCAAAACCCGCTGTCCTATGTCTTCGGCAGCCGCCTGGACACCCGCCCGGGGCGCGACGGGGATCAGGGTGGCACGCTTCAAGCCCAGAACTGGTTCCGCGGGCCTGCGGCCCTGTTTGGTGGCGTTGAGTGGCAGGCCAGTGATCGGTGGAAATTGCTGGCCGAGTATTCCTCGGACGCTTACCCGCAAGAGGATGGCACTGCGTTCAACCGGAAATCCCCAATCAACATCGCGGCGCAGTACCGGCTGCATCCGAATGCGCATGTTTCGTTGATGTATCTGTATGGTTCGCAGGTCGGCGTGAACCTGACCCTGACGTTGAATCCCAAAAGCCCACCGTCGGGTGGGTCGCGCGATCCGGCTCCACCACCGGTTCTGACAGCGCCCCGCGTGTCAGGTTCGACCCTCGACGTTCAGCGCAATCTGGCCGCCGGGTTGCAGGCCCAGGGGCTGCGCCTGCGCGCCTTGACCGTCCAAGGCCGGACCGCACATGTCAGCTTTGGCGGTACGTCGCGGACGCGAACCGCACAGGATATCGGACGCACGGCGCGGGTGATGACCCGGACCCTGCCGCCCGAGGTCGAAGAGTTCCAGATCACCCCTGCCGTCAGCGGTTTGACGCCTACCCGCGTGACCCTGCGCCGTGCGGACCTTGTGGAACTGGAGCATGATCTGGATGGGGCGTGGGCCAGCTACACCCGCGCGCGGATCACCGCGCAGGAACAAGCAATTGCAGGCAATCGCGCCACCTATCCAGTCTGGGACACCGGGATCACCCCCTATCTGCAACCGGCGCTTTTTGATCCGGACGAGCCGGTGCGGGTGGATTTCGGCCTTCAGGCCTCAGCTCAGGTCGAGGCCACGCGCGGGGTCATCCTGCGCGGTATCCTGCGGCAGCCGCTTGTGGGCAATCTGGACCAGTCCACGCGGCAATCGGACAGTACCCTGCCCCGCGTCCGCAGCGACGGCGCGCTTTATGATGCCGAGGGCAGCCCGGCGATTACCGAACTGACGGCAGCATATTACTATCAACCCGGCACCAATCTGTTTGGGCGTTTCACCGGCGGATATCTTGAACCGATGTTCGGCGGGCTGTCGGCAGAGCTGCTGTGGTTCCCACTCCGGTCCCGTTTCGCCTTCGGGGCTGAGGTGAACTATGTCCGCCAGCGCGATTTCGATCAGCTGTTTGGCTTTCAGGACTACTCGGTCGCAACCGGCCATGTGTCGGGCTACTGGCAGATGCAGAACGGGTTCCATCTGCAGCTTGATGCGGGGCGGTATCTGGCGGGCGACTGGGGCTCGACCATTACCCTGAACCGGGAATTCAAGAACGGCTGGCGTATCGGGGCCTTTGCCACCTTCACCAATGTCTCGGCGGCGGAATTTGGCGAAGGGTCCTATGACAAGGGCATCATCGTGACGATCCCGATCGACTGGCTGTCGGGCACGCCCAGCCGGGATGATTTCACCACCATCCTGCGCCCGGTGCAGCGTGACGGCGGGGCGCAGTTGGACGTGGCCGGGCGGCTCTATGACACGATCCGGGGGCTGCGGGGGCAGGATTTGCAAGCGAATTGGGGGCGATTCTGGCGGTGATCCGGCTGCTAACGCTGCTGACACTGGCTGCCTGCGCCCAGCCCGGAGTCAACCCGCGCGACGTGCTGAGCCGCGCCCGGTTGGACGCGACCGGGCAGCCGACCCTGTTGGCGGAGCTGCCCGAGCTGAAGGTGGCGGCAACGCTCGCGCCTTCGGGTCGGAACGGGGAGGTGATCACCTGGGCCTCGGGCGATCAGGCGTCGCTGTCCTTTCAGGGCGGTGTGCTGGTCGCGACCCGAGGGCTGGGTGCCGATGTCATGAGCGCGGATGTCACCGGCACGCTGGCCATGCTGCGCGGCAGAAGTGAGGGGGTTTACACCCGTCTGAACTCGGGTCTGGATGGCGAGTATCAGACCGCGTTTCGCGCTTATCAATGCAAACGCACCAGCGCGCGACCCGAACAGATCATCATTTTCGACCGCCCGCACAGCACCACCCGGATCGAGGAAACCTGTACCACCCCGGGCCGCACCGTGACCAATATCTACTGGGCCGGGCCGGACGGTTTCATCTGGAAATCCCGGCAATGGGTCAGCTCCCATGCCGGTTACCTGTGGACCGAACAGCTGGTCCGCTAAGCCACCCTTTGGAGGAAGCGACATGAAAACTGACATCTTCCGCACCCTGACGCTGCTGCTCGGGCTGGCTCCTGCCGCGTGCGGCGTCACCTATACCAGCCCGCGCGTCTCGAACCAGTTGGACAGCGTCGCGGTGCGCGAGGTTGATCTGACCGCGCAGACAGTTCTGGTGGCCAACCGCACCGCGCCCTATACGCCGCGCACCCTGCCATTGGCGTTCTACGACACCGCAGGCACCGGCACCGCGACCCGCCAGCTTACCGCTTTGCCAAACCGTCCCGAAGTGCCGCAGCTTGAACCGCAACCGCTGGAGTTGAACCCGCCGCCAAAGGTTACTCCGCCGCCATATCGGCTAGGCATCGGAGATACCGTCGCGCTGGTCCGGGCCGCGCCCAGCCAAGGAGCGGTGCGCGAGGAATACACCGTGCGCTCGGACGGGACGATCTCGCTGCCCGATATCGGCGGCGTGCAGGTGGCGAACCGATCCCTGCGCGATGCCGAGGCCGCCCTGTTCGACGCCTTTGTTGCCCGCCAAGTCGACCCGGGCTTTTCGCTAGAGCTGACCGGGTACAATTCCAAACGAGTTGCTGTGGGCGGGCTGGTGGCGGCCCCTCAGAACGTGCCCGTCACTGTGGTGCCCCTGACGCTGAGCCAGGCGATTGCGGCTGCCGGGGGGCTCACCACCCGTGATCACGACTATGGCACGATCCGCATCTACCGGACCGGAGACCTGTATCAGATACCGATGAAGGATTACCTTGACCGTCCCGATCTGCGGCGGCTGAACCTGCTGAATGGTGACGCGGTTCATGTGGACACCAGCTATGATCTGGACCGGGCGTTGGGCTTTTACCGCGACCAGATCGACGTGATCAGCCTGAACCGTCATGCCCGCGCGGATGCCCTGACCGAACTGGACCTCGCCGTCGGCCTACGCCGTGACGAACTGATCGAATCCCGCGCGAATTTCACCACCCGGGCTGAACTGGGCGCCGAACAGCGCGACTATGTCTATCTGGGTGGAGAGTTCCGCAATAATGCCCGGATGCCCTTGCCCTATGGGCAACACCTCAATCTGGCGGATGCGCTGTTCGGGCAGGGCGGGTTCAGTACACGCACGGCGGATGCGTCGCATATCTACGTGCTGCGCAGCTCTCCCAACCCCGAGGAATTCGGCGCGGTCACCGCCTGGCATCTGGACGCGCGCAACCCGGCAGCACTGTCGGTGGCAGCCCGGATGCAACTACGGCCCAACGACATCGTATTCATTCAGGAACAGCCCATCACCACATGGGGCCGGGCACTGGATCAGTTTCTACCCTCGCTGGTCAATGCCGGGTTGGACGCGGCAAATGGCTGAGTGTCCGGGCAAAATCCCCTTGACGCCGCTGGGGGAAACGTATCCCTGATGGCAAATGGTTCGAAAGCGGTCTGAGGGTTTCATGAAACGGGTTCTGATCACAGGTACGGCAGGGTTCATCGGCTTCCACCTGGCCAAGCTGCTGCTGTCCGAAGGGTTCCGCGTGCATGGCTATGACGGGATGACCGACTATTACGATGTTGCCCTGAAACAGCGTCGCCATCAGATGCTGATGCAAAATCCGGGCTTTACGGCCACCGAAGACCTGCTGGAAAACCACGAGCGCCTGATGCAGGTTGCCGATGAGTTCCAGCCCGAAGTCATCGTCCATCTGGCCGCGCAGGCGGGCGTACGCTACAGCCTCGAACACCCGCGCAGCTATGTGGACGCCAACATCGTCGGCACCTTCAACGTGATGGAGGTCGCGCGGCAGCACAAGGTGGATCACTTGCTGATGGCCTCAACCTCATCGGTTTACGGCGCGAATGAGGACATGCCCTTTACCGAGGTCGAAAAGGCCGACACCCAGTTGACCATCTACGCCGCCACCAAAAAGGCGAATGAGGCGATGGGTCATTCCTATGCCCATCTGTGGGACCTGCCGACCACCATGTTCCGGTTTTTCACGGTTTACGGCACCTGGGGGCGGCCCGACCTGGCGCTGTATAAATTCGTGGATGCAATCCTCGATGGCCGTCCGATCGATATCTACAACCACGGCGACATGTATCGCGACTTCACCAATGTGGAGGATCTGGTGAGGGGTATCCGACTGCTGATCGACGTGCCTCCGATCCGTCCCGCCAGTGCAGATGAGATTGCAGAAGGCGACAGCCTGTCCCCGGTTGCGCCCTACCGCGTGGTCAATATCGGCAACGGCGACAAGGTGCGCCTGCTGGATTTCGTTGATGCCATCGAAGAAGCGGTCGGCAAGAAAGCCATCCGCAACTACATGCCGATGCAGATGGGCGATGTCCCGGCGACCTGGGCCAATACCGACCTGCTACAACGCCTGACGGGCTATCGCCCACAGACCGATTTCAAGGACGGCATTGCCCGTTTCGTCGAATGGTTCCGCGACTATCACGGCAAGTGACACCGCTGTTTGACATGGCCCGAGGCGCCCTCTGACCACCCGCGCCGAGGCGTTCTGGGTTGCCTCTGGCCAGCTTTGCCTGCTGGTCGGCGGGCTGGCCCTGCTGCGTGTCCAGACCGGGCTTCTGGACCCGGCAGCCTATGCGCAGCTGGCCCTTGCCATGACCCTGTTCAGCTTTGGTCAGGTGGTGGTCTATGGCGGGTTGAACCACGCGATCACCCGGATTTATGCGATGGCCCCCCGGTACGGAGGGCTTGTGGCCTATCGCACCAGCGCCCGGCGCAGATTTCTGCACGTGTCGGGGCTGTGGTCGATTGTCTTAGGCACGCTGGCAGGGCTGATCTGGGTAATAGGCCGCCCGGATTGGGCACTGCTGCTCGCTGTTGTCTTACCCTATTCACTGTTGAATGGCGCACTCAGCACCCTGATCGCCTTCGGCAACGCAACCCGTGCCCGGCGGCTGGTGGCTTTGCATCAGGCGGCGGATGCTGTTTTGAAAGTGGCGCTGGTCCTGTTGGTCGCCTATCTCGCCAGCCCGAGCGTACCAGTTTTGTTTGCCGCCTATGCCTCGGCCAGCCTGTTGGTGTTGCTCTCGCTGTTTGTCTGGCAGGGGGTTTGGCGGATGCAGCTCGCATCCGAAAACCATGCGCCCATGGATCAGGTTTTCTCTCGCTTTGCCGGGCCGATTTACATCTGGGCGCCTTTCACCTGGGTTCTGTTGGTGGCAGATCGCTGGGCGTTGCAGGGTTTTGCCGGGGCCCACGCGCTGGCGCTCTATACGGTTGCGGCGCAGATGTCGCTGGGTCCGGTCCGCATCGGCATGAGCGCCCTCCTGCGATTTCTCTCCCCGCGCCTGTTCGATCGTCTGGAAAACGACAAGCTGGCCGCTTTGTCCGGACTATGGAGTGCAACACGGTGGGCAATGGGATTGACTGGGCTCGCCTTTGCAATCACCACCCTGTTTCACATGCAGATCGTCGCGGTTCTGGTTGCCCCCGAATATCAGGCAGCCTCGGCCCTGTTACCGTGGCTGGTCCTGACGGCCGGTTTCACGGCCACAGCGGATCTGGTGGTGTTGCGCCTGTTCGGAACGATGAACAGCGCCGCCCTGTTGCGTCCACGCATCACGACCGCCTTGCTGGGTGTCACGCTGATCTGTCTGGGGGCATTGCAATTCGGGATTTGGGGCGTGGTGGCGGCGCAGGTCGCCCAGTCCGGCCTGTTCCTGCTCTGGTCCATGATCCGCGCCGGGGTGCCGCGCTTGCGTGCCGCATGATCACCCTGCCACAATATCAACTGCCATTGCTGGCCTTGCTTGTCGTCGTGGTACTGCGCAACGGGTTCAGAAGGCGTCTGGTCACCGCCTGCATGCTGGCAACGCTGCTGGCCTATGCGGCATATGTTCTGGCCATCGATGCAACAGGACAGATCGAACAGGTCCGGG
>NZ_JALCBM010000004.1:109911-113266 GCF_028066395.1 Ruegeria sp.
CTGGGCGGAGCAGGCGCGGCGGCCAATCTGCTGCTTCTGATCGGCTTCAACCGGGCGCGTGAAACCGGGCGGCATCGCAGGCTTGCGGGCACCATTTTCTGGCTGATCGTCCTCCACTACCTTCTGGCCGGAGATCGCGGATCGCTGCTGTTCCTGCTGGTTGGCGCCTACGGGTTCCACCTCGCCCGCCTGCCCCGCATAGGCTGGCGCGACGTTCTGCGCACCGGAGTGCTTGCGGCTGTGTTGCTGATCGCGCTCGATCAGATCTCGTATCTGCGTTCGTGGGGGATGCAGACACCTTCGGCGCAAGGCAACTATCTGGCCGAGATCGATCTGCTGCCGCAATCGGTCGCCCATATGTTCCACGCGATCTCGATCCACTTGTCGGGCTATCAGACCTTCACAGGCAGTGCCGCCGAGTTCCTCGCAACCCTATGGGTGCAGGTCATCCCCTCGGGCCTTTTGCGCGGGCTTGGCGCGACGCTCTATAACGGCCCGCTCATGCTGTCGGAATTCGTCGTACATGGCGGCGGGTTCTTCGTCCCGGCCGAGCTCTACTTTGTCGGAGGGGTCCCTGCCCTGATCCTGATCGCCACCTATTTCGGGGCACTGGCCGCCTGGCTGGACCGGCTGGCGCAACGCTCAGAGGACACGGTGACGGTCACGCTGGTCCTGCTGGTGGCGGCGTCCAGCTTTTACACGATGTATTACGGGGTGCAGGCGGTGAACCGGATGCTGACCCTGCCCGTCGTGCTGCTGCTGGCGCGCGCCATTCTGCATGCCACCCTGCGACGGGTTCAGGGGCAACGGGCGTGGTGATCCGCCCCGTCCGCGACGCCAGAAAAGGGCGGTTGCAATGGCTGGCGCGCGGGGTGTCGAGCCACGCCACGCGGGCCTATTGCGCGTCGCTGGGGCGCGGGCATTCGGTGGCCGTATGCGGCTATCCTCGGTCCGGCACGTCGTGGATCAGCGCAGTATTGGCGGGTTATTACGACCTGCCCGTGCCCAGACACTACGGCTGGCCGCAATTCTACCCTCAGGTCTTGCATGGCCATGACCTGCGGCTGGGCGGAATGCAGCGGGTGTTCTACATGGTGCGCTCACCGTTTCAACTGTTCCCGTCCCTCTTCGTCAAACGCTATGGCATCACATGCCCCACCCCACAGGACCGGGCGCGGTTCACGGACTTTCTGCAAGCCGAACTCAATCGCCCGTACGAGGCCCCCTGCCCCTGGGCGGATCACATCGCCCGCGCCGTTTCACGATACGGGGCCAAGGCGATCCTGACCTATACCGCCGATCCTGACGCCATGACCGACGAACTGGCGCAGCGCATTGGGCGGATCGACGGGCATTGCGATCGCCCCCGGCTGGCGGCGCTTGTGGCCAATCGACCGTCGGGTCGGAGGGCGCCAACCACATCCACCCCGGACACTGCACGCAGGTTCAACTGGTTCTCGACCGAGGCCAACAGTCTGATACAGACCGAATTGCAGCGGCTGAATATGCTGGGGGCCGATCCTCACCTTGCGGAAATGCTGGGACTGCCGTGAAACACCAAAGCGCCCCGCAAGCATCCGCGCGTGTTCTGAATGTGCTGCATGCCATCCCCTCAATCGCCCTGCATCACGGCGGCCCCAGTCAGAGCGTTGCCGGGTTGATCACCGCCATGTCCAACTGCGCGCCGGGAAAGGTGGGGCTGATCTGCGGACGGGATCGGCAAGAACCTGATCTGGGCGCACGGGTGAATCGGCACGACATGCGCCATGTCAACCGCCGGTTCTGGTGTCCCGCCCCCGGCGCGATTGTCCGCATGGCACAGGTGGTCCGATGCGCAGATGTGGTGCATGTGCATTCCTATTGGAACGGTTTTGCTTCGGTCATGATTGCACTGGCGCGGCGGGCCGGAAAACCCGCGGTTCTGTCCCCGCGCGGCAGTTTGCAGAGGCAAGCGATGGCGCAGTCTTCGGGGCGGGCTAAGGCGGTATTCGCGGCGCTGGGCGGGCGGCGACAATTGGCGGGTGTGTCGGGGTTTCATTTTCAGACGAAGGCCGAGGCAAAAGCCAGTTTCGGCACCTTGGGGCGGCCTTCGGTCATCATCGACAATGGGGTTGATCTGCCTGCGCTGGGTAGCCCGCAAGCCGCACTACGCTCACAGTTGTTCGGACAGGCGGCGCGGGAAAAGAACCTTGTGTTTCTGGGCCGGATCGCCCGGATCAAGGGGATCGACCTGCAGGTCAGAGCCTTGAGCCTGTTGCTGGACCGGGGTGTGGCAGCGCGGCTGCATCTGGTGGGGCCGGATGGCGGAGACACCGCGCGGCTGCAAAACCTTGCCGATGATCTGGGCATTGCCGACCGGGTCCACTGCCACGGGCCGGTCTATTCCGAAATCAAACACCAGTGGTTGCGGGCGGCGGACGCGGTGGTGATGTCGTCAGAGTTCGAAAACAACTCAAACGCGGCGCTGGAAGCCATGGCTGCCGGAGGGCTTTTGATCGCAACCGAGGGCTCAATCACCGATGGCCCGGTACAGGCCCGGGCCGCATTGCGCGCGCCCCGAACGGCAGAGGCATTGGCGCAGGCTCTGACCCAACCCCCTGCCCCGGACAAGCGCGAAAAAGCTCGCGCCTATGTGCAGAGCCACCACGGATGGGCTCCGCGCGCGGTGCGGATGCTGGAGTTCTACGAAAGCCTGTTGTGACCGATATCTCGGCCAACCGCGCAGCACGCAAATACCCTCGCCATCTTCAGATGGCCCGGGTTCTGTGGGCTTTCGCCACGCCGTTGTTCCGCCTCAGCCCGCGTCCCCTTTGGGGCTGGCGACGGTGGCTGCTGCGCCGGTTCGGCGCGTCCGTCGGGGCGCAAGCGCATATTTACCCGACAGTTCGGATCACCATGCCGTGGAACCTGACACTGGGTACGGAATGCGCGGTGGGGGATCGGGCCATCCTCTATGCTTTGGGCCGGATTGAGATCGGGACCCGAGCCACAATCTCGCAGGGTGCGCATCTATGCGCGGGGACGCATGACCATCGCCGAGCCGACCGGCCTTTGCTGACGCCGCCTATTCATATTGGACCAGACAGCTGGGTCGCGGCTGAGGCTTTCATCGGGTCCGGTGTGACAGTCGGTCAGGGGGCAATCGTCGGCGCGCGGGCGGTGGTGATGAAATCGGTGCCCGGAGGGCGGACGGTTGTCGGCAATCCGGCGCGTGCGCTGTCCGAATGCTGACCGTTATCATCCTGACCCGCAACGAGGCGCTGCACATTGCACGCGCCATCGCCTCGGTCCAGCCGGTGGCTGACAGGGTCGTCGTCGTGGACAGCGGCTCGACCGATGCGACCTGCCGGATTGC
>NZ_JALCBM010000004.1:113366-125174 GCF_028066395.1 Ruegeria sp.
CTGACAGGGTCGTCGTCGTGGACAGCGGCTCGACCGATGCGACCTGCCGGATTGCAGCTGATCTGGGGGCCGAGGTGCTGCAACACCCTTGGCGCAACTACGCGGATCAGTTCAACTGGGCGCTGGATCAGGTCGGGGGGCGCTCGGATTGGATCATGCGGCTGGACGCGGATGAGGTCGTCAGCCCCGAATTACACGCCGAGATTTCACGTAAGCTCCCTACCCTCGGGCCAGAAATTCATGGAGTTCATGTCCGGCGACACATGAATTTCATGGGTGACCCGATACGTCGGGGTGGCGTGTTCCCCATTGAGGTCCTGCGCCTGTTCCGCGCGTCTGCGGGCCGGTGCGAAGACCGCTGGATGGACGAACATATCGTGGTTCAAGGCAAAACGGCACGGTTCACGGGGTATATTCTGGACGACAACCTGAAACCGCTGGATTGGTGGATCGACAAACACAACGCCTATGCAAATCGCGAGGTGGTGGACCTGCTGAACCTGCGCCATCACTTCCTGCCGCAGGAGACGATAGCCCAAGCGACGGGCCCGCAGGCCCGGCGCAAACGTTGGATCAAAGAGGTGATCTACGCCCGTCTGCCCCTCGGGCTGCGCGCCGGGGCCTATTTCCTGTGGCGGTTCGTCTTTCGGCTGGGGCTGCTCGACAGCCCGCAGGGGCGGCGGTTCCATGTGCTGCAGGGGTTCTGGTACCGGTATCTGGTCGATGCGAAACTGCGAGAGGTTCAGGATCACATGCGCGCGCAATCCGTGGACCCGCCAACCGCCATTCAGGCGGTTCTGGGCATAGATGTCCGCAACTGAAAACCGGCGCCCTCTTGAGCGTCGGTTTTTCGTTTCTTACCCGCCGAAATCGTCGAGCATGATGTCTTCGCGGTCCACACCCAGATCCAGCAGCATGTTGATGACCGACTGGTTCATGATCGGCGGGCCACACATGTAGAACTCGCAATCCTCGGGCGCCGGGTGGTTCTTGAGGTATTCCTCGAACAAGACGTTGTGGATGAAGCCGGTATAACCTTTCCAGTCATCCTCGGGCTGGGCGTCCGACAGGGCGACATGCCATTCGAAATTGTCAAACTCTTTCGCCAGATTGTCGAAATCCTCGACAAAGAACATCTCTTTCTTCGAGCGGGCGCCGTACCAGAAGCTGATCTTGCGATTGCGGTTCTCAAGACGCTTGAGCTGGTCAAAGATGTGGCTGCGCATCGGGGCCATGCCAGCGCCACCGCCGATGAAGACCATCTCTTTCTCGGTCTCACGGGCGAAGAATTCACCAAACGGACCCGAGATCGTGACCTTGTCGCCCGGTTTCAGGTTGAAGATATAGGACGACATCTGACCCGCCGGGATACCTTCGGAGCCCGGAGGCGGCGAAGCAACCCGGACGTTGAGCATGATCATGCCCTTTTCATCCGGATAGTTGGCCATGGAATAGGCGCGCTCAATCGGCTCAGCCACGACGGATTTGTACTGCCACAGATTGAAGCGATCCCAATCCTCGCGGTACTCCTCTTCGATATCGAAATCGGTATAGGCCAGCTGGTGCGCGGGGGCCTCGATCTGGATGTAACCACCGGCGCGGAAATTCACGTCCTCGCCTTCGGGCAGGTCCAGCGTCAGCGCCTTGATGAAGGTCGCGACGTTCTCGTTCGACCGCACCGTGCATTCCCATTTCTTGACGCCAAAGACCTCTTCGGGGACTTCGATATTCATGTCCTGCTTGACCGCAACCTGACAGGACAGGCGGTCGCCGCAGGCAGCTTCGCGCTTGGTGATATGGCTTTCTTCGGTCGGCAGGATGGACCCGCCGCCCGAATGCACCTTGACCCGGCATTGCGCGCAGGTGCCGCCGCCGCCACAAGCCGACGGCACAAACAGCTTCTCGGCTGCCAGAGTTTGCAGCAATTTGCCGCCAGCGGGAACCGAGATGGTTTTCTCGCCATTGATGGTGATGTTGACATCCCCGGTCGAGACCAGTTTTGAACGTGCCGCCAGGATGATCGCGACCAGCGCGATGACGATCAGGGTGAAAAGGACGACGCCTAGGCTAAAGGTTTCCATGCGCCCCTCCTTACAGTTTCACGCCCGAGAAGGACATGAAGGCCATCGCCATCAGCCCTGCGGTGATGAAGGTGATCCCCAGTCCCTGCAGACCATCGGGAATGTCCGAGTATTTCAGCTTCTCCCGAACGCCCGCCATCGCGGTGATCGCCAGCGCCCAGCCAAAGCCCGAGGACACGCCATATGTCGCGGCCTCGGCAAAGTTGTAGTCGCGTTCCACCATGAACAGCGAGCCGCCAAGGATGGCGCAGTTCACCGTGATCAGTGGCAAGAAGATTCCCAGCGCGTTGTAAAGCGGCGGGAAATACTTATCGAGGATCATTTCCAAAATCTGAACCATCGCCGCAATCACGCCGATATATGAGATCAGGCCGAGGAAGGTCAGGTCCACATCCGGGAAGCCCGCCCAAGCCAAAGCACCGGGTTTCAGCAGATAGCTGAGCAGCAGGTTGTTGGTCGGCACGGTGATTGCCTGCACGACCATGACCGAAATGCCCAAGCCCAGCGCGGTAGAAATCTTCTTGGACACGGCGATGAAAGTACACATCCCCAGAAAGAAGCTGAGCGCGAGGTTTTCGACAAAGATGGCCTTTACGGCCAGAGAGATAAGCCCTTCCATCAGTGCGCCTCTACCTGCTGGATTTTGTATTCACGTTCTTCGACCTGGTTCGGCTTCCATGTGCGGAAGGCCCAGATCAGCAGGCCGATCACGAAGAAGGCCGAAGGCGGCAGCAGCAGCAAGCCGTTGGGCACATACCAGCCGCCATTGTTTACGGTTTGCAGGATGGTCACGCCGAACAAGCTGCCCGAACCGAACAGTTCGCGGATAAAGCCCACCAGCAACAGGATCAGACCATAGCCAAGCCCGTTGCCGACACCGTCAATGAACGAGGCCATCGGCGGGTTTTTCATGGCAAATGCCTCGGCACGGCCCATCACGATGCAGTTGGTGATGATCAGGCCGACGAAAACCGACAGGGTTTTCGAAATCTGGAAGGCGTATGCCTTGAGGATCTGATCCACCAGGATCACCAGCGAGGCGATGATCACCATCTGCACGATGATCCGGATCGAGCCCGGGATCTGGTTGCGCAGCATTGAGATGAACATTGATGCAAAACCGGTCACGAAGGTCACCGCCAGCGCCATCACAAAGGCCACTTGCAGCGAGGACGTCACCGCCAGCGCCGAACAGATGCCCAGCACCTGCAGGGTGATCGGGTTGTTGTCGACCAGCGGATCGACCAACAGCTCTTTCTTTGTCTGGGACATCAGAACTCTCCTGCTTGCAGTTTGGCCAGGAACGGACCGTAGCCCGCGTCACCCATCCAGAATTTCACCAGATTATCGACCCCGACCGAGGTCAGCGTGGCCCCGGCCAGCGCGTCGACATAGAAGTCAGCGCCAGCAGCGGGTTGCGATTTGGCGACGGTGATCCGCAGATCACCTGCGTCGTCACGCAGTTTCTTGCCGTTCCACAGCGCTTTCCAGCGCGGGTTGTCGACCTCGGCCCCCAGACCGGGGGTTTCGCCGTGCTGATAGAATTGTAGGCCAAAGATGTCGTTGCCGTTATTCTCCAACGCGATAAAGCCATAGAGCGTGGACCACAGGCCATAGCCGTGCAGCGGCAGGATCACCTTGTCCAGATCACCCGCATCGTCACGCAGCAGATAGATCACACGGTATTTGGCCTGACGGCCAATGCCTGCCGGGTCGTCATCCAAAGCAACGCTGAGGTCAGGATCGCTGGCGGCGGCCAGATCGTCGAACGTGGCCGGGTCGAACTGATCATCGACAAAATCGCCGGAGGTCAGTTCCAGCACATGCGGCTCAAACGCGGCGAACGCTTCGGTCACGTTGATGCCGGGCTCATAGACGCCCGCCACCTGCAAGACGTTGACCTGCTTGTCCTTCAGTGCATTCGCTTCCTGCACCGGGCGCAGGCTGACGGCGGCGGCGGACACGACCATCGAAGCAACAAGGCAGACGGCGACGGCGACAAAGATCGTCTTGCCGACCGAATCCGGCGAGGCCGCCAGAAACTTGGCAATCGCGCCTTTGGGTTCTGGGGATTGCGTATCAGACATGGCGACGCGCCCTCCGTTTGATGTTTGCCTGAACGACGAAATAGTCGATCAGCGGAGCAAAGACATTGCCGAACAGAATGGCCAGCATCATGCCTTCAGGGAAGGCCGGATTGACGACACGGATCATCACAACCATGACACCGATCAGCGCGCCATAGACGTAGCGGCCCACATTCGTATGGCTGGCCGAGACGGGCTCGGTGACCATGAAGGCCAGACCAAAGGCATAGCCGCCCAGAACCACGTGCCAGTACCACGGCATCGCGAACATCGGGTTGGTGTCCGACCCGATCAGGTTCAGCAACCAGGTAAAGGCGATGGTCCCAGCCAGACAGCCCACAATCAGGCGATAATTGGCGATCTTGGTGATCAGCAGGAAGGCCAGACCGATGAGACAGGCCAAGGTCGAGGTCTCACCAAAGCTGCCCTGAATGGTGCCGTAGAACGCAGTCCACCAGGTGATGCCATCGGCGGCCAGCGCCTGATAGCCATCGGCTGCCGACACCGCCAGCGCGGTCGCACCCGAGAAACCGTCAACCGGGGTCCAGACCGCGTCCCCCGACATCTGCGCCGGATAGGCGAAATACAGGAACGCCCGGCCCACAAGCGCGGGGTTGAGGAAGTTCTTGCCGGTGCCGCCAAACACCTCTTTACCAATCACGACGCCGAAGATGATCCCCAGCGCCACCTGCCACAGCGGGGTCGTAGCTGGCATGATCAACGTGTAAAGCATTGAGGTCACAAGGAAACCTTCGTTCACCTCATGCCCGCGCACGGTGGCGAAGATGACCTCGAAAATACCGCCCGCGACCAGTGTGACGATGTAGATCGGCAGGAAGTACAGCAACCCGTGCATTACGTTGGCAAACAGGCTCGCAGGGTCCAGCGAGATGCCGAACATCTGCAACAGCGCAATCCGCCAACCCGTGGCCGCATCCGGTCCCAGCGTCGCAATGGCCGAGTTCGCCTGATAGCCCGTATTCCACATCCCGAACAGGATGCAGGGGATCGTGGCGATCACGACATAGGTCATGATCCGCTTCATATCCACATAGGACCGCGCATGCGGGGCGACGGTGGTGACGGTTTTCGGCGTGTAGATAAAGCTTTCGACCATCTCGTAGATGGGGAAATACTTCTCGTACTTGCCGCCCTTGGTAAAGTTCGGCTCGATCCGATCAAAGAAGCTGCGCAAACCCATGTGGCTCAGCCCTCCTTTTCAATCTTGCTGAGGCAGTCGCGCAGCGCCAGCCCGTATTCATATTTCGCAGGACAGGCAAAGCCGACAAGGCCCAGATCCTCTTCGTCCAGCTCCAGCGCGCCCAGTGCTTGCGCGGTGTCGGTGTCCATCACCAACAGCGCGCGCAGCAGTTGCGTGGGCAGGTAATCCTGCGGCATCAGTTCTTCGAACACACCGGTGGGCACCATGGCGCGGCGTCCACCGTTCAGGTTCGAGGTGAAGGCATAAAGCTTTTTGGTAAAAGCTGATCCCAACACCGGCTGCACCGAGAATTTCGAGGGCATCGGACGAATCCAGCCCATGGGGATCTGGTCATGATCCTCGCGGATGATGGTGATCTGGCGGGCGAACCGGTTCAGATAGGCAGTCGGGCCTTCGGCATGGTTTCCCGACAGGACCGAACCGGAAATGACCCGCGCCGTGCCGTCGACAGCGACTTCGTCCCGTGTCAGATCATCGGTCGAGGCCCCCATGACCGTGCGGATCAGACGCGGCTGACGTGCGCCGGGGCCAGACAGGGCAATCACGATATTGGGGTCCAGATGCCCGGTCTGCATCAGACGACCGATGGCGATCACATCCTGATAGCCGATGGTCCAGACCTGCTTGTCACCCGCCAGCGGTTCAAGAAAATGGATATGCGTTCCCGCCAACCCCGCCGGATGCGGGCCAGAGAACGCCGCAACTTCAACGCCCGACAGATCGCCCCCGGGGATCGAGGTCCCATCCTGATGACACAGATAAGTTTTGCCCTCGGTCAGGTGCGAAACGGCGGCCAGCCCGGCGGCAAAGGCGTCACCCGCATCACCGATGATCAGCGCGGCATCGGGGGCCAGCGGGTCGGTGTCCATCGCGGTGACGAAAATCGCCGCAGGTTCGCTGCCCGGTTCCGGCATTTTCGAATAGGGCCGGGTGCGAAATGCGGTCCACAGACCGGCGGCGCACAGTTTGGCGGTCACACCCTCGGCTGTGTCAGCATCGCCCACGCCCGAGAAATCCACGCCGGTGTCGTTGGCGTCTGACACCTCGATCACCACGCTTTGCAGCACCCGCCGGGCGCCGCGATTGATCGCCACGACCTTACCGCTGAGCGGCGCGACCATCATCGCATCGGGTGCATCCTTGTGGCAGAAGACCGGTGTGCCGCGCTGCACCTCGTCGCCTTCCTGCACCAGCATCCGGGGTTTCAGGCCAATGTAATCGGCCCCCAATACGGCCACTGTGGAATAGGCCGGCCCCGGCTGAATGGTCTGATCGGGTGCGCCTTCTATCGGCAGGTCCAACCCTTTTTTCAGTTTGAAACTGTGCATGTCGCTATGGTCTTCCAAGCTGTTTTCTTGAGCCACCTGTTTCAGGCTGTTGTGTTTGTCTTTCGCGGCCCGGGCCTGTAGCGCCCTGCCCCGTCCTGATGACCGGGCACGGCGCCACGCCGCAGATGCAAAATCCGCCACGGCTCCTTTACGCGGGGATCGCTGCAAACGCAAATCGGTTCGCGACGAATCTCGCCGCTTTAGATCACTTTCCCCTGAATGTGCGGCATTGGCCCGTGGTTTGACCAGCGCAATTTGCCTGTCGCGCCGCGCGATCATCCGGTGTAAGCAGCCGAAATGGATCATGCCGAAGACCTTGAGATTTTTCTGATCGCCACGCCTGGGCTCGAAGCGCCGCTCTGTGCCGAGGCCGTTCAAAACGGATTCGCGAGCGCTCGCGCCGTTCCCGGAGGCGTCATCTGCAAAGGTGGCTGGCCCGAGGTCTGGCGCGCCAATCTGGTGTTGCGCGGGGCCAACAAGGTGCTGGTGCGTCTGGGCGGGTTTCCGGCAGTGCATCTGGCGCAGCTCGACAAACGCGCGCGCAAGTTCCCGTGGTCGGATGTCCTGCGCCCGGATATCCCGGTCAAGGTCGAGGCCACCTGCCGCAAGTCCCGAATCTATCACGCCGGGGCCGCGCGCCAGCGGGTCGAGAACGCCATTTCCGAAACGCTTGGTGCCCCGGTGTCTTCCGAGGCCTCTCTGCGCGTATTGTTGCGGATTGAAAAGGATCTCTGCACATTTTCGGTCGACACATCCGGTGAGCCCTTGCACAAACGCGGCCACAAATCCGCCGTCGCCAAAGCCCCGATGCGCGAAACCATGGCCGCCATGTTCCTGCGTGACTGCGGTTTTGACGGGGCTGAGCCGGTGCTGGACCCGATGTGTGGGTCCGGCACATTCGTGATCGAAGCCGCCGAGATCGCCTCGGGCCTGCTGCCCGGCCGCGCCCGCCGATTTGCGTTCGAGGATCTGGTGACCTACGACCCGGAGATCTGGCAACAGATGCGTGTGTCTGAGGATACCAACCCCTCCGGGCTCATCTTCCGCGGCTCGGACCGCAACGCCGGTGCGATCGAGGCTGCAACGACAAATGCCGCCCGTGCCGGTGTCGCCGACATCACCCAATTCCATCAGCGCGCCGTCAGCGACATCAAACCGCCCGAGGGGCCAGCGGGTTTAGTCATCGTCAACCCACCCTACGGTGCCCGGATCGGTGACGAAAAACGCCTGCGATCACTGTATGGCAGCCTCGGCAAGACCCTGTTGACCCGTTTTCATGGCTGGCGGGTCGGTATCGTCACCAGCACCCCCTCTCTGGCCCGCGCCACCCGCCTGCCTCTTCTGCCCCCGGGCCCGGTGGTTGATCACGGCGGCACCAAAATCCGTCTTTACAAGACCGATCCCCTGCCCTGACAGGCTTGACCCCTCTGGCTTGCAGCAAACAGATCCATTAGCCGTCGGATTGCATCAAAAACCCTCTTGCACATCCAAAGGACCGGGTATAGATCACCCGCCACGGTCGGAGTGTAGCTCAGCCTGGTAGAGCACTGTCTTCGGGAGGCAGGGGTCGGAGGTTCGAATCCTCTCACTCCGACCAACATTTTCAGCTGTCAAATGCAGAGATATTTTGCCTTTTGACCAATTAACTTACCTTTCCGCCAACTAAAGTTGCCTCTGGTTGCCTGAAGTGTTGCCAGTTCAAGTCTCAATTTTTGAACGAACGGCCCAGAGCCGACCTTAAGCACCGTGTTCAAATGCTGCGGTCGCAGCCCGCATTGCGGACATTCGCCGCAGTAGCGAAATCTGACATATGGTGAACTTACAGATCGCGGGAAGAGCTGACCTTTCGCCGCAAATGCGCTAACGTTTGCTTCCGATTTGCGTTCATCAACGCCCAAACATAGGATAGGGCAGCCATTATCAGAAAGAGGCTGATGTAGTGAGAAATCCCAGTTCTCTGGTCGAACTTCGCGACCCTGTAGATGCAGATGCATTGGTACATTTCTCCTATGCTCCAAGCCCCGAAATTGTTCGCATGTATGGCGGTGAAACAGACAGCTTGCCGAAACCCGATATGGAACGATCAAAACGTTGGCTTGAGTGGTTGCGTGACCACCCGTATTCCAAGATTATCGTCAATGGGGGTGAGCCAGTCGGGCAAGTTCGGTTGCATAGTTTAGACAAGCAGGACAGACGTGCGCGCCTTGCAATCGGGCTTCTTGGTGAAGCTCATCTTGGGCGCGGAATTGGGCGCGAAGCTATTACCCAAACTCTCGACCATGCCTTTGCGGAAATGGGACTACATCGCGTAGACTTGCGAGTCTTATCGTACAACAGGCGCGCAATTCGCTGCTATCTGTCGTGTGGTTTTGTTCACGAGGGTACAGAACGACAAGCCGCTTGGGTAAGCGGTGCGTGGCATGATGATTGGATCATGGGGATTCTTGCGCACGAGCATAGTGAACGTAGCAATTGAGCAAATCTTGGTTTGCGCTCCGACATTGTAAGCGGCCATTCGTCCAGCCTGCGGCACCTCGCACTTTGGGCTCGTTGCTGCCATCGGGGAGGATGCAGCATGTGGGCCTGAGACCCGTTTGCACGGCCAAGGACGGCCCAAAGCCGACCTCCACTACCCTGTCGAGATGCTGCGTCGCGACCCGTTGAACCGGCCATTCGCTGCGACCGCAAAATCTCAACACAAGCGGACGCACAGAACGCGGACAATCCCAGCATTCGTTGCGTTTACGAAAATATCCGCATACGCTCTGCAGATACAGTCGTTTTGCGGTTGTCAGGAGAATACACCAAACCAAACTGCTGCCGCGCCTATTCCGGCCACCATTGCCCAGACCGCGCTTGTGAATCGCATCATCACCATAGCTGAGATTCCTACAGCTATCACTTCACGCCAGCCGCCCTGTGCCAAGATGGATGCAACGAGTGCGGCCACTACGGATACCGACATTGCATCGAGAAACCGTTCCACTTTGGCCGATGTTTCTATGTGTTTCATCATGATAGGGCCTGCGATCCGGTTGAGAAACGTGACCGATGCTATCACCAGAATAGCAGCCCATGGCGTCAGTTCACTTGCCATACGCTACGACGCCCCAAAAGCCTCCGGTCAAGGCTGCAACGACGATGTTCCAACCCGCGGGAAGCCAGTTCAATGTTGCAACGGCAATACAGGAGGCCAGAACAGCTGGGATGATAGCTGAACGCTGGTTCAGCCGCCCCGTGATCGACGCAGCAAAAAAGCAGACCATAACCACGTCAAATCCATAGGCCTGCAAGTTACCAATTTTGGCGCCAGCAACAGCGCCCAGAGCTGTTCCGAACACCCAGTTCAACCACAGGATCAGCCCCCCGCCTAAAAGGATACCCGCATCTTTTTCGCCAGATTGGAAAGCAGGTCTGCTATCGGCAAAATTCGGATCACTAAGCAAAGCCAGCGCGAACCACCTTGATCGAAGAGACAACTGACT
The DNA here is from genome assembly GCF_028066395.1 of Ruegeria sp. Lineage (GTDB taxonomy): Bacteria > Pseudomonadota > Alphaproteobacteria > Rhodobacterales > Rhodobacteraceae > Ruegeria. Next base: position 123,570 of record NZ_JALCBM010000004.1, read on the forward strand.
CAACCACGGTGAAAGAGCCGCCCCTGTCATAATATGACGCGCATTTACAGCGAACATGACCAGCGCGAGTGAGACTAGATCAACAGGTTCAGGCCAGAAATCCAGAGACGCGAACTGTGCCGCGCCCGAGAAAACAAGTGCGCTCATCACCATGGTCTGAAGGACGCTCAGCCCGTTTTCAATGGCCGCCACTCCAAAGCCGACACCAAACGGTATGACAAAGATGGATATGGGGGCCAGCCGCAGCACGCCGCGCAGGGTTCCTTGCCAAGTCAGGATAAACCCACTGTTTTCAGGGGAAGTATCGGATTTGGCGATTCTAACCATAATGCAGGTTAGATATGGATCGTGTTGCCAGTCAACCCCTACAGAGGTTAGAAGCTTGCATGACCTATAGTACACACTCCATCGTTCGACCGATTGCAGGAAGGCTGGCACTGGATTTCCTGAACACGGCAAACTGGACGGACGACAATCAGGTCCTGCACGAGAAAATTGAAACGACCGCTGATTTAGACCTGTGGGCGCAGACGCTTGGGCTACCCAATGCGCTTTGCCCTTCATCAGTCGAGACCATCCATGAGTTCAGATCGAACCTGCGTTCTGCGTTCATGGACCCTGCGCGACTGATAAATCTGAACCTTGATCAATACATGCGTGACCTCAAGGGCCTGTCTGGTAGCTCAACCGAAAACCTACGCCAACAACCATTGCTGGGTTTGATCGCGATCTCGGCCCTTTCGATATTCAGCGATGCGCGCGAACTGGCGCGTGTGAAGAAGTGCCCTGGCTCCGATTGCGGATGGCTGTTTCTTGACGAAACAAAAAATGCCCGCCGCAAGTGGTGCATCATGGAAACCTGCGGAAATCGGGCCAAAGCCTCTCGCAATTATGCGCGCCGCAAGCAAACATGATGAGGCCGTTGGCGCAATTGTATAGGGTCGTGATCTTGCGTTGCACGGCCGAAATTCAGCGCACCGTAGAAATCGAGTGAAACCGCCGAAATGCCCTTGAACATCCGAATGAAAGATTGCGCAGACCTAACATCAACTGACCTGGCGGAGATTGCGAGGTTGCAGGTTACGTTGGAACAAGCCGAGTTTGGCGGCAGCTTTGCCGACAGCCTGTCCCAATTTCACGCAGGCATTGGGCGTAATGCGCGGTGCTTTGCGTTCTTTTGCGATTCAGACCCAATCGGGATCGTGATTTTGAAAGTGCCGCCAGCAGCTCCGGATTGGGTGGGTTTGAATGCGATCTCGTTGCACGGCTTCAAGATCGCAAAACCCTGGCAAGGTAAGGGGTTGGGCAAAAGGTGCTTTGGCCTTTGCGTAGATCGAATTCGGTCAGAATGGCCAGACGTGGAGCGCCTCCAACTGGCGGTTGATGCGGAGAACGTCACCGCCCTGTCCGTTTATCGCAGCTACGGAATGACAGATAGCGGCCCGGTCTTTGATGGTCGCCTGGGCAAAGAACATCGCTTGGAATTGCCGTTGTATCGAGGAACACTGCGACGACCACCATAGTCGATATTCAGAAAGTATCCGATACCTATGATCAGCCCCACTTGAGTGGTCCAATTTGATTGTTAGTGTATGACCGGCCTTT
>NZ_JALCBM010000140.1:0-1708 GCF_028066395.1 Ruegeria sp.
AAATTCTTTTTCTACCTTTTTTACTAATGCCTGTGCTGCCTCGGGGTCTGAAACGTCACATTTTTCAGCATAGCCTCGGGGTCCTATTTCCTCAATCATTTTGATAGTATCATTAGCGTCATCTTCACTTGTTCTGTAGCAAATTGAGATGTTCCAGTCTTGTCTGGCAAGCTCAAGTGCAATCTGTTTTCCAATCCCTCTGGCTCCGCCTGTTATTAGTGCAGTTCTTTGGCTCATCTAATATCTCCTGTTTTTAATCTTAGTGTGAAAGTTCTATAGAATTCTGTAAATTATTATACCTATGCCTGAAACACCTTGGATATCTCCGTTTAAAATTAATCCTGAGCCTGAAACCGATTACATAATTCAGATTACTTACCTTCCGTTAAGAAGTTACCTTGATTTTCCAACCTTCTTTAAGGATGTTCAAAAAGTACAAGACCAGCTTCAGAAGTCTCATGGTTTAATAGGCTTTAAATTAAGGGCTGATATTTTGGCTAAGCAAGGCTATACAATATCTGTTTGGGAAAATGCTGAGTCGCTTAAGAAATTTATTTCTTCAGGTGCTCATAAAGAAACTATGGACCAATCACGTGATTACCTTGGAGAAGGAAGAAAATTTGTCACAGCTTTTATAAAAGGCAGTGATTTCCCTCCATCTTGGGAGTGGGCAATTAAAATGCTTAAAGAGAATTAGTTCCGGGAATTAAAGGATGGGTGGGAAGACATGTTTTCTGATGGCGGTAGAAATTAGGATCCAAGTAAGTCCGCTCATTACAAGAATGAGATATGCTCCCTCCGAACAATCAAACATTACATGGATGTTTTAGGTACTTCCCACCCATAAAAAGTGTACAAACGTTTTTCAAAATCTCAATAGATGTTTTTCAAAATCTCAAATTAAAGCACCTTCGGCGGACGGGCGTTGTTAGATGCAACACGTGATCCCCATTCAAGAAGTTCCTTGCTACAATCGTCCCTGTCTAAGATGACTTCAATCAGAGAAGGACCGTCTTTATGTGATAGTGCTGTTTTTATTGCTTTCTGAAGCCCGCCTTCAGTTTCAACGCGAGTGGACCATCCATTGCCGCCGCCCTTATTAAACACATCTACTATTCCCGCATAATCCCAATTTTGAATATTATTGTAAGGACCGTCATGTATTTCAACTTCGATTGTATATCCACCGTTATTTAGGAGAAATATTATTGGATTGACCTTATAACGGATCATTGTTGAAACTTCCTGAGCTGTTAATTGAAATGAACCGTCTCCAATAAACGCAAGCACTCTATGATCGGTTTTACATGCAAGTGAGTAACCAAGAGTAGCTCCTACTGACCATCCAATTGAGCCGTACTGCATCTGTATCTCAAAACTCGCCCCTTCAGGCAGATCAAGCTTCATGCCGTTAAACCAAGAATCACCCGTCTCTGCTAGAACTGTAGTATTTGAATCGATTATATCCTGCACTTGGGCAAATAATCTGCGAGTTGTAATTATTTCATCTTTATTAACAGGTGGCACAGGGGCAAACTCTTGTTTGATACGGTTATAGGCAATAAGCGACGCATTGTTGGGTTTGATAACTTTTGAAAGTTCTTCTAGAAAATCTTTTAACATAACATGGTTGTAAGTAACGTTTGGAAGTCTCACAAAGTCAGGCCCGGCAAATATAGTTTTGTCAGGATTGATTAAAGATGTAAAT
>NZ_JALCBM010000140.1:1718-2534 GCF_028066395.1 Ruegeria sp.
CAGACTCCACAATCTCAGCTGTCCCAGGGCTTGATACAGGCCCCCAGTATGTGCCAATGTAATTTGAATGAGTTTCAGAAATTAATCCCTTGGCAGGAGGCATGGAAGCAAAAGCAAAATCAGATTTATCAATGAGGTCTGTGAAAGACCCGATTGCTCCCTCAGACTTCAGCTTGCTGCCTGAAATTAAGATTGGCTTTGCTGCCGTCTCTAATAATTCCACTGTTGATTTAACTGCCTGTTTTAGTGCTTCAGTATCGCTCGCAAGACAGGTAACAAAGTTTCTTTTGTGTGGATGAGAAATTGGAAGACCTGCAAGATTACAAGCAACCTCGATATATACAGGCTTCTTTTTAAGTAGACAGAGCCTGATCGCTTCATCGATTTGATATGCTGCATCCTCAAGATGTTTGATAATTACAGCGCTCTCTGTTGCATACTCAAAAATATCTCGCTGATACCCATACGAGACTCTTCCAGTTGTGTGATGCAGTTTTTGGTTTTCAACTTCGGAGTTAGTATTGGGGCCTCCGCTAATAATAATTATAGGAAGGTCTTCAGCATAAGCGCCGACAATTGCATTTAGTGCGCTAAGCCCGCCAACTGAAAAAGTTGTGACTTGAGCAGCAATCCCATTTGCTCTGGCATATCCGTCAGCTGCATAACCAGCATTAAGCTCATTACAACAACCGATCATTTCTAGATTTTCATTCTTAAGCAGCTCGTCAAGAAGTATTAAATTGTAATCCCCCGGAACTGCAAAATAATGGCAGACTCCAATCTCATGCAGCCTCTTAGCAATATATGCGCCTATAG
>NZ_JALCBM010000055.1:0-2351 GCF_028066395.1 Ruegeria sp.
TCTTCGGTCTGTTTGAAGACATCGCCATAGGTCAGCGGGCTGGGGGACTGCGGGTCGTTGAACGGCATGTCCATCACGTGGTCGATGCCCAGCACATACATGGCCAGACGCTCCAACCCATATGTCAGCTCACCCGAAACCGGCGCGCAATCATGGCCGCCGACCTGTTGGAAATAGGTAAACTGGCTGACTTCCATGCCGTCACACCAAACTTCCCAGCCCAAGCCCCAGGCGCCCAGCGTGGGGCTTTCCCAGTCATCCTCTACAAAGCGGATGTCATGCAGGTCCATGTCGATGCCGATGGCCTGCAAGGACCCCAGATACAGCTCTTGCAGATCCGGCGGGCTGGGTTTGATCAGAACCTGATACTGGTAGTAATGCTGCAACCGGTTCGGGTTCTCGCCATAGCGCCCGTCGGTCGGACGGCGCGAGGGCTGCACATAGGCCGCGGCCCACGCTTTCGACCCCAGCGCCCGCAGGGTGGTGGCGGGGTGGAACGTCCCTGCCCCTACCTCCATGTCATAAGGTTGCAGGATGGCGCAGCCCTTGGATGCCCAATAGGTCTGAAGCCGCAGGATGATCTCCTGAAAAGAACGAGGTGCGCTGGACGGGTCGGTCATGACATTCCCTTTGGGCTTCGGATGGGTTTGGCCCTTCCTATGCAAGGGGCCAGAGGGCGTCAACGGGCCAATGCGCGGGCCCTGTCACTGCGCGGCCACACCGGAAATTCCCCGTAATGCAGGCATGGCGTTTGCACCGCGAAATCGCGTACTCTGACGTCAAATTCCAACACTGCATAAGACGGGCAGAAAATGACACGGCTTTTCACGGCAATTCTATTGTTTCTTATCTTCGGCCTGCGCGCCGCCACTGCCCAGCAGGATCAGGGCGTCTGGGTTCAGGTCGAGGCGCAACCTTCGCTGCGCGAGGCGCAGGATCGGGCGCAAGCCTATGCGCAATCGCTGCCCGATGTGAACGGGTTTCGTTTGAACTCCGGCTGGTATGCCATTGTAATCGGGCCTTATTTGCGCACGGACGCGGAACAGGTTCTGCGCGTCTACCGGGCCGAGGGGCAGATTCCATCGGACAGTTTCATCGCTTTCACCAACACGCTGGGGCAGCAATTCTGGCCCGTGGGCGCGAATGTTCTGAACCGGGGCGTGATCACCCCGCCGGTTGAGCCTCAGCCCGAGGCGCCCGTAACCAGCCTGTCGGTGCAGCCGGGGGAAGAGACCCGGTCGCAGGCGCTGCAAAGCGAACGTCTGCTCAGCGCGCAAGAGCGTAAGGACCTGCAAACAGCCCTGCAGGCGGCGGGGTTCTACAATTCGACCATTGATGGTGCCTTTGGTGCGGGCACCCGCCGGTCGATGTCGGACTGGCAGCGCTTTAACGGGTTCGAGGACACCGGCGTTCTGACGACGCTGCAACGCCAGGCGCTGATGGATGACTATAACGCGCCGCTGATCAGTGTTGGCATGGACCGACATGTGGATGATCAGGCCGGGATCACCATGGACCTGCCGCTGGGCGTCGTCTCCTTCGATCGCTATCAGGCACCGTTTGCGCATTTCAACGCGACCGCCGATCTGGACAAACAAGTGCTACTGATCAGCCAGCAAGGCGACCGATCTACACTGCGTGCGCTGTATGAGGTGATGCAATCGCTGGAAATCATCCCCCTCGACGGCACGCGAGAGCTGGGCCGGGATCGCTTTACCATCGAAGGGCGCGGCAACGGCGTCGTATCCTATACGCAGGCCGCGCTGAGTGATGGGCAGATCAAAGGCTTTACGCTGGTCTGGCCCGAAGGTGATGAGGCCCGCCGTGCCCGCGTGCTGGCCGCCATGCGCGCCAGCTTTGCCACCACGGGTTCGGTGCTGGATGCCGCCGCAGGGGCGGATGCGGAACAACGGATCGATCTGGTCTCGGGCCTGCAAATCCGCAAACCGCGCCTGTCACGGTCCGGTTTTTTCGCCGATGCAAACGGCTCGGTCCTGACCGTTGCCGAGATTGCCGATAGCTGCACCCGGATCACGCTGGATGGCGATCAGGAGGTTCAGGTGGCCGCATCCGACGCCGATCAGGGCATCGCGGTGCTGCGCCCCAGCCAGAGCCTCGCCCCGATCAGCGTTGCCGGGTTCAACGCCGACCAGCCCCGCATCCAGTCGGAAATCGCCGTGTCGGGCTTTTCCTATGAGGGCGCATTGGGCGCGCCGACGCTGACCTATGGGCAGGTCGCGGATGTGCGTGGCTTGGACGGAGAGACCGGCGTCAAGCGACTGGCCCTGTCGGCTCAGCCCGGCGACGCGGGCGGCCCGGTCTTTGATCAGAACGGCAATGTGGTCGGGATG
>NZ_JALCBM010000055.1:2451-6298 GCF_028066395.1 Ruegeria sp.
CGCTTATGCGATGTCCGGTGTCACCCGGATCAACGTCGGAACCGGCGCGTCAAAGGCGGCGCGGACAGCCGCCTGCAATTCGCTCAGATCGCCCGGCGCGGCCGAGCGCACGCCATAAGCCTCGGCCAGTTTGCAGAAATCGGGGTTGTGGGCCACAACCGCATTCGGCGCGATCTGGCCGCGGACCATGCTGTCCTCAATCTCTTTCAGCTTGCCATTGTCCCACAGGATGATCGGCAGTGAGAGGCCCAGTTCGACCGCCGCCCCCAATTCCTGCAGCGTGTATTGAAACCCGTAATCCCCGGCGATGATCGCCGTTGGCTTGCCGCGCCGCGCCACGGCCCCACCGATACCGGCAGGCAGAGCGTAGCCCAACGTCCCGAAGCCGGTCGGGTGGTGCCAGTGATAGGGCTGGCTCATATCCCACAGCTCTTTGGCGACATAGGCGAATTGGGTCATGTCCGAATAGATCATGGTGTCGGCGGGCATCGCAGCACGCAGGGCTTCGGCGACGGGCTGGATGCCGGGACGTTCCGCCGCGACCTCGGCCTGCCAGCGGGTGCGGGCCTCGGCCACCTCTTGCGGGGTCCAGCCGGTTGCCGGTTTCAACTGATCCGAGGCCGCCAGCAGCGCCTGTGCAAAGCTTTCGCCATCAGCCTGCAGCTTGATCGCGGCGCGGTGGTGATCCGACAGCACCTCGGGGTCCAGATCGATGCGCACCAGATGTCCGGTATTGCCCAACTCCCGCCGCCACAGATCGACCTCGGCCAGTTCGGCGCCCACGGCCACCACCAGATCGGCCGAAGCGATGACCTCGGCGCTGCCGGGCCGTGCCAGCATCGCGCCGAAATCCAGCGGATACCCGGCCCCGGCCATGCCGCGCCCGGCATAGGTGGTGAAACAGGCCGCCCCCAGCTGCGTCAGGATCTGCCGCCACAGGTTCGACCGCGCCCCGCCGCCCAGAATAAACAGCGGCCGTTTCGAGATGTTCAGCAGCGACACCACCGGCGCAATATCGGGGGCCAGCGCCTGCATATGCAGCGCGGGCTGGTTCGGGAACGGTGCCGGATCAGCCTCGGCCACCAGTTTGGCAATCGGCACCTGAATGTGCTTGGGCCGGGGGCGTGACAGCGCGAACTCTTCAAAGGCGCGTTCGATCAGACCATAGGTCGCGTCGGCGCTGTTGGCCTGACAGGACCAGTCGGCGACCGTTTCCGCCGCCAGCCGCTGATCCTTCATCTGATGCAACTGTCCGCGCGTGCCCTGGGTGTCGTCCAGGCACGAGGACAACACCAGCACCGGAACCGAATCCGCATAAGCCTGCCCCATCGGCGTCATGATGTTGCACAGCCCCGGGCCGGTGATCACATAGGCCACGCCGGGCTTGCCGGTCGCGCGGGCATAGCCGTCGGCCATGAACCCTGCCCCCTGCTCGTGCCGGGCCAGAACATGGGTGATCCCGGCCTCTTCGATCCCACGATACATTTCCTGATTGTGGACGCCCGGGATGCCAAAGATCACGTCAACACCGCGATCCTTCAGCATGTGAGAGATTTGTGCGCCGAGGGGTCTTCTCATTCAGCCTCTCCAGAATTGAACTGTAAATATTGCGTAGACGGCCAACAGTTCCAGCCGCCCCACCAGCATTCCGATTGTCAGCAGCCATTTGGCCGTGTCGTTCAGCCCGGCAAAGTTGCCCGCCGGGCCGATCTGATCGCCCAGCCCCGGCCCCACATTCGCCAGCGCCGTAGCAGCGCCCGAGACCGAGGTGATGAAATCCAGCCCCGTGAAGGCCAGCGCCCAGGACAGGATGCCCATCGACAGGACGAAGAACATGAAAAAGCTCATGACCGAGGTCAGCACGTCCCGCCCGATGGGTCGGCCATCATAGGTGGGCATGAACACCCCGTGGGGTGACCTGATCCGGCTGATCTGCGTCTTGATCGAGGCAAAGAGCAGTTGATAGCGGAACACCTTGATCGAACAGGCGGTCGAACCCGCGCAGCCGCCGATCAGGCCGATCAGAAAGAACAGCATGACCGGGAAACTGCCCCAGCCCATATAGTCGACGCTGGCATATCCGGTGCCTGAAATGATCGAGGTGATGTTGAACAGCGATTCGCGGAACGCCCGCTCCCAATGATGCGGGAAGACCGTCATCAGAAAGACCGTCATCACGATCACCAGCACCAGCACCGTGGCCAGAAACGTCCTGATCTGGCTGTCCTGCCACAGCGACCCGGTATTGCCGTTGGCCAGTTGCACATAGCGCACGAAGGGCAGCGCCGCGAGGATCATGAAAACCGCGGCGGCATATTCCACAGGCCCCGAGAAGGTCGCGAAAGAACTGTCGTAGTTGGAGAACCCGCCCGTCGCGATGGTGGTCATGGAATGGACAGTGGCGTCGATAAAGCTCATCCCGAAGCCTGCATAGACCAGCGCGCAGACGAAGGTCAGGAACACGTAGATCAGTGAAATCTGCCCCGCGATCTCCTGCGCGCGCGGCAGGATTTTCCCCATGGTTTCAAAGCCTTCAGACCGGAAGATCTGCATCCCGCCGACGCGCAGTTCGGGCAGGAACACCATGGCGACCACGATGATGCCGATGCCGCCCAGCCATTGCAGAATGCCACGCCACAGCAGCAGCCCCTGCGGCAGATCATCCAGCCCGGTGATCACGGTCGAGCCGGTGGTGGTCAGGCCCGACATCGCCTCGAAATAGGCATCGACAAAGCGCAGTTCGGTCTCGCCGAACAGAAAGGGGATCGCGCCAAAGACCGGCAGCGCCACCCAGACACCGGTGGTCAGCAGAAAGGTCTGTCGGATGGTCAGCCCCTCACCCACCCCGTTCGAGCAGCTCATGGCCAGAACCGCACCAGTCAGCGTGGTGATGGTGGCGCTTTCCAGAAACACATGCCATTCGCCCCGGCCTTCCATCAGGTCGGCCAGCATCGGCAGCAGCATGGTCGCCCCAAGAATGGCGACCAACAGGCCTATCACATATCCAACCGGGCGCAGGTCCATCATGACGGGCAGCGTTGGCGTGCCCGCCCGACCGTGTCAACAGATGATCCCCGGTTACGGGTCGGTTTTTGCCTTGGGTTGCGGCATCGCAGGCGGTTTCGACGGTGCCCGGGTCCGCCGTTCTGGCGCGGGTGGTGTCGGGGCAACAGCGGGTTTCGGGGCCGCCGCACGCTGAACCGTCTGCGGCGCGGGCGTTTGCGGGGCCGGTTTGACCGACGTGTCCCTTTTCACCGCAGCCGGTTTGGCCGCCGGTGGCGCGACCTGCGCCTTTGCGGCAGGCTTGGCAACCGCCGCAGGCTTGGCTTTCACAGCCACCTTGGGCCTGACCGGAGCCGCCTTCGCCCGTTTAGGCGCCGGTGTTTTAGGGTGCGCAGGCTTGGTTGGAACAGGCTGCGGGTCAGCAACCGCCTGCAACGCATTCAACGGTGCGAAAGGCAGTTCCATCGCAGACCGGGCCATGATCTGCATGATCTTCATCTGGCTGGTCACGGCATACCCCGCCACACGAATGGCCGCCGCCTGAAGTTCAAGAGGGTGGAAAATCGGATTCATTACATCTTTCTCCTATGAAACCGAGGCAGTTGGATTTCGGGAAAGGCAGCCCATCGCCCCGGTCGTCTGGGCGATGTTGTGGGTCAGCGGTCCACGGCTTGGCACGTCCCGGCCTCCTGTTCAGGCCGCGCGCTGCAAGGCGGGCGGCAACTGCACTCGGGGGCAGCCTAGCGGGAAATATCACGCAAGTGCAGCATTTCTTGCCGCGCTGCGGCAATAAGCTGCCGATGCCCGGATTTCGGGCATAGTTTCAGCAGGTTTTGATGGAAAT
>NZ_JALCBM010000055.1:6398-28846 GCF_028066395.1 Ruegeria sp.
GCCTGTTCATCCTCGCGCTTGACCATGACCTGCGTCTCGGTCGGCACCGCACGACGGCAGAGCGCGATCAGATCCTCGAACCACAGGCAATCGGCGTTGCAATCCACCACCACCGAAATCCGCGCGACCGAGCGCTGGGAATGCGGCGTCGCCAACTGCCCACGCGTGGACCGCGCATGTTCGCTCAGCTCCAGCGAACAGGGGCAGGTCGAGGAATAGACATAGTCCAGATGCATGATCTTCAGCCGCTCGCCCCCGCGTTCGACCAGTTCCAGCGCGATGTCGTAATACTGAAACCCCGACAGGCCCGAGCGCAGGCTTTCGATCCGGTCGGGATAGGAAAACCGCATCTGGATGCGCGCATCCAGACTGTCCAGATCGGTCATGTAATCATTCAGCGCCGATTCCATCACTTCGAAACTGAAGGTGCGTTCGGCGTGCTTGTAGAAGGACCGCATGATACGGGACATGTTGATGCCCTTTTTCCCGGCCTCCAGACTGACCGAGCCGGTAACGGATGTTTCCAGCGTCAGATCATCCCCCTGTTTGCGGTGGAATCGGATCGGCAGGCGGAAATTGGAGATCCCCACATGCTGAATCTGCTGTTTGGCCCCCCGGATCAGGCTGGACGGGCCGTTTTGCAGATCGGGCAGCGTGGCGCGATATGCCTCATCCGCGCGGAAATCTTCCGGGTAATCCCGCGACAAGGATGGGTAGTTGACCGGCACCAGACCGGGCACCAGACGCGCAACCGCCGGATCAAGCTGGCTGATCTCGGCCTCGGTGGCCGTCTCCGCCCATTTGCGCAGCACGTCCAGCGCGGCGGCGGCGGCGTCACGGTCCGGGGCCTCGTCCAGATCACGGGGAAGAAGGTTCATACGCAGGCTATCCTTGTTTCACCGCCCGACTATAGACGGTTTCAGACCACATTCCACTATAGGCCAATACGCGCTGTTTATCAGCCCGGATCAGGACATTCCGCATAAAACCGCCATTTTTCGGGCAAAAGCGCCCTGCCCCCGGGCTTTTCGCCCGGGAAAAGGGGGTTACGCCTGCGACGTCGCCAGCGCCCGTTCGATATCCGCCAGCAGATCACCCGCATCCTCAAGACCCACCGACAGGCGGATCAGACCGGGGGTGATGCCCAGCTCTTCGCGCTGATCTTCGCTGAGGCGCTGATGGGTGGTGGTGGCGGGATGGGTCGCGATCGACTTGGCGTCGCCCAGATTGTTCGAGATCACCGGAATCGTCAGTGCGTTGAGGAAGGCAAAGGCCGCCTCTTTCCCGCCCTTGATATCCAGCGACAGAACCGTGCCGCCCTTGCCGCCCAGTTGCTCCTGCACCAGCGCGTTCTGCGCGTGGGTTTTCAACCCCGGATACAGCGTCCGTGCCAGTGCCGGATGACCTTCCAGCGCCTCGGCGATCTTCTGCGCGCTCTCGGCTTGGGCATTGACCCGCAGCGCCATGGTCTCAAGCCCTTTGAGCATGACCCACGCGTTGAACGGGCTCAGCGCGCCGCCGGTATGTTTCAGGTAGGGCTCGACCGTGCCGCGGATGAAGTCCTTGGTGCCGATGATGACCCCGCCCAGCGCACGCCCCTGCCCGTCGATATGCTTGGTGGCCGAATAGATCACCACATCCGCACCCTGCGCGATGGCGCGCGAGAACACCGGGGTCGAGAACACATTGTCCACAACCACCAGCGCGCCGACCTCATGCGCCAGCAGGGCGACGGCGGTGATGTCGATCACCTCAAGCGTCGGGTTCGACATGGATTCGAAAAACACCGCCTTGGTGTCCGGGCGGATGGCGGCCTTCCACTGTTCCAGATCGGTGCCATCAACGAACGTCACCTCGACCCCGAACCGGGTCAGGATGTTTTCGACAATATAGAGACACGAACCAAACAGCGCCTTGGCCGAGACGATGTGATCGCCTGCCTTCAGCATCGACACCAGCGCGCCGTTGACGGCGGCCATGCCGGAAGCGGTCGCAAAAGCGTCCTCGGCCCCTTCCAGCATCGCGACACGCTGTTCGAACATTGACACGGTAGGGTTGCCGTAGCGGGCATAGATGAACTCATCCGGGCCGGTCTCAATAAACCGCGCCTCGGCCTGTTCGGCGTTCTCATAGACAAAGCCCTGGGTGAGGAAAATCGCCTCGCTGACCTCGTTGTACTGACTGCGACGGATGCCGCCATGGACGGCTTGGGTGCGTTTGTTCCAGCTCTCGCTCATCTTCAATCCTTTCAGCCTCCGGTTGGGAGGCAAACAAAAAACCCCAGACGCGGCCAAGCGAAAGGGGTCTTTCATCCTGACCTTTTAGCGGTGTTGTTTAGCGTGGCCCGCAATCCGGTAACAAATCGCCACGTATTGCTGTTGCCTTTACGCCCCGCTGGGGTGATCGTCAAGCCCGGCGGCGGGTCGGTCACGGTTTCGTAACACTCCGTCCCGCCCCTTGCCCGACGGCGCGAAAGCCCCATGATCTGAGCAAAGGACGGAGGCACCATGATCGATCTGTATTTCTGGCCCACGCCAAACGGCTGGAAGGCATCCATCGCGCTGGAAGAGATGGGCCTGCCCTACACCACCCATCTGATCAATATCGGCAAGGGCGACCAGTTCCACCCGGATTTCCTGAAGATCGCCCCCAACAACCGCATGCCCGCCATCGTCGACCCCGACGGCCCGGACGGCGCACCCATCTCGGTGTTCGAAAGCGGCGCGATCCTGATGTATCTGGCCCGCAAGACCGGGCAGTTTTATGGCGAAACCGAGCGCGACCGGATCGCCGTCGAAGAATGGCTGATGTGGCAAATGGGCGGCGTCGGCCCGATGGCCGGCCAGGCGCATCACTTCCTGAAATACGCCCCGCAACTGGACCCACCGCAGGACCACCCCTATCCCAAAGACCGCTACCGGACGGAGGTCGGACGTCTATACGGCGTGCTCGACCGGCGGCTGGCCGAGCACGAATTTGTCGCCGGAGATTTCTATTCCATCGCCGACATGTCGATCTGGGGCTGGGCCAGCCTGTGGGAGGGGCAGCAGCAGGTGCTGGAAGACAAACCCCATTTCGCCCGCTGGCTTGAGACGGTGAGCGCCCGCCCCGGAGTGCAAGCTGGACGCGCGCTGCATGCGGAACTGCGCGAGGACCATCGTGACAAGCAGGCGCAGGGGGTTTTGTTTCGGCGGTAATCCACCTCATTTACGCGTAAAGAGTTTATCTTTACGAATGCTGCATTCTCAACGGCCACCCCATAGAAGGCCTTCGAGGATCACTACATTTTCGCTCGACGACGCATGTTATCTCTGATCTCATTCAGTTGTTTTCTGGGATCTTCCCCCTTTTTTCCTATATGGATATTCTTGAGGACCCATTCAGCCAATTCGGCAGTCTCACGCGCCTCCTGCCCGACTACACCTTTTTCATCGGGCCCAATTATATACTTCCCGATGCTCGCATTTTTTCCTGAACTCCCAAACGACAATTCGTCATGCGGATAGTCAATCGGAGCAAACGAAAAATTGCAGTTCAGGGCGGCATGGCGCAGACTATTCTCAGATTTATTGCTAATGATTGCACCAAGTTTCGTAGCAACCAGAGAACCTCCGTAGTTCGGCTGACTCAATAAGTGCTCCCGCAACGTGACGGAGTGTTTACCGCCCGCTACATTACCGAATAGATAACTATCTAAAAATCCGCACATCCGCCGGAGTGCGAATACGACCTGGTCCAACTTAAACAAGTCTGCCCCCATCAGGTTGTATCCAAACAAATTATAGCGAACCGAAGCATCCCCATTTCGGTAAATGCGATGCACATAGAAATCAGCAGGTTCTCCGGTCCATTGGCCTTCAACCTGATCCGGTTTAACCAAAGACCCTGGCAATAGATCATCTGCAAACTCTTTAACCTTCGAGTAAAGCACATGAGCATTGTGCCCACCTTCTTTGGCCGACCGGTCATTGTACAGCAGAATTGCTTTTAGATATTTTTCAAGGCAGTGCGTAGCATTCCATAAGAAATCTGAAGGCATTCCCATCTGAAAACACCACCGAGCCAGAACGTAGTTTTGATCTGCCGTATCCACAAACATGTCCCGGATTATGGAACCCTGTTTGCACTTTTGGTTAGTGATGATCTTGGGGTCATTATCCACAGCAGGACTCCTAACATCGACAATTGGCTACGAATCTCTGATCAGAGATTGAAAGGGTACGCACCCGTAAGAACGATGTAAATATTTGACAATAATAGATATTTTGTGAATTTCCATACTACCCTAGTTAAATCGGCAAAAGCTGGATCATCTTTGTCTCTTCGATCAACACGTCCAACAGTCACGAAATGCTGTCGCTGCCTTGCGCGACAGCTTGTATTGTCAAACTCGCTCACGGCGTGCGCCCTGTCCCTCTTTCAATCGGCCCAAGGCTCTCAACCACCGACAATTCGCACTCCCCAACCAAAATGAAGACATCTCGTGTTTAAACGTTTATCCGTACCCAAAGCACAAAGCATGCGCTAGCCTAGCCTGAAAACAGTGGAAACGGATTTGGAAAGGAATGTCCCCGCTCCAATGCGGATACTAATCGCCATACTAATCCTGCACACAGGCCTCGCGCACGCGGCACCGGATTGCGCCGATGATCTCTGCACCCAGCCCAATGAAACCCGGGCGGCTGCGACGCCCGAAGATCTCGAACCGGGGCCAGAAGACGCGCCCGTCAAACGCTCGAAAACCCAAGGCCGAGAGGTGCTGACCTCCATCCGACCAAAGCCGCGCCCTGAAAAGTTTCTTCAACTGGAACGCGGACGGGAACAGATGCGGCAGCGCGGGGCGGTCTGTGGCGACTGGACCATTCTGGGTAAAACGCGCAAGCCGTTTACCGGCAAGTATCGCGGATGCGGCATTGCCGAGCCGGTTCAGGTGCAGATTGTGTCCGACATTTTCCTCAGCCAATTGGCCCTGATGGATTGCGAAACAGCCGTGACGCTGAAAACCTGGATCGAAACCACCGCCAAACCGGTTTTCGCCGATATCGGAGGCGGCCTGAAAGGGATGCGCCTTGCCGGACACTATGCCTGCAAGACGCAGAACAACCAGCCACATACACGCCTGTCCGAACACGCACGGGGGCGCGCGATTGATATCTCGACCTTTGTGCTGAATGACGGCACCCAGATCACCGTTCGTGACGGATGGACCGACCAGGTTCATGGCGACCGTTTACGCAAGCTGCATGGCGGGGCATGCGGGTTGTTCGGCACCGTGCTTGGTCCCGATTCGGATCAGTATCACAAGGGGCATTTCCACTTCGACACCGCCCGCCGCAACAGCGGGCCTGTCTGCCGCTAAGCGGTCTGGAGTGCCTCAATCGGCGGTGCTGGGGCTTTCCTCCCCCCGCACCAGCACATCCAGCAGGCCCGAGATATCCTCGACCTCTTCCGCGATCACATGGGTCACCGAATGCGCCCGCTGCATCCGGCCCGTGATCCGCAACAGCCGCCCCGAGATCACCGCGCGGCGGAAGCGTTCGTAGATCTTGCGCCAGACCACCACGTTCACGATGCCGGTCTCATCCTCAAGCGTGACGAAAATCACCCCCTTGGCCGTCCCCGGCCTCTGCCGCAGGATCACCAGCCCCGCCACCGTCACACGCGCGTTATCGGGCGGGATGCCCAACTGGCCGGCGGGCAGACAGGCAGGCGGTCGCGGCCAGTCCCGATTCCGGGCCGCAGGTCGAACAGGGGCAACAAGCATGAGAACAAAGGTAGAACATATCACAGGAATGTCCAGAGGCGGCGTGATGAGTCGCAAATGAGGCTGGAAAGACCTAAATCCCTTGACTAAACACCATTTCGAACATCGCAAAAGGAAGACGCACGCAATGGCAAAGATCACCTATGTCGAGCACGGCGGTACCGAACATACAGTCGAGGTCGCCAACGGACTGACCGTCATGGAAGGGGCCCGAGACAACAACATTCCCGGCATCGAGGCCGACTGCGGCGGCGCCTGCGCCTGCTCGACCTGCCATGTCTATATCCACCCCGACTGGGTCGAGAAAGTACCGGCCAAGGACGACATGGAAGAGGACATGCTGGACTTTGCTTACGAGCCCGACCCGGCCCGCTCGCGTCTGACCTGTCAGATCAAGGTCACCGACGCGCTGGACGGTCTGGTTGTGCAAATGCCGGAAAAGCAGATCTGATGCTTTCCAAAGCGCCGCGTCAGCCCGCCCGCCTGTGGCGGCGTGGGACTCGCGGCGCGCTGCTGACGTTGAGTTTATGGCTGGCCGGGACTGGGTTCGCCAGTGCCAATGAAACGATAACCTCAGCCAGATTTATCGACCCGACCAACCGCTATCCGCATGCCGTACTCGGGGATGACATCGAATACGGCGGTTTGGAGATATCCGTCGAAAACACTGCGCTGCCCAGCCTACTGTGGCAGGACCTCGCATACAGAAGAACAACTCAGTTCGTCCGGCTCCCTCTGGATCGTGTCTTTGAAGACCTTGAACCGCGACTTGCTGACGTCGATTCAGACGGCTCAAACGAAGTCATTGTCGTCGAAACCAGCGTTCACGAAGGCGCCCAACTGGCCATCTACAACGCACGCGGAGAAAAAATCGCCGCCACCCCACATATCGGCACCCGCTTCCGCTGGCTCGCCCCTATCGGCGCCGCTGATCTGGATGGCGACGGGAATGTCGAGATCGCCTTTATCGACCGCCCGCATCTGGCCAAAACCCTGCGCATCTGGCGCTATGAAAACGGCGACCTGACGGAAATCGCCGCGATACCCGGCCTGACCAACCACAAGATCGGCGAAGATTTCATCTCCGGCGGCATCTGGGATTGCGGCGCCCGCCCAAGACTGATCCTTGCCAGCGCCGACTGGTCCCGCATCATCGCCGTCATTTATGCCGGTGACTGGACCAAAAGAGACCTCGGCCCGCTCCACTCAGCAGACAGCCTCAAAGCCGCCCTCACCTGCTGATCCGCTCTTCATCTGGCTAAAAATATCCTGGGGGAGAGGCCGCAGGCCGAGGGGGCAAAGCCCCCTGCCCGCCAACCTCACAACGCGCGCCACCCAATGTCGCGGCGGAAAAATCCCTCAGGCCAGTCAACCCCATCCACCATCGCATAGGCCCGGTCCCGCGCGTCGTGCAATGTGTCACCACGCGCGGTCACGTTCAGAACCCGCCCCCCGGCGGCCTGCACCTGACCGTCAACAGCCTTGGTGCCCGCGTGGAACACCATGTTGCTGCTGTCCTCGGGCAGTGCGTCCAGACCGTTGATCACACTCCCCTTGTCATAAGCCCCCGGATAGCCTTTGGCCGCCATCACCACGGTCATGGCATGATCATCGGCCCAGTTCACCCGCGCCTCACCCAGCCGCCCTTCGGCTGCCGCATGCATCAGGTCCATCGCCTGCGCCCCAAGGCGCATCATCAGCACCTGACATTCCGGGTCACCGAAGCGGACATTGTATTCCACCAACCGGGGCTGGCCGTCCTTGATCATCAGCCCGGCATAGAGAACCCCCTGAAACGGTGTCCCGCGACGCTTCATCTCGGCCATGGTCGGACGCACGATCTGGTCCATCGCCAGGGCCTCAACCTCGGCGCTCAGGACCGGAGCCGGGGAATAGGCGCCCATGCCGCCGGTGTTCAGGCCGGTGTCACCCTCACCCACCCGCTTGTGGTCCTGCGCGGTGCCGACGGACAGGATGCTCTCGCCGTCACACAGGACGAAAAGGGATGCCTCTTCGCCCTCCATGAATTCCTCGATCACCACCTCGGCCCCGGCCCCGCCGAACGCACCACCGAACATGTCGTCGATGGCCTCCAGCGCGGTTTGTTCGTCCATGGCGACAATCACGCCCTTACCGGCGGCCAGACCGTCAGCCTTGACCACGATGGGCGCGCCCTGTTCGCGGATATAGGCCTTGGCCGGTGCGGCCTCGGTAAACCGCGCATATCCGGCGGTCGGCGCGTCTGCCGCGTCGCAGATCTCCTTGGTGAAGCTTTTCGAGGCCTCCAGCCGCGCCGCCTCGGCCGAGGGGCCAAAGACCAGCACGCCCGCTTCACGCAGACGATCCGCCACGCCTGCGGCCAGCGGAGCCTCGGGACCAATGATCACAAAATCAATCGCGTTTTCCTCGACAAAGCTGACCACAGCCCCGCCATTTTCGATATCCAGCGCGGCACAATCGGCAATCTGCGCGATCCCGGCATTTCCCGGCGCCACGATCAGACGGTCGCATTTGGGGTTCTGCATCACCGCCCAGGCCAGGCTGTGTTCCCGCCCGCCGCTGCCGAGAATAAGGATGTTCATGGGGTCGTCTCCGATCTGCTTGGCCTCGCTTGCCGGGCGTTCTAAGCTGGGCGGGCATTTGACACAAGGCGCTGAAATGTCCGACCTGCTTGACGACCCCATTCCCGGCCAGAATACCCCTGAATACACCGTCTCGGACATTTCCGGAGAGGTGAAGCGCATGTTGGAGGGCACGTTCGGGCGAATCCGTGTGCGCGGCGAAGTCGGGCGCGTGTTCAAGGCGCGGTCCGGGCATTTGTATTACGATATCAAGGATGACCGGAACGTGCTGGCCTGCACCACGTGGAAAGGGCAGATATCGGGCCTGTCGGTGGTCCCGGAAGAGGGGCTGGAGGTCGTGGTCACCGGCCGCCTCACCGCCTTTGGGGCGCAGTCGAAATACAATCTGAACGTCGATGAGGTTGCTGTCGCGGGCCAAGGCGCGCTGATGGCGCTGCTGGAAAAGCGCAAGAAACAGCTAGAGGCCGAGGGGCTGTTCGCGCCCGAGCGCAAGAAACCCCTGCCCTATCTGCCGGGCATCATCGGTGTTGTGACCTCGCCGTCCGGTGCGGTGATCCGCGATATCCTGCACCGGCTGCGGGACAGGTTTCCGCGCAAGGTGCTGATCTGGCCGGTGGCCGTGCAAGGCGCCAATTGCGCGCCCGAGGTCACCCGCGCCATCGAAGGGTTCAATCGCCTGACCCCGGGCGGCGCGCTGCCGCGTCCCGACCTGATCATCGTTGCGCGCGGCGGTGGCTCGATCGAGGATCTGTGGGGCTTCAACGAGGAAAGCGTTGCCCGCGCGGCGGCAGCCTCGGATATTCCGCTGATCTCGGCAGTGGGGCATGAGACCGATACGACCCTGATCGACTTCACCTCGGACCGGCGCGCGCCGACGCCCACGGCTGCGGCGGAATTGGCCGTGCCGGTGCGGATGGAGTTACTGGCCTGGACTGGCGAGCAAGGCGCGCGTCTGGCGCGCTCTGCCACGGACGCGGTGCAACGGCGCAGCCAGCGACTGCGCGATCTCTCCCGTGCCCTGCCGCGTGCCGAAACCCTGCTGGATACGCCCCGGCAGCGGCTGGATCAGGTCTCCGAGCGTCTACCCAATGCGCTGATCCGGGGCGTTCAGACCCGTCGGGTCAAGCTGCTGGACAGCTCCGCCCATCTGCGCCCCTCGACCCTGCGCGCGCTGGTCGAAACCCGCCGCGACCGCTGGCGCAACCTGTCCTCGCGCCTGACCCTGCGCCCGATCCAGCGCGAGTTGACCACCCGGCGCGACACCCTGACCCGTCTGGCCGAGCGGCTGGACACCGCCCAAACCACCCGGCTGGACCGCCTGCGTCAGCAACTGGACGCCACCGACCGCCTGCGCGAAACGCTCAGCTACAAGGCCACGCTGGACCGCGGCTATGCGGTGGTCCGGGCCGAGGGCGACGTGATCACCACCAAGGCGCAGGCCGCCGGACATCCGGTTCTGGAGATCGAGTTCGCCGATGGCCGGTTGCAGACCGGCGGCGCGAAACCCGCCGCGAAGAAGCCCAAACCGGACGCGCCCGATCAAGGGTCGCTGTTCTGACCCATGCTGACGATCTGGGGCCGCAAGACATCCTCGAACGTGCAAGCGCTGATGTGGTGCGTGGGTGAGCTGGGTCTGAACTATCAACGCCACGATCTGGGTCATCACTTCGGAGGGTTGGAGACCGACACATTCCGCACCCTGAACCCGAACCAGACCATCCCGGTTATGCAGGACGGGGACGATCCGCCCTTATGGGAAACCGGCGCGATCCTGCGTTACCTCGCCAACCGATATGGCAGCGAAGGCTTCTGGCCCACCGATCCCATTCGTCGCGCCGAGGTCGACAAATGGGCCGAATGGGCAAAGATCAACGTCGCCATGACATTCACTGTCCCGGTCTTCTGGCGCGTTGTGCGCACTGCACCGGCAGACCGGGATGAGACCGCCATTCAGGACGCGGTGGCGACATTGGAAGACAAACTTGAAATCGCCGACCACCAGTTGGCGACAACCCCCTATATCGCCGGATCAGAGCTGACACTGGCCGATATTCAACTCGGCCATATCCTGTTCCGCTACTATGACATCGACATACCACGCTCACCGCTGCCGTATCTGCACCGCTACTACACCACCCTGTGCAACCGGCCCGCATTCCAAGAGCATGTGATGATCAGCTACGAAGACCTGCGCGTCACCTGACCTCAGACCCCCACTTCGGGACCAAGGCAGACCATGTCTTCACCAAGATCAGACGCTTCATAGAGTTCCGTCGCCTCCGGGTTCCCCTCGAACTGCGCGATCAGCCCGCCGCCCGATTGCGTGAAGACCCAGCATTGCGGGTCAGGCCGGTCTTCGTAGAGGAAACAGATCTGATCCTCACGCTCGTACCAGATGCCTTCCTTGCACTGGCCATCCAGAAAGGACCAGATCACCCGCCGGTTCGGCAAATACCGCTCGACCCCGTAGACCTGCCCGTCAAAGCCGTAAAACAACGTCTTGCCCTGCGTATAGCGGTCAAACTCCGCCCCCGACAGGGCAGTTTGCGCGGCGGCGGCCTGGGCCGATAAGAGGGTGAGAATCATCAGGCGTCTGAACATATGGGCATTCTGTCAGAAGCCCGCCCCCGGCTTCAATCAACCTTTCCGCGATGGCCTCACTCAACGTCATGGATTGCATCGCGGACACATGTCGGGTGACATTGAACAGGACCCTCAGGACGGAGCCTGACCATCTTCTACGCAGCCCTCCTCTGTGCGCTGGCCTATCTGCCACTGACGGCCCGCCCGGCCAGCACACTGCGCAGCGTGCTGAAAACAGCCTCGGTCGCCCTGCTGGCGGCTCTCGCCCTGACGCAGGCCGCACCCTGGCTGCTGGCCCTGGCCCTTACGCTCTGCGCCATCGGCGACGCACTGCTATCACGCGAGACAGAAACCACATTCATGGCCGGTATCGGCGCTTTTGCCGCTGGTCATCTGGCCTATATCGCCCTGTTTCTGACCGCCCCCGCCAGCGACATGGGCTTGATTCTGACACAGCCCGGGATTTTTTGGTCCCTCATCCTGTTGGGCATAATCATGGCCACCCTGATCACCCCCCGCGCGGGCGCGCTGAAAGGCCCGGTGCTGGCCTATATCCCCATCATCCTCGGCATGGGGATCACCGTGCAGGCCCTGCCCGACACCGGAGCCCTGCGCTGGGCCCTGCCCGCAGCACTTGCCTTCATCGCCTCGGATCTGATCCTGGCAACCGAGAAATTCCTGCTGCCCGCCAACCATCCGGCCCTGAAACTCAACCCCTATCTGATCTGGCCGCTCTATTGGGGCGCGCAGGCCGGGTTCCTGATTGCCTTCACCTGACCCTTTGCAACTGCCGCCAATCCGCATTAGGTGAGGGGAACACCTGCGGAGACCGAAAATGGCGTTTTTTTCCAAGCTGAAGGACAAGCTGTTCAAATCCTCGTCGCGCCTTGAACAGGGGCTGGATGCGATTGTCGAGGATGGTGGCGAGGAAACCCCGGTTTCCCCCCCCGAAACGCCCGATCCGATCATCCCCGAGCCGGAGCCCGAACCGCAACCGGTGCCCGAAGTGCCCAGCCCCGCGCCCGCACCACAACCTGCCGAGCCGCCCGCGCCGATCCCTGCCGATCCCACCCCGGCCCCACCGCCGCCCGAGGTTCCCGAAGCCAAGGGCCTGCTGGGCCGCCTGTTCAACCGTGGCGAGGACCGCACCGTGGTGCGCCGCACGCTGGATGACGACATGCTGGAACAGCTCGAAGAGCTGCTGATCGCCTCGGATATGGGCGTCGACACCGCCCTGCGCGTCACCGCCAACATGGCCGAGGGGCGCTATGGCCGCAAACTCTCGACCCGAGAAATCAAGCAACTGCTGGCGCAGGAAGTGGCCCGCGTGATGGAGCCGGTGGCCAAGCCCATGCCGATCTATCCCAAACGCCCGCAAGTGGTGCTGGTCGTGGGCGTCAATGGCTCGGGCAAAACCACCACCATCGGCAAGCTGGCCAGCCAGTTCAAAGCCGCCGGAAAGAAAGTCGTCATCGCCGCGGGCGATACCTTCCGCGCCGCCGCTGTCGAACAGCTGCAGGTCTGGGGCGACCGCGCAGGCGTGCCCGTCCTGACCGCCCCCGAAGGTTCAGACCCCGCCAGCCTTGCTTTCGACGCCCTGACCAAAGCCCAGGAAGACGGCGCCGACCTGCTGATGATCGACACCGCAGGCCGCCTGCAAAACCGCGCCGACCTGATGGAAGAACTGGCTAAGATCGTCCGCGTCATCCGCAAGGTCGACGACACCGCCCCCCACAACACCCTGCTGGTGCTGGATGCCACCACCGGCCAGAACGCGCTGAGCCAGGTGGAAACCTTCCAAAAACTCGCAGATGTGTCCGGCCTCGTCATGACCAAGCTCGACGGCACCGCCAAGGGCGGCGTGCTAGTGGCACTGGCGGACAAGTTTGGCCTGCCGATCCACGCCATCGGCGTCGGCGAACAAATCGACGACCTCGCCCCCTTCGACCCCGAAGAATTCGCCGCCGCCCTGACCGGCCTGCACCAAACCTGATCCCCCTTCATCTGGCCCAAAATATCCTCCGGGGGTCTGGGGGTGGAAAACCCCCAGCCTCTCCACCCGTGAAAGAACCGATTGTTGAGCGACTGGCTAATCTCCCTCGAAGGCACCGAAGCGGGCCACAGGCTGGCCCTCGGCCTCGCCCTGATGGCCGCCTTCCTGCACGCGGTCTTCGGCGCGCTGCAAAAGGGCCGCCACGACCCGTGGCTGTCGCGCGGGGCCATCGACGCCAGCTATTGCCTGATGGCGGCCCCCTTCGCGTTTTTCGTGGTCCCCTGGCCCGAACCCTATATGTGGCCGATCTTTGCCACGATCTGGCTGATCCATATCGGCTACAAGATCCTGCAGGCCATGGCCTATACCAAGGGCTCCTACACCGTGGTCTACCCGGTCGTTCGCGGCACCGGCCCGCTGTTCACCGTGATCGGAGCCTATCTGCTGTTCGGGGAAACCTTCTCGGGCCTGCAATGGCTGGGCGTGGCCACGCTGCTGACGGGGATTTTCGGGCTGGCGGCCTATAATCTCCGCTATCTCGAAACCAATCGCGACACGCTGACCATCGCGCTGGCTCTGGCCTTTGCCACCGGCCTGTTCGTGGCGCTTTATACCACCTATGACGCCTACGGCATCCGCGCCACAGCCGATCCGTTCACCTTTCTGGCGTGGTTCTTCATGATCGACGGCGCCACCATGCCGTTCTACGCCGCCCTCAGATGGCGCGCCATGCCCAACCGCCCGGCCCTTGGTCCGCTGATGCTGCGCGGCTTCACCGGCGGCCTGATCGCACCTTTTTCGTTTGGAGCCATCATGCTGGCCACAAGGCTCGACAAAGTGGGTGAGGCCGCCGTGCTGCGTGAAACCTCAACCGTCTTCGCCGCGCTGATCGGATGGCTGGTGCTGAAGGAAACCGTCGGCCCCAGACGCATCGCCCTGATGGCATTGATTGCACTCGGCGCTGTAATAGTTGAAATGGGCGGGTAACCAGCAGGACGACGACCATGACAGGCAAGAAAGACATCAACCCGTTTCTCAAACAGGTGCTGGAGCTGGGGCCGCCGCTGGCCTTCTTCTTCATCTACCTGCGCCTGCGCGACGACAGTTTTCTGATTGGCGGGACCGAATATTCCGGCTTCATCATCGCCACCATCCTGTTCGTGCCGCTGATGCTGGCCGCGATGGGCATCCTTTGGGTCCTGACCGGCAAACTCAGCCGGATGCAGATTTTCACCGCCTTCATGGTCATCTTCTTCGGCGGCCTGACCGCATGGTTCAATGACGAGCGTTTCTTCAAGATGAAAACCACGCTGGTCTACGGCTTCTTCTCGGCGATCCTCGGCATCGGCCTGCTGCAGGGCAAATCCTATCTGGCCTATGTGCTGGAAGAGATGATGCCGATGAAACACGAAGGCTGGATGATCCTGACCCGCCGCCTCTGTGCTTGTTTCGCGGTGCTGGCCGTGGCCAATGAACTGGTCTGGCGCACCCTGTCGACTGACCTTTGGGTCAAGATCGAAACCTTTGGTTTTCCCATTGCCTTGATGGCGTTTCTGATGCTGCAAATCACCATGCTGCAACGCTATATGGACGACCCCGACCAAAAGTAGCGGGCGTCTATCTTTGGAAATTCCCGACAAAATCCTTGGCTTAATGCCAAAGCTGTGAATAATTGAAGGACCACTCAAAACACTCACGCCGGAGCACCACCGTATCATGACGGCCTTTCCCAATAGTGGATTCCTGTCCGAAGCCTCAGAAGGGCTGCGGGAAATGCTGGCCGCGCAGGCTGCCGAGGTTGCGCTGGACCGGGGCGAGGTGCTGTTCGAACAAGGCGACGAAGGCGACGCGCTTTACGCTATTCTGGAAGGCACGCTCGAAGCGTCCTTTCTGGCCATGAGCGGGCGCAAACTGTCGCTCAGCCTGATGCGCCCCGGCGAAGTGTTTGGCGAGATCGCCCTGTTCGACAACGGCCCGCGCACCGCCACCATCACGGCGGCCGAGCCCTCGCGGGTGTTGCGCGTGCGCCAGCGCGACGTGATGAAACAGATCCAGCAGCACCCCGATCTGGCGGTCGACATGATCCGGCTGGCCGGTGTGCGGATGCGCTGGATGGGGGCGCAGTTGAACGAACAAGTGTTCCTGCCCATGCCGGTGCGGCTGGCCCGCAAGCTGCTGCTGCTGTCCGGGCAACAGGATTCGCCCACCGCCCGCATCACTCTGTCGCAAAGCGAACTGGCCGAATTCGTCGGTGCCACGCGCGAGGCGGTGTCCAAGACGATCTCGACCTGGAAACGCAGCAATGTGGTCGAAGCTTCGCGCGGGGGGCTGCAAATCCATGATTTCGACGCGCTGAAACAACTGGCCGATTCAGATTTAATCTAAAATTTAATCTTACATGTGAACCGCTTCACATACCGGAGGCAGAAGCTGACGTAGGGTCATATCTGTTACCGTAGGAGGCCGGGTTTATCATCCCCGATATCTGTCCACCGGCCTCTCCCTGTACCAGAGCCATATGCCTTCCCCGGCATATGGCTTTTTCTTTGGCCCCACGCGTTGAGCCGGAAAGAACAAGGCCCGGAGGATTGTCTTAAGTCCCCTACCCGAAGTGGTGTTGCGCAAAAATACGGTTCAACTGGCCGCAACGACACAAACCCTCTCAAAGGATGGATGTGCGACCTGTGCGATATTTTTTTTCATCAGCGTAAAGGGCTGCTCAGCGCAACAAACCTTCCGTTCAGCATTTTTGGCACAACGTCAGCAATGCAGGTTCTCCGGCAATACGGAAGCCGCCTGTAGGT
Source organism: Ruegeria sp. (assembly GCF_028066395.1). Taxonomy (GTDB): domain Bacteria; phylum Pseudomonadota; class Alphaproteobacteria; order Rhodobacterales; family Rhodobacteraceae; genus Ruegeria. Next base: position 22,125 of record NZ_JALCBM010000055.1, read on the forward strand.
CTCCTCAAAAGAATAGCATGTTGTACATGTGCCTCCTGACAACAACGCAAGAACGCTGTATCGAACGTCCATGAGAGGATATCATCACCGATTTTCGAGCTAACGCACGATCAATGGCTCGTAATGCATCACGAGGACAGGCTTCTTCCCGAGTTGCGTAACGTGATCGATACGACGCTCAAAGTTTTGCAAGAAAACTGCATGAACCAGAAAGGCTGCGGTGCGATATCACAAAAAACCGGCGTGAGTGCTATGCCCCACTCGCCACAGTGCGAAGGCTGTCTTCCTTAATCATGCGGTGGATTGCGGCCCGCTTGAATTTCCTGAACACGCTCAGGCCAAGTGGACTTTATGTAGGCGAGAATATCCCAAATATCGTCATCGATGAGGATGTCTCCAAATCCGGGCATGCCACTTGCAAAGCCGTCGACGCCGCGCGCGGCCAACGCAGCCTCGCCTCCTAGCTGAGTGTATTCAAAGAGAAGCCGATTGTCGTGGTGCCATGTGTGCCCGCTCTCATCATGAGGTGGTGCAGGCAGAATGCCGTTTTCGTCGGGCGTCTGCCAATCAGGCTGCCCTTCCAGATTTGCACCGTGGCAGGACGCGCAGTGTTCAGCGTAGAGGGTCTGCCCTTTGCTCAAATCGCGGCCGTCCATTTCGTGGCCAGCGATTGCACCAGTCGCGGCGCTACATGCAGCGACGATCAGAAAGCGTTTCATGCTACTTCCACCCATGTCTTCATGCCAGCCGCCTGGTGCCCCAGCATGTGACAGTGCAACAGCCATTTGCCGGGATTGTCGAACACGCAGACGATTTCGCGGGTATCACCAGCATTTACCATCGCTGTATCCCGGAAAGCGCCTAAGCTATTGTTCGCCCCGACTTCAAAGAAATGATGCCCGTGCAGATGGATGCCATGCGGGAAACGGGTGTCGTTCACCAGACGGATGCGCGCCGTTTGGCCGCGTTCAAACCTATGAAACGGCGTATCCGTCAGGCCAGATTGCCCGTTGAACGCCCAAATATCCGTTTGCGTGCTTGCGGGACGGCTCATCGCCCCACCTTGCATGGTGAGCGACAGAACCACCGCATTGTCCAGATCCGGCTGCTTCTGCTCATTTGGTGGCAGTGCGGGAATCTCGGAAGGTTGCCGCGTGGTGTTCGCCCCCTCAACCGGGATTTCGCCCAGCAGGTAGGGATCGTCGCGCGTTGGGAAGACAAAGGCGATCTGATCATCTGATGTTACGTCAGCAATGATATCTGCGCGTTGAGCTGGTGCGAGAATGAGATTCGAAACCGCTTGCGGGTTCGGCAGTGGCATGCCGTCGAAAGCAACGATTTTGCCGTCGATGCCTTCAAGCTCAATCGGGAATATCCGGTCTGTTGCGACGTTGATCAACCGCAAGCGCACACGATCACCGAGCCGGACGGGTGAATTCGGTTCGACAAGCGCACGAGCAAAGTTTCCCAGCCGCCCTTGATGTGCCTGATCGTGCCTGTTCTCAAAGCCCTCGGCGAGCGCTCCGTTTTCGGTGATGCGCCAATCGTCAATCATGACAATCAGATCGTGATCCACGTCGGGCGGCGTTAGTTCCTCAACAATCAGCGGTCCATAGAGACCCTTTGCAACCTGCTCCCAGGACCGATTGTGGGAGTGATACCAGAACGTCCCTGCATCGGGTGCTCGAAAACTGTATTCAAACTCAGCACCCGTCTCTACGACCTCTTGGGTCATCCCCGGCACGCCATCCATCGCATTGTCGATGCGCAGCCCGTGCCAATGCACTGCAGAGCCTTCATCAATCTGGTTCAAGAACCGAATATCAAATGTATCGCCCTGACGGGCGCGAAGCACCGGACCAGGTGCACTGCCGTTAAAGCCAAGCATCGGTGTCGCCGGATCACCTGCGGGCAGGATTTGCGCGTTGACCGGCTGTGCGATCAGTTCAAAGGGAACTGATGCAAGAGCGATGCGCGGTGCCAGCGCCGCCGCACATGTTGTGATCAAGAAGCCTCGCCTGTTCATGGATTGCCTCAATTCGGTAGGGTCAGAACACTGGTGAGCGCCGCGGTGGCTACAAGCACCATCAGAATGACCACAGTTTCGCTTTCAATAGATCGCGCCAGATGGCGCGCAGCTTTTTCATCCCCTGCTTGCATGGCTGGAACAAAGCGGAGTTTGTTTGCGGCTGCCAACGTCAGGATCGCGCCCACAAGTGCAAGTTTGACCAGCAGGGTTTGCCCGTAGCCAGTGGTCGTCAGAGCCCATAGATCACCCAGCAACATCCAAGCCATCAGCAGTCCCGCCAAAATCAATGCAGGAACAATAATCGAAGCCGCCTGTCCAAACCGATGACCCAACATTGCTGCGCTGTTCAGATGTTCTGGCCGTTGCGACAGGGCACGCAAGGGTCCAAGGATACCAATCCAAAACGCAACACCCAAAAGGTGCAGGAGCAATAGAAACCGGACGCCGGTTACTTCCAACTCGGGGACATGCCCGATCTGGGCGAATGACCACAGGGCGATCAGTCCACCGGCAAGCGCGATCCATTGGCCGATAAGGGGCATGAATGCCCCGACTATTATCAAAACCGTCCCGACAAACCGATAGACCAGAACGTCGCCAACCGGGGTCTGCCACAACAGGCCGAGCATTTCCGGATCGGTCATCCCATCGGCTCCGCCCGTCAGGGCGGCGCCGCGCAGCATGAACCCGAGGACAGAGCCTGCAAGCGCAAGCCCCGCCAACTGCGCTGCCTGCACACGCATCTTATCGACCAGAGGCGTCACCAAGTCGGCGAAAGCAGCCCGAACAATCAAAAGCCCGGTCGAACCTCCAATACCGACATAGAGCATCAGCTTGGAAAGTATTGCGCCTAATCCCCAGATATCGGGCATGGTCAGTCCACTGTGAATGTGAATTCACCCTGCATGGCGTGCCCGTCCGCACCCAAGCCCCGCCATTCAATGCGATAGGTGCCTTCGCCCATGCTCTGAAGCGGGAGCGCGAATGCGCGGCCAAAGCTTGTCTGGTCTCCGAGATCGAGCGTGACGGTATGCGCCTCCTGATGGATCATGTTCACCTTTGTCAGGCGAATATCATCCGTAAAGTTAAAGCTGATCTCAGAGGGTACTTCGGCAATTGTCGCGCCGTTTTCGGGTGTGGTGGTGTCCACGCTCGAATGGGCAAAAGCGTTTGTGGCAAGCATGGAAATCAGTGCAAATGTGGTGAGCTTCTTCATTGGGAGGTTCCTCAATTTATTCCATTGGCGCGCTGGATTTCGCGGATGTAGTCGATGACCATAGCCACGTCACCGCGGGTCAAGCCCTCAACCGGAGGCATGTCACCAAACTGCCAGTGATGGCTTCTGACGCCCATTGCGACCGCGCGTTGAAAGGATTCGTCTGCGTGATGGCTGGGTTCATAGATGATATGGACCAGCGGTGGCCCTGCGCCTTCTACGCCGACCGCGTTGCTGCCGTGGCACGCGGCGCAGGCGTTCTCGAATATACGCTGCCCCATGGCCGCATTCCCTTCGATAGGCGGCATTTGAATTGCCACCATCGCATTGTCTTCGGTGGGTGCCAACTGCGCGGCTTCGTCAACTTGGGCGGGGCGTAGGGTGATATAGGCAGCGACGGCTGCCACGGCGCACGCACTAATCAGGAGATGTTTTCGGTTCATGTACTGGTCCTAACCTTATGTAACAGAGTGGTGCCGCAAATAATTTGCAGCACACTGGAACGTGTTCACTGCCGTGAACAACGTCGGAAATCTGTTTCAAGTGTTAGGTGGCCTGTCCGGGTTGTCCGGTTCATTGAGCGTCGAGAGCTTTGAGGCCTGCCATGCCTCTACAATTACGGATCGGTTAGGTGTCGCTAGGAAATCCTGCGCTGTGAGCGCAGCGGTATTGCAAAGGAATGGATTACATCCTTCGTGCGTCGTGCCGTCTGGCTCATGTGAGGTGCTTCCACTTGGCGAAACTACGGTGTGGTCAACATGGTGATCGTCTACAGACGCATGCACGTGGTGTTCGCAATGCCCACCGTTGCAGTCCTCCAGCATCGCATGCGCGCGGTCACCGAGCCCTGCCATCAGGACCAACAAAACAACAAGAAGTGTTGCAGTTATGGTTCGAGCGAACTTCACACTGGGAACCTATCTTAGGTCCCCATCAATGAAAAGCGGACATTGATGCATCGTGCAGTATTGGTGGGTTTGGGGCTCCTTGCAGACCTCGGAGGCACCGCAGCATCTGTAGTGGCGCGCCGAGTTTATTCATCGTGGACGAGAGCCCAGACTGACCGATGCTGCGCCATGCACGAAGGGCGGGTTTCGGATTTTAGCAGCGTATTCTACTGTAAGCTATGTCGGCTAGGGCAAGGAAATCTATACCTTCTCGACCTTTCAAGATGAAAGTGTCTGATTGCGGAATTTCATCAAGCTCAGGATTTCAAACAGCACTGTGGCCGCGTTTTGAGCTGTGTTTGATGTGGCGTCGTATGAGGGCGCTACTTCGACGACATCACCACCCACTATGTTCATGCCTGCCATGCCGCGCAGCAGGCCAATGACTTCGCGCGGTGTCAGCCCGCCGACTTCGGGTGTGCCAGTACCGGGTGCAAATGACGGGTCCAGGGAATCCACGTCGAAGGACACGTAGGTCGGACCATTACCCACGACCTCCAACGCTTGGGCAATGACAGCATCCAGCCCTGATTTGGCCAAGGTTTGCGCCTCGATGACTGTCATGCCCGAGGCATGTGAAAACTCCCAGAGGTAACCTGACTGACCCCGTATTCCGATCTGCACTGTGCGTTCGGGATCCAGCAAACCTTCCAGCACTGCGTTGCGGAAGGGACCACCATGGTGGAAACGCTCACCATCGAATGGACCGCCGGTATCGGCGTGGGCATCAATGTGCAGCATTCCGACCGGCCCATCCTTTGCCAATGCGCGCAGGATCGGAAGGCTGATCGAGTGATCGCCACCGACTGACAGCGGCAATGCTCCAGCGGTCACGATCTTGGCGACGGCCTCGGTGATGTCTTCGTGGCTTTGTTCCAAACTAAAGCGGCTTCGGAATGGGACGTCGCCCACATCGGCAACCTTCATTTCCTGAACCGGCGCGCAGCGTAATCCGTCATTATACGGGCCAATCCGTTCGACCGCGCGCAACGCACGCGGACCAAACCGTGATCCTGAACGATTTGTAACCGCCAGGTCCATCGGCATGCCAATGATCGCTACATCCAGCCCCTGCAAAGCTTCGTCGGTCAGCTCCGCAGCGGGGGCGTCCAGGAAGGTCATTGCCCCGGCATATGGAGGCGTGCGGCGCGTTCCACCGGGATCGAACAGCAGAGAAGAGATGTATTTGGCGTGCTCGTCGTAAACGACATGACTATTGGGCCCATCAAAACGAGCTCTCAACTGTTCAAGTTTCTTGTCGTTCCACGCCATATGCTTTCCAACTCCTAACTTTTGGATATCTGCACCGCACCAAAATATCCGGGTGCAGCGCCCCTGGAAATTGCTGGACATCCAATTAATGTTTCATTTACGTGCAAAGGTCACGGGAGGGGCGAAGAAGAACATGCGGAAAAAGGTATTCTTCGGCGCCGTCAGCGATGTCGATCTTCGTTTGATGCGTGTACTGACCAAAGTGGTCGAATGCGGCAGCCTGTCTGCTGCTGAGGCTGAGTTGGGGGTAGGTCGTTCAACGATATCACGTCAGATAACCGACATAGAAACCAGACTTGGTATGCGACTCTTGCACCGTGAACGCGGGCGGCGGGGATTTCAGCTCACACAACATGGTCAAAAAGCCATGGTCTATATTGACCAGCTATTGTCGGCGACAGATGAGTTTGTCGAAGGCATCGCCACGATCAACGAAAATCTTGTCGGGACTCTGGATATCAGTATGACTGATTTCACCTATTCCGACGAAAGAAATCCGCTGACCAAGGTATTGCGTATTTTCAATCAGTTGGCTCCAAATGTGGCCATTCATCTCAAAGTCGGATCACCCAGGGAGATTGAAAAGCGCCTGTTGGAACGCACCACTCATCTGGGCATACTTCATCGTTACACCTCCTTCGAAGAACTGATCTACGAGCCCCTTTATGACGAATATTCAAGCGTGTACGCGGGGGAATCGCACCACTTGATTCAGCAGCTTCGGCAAACCGGAAAAATCACCGTCAAAGAGGCGCAGGCGCATCAATTGATATCCAGAGAGTATCGGGAGGGCAGCCTGCAAATCGGGCTGAAAAACCGGTTCAAGCGCGGCCCTGTCGTATTAGAGACCGAAGCCGTCGCTGCATTGGTCAAAGCGGGGATTTATCTGGGATATCTACCAGATCATTACTTTGATGGACGAGAACCTGATTTTTTCAAAGTTCTGCCAAACACCTTTAGTTACAAGAGTACAGTTCACATGGCCTATCATCATACCAAGGTGATGAGCCCTCATGCGGAGGAATTCCTGAAGTTGATGCGGGCTCATGCAGGACGGCTGCCACCGGGGTAATGCCCCGGCGACTTTTGCACAGCTATGAAACTTTCGTTCGGCATCACGCTATTTTTGGTAGCCAGATTTACCGTCACATTGCGAACCCAAAAATCACCGCATTCGCCGTTTCCCGAGAGTACGGTTTGATGCTCAGGAGGACAAAGGTGACCGACGCGCTTCGCAACGACAAGACACAAGAAATCT
>NZ_JALCBM010000056.1:0-18972 GCF_028066395.1 Ruegeria sp.
AAGGCCGGTCATACACTAACAATCAAATTGGACCACTCAAGTGGGGCTGATCAATGGCGACGAAACGATTGTCGTCGCCAACTGGCTCGAGACCGTTTTCACCATCTTCAATGCGTTCTGTCTGCTCACGATGCTGATAGTGCTTACTTACACAGTCTACGCCATGATTTTCGACACAGCAGCGGACGGAAAGACCTTCGGGCAATCTTCAGACACCAAATACACAATTCTACGGATCGTTGCCGGAGTAATTGGGTTTGTTCCGATGGTCGGCGGGTTTTCCTTGGCTCAGGTCGCGTTCCTTTGGCTCGTACTACAAGGATCTGCGTTGGCGGATGTCACATGGCGTAACGTCGCCGATGATATGCTTTCCGGCACTCCGCTTACCTCAGGTTCGTTCGCCCAGGTCCCTCCAGAATCTGAAAAATTGGTACAGCAGTTTGGCGGAGCATTCGACGCTCTCGTGACCGGTCATATATGCGCAATCAACGCCAATCGGCTTGAGCGCGTCATCAACGGCGATGAAAATGTCACGCGCGATGAAGTCAGCGCGACTGGAACCACCGGTGTGATCCGCCTTCGACAATCAGCAGTCCATCTCGAAGACACATCTGGTTTTTGGGACGGTGTCGGCGGCAGACAAGTTGTCGGCATGAGCTACCAGATGTTCTTTGGGGAAGAAGCCGGGGGCGTGGCATATAGCGGTCGAAGTAATTACTGCGGCTCTGTGGCAGCAACAGACAGTTATTCTGCCATCGAAAATGGCAGCGGACTTGAAGTTGGATTGATGGCTGGCCGAGCGCAACAGCAATTCGCTCATCTAGCTGAAGAAGTGCTGCCAGAACTGTCAGATGCAGCCCAGCTAGTTGCCTTCTCGATATATGATGGCGAGCGCGATAGCGACGCTCTGTTGGCACCATCGCGCGCGGCCGTCTATACAGCCGTTGCTTCATACTTGAGCGGTCCAGCCATTGCGTCAACCATTTCGGATGACGTGATCGAAGATGTGCATGAGGGACTGCTCAACATGGTGACTACCGAGGGTTGGATGCTCGCTCCAGTGTGGCAGCGGGGTGTCGCGTCGACAGTAACAGCTATTGAGTTCCCGGGCGACACCTTGGCTATGCAGATAAACCGCAACAACCTCATATCCGATTTTCTGAGTGGACGCGGTTACGCGCGAGGTTCCCGTGAGGAGAGCCTGACCCTCGACTTGTTAACGAAGGCGAATGCGGACCAAGACACTTGGGATGAAATCGCTTCGAACGTAGTGAATCTTTCACTGCCCGATGTAGAAACCCCAATGAACGCTGCGAGGGGCGAGGTGCCACAAAGCGTCATAGATCAAAGGGCAATCAACCGCCTCTACAGCGGTATTCTCAACGTCTTCAGCCCAGTGGCGACAAACACCGCTGAAGGAAATTTCGGTTTCATCGACCCAATGCTTCAAGTGCAGAGACAGGGCACGATTCTTGCTGGGGCAGGAGGTACTGCTCTGACACTGGGTGTTGGAATCAACGTTGGTAACCAGAGCATTCTGGGTCGCGGTGCCTCCTTCATACTTGGTACCGGAGAGGCCGTTGGCATGGCGTCGTCTGGTTTGACGGGTGTGGGTGTCACTCTGCTGATTGTCGGGTTGGTGATGATGATTGTTTTGCCATTGGTCCCGATGATTTACTTTTTCACCGCAATCTTGAGCTGGCTTTTGCAAATCCTTGAATTGATGTTCGCTTGGCCGCTCATGTTGCTAAGAATGTTCGCGCCGTCGCGGGAAGCCAGCCTCATTGGTTCTGATTTATCGCGTGCACTACTGACGACATTGGGAATTTTTCTGCGGCCCTTCTTCATCGTGGCTGGGTTGGTCATCTCGATGATGGTGATCTCTGTAATGCTGTACGTTTTGCATACGTTCTTTGGTCGCCTGATGTTCTTCGACGGCATTTCTGGTGCAGATACAGTTCCTGATCTGGCCGGATTTGCGGCCACGGCGGTCAACGGCACAATCGGCATCGTAGTCATGGTTTTTGTGTTGATCATCTACGTTTTGCTCGCATTCCTGACCGTGCTTTATGGTTCACAGATTATCAGTGAGTTCGGAGAGACCGCTATGAACTTGATCGGAGCTGGTCTTGGACGATTCACGCAGCCCGGAGCCATCGCAGACAAAACGGTAATGGCTGGTGGTCTTGGATATATGGGCGCTCGAAGTGTTGGCGCACAGGTCGGAAAAGCACACAACGATCTAGGTAAAATCGCCAAGCAAGGACAAGATGGAGGTGCCCGTGGCCTTCCAAGGAGGCCGCAATGATAAAGTTTTGGGAAATCCTGATGGCTCCCGGCCGCGTGATGCACCAACGCGCTGAGCGAATGAACGCGCAGCGCATTCAGTTTGAAGAAGCGATGAAGCAACTCGATCTGGATCGCATCGTGCAGGGGTATAAACCTAAACTGGCTCAACGAGCACTTGATGCTGTGGATTGGAAGACGCCTTGGCCATCCGCCGATTTGATTGAGCAAGAGCGCTCGCTAATCGCCCGTTATCTCGAAGCACACTGGGATCGCGCAAAGTTTCCAGAAAGGCCGGGGTTCATTGTCAGGGCTGGAATGGAAAAGGTTTGGGCGAAGCTGCAAGGCCGCATCCATCAACATGTATTCGGGCAGCTGGACCTTCCACTATTCTTTGATCTGACCCGCGACCCGGCCGGGTTGGTCATGTTTGAGATGACGTACCGAGACACTGACCGTCATGGGCGGGAGCAATGGATCGGTCGTCAGTCAAAATGGATCTACGGACGCACTCCCCCTGCTTTTGCAAATCCTTTGTCTGGAGGAGCGAAATGACCAAGGACTTCGGTGGCAGCATAATCGCTCAATTGGTCGAGGTCGGACTGCATGCGCGATACAGCAAGGACATAGATGGCGCTAGTTGGGCTAGAGAACGGCTCACAATGGAAGCAAAGGCCAAAGGTTGGGCCTTGCCGCCTTATTCACACATTCAAGTTTCACCTGACAGTTTGGCCGAGTTCTTTCTCCGGCGTTTTCTCGAACAATCTGAGTTGGCAGCCCCTGTCGATGAAGAAGTGAAACGCCACAGAAATACAAACTCCGTACATTGGATCGCCGCCCAAATGGTCGCGATCAGCAGACTATGACAAGCCACCGAGGAGGTTGAAAGATGTTAAAATCAGCGGTGATCGTAGGCTGCTCGCTTTTGGCGGGCAGTGCATTTGCGGACACGCCCATTACTTTTAGCAAAATCGAAATCGGCGCGCCAACAGATCCAACTGGCCTGTTCACGGATGAAGAAGTTTCCGAGGGTGGCTCGGTAGTTCAGCCATCAATCTGGTATTCTGTTTTCCCGGTCGATGGTGGCAAAGTCACATTGGCGGTTCTTGTTGACCGCTGGTGTGGTCTATCAGAATGCCCGTTCCGATTTCGCATCGAGACTGATGATGGCATGGAACTGCGCAGCCACTTTGGCCGCGCTCATGGAATGATCTGCCAAGACCGTTCCTCTATGACAGTCGATCCTATTGAGCTGGTGCTGACCGCCTGCGGCAATGAGATTGATCTAAAGCAGGCGCGGTGAATGCGATGAAAATCACACAAATTTGCATGCAAGGCGCTTTTGCGCTTTCTCTTGCCATCTCACCCATCTCTGCCGCCGCTCAGGTTTCAGCGGCAGAGATGATTGACGCGGGCATGCCGCCCGGTTTGGCAAACTTTGCTTCGGCAGTTTCATCGTCTGAAGGTGACTGGGACAGCGTCAACCAATATGGTTGTGCGGGCGCGTTCCAATTCTGCCCCGACACAAGGGTCCGCTATCACCCGAGTTCTCTGGAATCTTTCCTCTCAAGCCCAGCCGCACAAGTGTCGGCGTATCGCAGATACATGGCTGATGAATGGCAACTCGCCACGCGGAACGGCTTTGACGAGCTGATCGGTTCGCAGGTGTGTTGGGGCGGATCGTGCCGGACCATCACTCAGAGTTCGATCATTAAAGGGTGCCAGTTTGGCTGCGCCTATCATGGCGCGCTCGGTCGCTACTACCGAACTGGTGACTGTAATCAGGCCCGAGATGGAAACGGCGTGTCTGTTTGCACTTATCTGATCAGGGGCGCTGGCTACGACGTTTCGGGTGTCACGGGCACTGCCGAACCGGGACCGGTTCTAGCAGGTGGCATCGGCACTTGTTTTGACCGAGACCTCATGAACTCTTCCGGGCTTAGGGTGACTTCGCCATTTGGCGTTGACCGAACCGGTCGAGCGTCCGCTGGATATCACCTCGGCCTTGATCTGGTGAACGACGAGGGAGAGGGTTCACAGGTCTTTGCGGGTGTGCCTGGCACTGTCGTTTTCTCGGCTGCCAACCGAACAAACAGCGTATTTGTCGAAACACCCGATGGACGGCAGCGTGTGGGTTATCTTCATGGACAAGCCCGTCGCGTTGCGCAAGGCGACCGCGTTCTCCCGGACACCGTGGTCATCACTCAAGGCGATGCCGGTACACCGGGAGCCACGCACCTGCATTTAGAAGTTCATGTGGCGGGTGAAATCATGGCGGCTCTTGGTGAAGATGCGGGCCGGGCATGGCCTCTGGAAGACCGTGAGACGTTCTTCGGTTCCAAGCAAAGCAGTGGGTTGTCAGGAGCAAGCCTTGCAGGGGCAGCGCCGCAACCGTTCTATGTGGTCAATCCTGAAACTTACCTGCATCGGCGTTTGCCATTCAGGGAATCCCGCCTTTCGGTTGAACAGTATGCACGGCAAGGGTTCTCGCGACCCGATGGACTGACTCTTGAACCGACATGTGCGCCGGGAGCCAATATGCTTGACGGAGGCATGATGTCTTCGAATGGCGGTCACAACGTCATGGGTGGCGTTGCCGAAGCTGGGGTCGCACTGTTGGGCAACCCACAGACCAGCGCAAATCTCGCTTCCTCAAACAGACGCGATGCGGCGATCCAGTACGGCCTTGCGGCCATCGGATCTGCGCGAAATGGATCGAACATGGGCCGGGTAATGCGATCCCAGATTGCCGTGATGACCGGCCTGATACTGACCACTGAGTGATGGGTATCGAAGCAATGATAGCGAAAGCTATATCGAATGGGCTTGCGGAAAGGATATCGCGAAGGCTTGCAAAAACGATTGCGACAGAGCTTTCCGAACGGATTGCCGATGAAGCAAGCCTTAGTCGATCTCCGCACGCTGGTATTTCGAGCTGGAGATTTAGAAGATGATGCATTGGTTTACTGCGGACACACACTTCGGGCATGAGAAAATCATCAAGCATTGCGCTCGACCGTTCCGGTCGGCGAACCACATGGACGCGGCGCTCATCGACAATCTCAACTCCAAGGTTGGACCAGATGACGCCCTATGGATCGTCGGGGATTTCGCATTTGGTCCGAAAGCCAAAGACACTGGCTGGCTCCGCCAGTTGTTTCGGCGTCTCCCCGGTGCCGAAAAACATCTCGTAGTTGGCAATCACGACAACTCCACGACACTGGAATTGCCATGGACTTCAGTCACGCACTTGACCGAAGTGGCGGATGGCAACGGCCCGAACACCGTGCTGTGTCACTATCCGATGATCACGTGGCATCGGGCGCGAAGAGGTGCGCTTCATCTCTTTGGGCACGTACACGGGAACTGGCAAGGGAGCCGGAATGCTGTGAACGTGGGTGTCGATGTCTGGGGGTACATGCCGGTCACGCTGAAAGAGGCCCGACACCGAGCCAAATCGCTGCCTCCTAACGCTCACTGGTCAGACGTCGAACGGGACGCAGGAGCGGCTTGATGGAACACGGAGGCTTCCCCATGCGAACGAGTCCAAACGATCCAGACCGACCTCCGATATTGGAGGTCTCCGGTCGGTCTGGATCGGGGCAAACCTACCTTCGCAGCGCCCCTCACGAGGCTGGCGGAGAAGGAAGGTTTGCAGCTGCCATCGGCGGCTTGGCAAGGCGCGGCCCACAGGGTTGCAAGCCGCGCAGGCCACAGGCCGGAGTAGCCCCCAGCCGGGCGAAGAAGGAGACTTTGGGGTGGTGCGCAGCAGCGGGGTCCCAAAGTCTCCTTATGAGCAATGAAACTTTTCCAAGTTTTACAGCGTTAGAGAGATGCCCGCATGGCTGAACTTGTTTTCAATATTGAGGCCGCGTCACCAAGCATGATAGCCGCGCTAGACCGGCATTGCCGTGTTCGGACACCTGACGGTACCTCGGCAATTGATCCTGCCCGATCTCATCGCAATTGCATTTTCTTCGGCAGTGACGAGGGGCTAATGCAGTCGCTCAAAGATTTTTATGAAGACGGAGTTGAGCGACCAGCCAAGCAAGCAGAGAAGCCATATCTGAGATGCGTCGCTTCTGCGTCGCCAGAGTATTTTCGCCCCAATGCCCCCGACGCCAAAGGTACTTGGGAAGAGGAACGGTTGGAACCTTGGATCGATGCTACAATGGATCATATCGAAGCGCAGTTCGGGGATGATTTGGTCTTCGCGGAGCTGCATCTCGACGAAGACACGCCTCACATTCATTTCGTAGTCGCACCAACTTATCAAAAGACCGCTCGAAAGCCCGGGCGTCGCAAGCGCAATGAAACCCAAGAAGAGTTTGAAGCTCGAAAAAAGGCGGTCGCGTCAAAACCAACGGTTCGGAAAGTTGGTCGGGCATCTAATGCCAAACTCTCGAGATTCAACAGTTACCGGCTACTGCGAGAAGAGATGGCTCTTGCAGTGAACCATCTTGGCATTGAATACGGGGAAGATCGCGCTCCTAATGATCCAAAGGCCAAAAAAACCCGCCAGTGGGTCAACGAAAAAGCAGCTGAACAGAAGCGGAAGGACAAGGAACTGCAACAACGCGAAGAAGAACTTGATGAAAGGGATCGTGCGATTGCACGCAAGGAGGCTATCGGGTTTGAGGCCGGTCGGAATGAGGGTCTGCGCGCCGCAAACGAAGCACTCGATGTTGCCAATGTAATCATCAATGCGGAAGTGCCGGAAGAAGAGCTTACTTCCGACGGGAAGGCAACTCGCAGACTCATTAAATCAATCAAGCGGTCTCTTGAGCAGAGTAACTGGCAACGGCAAAATGCGGGTCGCACGTCTGCTGATCCAACCGCCGGATGGCTAAGTGCTCGCGAGCAATATGCAGCCAAAGTCGGAGAACAAAACTGGCGTGACGCTTTTGTTGAGATTCGAGATGCGCACTGCCGAAACATCTCTCGAATTCAGAATCTACCAAAAACAGGCTCCCTAGTTCAACGTGCACGTGCTCTCATAGGCGCAATCGCGTCCTACTGGAACGAAGTTGGCTCGGAGATCTCCAAGCTGTTTCGTGCTTTCAAACCGCGATCACAGGATGAGGTTTCGGGTGCCTTGGGTCTGCTGCTTCCTGATCCCCTTGATGAATCCGCCGCATTGCATGAACTCACTCGCAATGTGCAGGAAGAGCGGCGTAAAATCGAATTTGCGCAGCTTGTTGTTTCAACTTACCCGGACGCAAATACAGTTAATTCGCAGCATCAATGAAGCAATATTGTCTACCAACGGAAGGCGGTGTTTGGCGTTCATAGCATAGCGCATTGCCGGATTGACGGTCCCTATCCGTTGAGTTCATTCATTTCTGAATAAACGTGTCTTTCTTGCTCAGCTTCTTGCGGATCGCGGCGACATCAATGGTCTCAGGAGCATAAACGGCGGCAGGCTCCAATTCACCCTTGGCAATGGCGAGGGCTTCTTGTGCGCCTTGGATCAGGCTCTTACCGACACTCATTTTCGGTTCCTCTCACACATTTAGCGGTTCCGGTTCGCCGCTGCTGCCTTTGGCTTTGTGCGGTATTCTCACTGTTCAAGGGTATCAGGCACAAACACAGTGCTTTCGCCGTATGCGCTCAGAATTCTAAGTGATCTCTCGATGTTCTTAATACCACTTGGTAGCGAGATTGCAGGTTGGCAGACGCCTCCATTCATAATCCACCCTTCGCCAAGCACGTTGCCGTCTTTCACCCAAGCGATACGCTCTTCATCGGTTAAAGGAATACCTGAGCTCCGTTCCAACAACTTCACAGCAAACTCACGCGCATACTCCGGCTTGTCTGAGTCGAATTCCTCCGCAAGTATCGATAGGGCAATTCTGGTAAATTCCGCATCGACTGAACGATCTTGCACCTTGGTTGTTTGGTAGGTGATTGCCGCTGTGGTCAACACTCCAACGAGAGTCAAAGTGGAAGATACCGCCACTATGGCAAGCTTTTGGGGCATTCCCATGATGTATGTGGTCGGCGTCGGTTGGGTCTCGGTATTGTTCGTCAAATCTATCTTCTGTCCCCTCTTCACGAGCGCGTTGGGAACATTAGTCACCCAACGAGATGACTAGATGTTAAGTCTCAGACGCAATTCTTGCGGTTGCCCTGATGTCTGCATTTTGAACACCGGTCGACTGCAAAGCTTGGCGCACTTCGTCTCATTTTAGTATCCGATTACGCACAACGAAAATGGCATCGCAATCCTTGAGTGTCCATACAAAGCCTCAGCGACCGACACCGTATGCTCGTAATCCTTACTGTGGACGGATTTGCCGCCTGAATTGTACCTGTAGGCCAGCGGAACGGCGAGGAACAAGTACTTGAGATCAACCATCACTAGCGCTTGGATCAAGTCGCGATATATGGCATTACCCATCTTGGCACGTCCAGCTTCTACCTCTAGACCCACACGCCAATCAGGATGCCATGCGTCCACTTCATACTGCAATGAGGGAACAGCGTTCTCACCAAAGAAGACCGGCCGTTGAACCTTTTGCGACTTTCTCTTTCCGGCTTCGACTAAAAAACCCAGCGAAACCAGATCAGGCCGGATGATCTCAAGGACTTGGTCGCTGGTCAGCCCCTTATCGGATTTGACAGTTGAGACTTCGTTTCCATGGGTTTGAAAGGTGTCGCACACTTCAGAAACAAAGCTAGGTGGCGACTCTGTACGTGGAAACGTCGAGAATACAATATTCACTCTTCAACTCCTAAATAACGGTAAATCTGTTCATGAGTTGGGGGTTACTGTGTCCGCATCTTGCGTACCCACTCCCTTAGTGTTTCGCGATCTGCATCGGCGACGGGGTAGCTGCGGGCGTTGCGGATACGAGCAGCACCGGGCGACAAACTGGAGGTAGTTACGATCAAGCCAGATTCAGCTTTCTCGTGCAGTACATCTGCATAGACTGATTTGACCAACGCCTTGTCTATCTTTGTTTTTTGTCGCTTACACTGGACAATGATCAGCGCAGGGTCACCCTCGACGGGTCCGTCACGATAAATCTTCAAGTCGATTCCGTCATCGTTGCGTCCTGGCCCGACATCCACTTGAAAGCCTTCTCTCTCAAAAAACTCACCCGTTAGGCCTTCAAACTTACGCCAGTGGATTTGTCCTATTTCGTCAAAATTCTGATGCAGATAGTCAATAAATCTTTGGTCAAAGAAGCTTCCATAGCTGGTTTCTAGTGACTCGCTTTCGAACAACGATCTTAGTTCAACTGTATCCGTCCAATCCACACTTCGGATTTTTCCCCACGGTGAACGATGCATGTCGCCATTTACACCTGAGATCATCTCCAGCGCCATTTGCCCTCCGGTAGTACCGTGCTTGTCTAGCGCCCGCCTGATGAAGTCAGATGGGTCCAGTTTGCCTGATTTCGGCGGTGAGACTCGCGCTTGAGCGGTCGAGCTATTTAGGAACTCGATAAACATCTCTGAAACGGACATGAAACAGTCAAACGCTGCCTTGTCACCTTTGTACTTGTGGTGCAAAGCAATGTGCGAGCTCATTGTGCTAGGTGTTGCCGTGTTACCGACTCGGTTTAGCAGGAACGCCGTCACCTCTTCGACCTCAACCGAATGCAGCCGTGCGCCCTTGTCTCCGTCTGGCATCAATCGCGTGCGAAAATCGCCCAGTTCGTCAAGCAATTCGAAGAGCTGATGCTGATCGAGCAAAATCCCTGTTTTATAGCCGACGATTTCAATGAAACTGTCGACAAAATACTGCCGGTGACCCGAAATTCCACCCATCAGTTCACTCCTGAGTATGATGCCTGATCCGTACCCTGTCACCTTCGTGCGTGGGAGGGAAGGGGCCCAAATGACCTACCAAGTTACTGGTGGTGCCTGTTTTCCGATGTCCAAACCCATGACGCTGACAATCGAACCAACAAACCTCACTGGTTTTGCTGGACACCCATATTGCCGGGGACGCTTAATCTAGATAGTGGTAGCAAGTAAACAAGGACCGGCGGCCCAAATTGCAAGAACTGAGCACGATTGACATCCGGGACTTTCCCCATAGGCACACTCAGAATGCTGTGTCACCATTTCGCTATCCCGGAGGCAAAGGTTTCCTCAGTGGCTTCCTAGCAGACCATCTTGCCAAATGTTTCGATAGTAGTCGCATAACTTTCCTCGAACCATTTTGTGGTGGCGCAGGCGCAGCTGTAAATCTTCTTGCAGATGGGTACGTCGACAGCCTTCACCTCAATGACGCCGATGTCCGGGTTTACTCTGCTTGGCGAGCCATGCTGTCTGAGACTGAACGCTTCATCGACAGAATACAATCCGTACCTTTGACTATGGACGAATGGTATATTCAAAGCCGGGTTTCAACCGACGACACGAATTCCAACTATGATTTTGATTTAGGGTTCGCTTCGTTTTATCTCAACCGTACTACCCGATCAGGTATCGTTTCAAAGGCGGGGCCAATCGGCGGATATGACCAAACTGGAAAGTGGAAAATTGACGCTCGTTTTAATAGGCAGGGACTTATTGAACGGGTTAAGTGGATTGGTGCGAATCGCGAACGCATCAAAATCTCAAACCTCGATGTACTATCTTTTCTAGACAGATCCAGACGAGCTCTTAACTCAAGTTCTTCCTTTTATTTTATTGACCCACCGTATGTTAAGGCCGGTGGCCGCCTATATCTAAATGCTATGGGTGAGGACAAACACGTAGCGCTTAGCGATATGCTGACGTCCGGCAAGATTACAAAGTGGGTGCTTACATACGATGATCACCCTTTGATCCGACAAATTTATTCCGATCAAAATATGAAAACCATTGACGTCAACTACAGCCTCCAAAAGAAGCGAAAGGAAGCGGAAATTCTAATCACGCCTTCGGCGGCCCGCTATGAAAGTGCTTCAGCCCTATAATCAGCCACCCACTGCAGCACTGCTGGGAGGTTTTCCGCTTCGTCAACCATCACTCCATCCGCGGCTAAAAGCATACCATTGTGCGCAAGAGTTGGCAGCATGGTTCGATCTACGATAGATCCGTGATCTACGTGTTCCCGCTTCCAAAGTGGCTCATCAGCAATTCGCAATGGGGTCAGTGTCGTGTAGTCCTCGTTCCCAAGAGGACCCAATTCGAGGAATTTTGCCTTGAATGATTTCGCCTTATTTGCGGCTGATTTGCCTTTCCAGTCAGCGCCACTTGCAACTTGGCCAAAATACAAATTCAGAGGTGGTGGACGGATGGCTGAACGCCATGAAATGACATCCATACCTCCATCTTTGTCATGTGGGTTCGCCACATCAGGATGTGCTGTAGCTCTTGCATTAAATCCAGCATGCTCTGCTGATGCGCGACGTAGGACCTCCAGTATCGTTTCATCATTTGAGCGAGGCCAACCAATGCTAACTGAAGGACCCAATGAAACGCCTGCCATCGCTAGCGTCGAAACGATCTGAAAAACTTCGTTTCGAAGCCTAGTTTCCATGCCTGTACTGATCTCAAATGCCACAAACGGTGAGTTCACCAGATGTGATGCCAACAGACATACGAAATAAAATACAGCTCTTTCGTCTTCCCAACTTCTGACTAGATGCAGTTCTTCAGCATCGTCTGAAAGGAGAAAAGGATATTCTTCTCCGAGCGCTTGCGATCGGTAGTCGAACTCATTTTCAAGGTCGGCTATGACAGCCTCTTTTTGCCGATCTTCCTCGCCGAAATCTTCTGTTTGCTCTTCCTCTTGCTGGTTCAACGCCGAAACCAGAACATCCAATCTAGCAACGCCGGTGGATGACAAAAATGCAGTAAATTCCAGCCAATCAAGTTTCTCCGACGCTGAGGAGGCGAGCGAAGGCGTCAGCAAAGGTTCTAGCGCCATTTTCTTACTTAACCACACCGTTGGCATCTTCAATTGCAGCACGAACTGAGCTTCTAATGCTGATCGCGCGCTTCGCGGCAGATTCTGCAATTTCTTCAAGTTCGGACTGACCTTCAGGGTCAAACCCATCTAGAGTATTTAGGGCTTTCAGCAATTCATTGTTTGCCGCCAAGATGTGCCGCGAAAATCGAACGTCTTTAGGTGTCGCGGTGACAATTGCATCTGCAAGACTGACGCGTTCCTCTAGCTCACGTGTTGCAGCTTTTGACTTCAAGACTTCTCTTAACAAGCCCAAATCAGGATTCTGGCTCTTTATTATCGGCTGTATTTCTTCTTTTTTGGAACCATACAACCACTGCAACAAGTTCTTCAGGTTATCGATGTGGCTTTGAGGAACTGGATCTGTGTAGGGGTCTTCAGTTCTTTGTGGTCGATGCATCCCTAGATAGTCAGTAAATTCAACGTACGATAACCCAGTGTAAAGGTGAGAAAAGCTAAAGGCTTTCTTAGTACGGTCATCTACGCTGAACACTTCCTCACTTTCTGCTTGGTCAAGCACGTAATAGGCTGTGACCATCCGAAAGATTGTTGCGTGCTTGTCTCCCATCCTGTTCGCTATATCGTTGAGGCTTAACGATTTTTTTCCTTGGGAAGACAGTTGTTTCTCATCATCCAGCCATTTTGTGGCGAATTTTGCTTTGGCATAAGCATCCCAAGACTGAGGGCCATTGATGTGTTTGAAGCCGATGAGGTCTCTTGCGTCCTCTTCGCGTTCAACTCGATACACCAAAATCATATCAGTGGACGCCAAGACCTTCGCTTGATCAAATTCTGGAAGGCTTACGCCGGCGGATTTTGCAAACTCTGGATCTCTCAAACACATTATCGCAGCCAGCCGGCGATTCCCTTCGAGCACTCGAAGACAATCCGACTCTGCGACAACGATCAGCGGCTCAATGTTTATGTATCCGCTGGTCGCGATGGATTGCACTAGCTCAGCCAAGTCGGCCGAGCTAGCCAACTTCCGTACTATTGCGAGATTTGTACTATCATCAGGGCGCTTGTCTGGCGTAAACCGAGGGTTGCTCGTGTCGAAGCAAAGCAGGTCGACTCTCACCAGCGTTGAATCAGTCACCGCAACTACACTATCCCAGTTCATTATCTTAGACCTTTCGCCGATATGGTAAGATCACCGTATGTAGGAGATCGATGCCCAGTCCGCATGCTTCTAACAGATTTTTGTCAAACCACCACTCAACACGCATCGAACATCTAAAAAATGAAGGCTGGACGTCACACGCGAAAATACCGAATTTTCGTGCGCTGTACAGCCGAGGCTCTTGCTAAGGTATTTGGCGCTTGAAAACATCCAGAGAGCCGCGAGAACTCTCTGTGTGCTCGCGATTCCAGCTGATAGACGAGCGATTATTGGAGTTAGGGTACGTCTGTTTTTCGATACTGAAGCGAAATTAGGCTGGCGAGATGAACCTGATGGGCTTGCGCTGTGTGGTGTAAAATGTGGTACTCTATCCAGAGATTGAAAATTTTATCATGTTAACCAAATACTTATAAGATAGATATGTAAGACTTCGTCTCCGCCATTTAGTCAACTCAGCATGTTGATTAAGTTGGGATAAAATAGATATCGCAACATCAGTTCCCACATTGAGGCGCGGATTGCGCCGTTTTTCTCAGCCTCAGAAATCCTCCTTCTCTGACTCGCCGGTAATCAACTCACGCAATCGGTTGCGGTCAATTTGACCGTAGCTACGCAGAGTCGTCAGGCCATCGGTGTCGCCGAGGTTTCTCACGCTACGCATGCAAGACCTGCTATGGCACGGTTGAGACCGCGCAGGAGCGGGAGGCGCCCTGTGGCGATTTCTGGGCGTCGACCCCCTCATCAGTTTCTGCCGCCTCAACCTCGTCCTCCTCGATTTCAGCGGTTTTGCCTGCAAGTATTGTGCTCTCACGCGCTGAAATGAACTACACGCCGGATTAATGCTATCTAGCGCACATCATAACACGGGCAGGGAAAAGGGCGATCAGCGGGGCACTATGGTTTTGTCAGATAGGACGTTGGTACGGTAAAACTCTGACGCGGCGGTCAAGCCGCACTCATCAAAAAACGCAGTCACGGCACTGTCTTCAAGGATGGGTGCTCTGCCACTTTCGCTTGTGGGAACGTAGGTTGCGGTTTTCTTGCCCAAAGCTTCAGCGAGCCCTGCCTCAACATCGCGAATGACCTGAGCCCGTTGTTGGGCCATTGCGGCACTGCGGTGCTTGATAATACTCGGATCGAGGGCGCGTTCGATAAATTTGCCTTGCTTTAGGTCTTCAAAGCAAAAGAACGGCCCACTAGACATCAGAGTTTCGCTATGTTTCAACTGAAACTTGGAACGCAGCAGCAAAAACCCCTTAAAATCGTCATCTGGAGCCATCGTTCTCCATAACTGCGAATACGGCGTTGGTTTGACCTTTGCCCGTTGAAACTTGAACGCAGACCAAAGTCGCGTAATCGGATCACGGACGATGTTCAGCACATGGACATTATACGCCTCCACCCGCGTCAAAGTACGCTGGCGGGACAAATGGCCCACACAGAATTCTCCCTCGCCCAGAAAAGACGCGGCATATTCGGCGCGGTAGTTGACCTGCCGACTGCCCGAGTCCCAATGAATTTGATCCTTGGGGACCGAACGGTTGTCATGCAGGTGCTTGTCGTACAGGTGTAGATCTTTGGAGGAATAGCCCGCGTTTTCCAACGCCAATGCCGCTAGGTAGGTGCCAGCCTTTGGTACCGTATTGATCAGAACCCTTGGACGGGCATCGGCTGCTGGGGGTTTTCGGCATCGCAGCCGTTGCAGATAAAGCTGCGATACAGACCGCCGCCCAAATGATGCGTCAAAAGCAGATTGATTGTTTTCTTGAGAACACACCGCTTTCACTCCATGAAAGTGCTGCTGACAGGCATAAATTGCCGTCCCCAACCGGATGCAAAACCGGCAGAACTGCTTTCATATCAGAGCCATCAACAGCGGATTTACTGGGCCGTTCAGGATTTGAACTCCTGCACGGGTTGTCTTTATCCAAAATCAAACAAGGGGTCTATAATTACTGCTGCATTTTCCTTCATGAATGCATGCAAGCACGTTTAGATGCCAGCATTCGGCCAGATCGGATTGACACTCTGGCCGACTATGCATTCCTCAAAATTGGCTGTTTGCCGGTTTCCGAGATCGACCAACCCTAAGTCCAGCAAGTCCTGTTGTCAGTCTGGACTTAGAAACATGAAACCGCAAAGCGACTTGCACAGCAGATAAAGGCTCCGCCACAAGCTTATCGTATCGCGAAACGCCAGGCTCATCCTTAACAAGGCACGAGGCCGTTTCGAAGAAACGATAGCCGTTTGCAGAATTCGGATACGCACCGCTCCATGTCAAAGCGACCATGATCCGGGATCACCGCAGGATTGGCGGCGCGTCCTTGGGTTGGCGGGCCGATTGCACGCCTGCCTTCATGCCCACGCCGATGCGCCGGGCCAAAGCGACCCACAGGGTGGCGGTTTCGGGGGGCAGTGTCTGGGTCGCGACCTCTTCGAACAGGTCCAGCCAATGGGCGAAGAATTCCGGTTTCACGTCGGGCCGTTCGATATGGACTCGCTGCGGATTGCCGTCATAGCTGCGCTCAAACAGGATGGCGTTGCGCCAGAAGGCGGCGATTTTCGCCTCATGCGCGGGCCAGTCATGGACGTGTTTGTTGAAGACCGGGCCAAGTACCGCATCCTGCCGGACGCGGGCGTAGAACGCGCTGACCTGCGCGTTGATCTGATCGGGCGTGGCCGGAAAGCGCGGCGGCAGGGTTGGTCTGGTCATGTGGACCCCAGGATTCGACTCTGTTTCGGGGCAATACTTGGGTTTGGCGTCACGCGACAGGGGTGGTTTTGTCGCGCTGATCCGGGGTCAGCAGATGCCGCAGCAGGGCGACGGGATGTGCCTTGAGGCTGAGGCGGGTGGCGACGTAATCCTCGACCACCTGTTCGCCCAGTGTCATCTGCGGCAGGTGGGCTGCTGGTTCGTCCAGCGCCTCGCCCTCCAGATCCTGCGAGAAGAGGGGCAAGGGGGTGGCGGTGGCAATCGCCTTGGCCTGCCACAAAGCCTCGCGCCGGGTCAGGTCGCAGGTGGCGAAGGCATCGGCCTCGGCCAGCCGTTCGATCACTGACGGCCCCAGCCCGGCGCGGCGCCAGACATCGTCGACCTGAGTATAGCCGTTGCCACGTGCAGCAGTCAGCCAGCTGGCGTCTTCCTCGCTGAGGCCCTTGATCTGGCGGAAACCCAGCCGCAGGGCCAGCCCGCCCTGGCCGTCGGGCTCCATCACATTGTCCCAGAAGCTGGCATTGATGCAGACCGGGCGCACCTGCACCCCATGTTCGCGCGCATCGCGCACGATCTGAGCCGGGGCATAGAAGCCCATCGGCTGCGAATTCAACAGCGCACAGGCGAAGATGCCCGGGTGATGGCATTTGATCCAGGCCGAGGCATAGACCAGCAGCGCAAAGCTGGCCGCGTGGCTTTCGGGGAACCCGTAAGAGCCGAAGCCTTCGATCTGCGAAAAGCAGCGCTCGGCAAAGTCCTGTTCATACCCGTTCTGGTTCATTCCACGCAGGAACAGCGTGCGGAATTCGCTGACATTGCCGTGCTTCTTGAACGTCGCCAGTGATCGCCGCAGCCGGTCAGCCTGTTCGGGGGTGAAGCCCGCGCCGACAATGGCGATCTGCATCGCCTGTTCCTGAAACAGCGGCACGCCCATGGTCCTGCCCAGAACCTCGCCCAAGGCGTCCGAGGGGAAGACAACGGGTTCTTCCCCATTTCGGCGCCGAATATAAGGGTGCACCATGTCACCCTGAATGGGGCCGGGGCGGATGATGGCGACCTCGATCACCAGATCGTAGAAATTGCGCGGTTTCATCCGGGGCAGAAAGTTCATCTGGGCCCGGCTTTCCACCTGAAACACGCCGATACTGTCGGCCTTGCACAGCATGTCATAAACCTTTGGGTCATCGGGCGGCAGTGTCGCTAAGGTGTAAGCGCTGTGGTGGTGGTGCTGGATCAGATCGAACGCTTTGCGGATGCAGGTCAGCATTCCAAGGCTCAGAACGTCCACTTTCAGGATGCCCAGCGAGTCAATATCGTCCTTGTCCCAGCAGATGACCGTGCGGCCTTCCATCGTGGCGTTTTCGATGGGGACAAGCTCGTCCAATCGCCCTTCGGTGATGACGAATCCACCGACATGTTGCGAGAGGTGACGGGGGAAGCCTACGATCTCATAGACCAGTGATAGAGTCTGTTTCAGGCGTCGATCCTCGGGGTCGAGGCCGATTTCGCGCATCCGTTGAGCCTCTAGCCCATCGGCAGAGAAAAAGCCCCAAAGCTGTGAGCTGAGACCGGTGATTGTATCCTCGGTCAGGCCCATGGCGCGGCCGACCTCGCGGATGGCGCGTTTGCCGCGATAGTGGATCACGGTTGCACAAAGGCCCGCGCGATGGCGACCATAGCGGTCATAGATGTGCTGTATCACCTCCTCACGCCGTTCATGTTCGAAATCCACGTCGATATCGGGTGGCTCGTCCCGGGCTTCCGAGACGAAACGTTCGAAGACCATGGTGCCGTTTTCAGGGCTGACCTCGGTGATGCGCAGGCAAAAGCAGACCACCGAATTGGCGGCCGAGCCGCGCCCCTGACACAGAATGTCACGTGAACGGGCGAATGTGACGATGTCGCGGACGGTCAGGAAATAGGGCTCGTATTTCAGCTTGGCGATCAATGTCAGTTCATGCGCCAGCATCTTTTTGACTTTATCCGATGCTCCTTCCGGATAGCGCCATTTCAGCCCTTCATGCGCCAGACGGTGCAGACGCTGGGTTGGGGTTTCCTGTTCGCTGCCCTCGCTGGGGTATTCATACCGCAGTTCATCGAGCGAGAATTGGAGTTGTTCGCTGAGGTCATGGGCACGGGCCACAGCCCCCTCATGGCCCTTGAAGATGCGCAGCATTTCCGTTTCCGAGCGCAGGCGCTGTTCGCCATTGGCCAACGCGTTGCGGCCCAGTTCATCGACCTTGCGGCGCAGGCGGATGGCGGTCAGCACATCACCCAGTTTGCGGCGGGCGCCGTGATGCATCATCGGCGTGGCACTGGCGAGGGTGGGGATGCTGAGCTGCTTTGATTCAGTCTTTAATAAAGAGAAATAGCTACTATCTGCACCGTCATACCGAGGGTGCATCAGCAGATGCATCCGTCCACCAAAGCGGCGCGTCAGTTGTTGCGCCTGTGTCCACCATACGTCCGCGCCGCCCGGAGAGCGAGTCGCCTGTGGCCAGAGCAGCAGGTGGAGACCGTCGGAGAATTCCAGCAGGTCCGATAGGTGCAGGATGCAGTCGCCTTTTTCGGCGCGCAGGCGGCCCTTGGACAGGATACGGCAGAGGTTGGCCCAGCCTTGGCGGTTGAGCGGCAGGGCGGTGACGGTGGGCGCGTTGGTAAAGATCAGCCGCGCCGCCGGGATCAGACGGGGCACTGCGTGGATCGGGTATGACGGCGGTTTGGAGATGTGATTGGGGCAGGGCGGGCCTATGAGGATGTGTTGCGCCTCCCATTCCAGCCGTTCGCGGACCTTGCGGGCGATCTCGCGCCCCTGAGTATGGGCGCGGACGATGCCGGCGACCGAGTTGTCATCGGCAATCGCAATGGCAGGCAGGCCCAGGGTGACCGCACGCTCCATGTACTCCTCGGGGTGGGAGGCCCCGGTGAGGAAGGTGAAGTTCG
>NZ_JALCBM010000056.1:19072-22428 GCF_028066395.1 Ruegeria sp.
GCACGCTCCATGTACTCCTCGGGGTGGGAGGCCCCGGTGAGGAAGGTGAAGTTCGACGTGATCGACAGTTCGGCATACATGGCGATTCCGTATTATATTCACGTTTTGTTCTTTTTCGAGTCCTTTGCGCAGGAAACGGGTCGCTTGGGATGAACCCGATGGGCAGGATCGGGAAAAAGGAGACACAAGATGTTCACGATCACTGCATTACCTACCGATGAGGTGCGCGCCCTTCAGGCCGGTGGCCCGGATGCCTATGGGGCCACACCCGAGCGTGCGATTTCCAAGGGGACGGGCAATCCCTGCCGCCACTGCCTGCGGAACATTCCTGAAGGGGAAGAGATGCTGATATTGGCGCACCGGCCCTTTTTAGAGACACATCCTTACGCTGAAACCGGGCCGATCTTTCTATGCGCCAAGCCATGCGACCGGCATGAGGGCGTGGCGATGCCCGAGATTTTGACCTCTGCCCCCGACTATTTGATCAAGGGCTACGGCGCGGATGACCGGATCGTCTATGGCACCGGGATCGTGACGCCAACCGATAGGATGGGCGCGGCGGTGGCGAATATCTTTGCTCGCCCGGATGTGGCCTATATCCACGTCCGATCCGCGCGCAACAATTGCTATCAGGCGCGAATCGACCGGGCCTAGAGTTTGACCCGGTGTATTCCCCGGCGTGGTTGGTCCTGATCATCCACCGGGGCGTCCACCTGGGATGAGGTGAGCGCGAGGAACACGTCCTCAAGATCAGCCTCTTCGGTGCGGACGTCGCGGATGCGGATATCGGCCTGACGGACTGCTTCCAGAACCTGCTCGGCGCTGGTCTGGGTGCTGCGATAGGTCAGCACCAGATTGCCATCGTCACGCAGTGCGGCCTCGACCCCCGCAGCCGAGGGCAGGTCTGCAATCGGGTTGTCGGGCAGGATCACCATGGTGCGGCTGTCCATACGGCCCAGCAGGTTGGCGGTGCTGTCCTGCGCGACCTTTTCGCCGTGATTGATGATGGCGATCTCGTCACACATCTCTTGCGCTTCTTCCAGATAATGGGTGGTCAGGATGATGGTCATGCCCTGTTCGTTCAGCTTGCGCACATTGGTCCAGAGCATCTGGCGCAGCTCGATATCCACGCCTGCTGTGGGTTCGTCCAGCACCAGCACCTTGGGGTGATGCACCAGCGCTTTGGCCAGCAGCAGACGGCGGCGCATGCCACCCGAGAGGGTGCGGGCATAAGCCTCGGCCTTGTCGGACAGACCGACCAGTTCCAGAATCTCATCGCTTCGGCGTTCAGATTTCGGCACACCGTAAAGACCCGCCTGAACCTCCAACGCGCCGCGCGGGGTGAAGAACGGGTCGAGGTTCAACTCTTGCGGCATGACCCCGATGGCGGCGCGGGATTGGCGCGGGTACTGGTCCTGATCGAACCCCCAGATCGACACCTGGCCGCTGGATTTGACCACCAGCCCGGCCAGAATGTTGATCAGGGTCGATTTCCCGGCCCCGTTCGGCCCCAGCAACCCAAAGACAGACCCGCGCGGCACCGTCAGATCGATGCCCTTCAGCGCCTGTTTCTCGGGCTGGCCCTTGCCGCCGCGATAGGTCTTGCGCAGCCCTTCGATCCTGATTGCCGCATCGGCCATGTGGCTCTTGCCCCCGGTTTGCTCATCGCTCATAAACGCACCTAGTACATGCCCGCGAGGCCGACAACCGAAGAAGGACCGCCAGCCGTGACCATCGAAGCGCCGGAAACCAAGATCGTCGAAACCGCCCGGATCGCCTGCGACGGCGGCGAAGGTGCGTTGGGCCATCCGCGCGTGTGGCTGCAGATCCCCGAGGATACCGGTTGGGTCGAGTGCCCCTATTGCGACTGCAAATATGTGTTGGCCGGGCGCGAGGCCCAAGCCTGAGCGCATCCTGTTGACGGCATCGCCAGAAGCACAGGTTGGATTTTTCCGTATTTGGAACGAGAAGAAGTTGCGGGTTGCATAGAATTGGCAACTGGCACGAACGGGCGTGGCGTGGCACAACTGCGCAAACGCATTCAGAGATGAGGGTCCCATGTCGCAGAATTTTGGAAAAGGCTGTCACCTGCATCTGATCGACGGATCGGCCTTTATCTTCCGGGCCTATCACGCGTTGCCGCCGCTGACGCGGAAATCGGACGGGCTGCCGATTGGGGCGGTGTCTGGGTTCTGCAACATGCTGCAGAAATATGTCGAGGAAAATGCCGGGCCGGATGCGCCCACCCATGTGGCGGTGATCTTTGACAAAGGCTCGCATACGTTCCGCAACGATCTTTATGACCTCTACAAGGCCAATCGTGAGGCAATGCCCGAGGATCTGCGTCCGCAGATGCCTCTGACCCGTGAGGCGACCAAAGCCTTCAATATCGCTTGCAAAGAATTGGAGGGGTATGAGGCGGATGACATCATCGCCACCCTCGCCGTGCAGGCGCGCGATGCCGGGGGGCGGGTGACTATTGTCAGCTCGGACAAGGACCTGATGCAGCTGGTCGGTGATGGCGTGGAAATGCTGGATGCGATGAAGAACAAGCGCATCGACCGGGACGGGGTGTTCGAGAAATTCGGCGTCGGGCCGGAACGGGTGGTCGATGTGCAGGCGCTGGCCGGGGATTCGGTCGATAACGTGCCGGGCGCGCCGGGGATCGGGGTCAAGACGGCGGCGTTGCTGATCAACGAATATGGCGATCTGGAAACCCTGCTGGATCGCGCCGAGGAGATCAAGCAGCCCAAACGCCGCCAGACTCTGATCGAAAAGCGTGACCAGATTGAGCTGTCGAAGAAGCTGGTGCAGTTGGACGCCGAGACCCCTCTGGATTTCACTCTGGACGACCTTGAGGTGAAAGACCCTGAGCCAGATACGCTGCTGGGCTTTCTGGCCGAGATGGAGTTCCGCACTCTGACCAAGCGCATCGCTGACAAGCTGGGGGCCGAGGCGCCGGTGATCGCCGATGCGCCCGCGCCTGCGGCGGATGAATCCGAGGCCGAGGATATCCCGTTTGACGCCTCGAAATACGAATGCGTGCGCGATGCGGCGGCGCTGCAGAAATGGGTTGATCAGGCATATGAGCGCGGTTGGATTGCGGTCGATACCGAGACCACCGGCCTGAATGAGATGATTGCCGATCTGGTTGGTATTTCACTCTGCGTGGAACTCGGGCACGCCTGCTATATCCCGCTGATCCATCGGGAAAGCGCAACCGATGATCTGTTTGGAACGGATGCATTGGCCGAAGGGCAGATGCCGTTGGATGAGGCTCTAACGCTGCTGAAACCGATGTTCGAAGACCCGTCGATCCTGAAGATCGGGCAGAACATGAAATACGATGCCAAGAT
>NZ_JALCBM010000056.1:22528-26710 GCF_028066395.1 Ruegeria sp.
TCGACCGGGGCGGATATTCTGGAAGACCTCGCGACCGAGCATGAACTGCCGCGCCGGGTGCTGGACTGGCGGCAATTGTCCAAGCTGAAATCGACTTACACGGATGCGCTGCAGACCCATATCAACCCCGATACGGGGCGGGTGCATACGTCTTATTCGATCACGGGGGCCAGTACGGGGCGTTTGGCCTCGACCGATCCGAACCTGCAGAACATCCCGGTGCGGACCGAGGAAGGACGGCGCATTCGCGAGGCGTTCATTGCCGAGCCCGGCAATGTGCTGGTCAGCCTCGACTATAGCCAGATCGAGCTGCGGATTCTGGCGCATATCGCCGATATTTCGACCCTGAAACAGGCGTTTTCCGATGGGCTGGACATTCACGCCATGACCGCGTCCGAGATGTTCGATGTGCCACTGGACGAGATGACGCCGGATATCCGCCGTCAGGCCAAGGCGATCAATTTTGGTGTGATCTACGGCATTTCGGGCTTTGGTCTGGCGCGCAACCTGCGCATCCCGCGGGCCGAGGCGCAGGGGTTCATCGACCGCTATTTCGAGCGCTTCCCGGGGATCAGAACCTATATGGACGACACCATCGCCTTTGCGAAAGAGCATGGCTATGTGCAGACCCTGTTCGGGCGCAAAATCCACACGCCCGAGATCAACGCCAAGGGGCCGCATGCCGGGTTCTCGCGCCGTGCGGCGATCAACGCGCCGATTCAGGGGACGGCGGCGGATGTGATCCGGCGCGCGATGGTGCGGATGCCGGATGCGATCAACGGGTTGCCCGCCAAGATGCTGTTGCAGGTGCATGACGAATTGCTGTTCGAAGTGGCCGAGGATGCGGTGGATCAGGTGATCGGCGTGGCACGCGATGTGATGGAGGGGGCCTCGGACCCGGCGGTGAAGTTGGATGTGAAACTGTCCGTGGATGCGGGGCAGGGCGCGAATTGGGCCGAGGCGCATTAAGGCGCGCTGCTCATCAGGCCCGGCGGGCCCTCTTTGCAGCGGGTCAGCCCTTTGGGGGCTGACCGGGGTGCTAATCTCGCAGCCAGTGCAGTGACGCTTCGGTGCGTTGTGTTGACGGGGTGTATTCGGCGCTGACCCAGCCGGTATAGCTGCTGGCCTCGATCATCTCGAACAGTGCGGGGAAGTCCATCTCGCCACGCCCGGGTTCCGAGCGGTCCGGGGTGGCGCCGATCTGGGCATGGGTGATCCGGTGCTGGTGATCCTGCCAGATCGAAAGCGCGTCTCCGTGGATCATCTGCGCGTGAAAGCTGTCATATTGCAGACCGATATTGGGGCGGTTCACCTGATCCAGAACCTCGGCCGCCAGAGTGTAGTCGTTCAGGAAATAGTCGGGCTGGGACACCGGATTCAGCGGTTCAATCGTGAACTGCTGTTGCGGGGCGAAATCGGCGGCCCATTGCAGGTTGCGCACAAAGCTGTCCCGCGCCTGCGGCCCTGACGCATAGCCCGACATGATGTGGATGAGACCGGGTTTCAGCGCCTGTGCATAGCGCATGACGCGTTTGATATCGGCCTGATAGCGCCCCTCGCCCCCTGGGATTGCCGCGTAACCGGGTGTGCCGCCGGTGTAATTCGGGGGCGGTGCGTTGATCAGCACCAGCTCAAGCCCGTTGGCCAGCAGCGCGCGGCGGGTCTCCTTGGCGGCCAGATCATAGGGGAACAGAATCTCGACCGCGTTGAACCCGGCCTGCGCGGCGGCCTGGAAACGGTCGAGGTAAGGAAGCTCGGTAAAGAGCAGCGAGATATTGGCGGCAAAGCGGGGCATGAGCGGTCTCGGGGCAGGTGTCGCGCGGAGCCTAGCAACAGCACGTGATCCGCGAAAGGGACTGAAAACGACAGATTGTCGAAAATCGACCAGAACGCGGTTCGCTAATCAGAGAGGTTCGGGGCATCGCGGCGAATCATTACGGAACCGCCGTGCCAACAAAAGGTCTGAACCGAATGGCGATGAGCCCCGAACCCGTGCGCGGGAACGCCCTTTCTATATCTAGTGGACGCAGTTCTGCCTTATCCGGCAACGGGTTGGGTGTGGCGTCGATGCTGGCCTGGGCGGCGGGGTTTCCGGCGGCAGAGGTGCTGTTGCAATCCTGGCCGCCCGTGGCCCTGCTGGCCGCGCGGCTGAGTCTGGCGGTGCTGGTCATGGTGCCGCTCTGGCTGCTGATGGACGGCCCGACCCGCGTGTGGAATGCGCGCTGGGGGCATGCGATGCGTGTCGGCTGCGGTTTGGGTGTGGGGATGTTCCTGCTTATTCTGGCACAGAAACTGACCGATCCGGTGACGGTGGCCATCATCGTCTCGTGCTCGCCCCTGGTGGCGACGTTGATGGAACTTGCGATGGGCACACGGCGGCTGCACTGGAACTTTGGCTTGGGCGTTGTGGTCTCGATTATTGGCGGGCTGATTGCCACCAGCGCCATGGCCCCGGCGCAGCTGGGTTTGGGGGCGGTGGTTGCTATCCTGTCGACCGGGTTCTTCTGCTGGGCCAGTCTGGCGACAGAACGGGACTTCCCCGAGCTTAGCCAGACCGGGCGGACCACGATCACCTTTGTCGGCGGTCTGATCACGGCAGGGTTTCTGGTCCTGCTGGTCGGGCAGCTAGGCTGGGATGTGATGCCGTCGCGCCCGGTGGACGGGCAACAGCTGGGTATGTTGGCGATCTATTCGCTGATTGCCATGGGGCTGAGCCAGTTCCTGTTTGTCGGCTCCATCGGCAAGCTGGGCGTGGCGCTGGCCGCGTTCCATATCAACACAGCGCCGTTTTACGTGATGGTGATCATGATGGTTCTGGGGGAAGAGTGGAACTGGACCCGCGCGCTGGGTGCCGCCATCGTGGCGCTGGCCGTGGTGCTGGCGCAGGACCGTCCTCGGCGCGCCGCTTAACCTTCCAGCTTGTCCGAGGCGATCAGGGGAAAGAACTGCCCGCCGGACCAGACGCCGAACCAGTCGCCATGATGGGTGCCGATCTCGACGAGGCGATAAAAGCTTTTGCGGTCGATGCGCGCCTCAAGATTGGCGCGGATCAGTACATAGGGCGTGCCATCGGACAGGCGGATCGGATGGTCTGGCCCGGCCATGGCCGTGTCGCCCACATGGGTGGTGAATGTCAGGTTCTGCGCCTCTTCTTCCCCCGTTGCATCGAAATCCACCGCCACAAACGGCGCGTCCTCGACGGTGATTCCCACCTTTTCCACCGGGGTGACCAGAAAATATTTCCCCTCTTCTTTCTTAAGAATTGAGGAAAATAGCTTCACAAGCTCGAACCTGTTGATGGGCGTGCCTAAATAAGTCCACGACCCATCTTTTGCGATCCGGATGTCCAGATCGCCGCAAAACGGAGGATTCCACAGGTGAACGGGCGGTAAACCCCGGGTTTTGGCCGCTTTGACCGAGGCCGCCAGACCATCGGGCGAAGGTTTCACAGGTTTTTGTCCGCTCATTGCTTTTGCCATTTCCTCTCAGCGCGATACACTTCAATCATAATAGTCCACGGAAGGGAAAACCATGTCCGAACCTGCCGACCTCGTGTCCGAGATCGAAGCGCTGGAAAACAAGCTGCAAGAGGCCAAGTCCTCGATCACCCGCCGCTTTATCGGGCAGGAGCGGGTCGTGGACCTGACTCTGACGTCGCTGTTGTGCGGCGGGCATGCGTTGCTGATCGGCCTGCCGGGACTGGGCAAGACGCGATTGGTCGAGACGCTGTCGACCGTGATGGGCCTGCATGGCAATCGCATCCAGTTCACGCCGGACCTGATGCCTGCGGATATTCTGGGGTCCGAAGTGCTGGATACCGCCGATGACGGTTCGCGCCATTTCCGGTTCATCTCCGGCCCGATCTTTTGTGAGCTGTTGATGGCGGATGAGATCAACCGTGCCAGTCCCCGTACTCAGTCGGCGCTGTTGCAGGCGATGCAGGAACGCACGGTGACCGTGGCGGGTGAAGACCGCGCGCTGGGCGTGCCCTTCCATGTGCTGGCCACCCAGAACCCGATCGAACAGGAAGGCACCTATCCGCTGCCCGAGGCGCAGCTGGACCGGTTCCTTGTACAGATCGACGTGGAATATCCCGACCGTCAGACCGAACGCGACATCCTGCTGGCCACCACGGGCGTGGCCGAGGATGAGGCCCATCAGATTTTCACCAAAGAGGAATTG
>NZ_JALCBM010000056.1:26810-27952 GCF_028066395.1 Ruegeria sp.
CTGGTGCGCGGGGGGGAACGTGTGGGCCTGACCGGCACCACCCTGCCGCCCCGGCGCGGCAATGCACAGATCATCCGTCTGGCGCAGGCCTGGTCCGAGGATGCCGAACCCGACTATGCCCCGCCTGAACACCGCGCCATGATCCCCCATGCGCGCGCCGTGTTCCTCTCGGATTTCCTCGGCCCGCTGGATGAGGTCGAACTGGCCCTGACCAAAGCCGCTGACCGGGGCGTGCGCGGTGTGCTGTTACAGGTTCTGGATCCGGGGGAAGAGGCATTTCCCTTCCGTGGCCGCACCATATTCGAAAGCGTTGGCGGCAGCGTCCGCCACGAAACCCTCAAGGCCGGAGAGCTGCGCGAGCGCTATCTGGACCGCCTCGCCCGCCGTAAGGATGCACTGACGCAACTCTGCCGCGCGACCGGTTGGCAGTTGGGTCTACACCACACCGAAGACAGCGCACAAACGGCTCTATTATGGCTCTATCGTGCGCTGGATGGAGGGGTGCAATGACGGTTCTGGCGGGTATCGGCTTTACCGCGCCATGGGTGCTGCTGGGTCTGCTGACCCTGCCGATCCTGTGGCTGATCCTGCGCGCCGTGCCACCCGCACCGATCCGCCGCTTGTTCCCGGCGGTGACGCTGCTGTTGGGCCTGAAGGATGACGAAAGCGTCTCGGATCGCACCCCATGGTGGCTGCTGCTGCTGCGGATGCTCGCGGCGGCGGCGATTATCATTGGGCTGGCTGGCCCGGTCCTGAACCCCGCGCAGGATGAGGCCGGATCGGGGCCCTTGCTGCTTGTGCTGGATGCCAGCTGGGCCGGCGCCACCCGCTGGTCCGCGACGCTGGATCAGGTCGACGCGCAACTGACCGAGGCTGGACGCGCCGGTCGTCCCGTTTCGATCCTACGCCTGACGGATGCCGAGGCACCGGTGTTTCAGGCGGCTGAGGCATGGCGCGGGCGCTTGCCCGGCCTGACGCCCATGCCCTGGCAACCGACCGAGGCGCAGATCGATGGCGTTGTGGCCGCGCTGGGTGAAATTCCCGGAGGGTTCGACTCCCATTGGTTCAGCGACCGCCTGTCCTATGACGGGCATGACCGGCTGCTCTCGGCCCTGCAATCGCGCGGGGCGGTGACGGTCTAT
>NZ_JALCBM010000057.1 GCF_028066395.1 Ruegeria sp.
ATTCGTCGGGCTTGTTGAAGAACGGCGCATGCTTTCCGCCGGGGATGTCCTGCGGTGCCCCACGCCACAGGTTTCCATAGCGAAGGCGCGCGATGTAATCGTGGTTGAGGAACGGATCATCGCTGCCATTGAGCAGGGCAAAGGGTAGTTTACCCTCGCTCAAAAGCCGCATCTGTCTGGGCCAGTCGATGATCCCCAGCTTGCCGATCATATACAAGCGCGCCCGTCCATCCGTGCGCCGCAGATTGCTATGAAGAAAGGCTGAATCCTCGGAAACCGGCGCAATGGCGCTGTTGGCAAAGTTGGTGGCCTCCTGACGCGAGAAATACTGTTTTCCCGCGAGCACCAAGTGAGAGTCCGGATTGTAGCCCCGCCCGAAATCAATCGGCACCTGATTGAGCGGCGGTGTCCCCGCAATGGCCAGCGCCTGCACCTGCACATTGCCCCGCGCGGCCAGTTCCAGACCGACATATCCACCCAGAGACCAGCCAAAGACACGCACATCCCTTACATTGCTGTCGGCCAGAACGGTTTCGGTAATCGCGGCATAGGTGGCGATGTTGTACGTGGTTTCAGGGTCTCCATTCGACGATACACCATGCCCCGGATAGTCGAACGAGATCACCCGGTACATGTCGCGGAACGCCTGGAATTGCTTGTAAAACGCCTCTTTGCAGGCAGAGTTTCCATGCAGGAATAGAAGGGCAGGTTTGTCTGTTTCTTCTGTATCCGCGACTGCGATTGTGCCGTATTTTGTTTCGATATAGCGCTCAACCGCGCCGAGACGGTCTTCCCGCGCCTGCGCGTCCCGTCGTCGCCAGCGCGCCATTAGGGAGGTGCGCAGAGCGTCCACAGCCTCGCGCAATTCTTGCAATGCCGCCCAAAGTCCGCCTGGGTAAAAGACGACCACTAGGATGATGGCAACTGCGATGATGATGTTTTGCCAGGCTCCGAAACCGGACAGCCATTCGGACAGGACTGAGATGGCAAAGGCAGCAATCACAGGTCCCCAAATGGTGCCCGTCCCACCAACCAGCAGGATCGACAGCAGGACAGTCAGAAAACCGATACCAAAGGCGTCAGGCGAGGCCACCCGCAGATAGGCTGCATAGAAGGCTCCGGCGATGCCCGTGAATACAGCGCTTGCCATCAGGGTCAGTCCGCGGGTGCGCGCCTCTGATACTCCGCGTGCGATGGCGTAATACTTGTTGTCGCGCAGGGCCACGATGGCGCGGCCAAGCCGCGAGCGGGTCAACAGATAAAGGAACGCAAGATTGGCCACCAGCAGCCCCAAGCCGACAAAATAGTACCCTATCCGCCCATCCTTGGATAAACGATAATCCCCAATCTTCAGCGTCGGCAGCGTTACCATACCAGAGGTGCCGCCTGTTACATTCGACGAGGAAATTACGATCAGGTAGATGAGCTGGCTCAACGCGATGGTCACAAGGATCACATAAATCCCATCCAGTCGCAGTACGGGCAGAGAGATGAGCAGCGCGACAAACGCCGCCGTTGCGCCTCCGGCCAGAATGGCGAGCCATGGGGACACCCCAAGCGTTTTGGCCAGAATGGCGTAGGTGTAGAT
Source organism: Ruegeria sp. (assembly GCF_028066395.1). Lineage (GTDB taxonomy): Bacteria > Pseudomonadota > Alphaproteobacteria > Rhodobacterales > Rhodobacteraceae > Ruegeria. Next base: position 1,589 of record NZ_JALCBM010000057.1, read on the forward strand.
GCCCACGGCAAACAGCCCGACATGGGCAAAATTGAAAAGACCTCCGTACCCGAGGCTCAGATCCCAGCTGGTCGCGACAATGGCGAAGACAAAGGCCAGAATGATGACATGCCGGAAATAAGTCGCGTCGAAGATGAAGGGAAAGACGATCAAGGCACCCAGCGCAATCAGCAGCGGCACAGCGCCTTGGGTTTTGTGAATCGGAGGATCATAGCGCATATCAGAGCGTCCTCTGATGTTTGCCAAAGAGACCTTCGGGTTTGATCAGCAATACGACAATCATGGTGAAGAACAGCACGGCAGGCGCCCAATAAAGGCCTACCACATAGATCGAGAAAGCCTCGAGCAGGCCAATGATGAAGGCTGCATAGATCGGGCTGGAGAAGCGGGCGACACCGCCAAAAATCACCACGATCAGCGCTTTCATCAGCGGCTCGGATCCCATTGCGGGGTTCATGAATCGGATAGTGCCAACAAACACGCCCGCCAAACCCGCCGTTACTGCGGACAGGCCAAAGGCGATGGCAAAGTACAGCGGCACATTCAGACCCAACAGCTCTGCCGCTTCGCGGTTCTGGGACACCGCACGCATGATCCGACCGGGACGTGCATAGCGCAGGAAAAGCCCGATCCCCAGCAGGATTGCCAGCACCAGAACCAGCAGGATGACCTCGCTGGTCGAAAGGCTGATTTGGCCAAGGACAACCTCGCCTTCGCCCAGTGGCGGGATCTGTTTGGACCGTGGCCCCCAGATCAAAAGCAACCCGTTTTCCAAGATGGCAGAGGCCGCAAGCGTTGTGATCACCGAAATAAGCACCACATCCGCCCGGCGTTCAAACGGTTTGACCAGCAGAAAGTGCATCAATGCACCAACCGCGAACATAACCGCCGAGGTCAACAGGATCGCCGGCAGTAGCGGCAGGTTCCAGGCATCCGCACTCGAGAATTGCCACGCGATATAGGCCCCCAGCGCGATGAAGGCGCCATGGGCAAAGTTGAAGATTCCAAGCGTGGTCCATACCAGTGAAAGGCCCGTTGCCATCAACGCATAGAGCGCGCCCAAAACCAGACCGCCTTGCAGAACCGAGAACAGGGTAGCGGCGTCCATCAGTGATGCTCCCCAAACAATAGCGCCATCAGCCCGTCGTGATCTGGCATCTCCTCGCGGGTCATGCGCCCGGAGATACGGCCGTGATCAAACAGGTAAAGCGTGTCGATGATCTGTTCCAGAAAGCCCACATCCTGATCAATCAGGATGATCGGCATTCCTGTTTTGCGCACTTTCAATATCGCATCGCACAATTCCTGCCGGATTTTGGGCGACAATCCCAGCGTGGGTTCGTCCAGAATGAGCAGGCGCGGAGCCGACAGCAGCCCCGCCGCGACGGAAACCATTTGCCGTTCGCCCCCAGACAGGAACCGGATCTTGTGCCCGCGACGCTCTGCTACGCGGGGAAAGAGGTCGCGCACCTGCTCTGGTGTCCAGCCATCACGACCCCTTGCGGCCTCCGACGAGATTGAAAGGGTCTCGTCCACAGTGAGTTCCGGGAACATCAGGTTGCCTTGCTGGACATGGATCAATCCGGCCCATGCGACCTTTTTGGGGTCCATGCGCCGCCGGGTGACGGCATCATAGTTGAAGTTCCGCCATTTTCGGCTGCCTCGCTCACCTTCTCGGTTCATCAGGTCGCCATGAAATCGGATTGTGCCAGACCAGGGGTCGATCAATCCGCTCAGCGTTTTCAGGAATGTCGTCTTGCCGTGACCGTTGGGGCCAAAGATGCCAGCACTTTCGCCCTGATGCAGGATCAGATCGATCTCTTGAAAGATCTGCACCGGATCATATCCGCCAGAGAGGTTTTTGACATGAAGGACCGGATCAGACATGAGTACCGCCCAAATAGGCTTCGATCACATCCGGGTTCTTGATGACCTCGCTGGGTAGACCCTGGGCAATCACCTTGCCCTGATCCAGAATGAGGAGCGTGTCGGACACCTCCATCAGCAGAGATAGAACATGCTCGATCAACACGATCGCGACCCCATCGCCCCGAATCGCAAGAATGACCTCTTTCATATTGTCGATCTCTGGGCCGGTCAGGCTGGATGCAGGTTCATCCATCAGCAGGACACGCGGCTTCAAGGCCAGGGATGACGCGATCATCAACAGTTTTCGGTAATAAACCGGCAAATTGCCGGCCATCGTATTGTGCATGGTGGGGGGAAACCCGACCAGATCGAGCATCTTTTCGGCCCGCGCGACCTGCTGGTCGAAGCCTAGCGTGCGCGCCGCGCTTTCCACAGCGACCAGCACGTTGTCGATGGCACTGAGGGCGACAAAGACGTTTTCGCGCTGAAATGTGCGTCCGATCCCGGCAAGGGCTATGGCATGGGGGCTGAGTTTTTGCATCTCGCACCCTTCCAGCATCACCGAACCTGCCGTCGCGCCAAAGGGGATGCGTGTGATGATGTTGAACAGCGTGCTCTTGCCGCTGCCATTGGGGCCTGCGATCCCGAAGATCTGCCCGGGGGCTACGTCAAAGGAAACGTCATCGACCGCCTGCAGGCCGCCAAAGCGCTTGGACATACCGCGCACAGAGAGAATAGGAACTGTCATGTCTGGTAAACCCCTGTTTGCGCCCGCCAAACCATCGAAGGCAGCGGGCGCAAGCCTGTATTAGTTGCCAGACATCCAGGGCGGCAGCCGGAACTCGCCATTGGAGTAGACGTCAGGGCCTACCATGGTCCGTTCACCGTCCCAGAGCTGCCAGAACGACACCGGCACATGGTCGTTGCTTTGCAATGCGACATGGGTTTCAGGGTCAAACTCGACATTGCCCGCAGCCGTTGCCACTTTGGTTTCACCGATGGCGACGCCGATAGCATCGTGATCGGTTGCGTCGCCCACCTTTTCAAGCGCGGCAAAGTACATGTTGGCCATCTCATAAAGCCCCACACCGTACGCGCCGGATTCAATGCCAAACTTGTCGCGATACTGTTGCATCAACTCTTGCCCGCGCGGCCACTTGGGGGAATCCAGCGGGCCGTTGATCAGGTTGTAGAGAACGCCGTTAGACTGTTCGCCCGTCAGATCCACGAATTCCGGCACCGATGGGGCATATTGCAGGAACATCAGGCTGTCGGTTGGATCTACCAGAAACTGCTTGAGGAATAGTGCAGAATTGCCCGGGATGTAATCTGTGTTGATCACAAGATCGGGGTTGGACTGGTTGACTTTAGCCAGAATGACCTTCCAGTCACTGACCTCGCCAAAGGGGACCAGTTCATCAACCACAACATCCCAGCCACCTTCAGAGAAGCTGGCCTTCATCCCTTCCGAGATCGTCTTGGAATAAGGGTTGTCCGAACTGATGATCGCGACGGTTTTGTCGTCAATGGTGACCGCCCCTGCCTCCGCCAGTTCCTGCACCATAGGCAGCACGTCCGTCTCATATCCTTTGAACGATGCGGTGTAGGACCAGCAGCAGTTATAGGCTTCGGGGTCCTGACTGACGATGGCGGCGAATCCTGGGCTGGGGCCCGCGGCGATATAAGGCATGTTCTCTTCAGCCATCAGATCGACTTCGAACATTGAAAGCGACGCATAGCCGGTCAGGATCACCTCGACCCCGTCGGTGCCCAATAGGCGCTCAACCGCGCTGGATACATTGGCGGCCGAGTGATCTTTCACATCAGCAACCTCGATTTCGAATGTGTAACCCGCCACGCCGCCTTTGGCGTTGGCCTCTTCCACGGCCCATTCCACACCGCGGATGAACTCCTCCCCATCCGAGGCTGTAGCGCCGGTCAACGGGGCCAAAACACCGATTTTGATCATTTCTGCCGAGGCCGAGCCGAATGCCATCAGGCTCAGGCACGTTGCCAGCGACGTTGATCGTAGCAGTTGATTGGATATCATCTGATTACCCTCCCATTTTGTCATTATAACTATCGCTACATGTTGAACGGTGCGGTGTTGCCAGCGGCCGAACAACTGGCAAATCTTGCAAAATGGGGACCCTTTCTGCTAAAAGTTGTCATCAGGCTTCCGGCCTGTGGCCAGTTGTATGAAGAAATCGAGCAGTGCCGACACTTGGTGAAATCAGTGAACTAGAAACGCCTTCATCGCCAAGCTGGGATGCGTTCGAACTGGATATCACCGATTTTTTGAAAAAGCTGGAATTGACCTATTACAGCTACGTGCAGGTGCGGAAACCGATGAAACAACCGGGCTCCGGTTCAATCGAATTTCGGGCGAATTACAAACCCGAATGGATCAAGCGCTATTGTGAACGCCGATACGACCAGATCGACCCGGTTTGTTTCCTTGCCAGGCAGGCCCGCTCTCCCTTTAGCTGGGGTAGTAAGCAGTTTCTCTCGGTGTTTTCCAAGCAACAGAAGCGGGTCTTTTGGGAGGGCCGCGATTACGGTATACACTACGGTTTTTCAATCCCTGTTCTTGGTATTGATGGGGGCGTCAGCGTCGCGTCCTTCACCGGTCATAACAAAAGCGCACTGGCCGAAGTGATCAGTGAACATGGCCCAAGACTTCATGTGGCCGCACATCAGATTTGTGACTTTTTGGAGCCGGGATCAGATGTGGCGTCGGAGGAGGGTTCACCGCTCACCGTGCGCGAACGCGAGTGTCTGGTTTGGGTCTCACAAGGTCTGACGAGCGAAGAGATAGCGGATCGTGTCTTTCTGTCCGTGTCCACGGTCAACTATCATCTGGGCAATGTTGTTCGAAAAATGAGCGCGCGCAATCGGCATCATGCTGCCCTTCTTGCGTTGGCGAAGGGCCTCGTCTAGCTAATTTGGAAGCATTGCAAGACGTTCCGCTGGTCTTTTAGCGCACTAGGTCAGCTGTTGCACAACTCCGATCTGGCATCTCAGAGTGGATTTATTTGTCAGAGCGTCAGTGTGGTTTGGTAGAGTGTCTTGAAAACTCAATGAACTCTCTAGGGAGGCGAACGACTATTCGTTTTGACAAAGAGAATGACAGGTTTGTTCGCGGTCTGTAAGTTTTACCTGCGTTGGATTTTGCCCCTGCAGCGAATGTCTCCTATGACGGGCGCACCGCTGCTCTCAGCTAGCTGGGTGAATGGCAGCAATGGGCCGTCCTTGTTTGAGCTCGGCCGCTCGCATTGGGCGATGCTGCGCCGCCTTCGATGTCGGCAGAGAGCCCAGAGTGACCGATGCCGCGCAGTGTACAAACGGGCACGAAGCGTAGGGAGCTGACGTTGCCGCATGCAAATTCACTTGATTGGAAATTCTACGTCGAAAATATAATAATGTCCTTGCTTTGCTCATCGGTTTATTTGACTTGATAAATACAGCGTACGACGGCACGTGCGGCAAGTTTCAGCGGAGACTGCTTTGGCCAAAATACCCCGGTGTCCATGTTCGGGATGGTGTCGCTTAGGCATTTGCGAACAATCCTCTGCCCTTCCAAAGACCAGGACCTGTAGACCATATCTGACAGGATGGTTACCCCCATCCCCCTGGCGACCATGCTGCGCAACGCTTCCATCGACTGACTACGAAACAAGAGCTTGGGAATAAAACCAAATTGTGACCAGACCTGTTGCATAGTGTCTTCATGCTCGTCCATCGTCAGCAGGATGTAGTTCTCTCCGGTCAGATCGACAAAGGCAATGTTTTCCTGCATCACTAGCGGATGGTTCGCCGCCAACCAAAGGTTGCGGGGCGATGACAAGACTGGGCGCAGTTCGTAGCGTTCTGGATTCGGCAGGTTTGACGTTAGCGCTATTCCCAAGTCGAATTGCCCTTGGAACAACCCCTCTTCGATTCCGGGGCGACTCGCTTCGGTTACTTCCAGTTGAATATCGGGATGCCGGCCCATTATGCGCTCCCAGGCGGCGGGAAGAAAATACCCCGAAATCGTGTCGGTGACGGCAAGACGGACTGTACCCGAGATGCTAGAAGCCTCTTGGTGGTTTGCACCGACTGCCTCGTGCAGCGCCGCTAGGATCGAATGGGATTGGCGCAGGAAAGCCTCTCCTTGTGCCGTCAACTCCATTCCGTGTGATTTGCGCCGAAACAGTTTGTATCCCAGCAACTCCTCCAAACGCCGGATGGCTATGGTGACCGAAGATTGCGTCACATTCGCCATGGCCGCTGCGCGCGAGACTTGTCCGGTCTCGGCAGTTGCGATGAAGAATTCAAGCTGTCGAACAGTTGGAAGCATAAATGAAATCAATATCAGCATTAAAATATAGAAACTAGCTATTCCTGTTGTGGCGTCGCAGAACCGTGGCGGGAGGAACCGCCATGTCAATTTCTGAAACCCAGGATATTCCCGGATTCTGCTGCATGTGCCGTTCGCGCTGCGGCGCGACGTTCGAGGTCCGAGATGGCCAGCTTCTGGCAGCGAAACCGGCGCCGGAGCACCCTACTGGCAAGGCGCTGTGCCTGAAAGGCAAGGCGGCACCTGAGATCTGGAGTAACCCCGATCGCGTCCTTTATCCGATGCGGCGCACCAATCCCAAGTCGAGCGACGATCCCGGCTGGGAACGGGTAAGCTGGGAAGCAGCCCTGACCGATATTGCTGGGCGGCTGAATAAGATCAGGACCAACCACGGTGCTGAAGCAGTCGGATTTGGTGTGACAACGCCCAGTGGCACGCCGATGAGCGATTCCATTGACTGGGTCGAACGCTTTATCCGGCTTTTCGGTAGCCCTAACACAGTCTACGGCACCGAAATCTGCAACTGGCACAAGGACTACGCGCATCGTTTCACCTATGGTTCTGGAATTCTTTTTCCCGACTACGCGAACGCCGATGCGATCCTCCTGTGGGGCTTCAATCCAAGCGCGGTCTGGCTTGATCAGGCAACCCAGATCGCCGAGGCGCGGGCCCGCGGCGCGAAAATTATTTCGGTGGATCCCCGCCGGGCAGGTTACGCACAGGGTGCAGACCACTGGATTCGGGTGCTTCCGGGGGAGGATGGCCCTCTGGCACTGGGCTTAGCCAATCTGTTGATCGAACACGGCGCCTACGATGCGGACTTTCTGAGACGCTGGAGCAATGCCAGTTTCCTGGTAAGAGAGGATACCGGCGAGTTCTTGCGCGAATCTGATCTGAATGGAGGTACCGGAGCCGGCCTTTATGTCGCCGCGAACGCCCAAGGTGAACCCGTGTTCTACGACGCCAACACCAAGATGTTTGGCGAGGGCTCGGAAAGCCTGGACCTTTGCGCCTCGATTCAAGTGGATACCCATTTCGGTCGTATCTCCTGCCGAACTGCTTTCATGTATTTTGCCGAGAGTTGCGCCGAATGGCCGGTGAACCGCGTCAGTGACGTCACATCCATTCCGGAAAGCGAGATACGCAAAGCCGCGGACACGCTGATGAGCGCGGACCGGATTGCCTATTACTGCTGGTCCGGCGTGGGCCAGCACCGGGATGCAACCCAGACTGACCGGGCAATTGCCCTGCTCATGGCGCTCAAGGGCGGCTATGATGCGCCGGGTGGCAATGTCGCCTTCAGCAAGCATCCGATGAACGTGCCGACAGGGTTTCATCAGTTTCCGGACGGGCAAATCGAAAAGGCACTTGGTTACGAGGCGCGTCCTCTCGGTCCGCCGTCGCAGGGCTGGGTGTTGGCGCGGGACCTGTACAGGGCAATCCTCGAAGAACGGCCCTATAAAGTGCGTGCGCTGATCGGGTTCGGAGCCAATTTGGCCGTATCTCATGGTGATACGGACTTGGGTGTTGACGCTCTGAAAGCTCTGGATTTCCACGTCCAGATTGACAGCGTTGAAACGCCGACGGCGCGTTTCGCTGACTACTTGTTACCTGCCAACACGCCATGGGAGCGTGAGGCGCTGCGCAACGGGTTCGAGGTCAGCCAGGAAGCAGAGAGTCTGGTTCAGCTCCGTCCGGTTGCTGTAGCCCCGACTGGGGAATCGCGGTCAGATACCGAGATTGTGTTCGATCTGGCAGTTCGGCTTGGCTTGGGAGACGCATTCTTTGATGGGGATATCGACGCGGCGCGGGAGTGGCAGTTGCAACCCACTTGCTTGACGCTTGCCGATTTGCGTGCCCGTCCGGAAGGTATCCGCCGCCCTTTGACTTACCGAGAAAGAAAATATGCGGAAAAGACTGATGCAGGCCTACGTGGCTTCGCAACCCCAACTGGGCTGGTTGAGATCTATTCTGAACGCCTACTTAGTCACTGGTACCACCCGATACCCGTATTCGAGTATCCTGCGGCCAAAGATGACAGCTATCCGCTCCGTTTGACGACCGCGAAAAGCGGCTATTTTTGCCATTCTCAGCATCGCAACATTGCCTCGCTGCGCAAAAGGATGTCGGCCCCGCAAGTGCGAATTCATCCGGACACAGCAGAAGCGCAGGGGCTGGAAGATGGGGATTGGGCCGAGCTGACTTCTGCCCATGGCAAGGCGCGTATGCAGATCGTCCTGGACACCGATTTGCATCCCGAGGTGCTGGTTGGCAGCTATGGTTGGTGGCAGGCCAGCCCCGCCCTGAAACTGCCAGGATTTGATCCGTTTTCCGACGTGGGATCAAACTATAACCGCTTGATTTCGGCGGAAGAGCACGATTCGATTAGTGGTTCGGTCCCGCATCGTTCGACCCGATGCGCAATTAGGCCTCTTCCGGGAAAAACGCATGTGAGACCCGCGTGGTCGGGATTCCGAACCGCTGTCGTTCAGGAAGTTGAACGGGTGGCCCAAGGCTGCACACGCGTAGCTTTTGCCGTGGACGGTTTCGAACTGTTGCCAGATTTTCTGCCTGGTCAGCATATCACCCTAAAAGCCAAGGTGCCGGGGCAGGACATCCCAGTCATCCGCTGTTACTCGCTGATCGGCAGCGGCGTCGATCCGGAACGGAAAACCTACGAGATCACCGTTCGGGTCGTGCCCGCCCCTCTAGGTGCCGACGATCTGACCGATGGGGTGATGTCGGGATACATCAACCATATACTCGAACCCGGATCTCTTGTGGAACTGAAAGCGCCGTCGGGTCGGTTCATCTTGCCGGTCGAAAGCAATTGCCCCATCGTGATGGTGGCCGGTGGGATTGGTATCACACCGTTCCTCAGCTATCTGGAAACGGCGGCGGTGATGGGTGCTAAGCATCCGATCCGGCTCGTCTATGCCAACCGCAACAGCGCAGGCCATGCCTATCGTGCCCGCATTGCGGGCCTTAAAGACAGGTTGCCGGGATTCGAAGTCATCAATATCTACAGCAATCCGCTACCGTCGGATGCCGCGGGTGGAACACATGATCGATCCGGTTTTGCCACTGCCCAAGACATTCTTGATGGCTGGGATGGCACGGTCCCTAACGTCTTTCAGTGCGGCCCGCCACCTATGATGGCCGCCTTGGAATCGGCGCTGGCAGACGCCGGGCATTCACCGGAAAGGCTCCACAAGGAGGCATTCGTGTCTCTTGTTGCCGACAAACCCCTGCCAAACGGGCCATTCCAAGTGACATTCGCCAAAAGTGGCAAGATCGTCAAATGGACAAAATCGGCAGGTAGCTTGCTGGATCTTGCAGAGAACCATGGGCTGGCCCTGGCCAGTGGCTGCCGGGCAGGACAATGCGAAAGCTGCCGGATCCGAGTGATCGAAGGCCTGACCATGCACCGTACAGAGTTGGCCTTCGATGAGGAATCACATTGTCTTGCCTGCCAGGCCGTTCCAGAAACCGACGTCGTTGTCGACGGATGAACTGCAAGGAAGTTGAGATGAAACTGTACTCAGCAAATGAAACCCGAGACCTGTTGCCCTTCGTGAAGCTTATCGAAGCTCTGCGGGTGGCATTCCGCAAAGGCGCGGAAACTCCGTTGCGGAGCCACCATTCAGTAGAGCTGCCGGGGCAGCCTGACGCAACCATCCTTTTGATGCCTGCGTGGCAGGCCGAGGGGTTAGGTGGTGTCAAGATTGTCAATGTCAATCCGGGCAATGCGGCAAGTGGCCTGCCAGCGCTGTCTTCAGCCTATTTGCTATTCGATACGGCGACGGGCCAACATCTTGCCATGCTCGATGGTGGCGAAATCACCAACCGGAGAACCGCAGCTGCGGCTGCGCTCGCAGCTGACTATCTCGCACGACGCGATGCCAGCAGCCTTCTTATTGTTGGGGCTGGGCAGGTCGCAGCCAATCTGACCGATGCGTTTTTCTCAGTCCGCCCAATCTCGCGTGTTTCGGTCTGGGATATCAACGGCGAGAACGCAGCCCGGCTGGCCGCAAACCTCTCGGCCCGAGGATATGAGGCGCGTGCTGTAAGCGACCTTCGCAATGCGGTTCCCGAGCATGACATCATCTCCTGCGCCACCCTAGCAAAAGAGCCACTTATACACGGCGCCTGGTTGCGGCCCGGACAGCACCTTGACCTGATCGGCAGCTTCACGCCACAGATGCGGGAAACCGACGATAACGCCATGGCGCGCGCACAAGTGTTCATCGACACACCCGACGCTCTTATTGAAAGCGGCGATTTGATCGAGCCACTTAAAACAGGTGCGCTGTCCGAGGATGCCATCAATGGCACCCTCTACGATCTTTGTGGAGGCAGAAATTCTGGAGGAGTTGACGGGACCGAAATCACGCTTTTTAAGGCCACAGGCACTGCCCTGGAAGATCTGGCGGCGGCCAAATTAGTCTGGGAAGAATGTAAGAATGCTTGATCGGCACTTCGAAAGTGGTGTGGCTGGCCACTTGGCAGTATTGGCGCTCAAATTCGTTGAAGAGCCCAAATTCTCGAATTCTGCGCGCCCCTCTTACCAGCAAAGCGCATCGTGAACCGGCCATTTGCGTGATTAAGTCGAAAGTCCGGTGAGTCCGCTTTGCAGTCATGGGCGCAAGTCGCAGAGAAGGTCTGCTCGGAGCCCTTTTCGGCTAATGCTGCGTATTGTTCGAACGTCGGCTAACCAATACTATTTTCCTATTCATTATCGGCCTTGCCGGGTTACAAGCCGCAGGGTTGCGAAGTAATAGAATTTAGAATTAACCTGATGAAAAAAGCATGACGTGGTTGATACTCCCTCAGCAACCTTCTTCCGAAAACCTAGGGTATTCGTTCCGTGTGACCGCTGGTCTATCTGAATATTGGCACAACAAAGATGATGCACGAGTTTTCAGATCGGTTGGCCTTGGTTCCCAGTTGGTAACAAAGCGCAATCTGCCTAGATCCCGAAATCCTGACACAGCGTTTGATCCGGTCAATCTTCCGATTGCATTTAAGCTGATGTGCTATGATGCTGATGGCAAAAATGTTCCCTTGGAAGAGGCTGGCGGCAAGTTCCCCGATGTTATTTTTGGTGCTGGCGGAAATTACTTTGTTTCAGATCGTTTTCGTCTAACTTTGGACGATGTTGCACCCGGCGCAGCGCATTTCGAAAAGGTTAAGCTGTCCGGACCAAAATTCGCGATACTCAAGCAGGACTGGTACCTGTTGATGTTCCGGGAGTTTGCGGATGTGCTGTTGGAGGATCGTTCCAACCTGATTTCGATCTATCGTCGGTGGGCTGGCTGGGATCTGGCCGACCACGATCAAGGCCCCAGACTTTATGCGAAGAGAAGTTCTGTCTCAGGTTATCGGTTTTGGTCGGGAATTAGAAATGAAAGAACTGCGCCCTGCAACGTTGCCTCTCCCGGCTTCACGTATTGTTCTGATGAAGTGATGGAAAGACTACGGGCTGAGAATGTGACGGGCTTGGGCCCAGCTTATGAAGTTACATTGCTTGAAGACGACGACACTGAGACCATCGCGGCCGGAGCGCCGAAGTTGTTCGAAGGTGTCTATGAGCCCAGTGATGCAACTTTCATTGTTCCATGGATTGAAGGCGTCACAAATGGTGGCGTTTCCACATACGCGGATTCGACCGTTCGAAATACAGACGACATTATTCGCCTGTCTGCCTATACACAAAATAAGTACCCGGACTTTTTCGAAGACAGCTCCATCTTGCTTGCGTCTCCAAGGGCACAGGACGCGCTTGGTCGTTACGCAGAACACGACGTAACATTTACTCCGGTTATCTTTGTGCATACTCAGTTCAGCAAAGGATATCCGCAGCCGGAGGGGTACTGTATTGTTAATCCGAAAAATCTGCGACCATTCATTCCAGAGATATCTAAGGAAATTAGCGCAGGAATCAGACTGACCGGCCAACTCGGATTGAGGGCCTTTGATTTGGACACGATTGATATCTCTTTGTTGAATAACTCTACTTTCTGGAAGGATGAGCAGGGGAGTTACTATTTTTCTTCAGAGCTTTGGGGTAAAATAGAGAAGCTCAAGTTAACTGGTCTGGAGCGGGCCAGAGAAGGGGTTGCTTTGAAGCGGATTTAACAATTTTCAAGAAGTACATTTGAGCAATCGGTTGAGATTTGCAATCTCAACCGATTGCTAGGCAGACGAAATAAACGACATTGGGACCAACCCCGCGAATGGCAGCTTCGTCCAGCGTCTTGCCTGTCCATGTGGGGTGCGGCCAAAGTCGATCCCTACCAGACCGGCCCTTGGCGCAGATCGCGGCGAAGGTGTCAGGAGAGCCCAACCTGTGAATTCGGTTTTCGTGCTGCGAGCGCACGCGGAACCCTAATTGCTGCGGATGCTTGGTCTACGACGCTACTATGCAGCGAAGAGCGCTGCCATTCGTTTACTGCGTAACGAGGATCTCGAAAGCAACTCAGAGGCCGCGGACTTTGCCACCGTCCGTAGAACCAAATCCAATGTCGGCTTTGGAGGTTTAGGCGCTTCTATTCTAGCGGGCTCGGTCTATCGTGTCCGAAGTGTTGCGTTCGATCACAGTTTCGATTTCACCCATGACAGATGCAGGCAGAGGCCCAAAGGACAACGCCTCTGCAATACCTTCCAGTTGATCCACCGTTCGTATGCCGGGAATAGGGATATTCGTCTGACCCCTTGCCCAAAGCCATCCGATTGCGCCTTGAACCAGACTGCGTCCGCCTGTCTCCAGCAAGCCTCGTACGGCATCTAGTCTCTGCAGATACTCGGGATTTGCGGAGGCATTTTTGAAATAGTCCGTTCGGGGATTTGACGTTGAACGTATGTCAGTGTCAGGCATAGTTGTTTCGGAACTGTACTTTTCAGACAATAGACCCATTGCAAGCGGCGATCTGATCAATGCGGTAAGGCCGTGCTGGTCGACAACGCTTTGCATCTTTGGTGCATCGAGCAGAACATTCATGGCGTGTTCGACGGCTGCAAATCCCGGTCGTTCCGCCACGCACGAGAGATTGGCGGAGAAATCCGTACTCCAACCGTAGGCACGCACCTTGCCTGCTATCCGAGCCCGCTCGACCTCATCGAAAATGGCTTCTGCCTTTGCAACCGAAAGGCTGTTGAGGTGCAGCAGAAGCAGATCAATCCGGTCTCGCCCGAGCCTTGAAAGCGACGCTTCGATTGCAGGACCCACCGTGCCTGGGCCTTCTTCGTTCTCCAAAAGCCGTTTGCTTTCCTCGTCAATGGTGACACCGATCTTGGTTGCAATCAGCGCATCAGGGCGACCTTTGAGGGCACGAGCCAGCAGCCGTTCCGCATGTCCTGCGCCGTAGGCAGGAGCGGTATCGAATAGCGTGATTCCCGATGCCAGCGCCGCATGGATGGTCCGAATGGATTCCGCATCGTCAGAATTTGCGTAGCCCACTGTCTCATCTCCCACAAACATCGGACCACCGATTGGCCAGCACCCCATGCCGATGGGGGAAATGTCCTGGTTTAGAAAGCGCATCTCATACCTCCAGATATCGTTTCCCGCACCAGAACACGTCCGCGCCTTCACATGAATGGAACATTCTGCAAAGATCATTTCATGAATGAAACGATGTTAGATTGGGACGACCTACGGCTGTTTCTCGCCGTTGCCCGGCTTGGCGGTCTGTCTGCAGCGGCAACCGCAACAGGAAAAAGTGCACCGACCCTTGGCAGGCGAATGCTGGCGTTGGAACGGCGGCTGGGCCAAGAGTTGTTTGAACGAACTGCTCGTGGCTACGCGCTCGCTCCCGACGGAGAGGAACTGCTGGCCAGCGTCGCCGGGTTGGAGAACCGTATCCTGCCCCTGGTGATCGATCAGAACGAACGGGCGGGACCATTGGTGAAGGTGTCCGCGGGGAGTTGGGTGACGCATGTACTTTGCGAAAGAATTTCCGACATTGTGGGCCGAGAGCCTGTGAGGCTTCGGTTCATAGCGGACGATGCGGCATTGGAAATCGGGCATCGTGAAGCTGTTATCGGAATCCGCAATCACCGCCCTGCCGACACACGGCTTGCTGGTCGCAGTATTGGTCAGGTTCGTTTTGCGGTCTATGCTCAAGACAAAAGCATTACAGGCTGGGCACGTGTTCTTGGAACCACCCCTTCGGCTCAATGGGTTCAAAGCAAACCGCGAACGAAAGCGGATGTTGAGATTACGCAGCCGCGCAACGCGCTTGACTTGGCCCTCGCCGGTTCATGCCGTGCCGTTCTCCCCACCTTCGTCGGCGCAAAGTTTCCGCAGCTTGAGAGGATATCGCAACCAATTCCCGAACTGACGCACGATCAATGGCTCGTAACACATCATGAGGACAGATTTCTTCCTGAGGTACGTAGCGTGATCAATAGGACGCTCAAAGTTTTGCAAGAAAACTGCATGAAATAGAAAGGCCGCGACGCGACAACGGCCGTTCGACCCATGTGCAGCATTTGGAAATTTGGGCTCATTCCGAACCACTACTGCGGAGCGGCCGAAAGTCTCGTTTGGATTGGCGAACGGCATGTGCCGCCCGCCAACATAATTCAGATGTCGATTTGTTCGGCGATACTCAGGGCGTCTTCAAGTTCGACGCCAAGGTATCGGACAGTGCTGTCGACCTTTGTGTGTCCAAGCAGTAATTGAACCGCCCTGAGATTTCCCGTTTTTCGGTAAATTTCTGCCGCCTTGGTCCGGCGCAGCGAATGGGTGCCGTATCCGCTCGGTTCCAGCCCAATCGCGGCCACCCAATCCCGCACAAGCCGGCCATACTGGCGGGTCGAAATATGCGGGCGGTCATGAAACCGGCTCGGAAACATGAAACGGCAGCCCATCATTTCCGGTGATTTGACCCACGCGGCAATCGTATCACGCGTGTTTTCAGAGAGTTCGAATTGAACGGGCCGCTTGGTTTTGCTCTGGACTACGGACATCCTTTCGCGAACACAACCATCCCTCACCAAGTCGGTGACGGCCAGTTTCACCAAATCGCATCCGCGAAGCTTGCTATCAATCGCCACGTTGAACAATGCAAGATCGCGCAGGTTGTCCGCCAGTTCGAGCCGCGCGCGGATCGCCCAGACCTGTTTCGGCAACAGCGGTCGTTTCTGGCCGATGATCCGGCCCTTGTTCCAGGCTATTCGTTTCGGGGTCACAGCTGGAAGTTGGACTCTTGGCATGGTTTGCCCTCCAATCCTCCCGCCAATCCCAAACATCAGCACCGCGCCGACGCCTGAATTTTACTGTCGGTTTGAATGACCGTTGTCCGATCGCCTTTTGGTTGAGATACGCCGGAGACGCATTGGGCTGGTCTGAGCCCAAAGTGTTCGATGCTGCACCACTAACGAACGTCAGGTCATATCTTGAGTCATGCTGACGTTGTTAAATTGACCTGCTGCCAAGTCTTCCGGGCTGATCCATAACTGAACAATCATGTCCGGCCCAAACTCTAAAGGAAGACCAAAGCTGTCGCCGAATTGCATGAGCAGTACATCTTTTGCGTGATCAGTTACAGCAGATTGAATCTCGAAACCTTGCCCGAACATTTGCAAGGGCATCGTGCCTAGGGAGAAACCATTTGGTGACGAGGTGTCGCTCGCATGTATGATGCGACTATCCCAGCGCGAGTCCTGCGGCAGGCGCCCAAACAGAGATTTATGCCGAATTTCCGCATCCTTGCTTGCGTCGGAAAACGCTTCAAGAGCGGCAACGAACATATTACCCGCATGTTTGTCATGCCCTGAAATAGTATGATCCAACAAACCAACTCGCAGACCCAAACTGTAACCGTCGTCATCTTCTTCGGTGCCGTGTCGGTCAATCTCCACCAGCATTTCGACAAATGCCCGCAACAAGACCTCTGACGGATATCCAGTTTCGAATTGAGACAGAGCCATCCAACGCAAGGCTTGATAGTCGAAACTCAACTCAATGGGTGCAGGTTCACTAAAATAGCGAAAGATTGGCTTTCGACCTTTGCCAAATACCCTGATTTCAGCACGATCTCTCTTTTTCTGGCATTGTCGCACCCTTCGATTCAGTAAGAAATGCGTATATCCAGCCTCCAACATTTCCTGAAAATGACCCAAAGCGATGTCACAGCAATTCAGGTAAAAGTTCCGGGACCAATCAAAAATGAAACTCCAGTCTAGGTGGTGGGGCTCCAATGAACTGTTGAAACGAAGAAAGCTTCGAGGGATCGCTTTGTGAAGTGTGTTGAGGTTATCGAACCCGCTTGCTGAAATTTGTTCAGGAGGGTGTGGAAATGGACGTTCTTTTTCAGCTTTCTGAAAAGCTTTAGCAATGGCGTCCTCGTGATCGATCCCAGCTTGCTCGTGTTGCGCTACATCTTTCCCATGCTCTCGCTCTAAGTTTGTAACCAGTGGGTTAGTGGCGCGGGACGACATGAACGGCAATGCATCGGCAAACTGACGAACGAGAACCTTGCCCCCATCCGTAGTGCCGTCTTGGTGCACATGGTATGCCTTAGACCAATCGTCGCCAATGAGCGATGCCAAGTTTTCGGGCGGTTCTCTTTCTGGGATATCGGAGACAGCCTCTGGCCAGTATCGAACCTCGGCATTGGAAAAACCGTAAATCATATCGCCGTCGAGCGGCAAAAAAATATATAGCGTACCTTCGTCAGGTAGTTTGGGAAGCTTCCCGTCACTAGCAACGCGTGAAAGCGCAGCAAGGTCTATTTCTGCTACGAAGTGATGATAGTGGGTTTTCTTACTGGAGGGGTTTACGTGGCCCGGCCAATCAATCTGTTCAGGCAGACGCGGTTTGCCTCCAAATCGCACAGGTTCCTTGCCGTTCACTATATTGGTCGGGATTGGTCTGAGTAGCAAAGCGGTTTCTTTGTCATCAGAACTCGTATCCAACATGCTTTTGATGCCTCACTTCAACTTTCAAATTGCCAACAACCGCTGAGTAAATCCAAACTATGGAAATTGAGTGGCACTGTGCCAGCTATGTTGTTCCAAAAGCGGCCCTATGCTCAAGAACGGTGAATGGCAGCTTCGTCCCGCCGACCTACCTGTTCACAGGCGATGAGTCGGATGGCATCGATGTCCAGCAGAAGTCGTATGTGCATCGAGCGGCGAAGGTGTCAGGAAAGCCCAAAGTGATCGATGCTGCGCACTGCACAGATGACCGCTTTCGAGCCTTCATGCTTTCACCAGCGCGACACCTCCGGCAATCGCTAAGGCCGATAACCAACGCCACCCGCTCACCGGCTCCCGTAGGACGAATGCTGCGATCAGGACGGCGAAGAGGATGCTCGATTCCCGCAGCGCCGCGACCAAGGCAATCGGAGCCTGCGTGAAGGCCCAGACCGCGATCCAGTAGGAGCCAAGTGACATGGCTCCCGCCGCGATCCCTGTTTTCCATGCGGGTAGAACAGCCGGAAAGGCTGCGCGCCCGCGCGTCCAAAGGGCGTAGGCAATCATGCCAATTGCATCCCCGGTCACCATCCAGAGGATGAACCCCGATGACGTGCCCGCGATCCGTGCGCCGATCCCGTCGACTAGCGTGTAACTTGCCGTGAAACCTGCTGTTCCCATAGCGTAGAAGAGGGCCTTTCCTCTCATTCGGCCATCGGCTGATCCGCGCGCTGCCATGACAAGTATGCCAGCGGAGATACAAAGGATGGCAAGGAGAGAAACCGGGTCGAGCGCTACTCCGAGGAATGCAACCGATATAAGCGTCACAATCAGGGGGGCAGTTCCTCTCGCCAGAGGGTAGGCCTGGCTCAGATCGGCATGGGCGTAGGCCTGAACGAGAAAGACCTTGTAGCCCGTATGCAGCACAGCCGCTGCCACGATCCAGGACCACGCCTCTGTCGCCGGTTGGGGCACAAACGGCAGGATCGGGATCGCAATCAGGGCCTGAACAAGGGACAGCAGCAGAACCGTCGAAACCCGGTCCAGTCCGAGTTTGACGACTGAGTTCCAGCCCGCGTGTAGGAATGCGGCGACGAGCACGGCTGCGAAGACGTGGTTCTCCATGCCTCAGCGCCAGAAAGGCTTGGCGGTCTCAACCGCGCTTTCTGCTTCACTGATCCCGACGTCCCGCAAGCCGTCTGAGGTCAGGCGGGATAGAGCGCGCCGGGTGACGAGGTTGCGATACCAAAGCGCCAGATGATCCCAAGTGATCGTACTTGGGACCGTGGTGTCAACGAAGCGGAAGGAGTATTCATGTGCCATGAGCGCTTATCGCATCGTCTATACGCGCTGAAAAACGATGTTTTCTCGACTTGAAAGTGAGATAAACGCACATGAAACGTGGAACACTCCCCCTAAACGCCCTTCGCGCGTTCGAGGCGACGATGCGGCATGGCCAGATGAAGCTGGCAGCTGAGGAGTTGGGTGTGACATATGGGGCTGTTAGCCGACAGGTCCGGGGGCTTGAAGAAATCCTTGGCGTGTCGCTGTTTGATGGGCCACGCAACAAACTCAGCCCGAGCCAGGCCGCCCGCGATCTTCAGCCCGCCCTACAGGATGCCTTCGACCAGATAGAGACTTCGGTTCTGCGGGTGCAGCGCAGGGACAAGCGGACGCTCGATCTATCCTGTCTCAGCACATTCGCGATGCGTTGGCTCATCCCGCGCCTCTTTGATTTTCACGAGGCGCATCCGGGCATCGACGTGCGTATGACCGCCGATGACGCGCCGGTAGACTTCGCACGAGACCGCTTCGACGTAGCTATCCGTGTTGGGCCAGGTCCATGGAGCGGCGCGAATGTGACTGAATTGTTTGCGGATGCAGTTGGACCGGTCCTCAGCCCAACTCTTCTGGAACCCTCTGGGTCGGTGATGTGGGAAAACCTGTCGGCCCTACCTCTACTTCACACGCGGACCCGGCCTGCCGCGTGGGCGGAGTGGTGCAGCGCGACTGGAAATCCTATCTTGTCCAGCGGGCAGGAGTTTGAGCATTTTTACTTCATGCTGGAAGCCGCGACCGCCGGGCTCGGTGTCGCCATAGCGCCGGAGGTTCTCGTCCGGGATGATCTTGCAGCTGGCCGACTGTTCGCCCCGTTCGGCTTCCGGCCTTCTGGCCAGCGGTATGTTGCACTAACGCCGGATCGTCCCTCCGCCGAAGCCGTTGCCTTTACAGAGTGGCTTGAGCTGAAGGCGACGTCAGATGCTGACCACTTGTAACGTGAGAAAATGAAAGCCGACATCTGCGCAGCCGCAGCGAAAGCTCCCTAACTCCGCGTCTTGAAGGTTGGAACTGTCAGCAGCAAAAGCACTGTATGGGTTCGAGCAAGATCCGCGCTGGTGAACGACTGCTTTGGTGACATCCGCTGCACGGAAACAGAAGGTGCGCCGCGACTGCAAAGTTATGCTGCGTCAGCGAGGGCTGAAAATCCAAAGTCGGGTTTGTCCGCATATCGTTAGCTGATGACCGACACATCGAATGGCTGCTGAACTTAGTCGAATTGTAAAAGAAGCCGCTACCGTGAGCTATTTCCGCATCAAATTTGGAAACCTAGCAGCATCGATCCACTGCTTGCCATCCTTCTCGCTGGCCCAAGGGTTACCAAAAGCTCTTGCGTCAGGTGGCTCTTTTTCTGTCAGATCCAAGGCTTTGAGTTTTCGTCGCGCACGCCTATGCTCTGCCTTCTTGAAGGGCTTGTCGCTCACGGCTGTGGTTATGCCAGTTATCGGCGTCTTGCGTCGGGATCTGGACATCTTACTGCCCCTCTATGTTGTCTTTGAGTTCGTGCGCGTAAGTGTAGGGTGGCAAAGTCCAGCCGCGCCTCAAGAGCTCTTCTCTGACCTGCGTTCTGGCCCACCAGCCGCCTTTGACATCTTTGCTGTATCGCGCATGCAGACCGCACTCTATCAGTTGCGCAATGATGCTGTCGTCTAAATCGCTTTTCGTATAGCCATCAGCTTGCGACATCTCAAAGCTCCGAGTTGTGTTCGACATCCTGCCAGTGTTCGTTTTCTGGCAGCGTTTTCGCGCGGCGTTCTATGTCGCGGATTGTAATGGGGACATATCCCCAGACATCCACGCCGACATTTACTGCATTGCGGCTGCCCATCCATTGATCATGTACGTGGCCGAACAGGTGTAGCGCACCTTTCCGGGCACGGTGCCATGTGATCATTGGATAATGACAGAGCACCGAATGTGGGCGCTTGCCTTCTTTCACCTCAGACAGATGTGTTACGCTGGTCCACGGGAGCTGCTGGGTTGCCTCGCCATCGTGGTTGCCGACAATCAGGTGCTTTTCCGCGCCCGGCAATCTTGCAAACAGCTTCATCAACCAGTCACGATCCTTTGCCTTCGGACCAAAGGCGAAATCACCAACAATCCAAAGTACATCGTTCGGTCCAACTCTTGCGCGGAGGTTTTCAAGTAGCACCGCATCCATGTGGCTTGCCGACTGGAAGGGACGACCACAGTGTTTGATGATGTTCTCGTGGCCAAAATGTAGGTCGGCCGTATACCAATTGATCATGGTTCTACTCGGGTGGTCGTTTGCAAGAAGTGGTGCTTGATGCATCAAGACCTAGAACGCGGTCGACCTCGGCTTTCAATCGCGCTGTGCGCTCTTCGTAGCGTTTCGTCCAAATCTTAAGCCCAACAAAAACGCAGACGAGCAACATGACAATATAGATTTGGAGGCTGGTGGCGGAGAAGGCGCGTCCGGAGAGGCCGATAGCATCCATGATCATGTACCACGGAAACAGGCCGGGAAGGGCCAGAAGAAAACCAAGTCCAAAGGTACTGAAGAGGTTAGCACCAAACGTCGTATTGATATTCAAACTGGCAGCCTCGTGAATCCTTTGCGTTGTCAAGTTTGCAACGGCGACGAGCTTACCAGAGGCTCTGTCGCTAAAGACGGCCACCTCATGACCGGGCCGCGCGGCGTCGAACAGATCGCCTTGATACCGATGCTCGCACCCGGCGCTGTCTTGCAACCACAGCTCGGTCGTTTTGTTGATCCTGCCATAACCGGTGGTTTTGTTCACATGGACCGATTGCAACTGCTCTTTGCGGTCCATTACGACGCCTCGAATGACATGGAGTGACACCTCTGCGGTAGTCATGATGCCATGTCCTGCTGCTCAGACAGCAAGTCCAAAACTTCATTTGCCAATTGAATGCATCGGGTCGTCCAGTTGCCCGCCAAGGTGTTCTGATCTGTACTTTGATCTTGATACGGAATGAAACCTGCAAATGCCGGATCAAAAGGCAGCTCTGATGTGAGTACGGGAAGTGGCGAAAAGGCGGCTCGAACCTTCTGCGACTGCTCCGATCCGGCAACCAAGCACTTTATCCTGTCGCTTTGGATTAAGATATCCTCCGGGAGTCGGTCCCTGATCTCCTTGGCGTCCGAAGCGCTCTGGGCTGGAATCACTAGAAGTGACGATCTTCCTATTGCCTCAAAAACGGACGCCGTCTGGTGAGCCGGGGTATCAATGATCGCGTGCGTCCAATCTTCCCGCCATAGCTGATCAAGCACAGCCTCAAGGTAGGCAGCAGTCGAAGCGCGAATGTATTGGATATATCCACCGTGAAATGAATCGACCTGAGCTGCCAAGGCCCATTGAGCGAGAACACTGTGCTCAGGTGGAGCGCCATAGACATGTTTTTTTGATAGAAATCGCTCCTCCAGCGGAACCGCATATCCTGCATCAACTAGCGCAACGCGTTGGCCGATTGATGCCAGTCCCAACGCGAGCGCTGCCGCAGTGGTTGTTCGACCTGTGCCACCTTTGAAACCGAGACACGAGATCGTGTGCAGGTTCAGTTCCATTTCAGATCCACCTTCGCCCTTCAACACAACATGCAAGCCCGCTCAGCCAGTTTTACAGTTGCGGTTGGAACGCAACGCTTACCCCCATTTTGGGGTTAATCCTATAATGGGGGTAGCTGGGCCTGTCGAGCAAAAAGGCAGACGGGTTTGGCAGGAACGGTTCACACACAGGCCTATAAAGACATGCTCTCAACCTTGATCTCTTTGCGTAAAGAATCGGGGCTGTCGCAGGCCGATTTGGCAGAGAGAATCGGTAAGCCAGCGTCGTTTGTCGGTAAATACGAGTTGGGTGAAAGGCGGCTGGATGCGGTCGAGCTGCTAATTATTTTGCGTGAGCTGAGCACAGATTTCGAAGCCTTCTGGGCTCGGACAAACGCTATTCTGCCTCAGAAGCTATAGGCGGAATACGACAGGTATATGTGTACAACTGTCAGTTTTTGTCTCATCCATTTAATAGCTAAACTACCGCGAAGCATCAGTCTAATCCCAGATATATATTATACATATCAACATCTTAAAACATTTCCTCGATGGGCGTGAGGTTGAAAAATTTCGACCATACAGCTACTAAGGACATTACTAGCAATTTTTAAGTCGGCGGTTTGATGATTGAAGCAATGAATGTCAGCAAGCGAGAGTTGATAAAAGCTCAACTGCGAAGTCGCGGTACATCTCTAAGCCAAATCGGACGAGATCTAGGCCTGAAACCATCGACCGTTTCATCCGTACTCGCTGGAGCACGCTCGCTCAATGTCGAGCATGCTATCGCCTCAGCACTAAACACCAAGCCTGAAACTCTGTGGCCGGAGAGGTACCCCCAATGACCATTAAATAAGAAAACCGCCGATTTATCGACGGCTCTCTCGAGTATTTTTGTCAGGTTGGTCACCTTAAGCAAATAATCCTCGATAGCAGCCGCCATGTCAAGGACCGGCAGTTTTGCCGGACGGTTCCGTGCACCTTGTGGGTTGTACGACATCAACGAGGATACCATGAAGTCAGACATTAGAAGGCTAGCTGAACATTTGCTCGACGAGTCACTAAATCACACCGAGGTCGGGCGCTTGTTCAACAAGCACCGAGACACTGTGCGGCGAATGCGCCGCCGCGCCAACGCTCACGATCTCACCTTCGAAGGGCTATCAAATCAAACAGATGCGCAATTGCGCAATATTCTGTTCTCGTCTCGCCTGCGTCGGACAAGATGCATACAGCCCGACTGGGACGCGACAGTCCAGCACCTCTTGCATACTGGTGACAACATGTTGGACTACTATGAAGACTACTATTTGAAACAGCCTGTTTCCGGCGACGGAAAAAGGTACATGAGTTATTCGCATTTCGCAAAGCAGCTTTCTAAGCTTCTAAAGCGGCGTGCGCCGGAATACCGTCATGACTACCGCCCGGGCGAAGTGATGCAGATCGACTTCGCAGGCTTCCAGCCTAGCTACACCAGCGCAGGTGGGACACAGATAAAGTGCACGCTGCTCCTGCTCCACTTTCCTTTCAGTCAGTATTGCGCTGGCTGCATCATTCCAAGTCAGAAGCGTTCAGACTCCATCTACGGACTTATCCGCATCTTCCAAACGTTGGACGGTACCGCGAAACGCGTCATTCTCGACAATTTCAAAGCTGCGATAGATGTCGCACGAGGACCACGGCGCGAAGCAAAGATAAATCCGGAGTTCCGGGCATTCTTAGATCACTATCATATTTCCCCTGATCCAACCCGTGGCGGCGAGGCAAGAGACAAAGGCGCGGTAGAGGGTATTGTTAAGCTGGCACAACGATATCTTCAGCGCATTTTGCGGGATCAACAACCGCGTTCAATCGGTGATTTGAATGAACTGCTACAGACGGCGCTTGATCGCCTCAACGAAAAGGTAATGCGACGCTGGAAGACATCCCGTGCTGCTCGTTTTCAAGCACGTGAGATGCAATGCCTTCGGAAATTGCCAGAAATAGCCTACGATTATGGTGTGTGGAAAGTAGGCATCAAAGTTCAACGTCACTACCGAGTGCACGTTGACGGCCGGGACTATAGCGTGCCTTTCAGTCTTATTGGCGAAGCTGTAAGCATCAAACTAACCGCCGCCACGGTTGAAATGTACCACGACTCATCGCTAGTGGCCGTTCATGCTCGGAGGATTGGTCCGCCAGACGATGATACACCCGTCATTGACCCTTCCCATATGCCAAAAAACCACCGCGCAATGTGGCGTCAAAACCCAGACAACCTGGTTGATCGGGGGACCAGATATAGTCCGAACCTTGGGCGGTTCATTGCTTTGCATCTGGATAAAAATGGCAACCCAAGGGCGACATACAACATGTTGAAGCGGCTCCTGGAAACTGCCTCAGTCCATGGCAAGGCCACAATTGATGCAGCTTGTGTCGAGGCTATCCAACGAAATCAGATCGACCCCGACACCTTGCGGCAAATTCTTGCTCGTGGCCCGTTAAAGCGGAAGCGGTACCAGCCATTGCCGCCAAGCACACCGAGCGAAAACATTCGCGGCGCTAGTTACTATGCGGAGGGTGAAAACGATGCAGTATGAACACCTAGTCGCACTTGCGCGCGAACTGTCACTTTCTGGCTTCGCCGATACGTTGGACCGCCAAGCCGGCGATGCACTCTACACCGAGATGGCCTTCGCCGAGAGGGTCGCGTCACTACTCATTGCAGAGAAGGAGCGTCGCGCATCCAACAGACTCACTCGTATGCTGAATGAAGCGAAGCTGCCGGTCCGGGCAGCTCCCGAAGAACTGATTAATAAAGAGGCACGCGGGATTAAGCCCGCAATTATGAGCGAATTGCTCAAATGCAATTGGATTCCACATGCATGGAACATCCTGATCAGCGGTGAAACCGGCACTGGGAAGAGTTGGATTTCTGCCTGCATTGCCACAGCGGCCATCCGTGCAGGACATAAGTCCCGCTACTTCAAAGTCTCCGACCTGCTTTACAGCCTCACGATGACACTGGAAGACGGTGTCTATCTTCGTGAACGTGAAAAGTTGGCGAAGTATAAGCTTCTGATCCTAGATGACTTTGGAAAAGTAGCGATGAACGAAGCCGAAAAATCGATTCTATTCGATATCATTGAGGATCGTGCTGGAACTCTCTCGACAATAATCGTCGGACAGCGGCCATACAATGATTGGCACGCGTTCATCGATAATCCTGTGATTGCTGATGCCATCCTTGATCGCCTTTCGCGCGATCGTCACCACATCAAACTGCGCGGTGAGTCGCTGCGCCGTCGGGACGCAAACTTCGAGAACCTCTGATCATGCTCTTCGGCGCCGACGCTCAAGCGAATGGGTGCCGAAGGGTCATGCAATCGACTGCTGAAGCTGAATGAGATCGGATGCCGAAGCCTATGAGTGTATGCAGTTGAGCTTTCCGCTAGTGCTTTCAAACTGATGAATGCTTTTGGCATCAAGAATGAGAAACTTGCGGAACTCGGTGCCATGGCGGCGGACCTGCAAGAAAAAGCCGAGATTATTGGGCTGCCAGATCGCTTCAACGAAGTATTCGGATCAAAAGGTTGGATTTGCGTAGGTTCAGCAATGGCAGTAACCGTAATGCAGGACGCTATCAAACTTGCGGAAGCAGGCAAAGATGAAGAGGCGGAGCAAGTTCTCGTCGATTGGTTCACAGAAGACAATATCAATCTGTTTGCGATTAAAAGGGCACGGCGGTTCCACCAAGCCCGACTGCGCGATGACCAACTGAACGAAGCTCTAAAACTCTATCTGGAAGAGCGGTACATGGCTGCTGTTCCCTTGATACTCATAGCCTGTGACGGATTTGCGTCCGATGTATCTGGGGTAAGCCCCTTTGCGGAAAAGGCGGATTTGACAGTTTATGATTCAATTACCGGTCATCACACGGGATTGCCGACTCTGATTGGGATGTTGGTCAAGGGACCTTACAAATCGCGTGATGATGAGTTGAATACTCCCGAACGCCACAAAATTCTTCACGGTCGGGCTTTAGGATACGCCAACAAAGTCGTTTGCGCCAAAGCTTGGCTTCTAATGATGGCGCTTGTTGACTGGGCAATCGACAAGGATTCGGAGAAGGAGCGGCGCTCAGATGCGGAACGCAAAGCTAACCATACACTGTGGGATACCATAAACGGATCAAATTGGCTTATTCAGGCGCTATTTCGGGGGTCAGATGCAACGTTTACTGTTTGTAGATTGAACGGGCTGTTTGGATATTGGTTGCGGGGAGAGGATTTGCACCTGTGACTTTCAGGTTATGAGCCTGACGAG
>NZ_JALCBM010000058.1:0-2351 GCF_028066395.1 Ruegeria sp.
CGGAGGAGGGACTTGAACCCCCGACACGCGGATTATGATTCCGCTGCTCTAACCAACTGAGCTACTCCGCCACGAGTGAGAGGCGATTTAAGGGAGGGGCGCGGGAGGGTCAAGAGGGAAAAGCATAGGCAAACGGGGATTCTTTTGGTGCTCAGCTTTTGGTGTGATCTGCTGATGCCGGTTCCGCCAATGCTGTCCGGGCGATCCGGCGGATGAAGGTTGCGCAGGCGTCGGGCGCGGTGATGGGGATCATGTGACCTCGGCCCTCCAATTGTTCAAAGGACAGGCGGAACTGGGTCATGGGGGCGCCGTGTTGATCCGGGGAAAGAACCTGGTCTTCTGAACCGAAGAGGATGCCTCCGGGCATCTGAAGTGCGCCGTATCTGCGGCTTTGGGCCTCGATACTGGCTTCGGCGCCGATGACGTCCTGCGAGGCGGTGATGAAGGCTGACGGGCGCAGGCCCAGGGCACCTCCGGCGCGGTTCAGGAAATCGGCGGGGGCTGGGTCCGGGGCGAAGACGTCTCTCAGGACCAGTGGTGCCGTTTTGCGTGCCAGTGGCACGGCCAGCGTGTGGCCGATCAGGGTGCGCAGCCATTCGGTGCGGATTTCCAGCGATTTGAACACCGGGGGCGTTGCGGGCATTTTCTGTGTCAGGGGGCATAGCAGGGCCAGAGCCGTTGTGTTCCGTGGATAATCCAGCGCCATGGCCAAAGACACCGCGCCACCCAGAGAGTGACCGACCAGAACCGCCTGTTCGATGCCTTTGTTCTGCAGGAATTCGTGGATCATGCGGGCCTGTTCCGGCAATGTGGCCAAGGCCGCCGAGTCGCGGGTGGAATAGCCGCAGCCGGGGCGGTCTACGGCGAGCACGTGGAATTCA
The DNA here is from genome assembly GCF_028066395.1 of Ruegeria sp. GTDB lineage: Bacteria > Pseudomonadota > Alphaproteobacteria > Rhodobacterales > Rhodobacteraceae > Ruegeria. Next base: position 882 of record NZ_JALCBM010000058.1, read on the forward strand.
TCCGCCAGATCGTCCATCAGCGCATAGGTGAAGTGCTGCAGCTGTCCCGACAACCCGTGGATCATCACGATGGTCGGGTTGGTGGGATCACCCTGTTCGACGTAATGAATGCTGCCGCCCTGAACCGGTACGATCTGTCCCAGTTGCGGCACGGCTTGCAGCCCCTGACGGGTCAGGCGGCGGGTCCACAGGTTCATGCCCAGCAGGACCAAGGCGAAGAGGGTGAGGATCGTCAGGATTACCGTCATGTCAGGGCCTTTCGGTCGATGATCGGGTAAGGGGATGGTACTGCTCTAACCCCGATTGTGCCATGCGTTTGCGGTATTCGGACACGGTGCCCGGCCACAGCGTCGTATTGCGCCCAGCCGCGTCCTGATACCATGAGGTGCAGCCGCCCGCCTGCCAGACGCTGTCGCTGTGCCGGTCCTGCATTTCTCGGGTGAAGGCGGCCTGTTTCGTCGGGTCGGGGGTGACAGCGTCTATCTGCCGGTCTTGCATCTGCGACAGGAGACGGCCGATATGGGCAACCTGCGCCTCGATCATCAACACGACGGAGTTATGGCCCAGCCCGGTATGCGGCCCGAGCAGGATGAAGAAGTTCGGAAAACCCGCGATGGCGGTGCCCAGATTGGCCTGCATCCCGTCGGCCCATGCATCGCGCAGGCTCAGGTCCTCAGCGCCGGTGGTGTCCAGCCGCTCGACCGCGTCGGTGACGTGGAACCCGGTGCCCCAGATCAGCACATCCGCTTGAACCTGTGTGCCATCGGTGGCGGTGATCCGATCCACCTCGATCCGGTCCACGCCATGGGGGACGACCGTCACATTGTCACGCGCCAGGGCCGGATACCAGTCATTGGAGCTGAGGATGCGTTTGCAGCCGACCCGGTAATCCGGGGTCAGCTTTTGACGCTCTTGCGGGTTGGGGATGGCGCTCTCCAGCGCTTGCCGCCAAATCTTCATGGCAAAATCAACCGCGCGGGGATCGCCCCGAAACACGCGATGGCGGAACTCGAACACGGTATAGATCAGTCGACGTCGGATACGCGGCAGCATCGGAAGGCGGCGATAGAGGCGGCGGACCCAAGGCGTGATAGGCCCATCCGGGCGCGGCAGGACGTAGGGCGCGCTGCGTTGGAAGATGTTGATCTGTGCAGCGGTCTTGGCGATCTCGGGCACGAACTGCACGGCTGAGGCCCCGGTGCCGATGACAGCGATCCGTTTGCCGGTCAAAGCCACATCGTGATCCCATTCCGCCGAATGAAAGCTGGGGCCGGGGAAGCTGTCGGCCCCGGGAATGTCGGGCATGCGCGGGATATGCAGCGCGCCGATGGCCGAAACCAGAAACCGTGCCGACCAGCGGTGCCCGGCGCGGGTTTCCACTTGCCAGCGCGCGCCATCCCATCGGGCGGATTTCAACTCCTGATGAAAATGGCAGAGGTCATAGAGCCCCTCGGCCCGGGCGACGCGCTG
>NZ_JALCBM010000058.1:2451-5902 GCF_028066395.1 Ruegeria sp.
TCCAAGATAGACCATGCCGGGGGGCTGGGAAGAGATTGCCGTTGCGTCAGGTCGTGGCGTTGAGGATATCCGGGGCAGGTCGTGGCAGCGTATCGAGCAGGTTGAGCACCGCATCCCGGCAGGCCGGGCCGGTCCAGTCGGGCGGGAAGAACTCGGCCGGTACATCCGGTTGGCGCAGCACAACGCGGCGCCAGCGGTGGACCAGCAGGGTGCGCAAGGTTGCGGCCTGTATCGGTGTCGCGGACCATCCGGCAGGGCGCGTTCTGGTGGCCTGCTGCACGTCCTCCAGCAGGGACCGGCAGGCTTGCCGCAGGTCGTCGGGGCAGAGCCGGTCCTGCACCCATTGCGGCACCGTATGGGGTGAGACCTCGAAACTCAGGACTCCTTCGGTCTGCACGGGTACGGGGCCGGGTCCCAGCGCCACCGTGCGGGTGATGGGCGTGCAATCGTGGCTGAGCATCAACTCGTCCAAAACCTGCATGCCAGCGCCGTCTTCGGCGATCAGCAGGTGCCATTTGCGGTCGGTGGCCGAAGTCCGGGCGTAGATGCGCGGGGTGACGGCGGCGGATTGGGTGCGGCCATAATCGGACAGGAAATGCATCGAGACCCGTCCGATCCGGTCGCTTTCGATCCAGCCATCCTTGCGCAGGCGGTGCAGGGCGACGCGGATGGCCTCGGGCTTGATGCCGATGGGTTCGATGACGCGGGTCAGGGCGCTGCCCGAGATTTGCGCCCCGGGGGCCTGTGCCAGATCACCGAACAGGGACACGATAATCGACCACACCCGCTGATCCTGCGGGTCCGCCAATGCGGCGACAGCCGTATCGAACCACGTGTCCTTGCTGGTCATACCACCAGCTTAACCCGTTCGTGGGTCTAAGAAAAACAGATTTAACCGCAGCGTTCAGCAGGCGCACATGGTCAACAGCTCGTATTCTGCGACCATCTCGTCATCCTGATTGGTCAGCGTGACGTGCCAGCGGACCTCGCCATAGTCTTCGTTGCGCGGGGTCTTTTGCTTGACCGTCAGACGCACCTTGATGCTGTCGCCCGGCACGACCGGCTTCATGAACCGCAGCCCGTCCAGACCGGTATTGGCCAGAACCGGGCCTTCGTTCGGTTCCACGAACAACCCGGCGGCGAAGCTGAGCAGCAGATAGCCATGCGCCACGCGTCCCGGGAAGAATGGGTTCCGGGCGGCGGCGTCCTCATCCATATGGGCATAGAAGGTGTCGCCGGTGAAATGGGCGAAATGTTCGATATCTTCCAGCGTGATGGTGCGCGGGGTGGTGTTCAGGGTTTCGCCGATTTCCAGCTTGTTGAATCTGCGGGTGAAGGGGTGTGCGGGGCCGGTGACCTCAGGCGCGCCGGAGACCCATTTCTGGCCAATCGCCGACAGCATCCGGGGCGAGCCCTGAATGGCCGTGCGCTGCATGTAATGCATCACGCCGCGCACGCCGCCCATCTCTTCGCCACCGCCAGCGCGACCCGGCCCGCCATGGACCATATGCGGCAGGGGCGCGCCATGGCCGGTGGATTCGGCCATCGAATCCCGGTCATTCAGATAAATCCGCCCGTTATAGGCGGCAGCCCCCATGATCACCTCACGCGCGACCTCCGGGTCGTGGGTGATCAGAGAGGTGACCAGCGAGCCCTGACCGCGATTGACCAACGCCACCGCGTGGGCCAAGTCGCGATAACCCATGACGGTTGAGACCGGGCCAAAGGCTTCGGTATCGTGAACGCGCTGGGCGTTGTCCGGGTCGGTGCAGTGAAACAGCATCGGGGGCACAAAAGCACCGGTATCGGGGCCCTGCAGGTCGAAATCCGAGGGGTTGCCAAAGACCCGCTGCGCCTCGGCCCCGATCAGGTCGGCTTTGGCCAGTACATCGGCCTTTTGTGTGTTTGAAACCAGTGCGCCCATGCGGGTTGTGTCCTGCCTCGGGTCGCCGACGGTGACCTTCGCCAACCGGGCTTTCAGCGCGTCGATCACTGGTTGCGCCTGCGCTTGCGGCACGATGATCCGGCGAATGGCGGTGCATTTCTGCCCGGCCTTGGTGGTCATCTCGCGCGCGACTTCCTTGACGAACAGGTCAAACTCAGGCGTGCCCTCAACCGCGTCCGGCCCAAGGATCGAGGCGTTCAGGCTGTCCTGTTCCGCCACGAACCGGACGGCGTTGCGCAGGATGGCCGGTGTCTGCCGCAGCTTTAGCGCGGTATCGGCCGAGCCGGTAAAGCTGACCACATCCTGACAATCCAGCCGATCCAGCATGTCGCCCAACCCGCCTGAAACCAGTTGCAACGCCCCGTCCGGCAGGATGCCGCTGTCCAGCATGACCCGCACGGCCCGTTCGGTGACATAGCAGCTGTTGGTGGCCGGTTTGACGATGGCGGGAACGCCGGCCAGCAAGGTGGGGGCCAGCTTCTCCAACATCCCCCAGACCGGGAAGTTGAACGCGTTGATATGCACCGCGACGCCCTGCAGCGGGGTGCATATGTGTTGCCCCAGAAAGGTGCCGTTGCGCGACAGTTGCTCGATCCCGCCGTCCAGATAGACCTGCGCATCCGGCATCTCGCGCCGCCCTTTTGAGGCGAAGACGAACATCGTGCCGATGCCGCCATCGATGTCGATCAGGTGGTCCTTTTGCGTGGCGCCGGTCTCGAAACTCAGATCATAAAGCGCCTGTTTATGCTCGGACAGCACCTGTGCCAGCGCCTTCAACATGCGGGCACGTTGATGAAAGGTCAGGGCGCGCAGGGCGGGGCCACCGGTGCCGCGCGCATGATCCAGCATCGCCTGCACGTCCAGATCGTCATTGCCCGCCGTCGCAAAAGGCGCGCCGGTGATGGCAGAGGCGATGGTCCGCGCGCCCGGTCCGGGTGCAATCCAAGTCCCAGCGGCGAAACTGGAAATCTGAAGCAGGGACATGGGTGTCCTCCTGTTTTCAAACGGGGCCTAGTGCCCCAGCGCACCCATCTGTTGCGGCAGGTACAGAACCACGATGGGCACCAGCACGATCAGGGCCAGGCGAAAGATGTCGGCAACCCAGAACGGGGTGACCCCGCGAAAGATAGTGCCGGTCGAGACATCGCCCACCACGCCTTTCAGGATGAACACGTTCAGACCCACGGGCGGGGTGATCAGCGAGATCTCGGTGACGACGACAACAACGATGCCGAACCAGATTGGATCATAGCCCAGTGAGGTCACCAGCGGGAAAAAGATTGGCACGGTCAGCAGCAGCATCGACAGGGATTCGAACACGCAGCCCAGAATGATGTAGATGCCCAGGATCATCAGGATCACCACAAAGGGCGACACATCATAGGCGGTGACCAGCGCGATCAGCGCCTCGGGCAATCCGGCCAGATTGATGAAGTTCGAGAAGATTTGCGCACCGATCAGCACCGCGAACAGGGCGGATGCGGTGAAACAGGTCTCTTTCAGCAC
>NZ_JALCBM010000058.1:6002-27788 GCF_028066395.1 Ruegeria sp.
GCCTCGGGGTTGCGCCAGACGGTCCAGCGCACGGCGAACAGGTAGAACAGGATGCCCAAAGCCCCCGGGATGATCCCGGCCATGAACAGTTTGCCGATCGAGGTTTCGGTCAGCAGCCCGTAGATCACCAGAATGACCGAGGGCGGGATTAGGATACCCAGCGTGCCGCCCGCAGCGATGGATGCGGTCGACAGCTCATCCGAATAGCCATACCGGCGCATCTGCGGCATGGCGACCTTGGACATGGTGGCAGCGGTGGCCAGAGACGACCCGCAGATGGCCGAGAACCCGCCGCAGGCCGCAACCGTCGCCATGGCGATGCCGCCTCGCATATGGCCCAGAAAGGCGTTGGAGACCGCGTAAAGTTCCCGCGCCATGCCGCCCTTGTTGACGAACAAGCCCATCAGGATGAACAGCGGCACCACCGACAGGCCGTAATCCTGCGCGGTATCGGTGATCTGACGCCCGACCATGGACATGGCGGCCTTCAGGCCCCGTTCGTCAAGGATCGAGCCGCCGCGTTCATAGGCAAAGCCCAGCGTTCCCACCAGCCCCATGGCAAAGACGATGGGCAGGCGCAGCAGGACGAGGATCAGGACAATCGCAAATCCGATCAGAGCGGCGGTCATTCAGCTAGTCTCCGACAGGGTATGAGGGGCAAAGAACCGCAGCAGACCGGTGGCGATCATCACCACGGCGGTCACGGCAACGGACAGGGTGATGAACCAGCCGATCAGGTAGGTCGGGATGGCGAGGTATTCGGTCACATCGCCATAGTCGCGCGCCCGTTCGGCCAGAATCCAGACCCGCTGTACCGGCCAATACAGCATGGCACCGCAGACCAGATAGATGATCAGGTCGCGGATGCGGGACAGGTGCAGACGGTTGAAAATACCGTCCGTCAGGTCCACCGCGATATGGCCGTTGGTGGTCGACACGATGGGCAGCACCGAAAAGACCAGAATGGCCATCAGGATGCGGGTCAGTTCGGTCGCGGCCTCAATCGGCGCGTTGAAGACCGAGCGCAGGATCACGTCGCAAAAGGTCATGATCATCAGGATGAACAGGGCGGTGCTTGCCACGATCACAGGCAGGATGCTGGCGCGGCGGATCAGCTGGATGATGGGGGACATAGGCACCTCGTGCAACGGCACTGGCCCGGGGCGGGGATACCGCCCCGGGGACCGGATCAGTTCGACGACATTTCCGATTTGATCATGTCATAAGCGGCCTGCGCGTCGATACCCGCCGCGTCAACCTCGGCAATCACCTTGCCACGGACGTCTTCGGCAATGGCCGAGAACCTCTCAAGGTCCGCGTCACTGGCCGCGTTGATCGCGTTGCCGTCGGTGGTTTCCGTCGCCTCGCGCCCGATGGCGTCGATCTCATCCCAGATTTTGCCGATCTCGCGGCTGAGCGGTTCGCCAAAAACCTTTTCGTCAAGCGCGGCCTGCAGATCTGCGGGCAGGTCGGCAAAAGTGTCCTCATTCATGATATAGGCGAAAGATCCGCGATACAGCCCGCCGGGCATTTCATAGACGTTCTGGGCCACCTCGGTCAGTTTGAACCCTTTGCGCCCCTCAAACGGCATGACCACACCATCCGCCGCCTTGGAGGCCAGCGTTTCATAGACCTTGGGTGCAGGCACCTGAATGCCGGTTGCGCCCAGTGCGGTGCCGACATCGCCACCCACGCCACCGGGGATGCGCACCTTGAGGCCCGAGACCTCGTCCAGCGAGGTGATCGGGCTGCTGGAATGCAACTGCGCGGGCCCGTGGGTGTGCAGGGCGATGACCTTGACGCCGCGATGTTCGTCGGCAGCCTTGAGATATTTGTCATAGACACGCCAATAGGCGACCGAGGCATCCTCGGCCGAGCCCTCATAGCCCGGCAGTTCGATCAGCTTGGTGGTCACGAAACGCCCCGGCTGGTAGCCGTGAAAGATGATCGAGGCGTCCGCCGCGCCGTCCATGATCAGGTCCATCTGCGCGGGCGGCGGGGCGATGCCCAGCTTCAGCTCGGCCGTGACCTGCCCGTCGGTGGCTTCTTCGACCATTTCGACGAATTTCGGCCACATCTTGGCGTTGATGCCGTGGGTCGGCGGTGCCCAGCTGGAAATTGTCAGGGTGTAATCTGCGGCAAAGGCGATTGTGCCGGACACTGCCAGCGTGGCCGAGGCCAGCAGGGTGGTGAGCTTGGTGAATTTCATGACCGGGTCTCCTCCTCAAAAGCACGAGTCGTGAACGTGTTAATGGTAGGTTTTGTAACTATCAACGACGCCAAGGGTGGATCTGCCTCATAAGAGTCAGGGCCTTTTCGCGTGGCTACGTCATAATTTCCGGTGAATTTATTGACCAACCGTTCGGTTTATGCAAGAAATTTGTCGAAACTTTTGCAAAGCGGATGGGGCATGTCTGATACGATTCTTTCGCAAGATCATGGGGTTTGGGTCGAAATCACGCTGAATCGCCCGGACCGGCTGAACAGCTTTACCGATGAGATGCATCTGGCCCTGCGCGCGGCGCTGGAGGATGCGCGTGACGGTGGCGCCCGTGCGATTCTGCTGACGGGCGCGGGGCGCGGGTTTTGCGCCGGGCAGGATCTGGGCGACCGGAACCCGGCCAAGATGCAGGGACCGCCCGATCTTGGTTACACCGTGCGCACCTTCTACGCGCCTCTGGTGCGGCTGATCCGATCGCTGAACATCCCGGTTATCTGTGCCGTGAATGGGGTGGCTGCGGGGGCGGGGGCGAATATCGCGTTGGCCTGCGATATCGTGCTGGCGGCGCAATCGGCCAAGTTCATCCAGTCCTTTTCCAAGGTCGGCCTGATCCCCGATACCGGCGGCAGCTGGCATCTGCCGCATCTGCTGGGCGAGGCACGCGCCAAGGGGCTGGCGCTGACCGGACAGCCGTTGCTGGCGGAACAGGCTGCCGATTGGGGCCTGATCTGGAAAGCAATCCCCGATGCCGATCTGATGGCCGACGCCCGCGCGTTGACCGAGCAACTTGCCAACGGCCCGACGCTGGGGCTGGGCCTGACCAAACAGACCATTCAGGCGGCGGCGGTGAACTCCCTGACCGATCATCTGGAGCTGGAGGCCGACGCCATGAAAACCTGCGGCGAAAGCGCGGATTATGCTGAGGGCGTCACCGCCTTTCTGGAAAAACGCGCGCCGGTCTTTCGGGGGGAATAGGATGACGCCGAAGGATCGCGCCGAACAGGCCGCCGCCACCATGTGGGGCCGCGATCAGGCCTCGAAATGGGCGGGGATGGAGCTGGCTCATGTGGAAGAAGGGGCTGCGACGCTGACCCTGATCGTGCAGGATCATCACTGCAACGGGCATGGCATCTGCCATGGTGGCGTGACCTTCATGCTGGCCGACAGCGCCTTTGCCTTTGCCTGCAACAGTCGCAATCAATCCACTGTGGCACAGCACAACATGATCAGCTTTATCGCCCCCGCCCGCGCGGGCGACCACCTGACCGCTCGCGCCACGGAACAAAACCTGACCGGGCGCAGCGGTATCTATGACGTCACCGTCACCAATCAGGACGGCCAGAAAATCGCCGAATTCCGCGGCTTTTCCCGCGCGGTCGGCGGCGCGGTCTTTGACGAAACGGAAGACAGGGGGATGGCATGAAAGACCTTACTCCGAACAGGGCGGATCTTGACCCGATCGAGATCGCCTCGATCGACGAAATCCGGGCACTGCAACTGGACCGGCTGAGGTGGTCGCTACGCCACGCTTACGACAATGTGCCCATGTATCGGCAGCGTTTTGACGAGGCGGGCGTGCATCCCGATGATCTGCAGTCGCTGGGTGATCTGGGCCGGTTCCCGTTCACCTACAAAAACGATTTACGTGACAATTACCCATTTGGGCTGTTCGCGGTGCCTCGGGACCAGATCATCCGCCTTCATGCCTCCTCCGGGACCACCGGCAAACCGACCGTGGTGGGGTATACGCAGGGCGATATCGACAATTGGGCCGATCTGGTGGCCCGTTCTCTGCGCGCCAGCGGGTTGCGGCGGGGGGACATGATCCACAACGCCTATGGCTATGGCCTGTTCACTGGCGGCTTGGGCGCACATTACGGGATCGAACGTCTGGGCGCCACCGTCATCCCCATGAGCGGCGGCCAGACCGCCAAACAGGTCGATCTGATCACCGATTTCAAACCCGACGGGATCATGGTGACGCCGTCCTATATGCTCAATATCCTTGAGCAATTTCACAAGCTGGGTCTGGACCCGCGCGCCTGTTCGCTGAAGGTCGGCGTCTTCGGGGCCGAACCCTGGACGGATTCCATGCGCGCCGAGGTCGAGCAGGCCTTTGACATGCACGCCGTCGATATCTACGGCCTGTCCGAGATCATGGGGCCGGGTGTAGCCAATGAATGCGTCGAAACCAAAGACGGCCCGGTGATCTGGGAGGATCACTTCTACCCCGAAATCATCGACCCCGAGACCGGAGAGGTCCTGCCTGATGGCGAGATGGGAGAGCTGGTCTTTACCACGCTCACCAAAGAGGGCCTGCCGATGATCCGCTACCGCACCCGCGATCTGACGCGCCTCTTGCCCGGCACGGCGCGGTCGATGCGTCGGATGGAGAAGATCACCGGACGCTCGGACGACATGATCATCCTGCGCGGCGTCAATGTCTTCCCCAGCCAGATCGAGGAACAGGTTCTGGCGACCGGCGGTCTCGCACCCTACTACCAGATCGAACTCTACCGTTCGGGTCGCATGGACGCGATGCGCATCCATGTCGAGGCCACGCCGGAAGCCGCCGATGAGCTGAGCAAAACCGCCGCCGCCCGCATGCTGACCCGCCGGATCAAAGATGTCGTTGGCATTTCGACCGAGATCAATATAGGCGACCCCGGCGAGGTTGAACGCAGCCAGGGCAAGGCCCGGCGCGTTGTCGACAACCGGAATCTGTAACGCAAAGGCGGAGGTCTCGAATTTGGCCCGTACCATAGCAAAAGACCACGATCACAAGCGCGAACGCATCCTGAAATCCGCCGCCCGCGTCTTTGCGCGCGAAGGGTTCGACCGGGCCTCGATGGCGCAACTTGCCGCCGAATGCGGGATCTCGAAAGCGAATATCTACCACTATTACGACAGCAAGGACGCCATCCTGTTCGACATGCTGGAGACCTATCTGCGGCAATTGCGCGACGGGATTTGCGGGCTGGAAATAGACGGGCTTTCAGCGCCGGACCAGCTGCGTATGGCAGTGCGAGAGATCCTGCTGGCCTATCAGGGCGTCGATGACGAACACCGCGTGCAATCCACCGGCATCTCGGCCCTGCCTGACGATCAGCAAAAGCTTCTGCGGGGTTATCAGCGTGATCTGGTCGAGTTCCTCAGCGATATTCTCTCCGATATCGCACCGGACAAATTGCGTGAAAACAAGGCAAAGCTGCGCGCGACCACCATGTCCGTTTTCGGCATGCTGAACTGGTTCTACATGTGGAACGCTGGTGCCGATACCAAAGCGCGTATCGAGTACGCCAAGCTGGTCAGCGACCTGACGCTGGACGGGTTGAAGGGGCTTTAACGCGACCCGCGCGGACGTGATTTGGCTTTTGCAGCGCGCTCTGCTTCAATCAGGGGCAGGAGGACCCGCCATGCACCGGCCTGAACGTTTCGAGAAATTCTATTTCGCCAAAGTTGGCCTGGGCGAGGCCTGCGGCTGCGCCGAAAAGGTCATCGACGTCTACGAGTTCAACCGGCAAGGCGGGGCGCAGGCCAAACGCGGCGTGAAGGCGAAACAGCGCAAACGCCGCTCATTCCGGTCTTTTGCCCTGAAATACGGGTTGATCAGCCGCCGCCGGTCGGGCTGATCACGGCGCGGCCAGACCCAGTTGATCCAGCGTTGCGGTCGCATTGGCCTGCCACCGGGATTTCAACTCAGGCCCGGTCAGGCGGCGCAGTCCGAGTTTCCGCAAGGCCTCGTGTTTCTCGGTGCGGCTGCTGCCGAAACTGGCCGCCACGCGGGGCCACCAATAGTCCACCGAGGCCTGCAATTGCGCGGTCTCGCCTTCTTCAGCCAGTTTCGCGGCCTCTTCAACAGCCAACTCGCCGTGATGCGCCTCAATCGGGGCGATGGTGCGGAAGGCCTCGGCCAGCGGCTGGTATGAGATTGTCGAGAATTCGGCCAGTTGTTCGGCCACGGCACCGCTCATCAACAGGTTCATGATCACCGCATCAGCCCAGCCGGTGATGGGGTAGTTAAAGACCGCAAGGCGCATGTCATGTTCGCTGCGGGTGGCGCCGATATCGGCATTCCGGTCCAGACGCGCGGTCCAGGGGTGATGGGTGGCGTATCGCTGCGTGTCGGCCCCGAATTCCCCCATGATCGTCAGGACACGGTCGGCATTGTCGGTCTTTTCCAGCACGATCCGTGCGGCGGCGATGCGTTCCTTGATGCCCGGCCCCTGATTGATGATGTCGGCAAATCCCGCAGCGCCAGCCAGTTCGCTGTCCACGAATGTTGCCATCAGCTTCATCAGCTCCGCCCGGTAGCGGGGCGGGACGTTGGTGGGGTTGGTCAGCACACCGCCTGCGGCGAGGTAGGAGTCGAGTGTCATGTCTTCTGCCATTGAACCTGCCCCTTTTTACTGATCGTAATCGACGACAACGCGGTCGGTTACCGGATAGGCCTGACAGCTCAGGACATAGCCTTTTTCGACCTCGTAATCTTCCAATGCGTGGTTGGCGACCATCTCGACCTCGCCTTCGAGCACCCGGCAACGGCAGGTGGAGCATACCCCGGCCTTGCAGGCAAAGGGCGCGTCCATGGCGTTGTCCAAGGCAGCCTCCAGAATGGATTGATCCTTGGGCAGGGTGATGGTCTGGGTTGAACCGTCCAGCGTGATCTGCGCCTTGGTCTGGTTCGCCTGCGTCGCCGCATCCGCCGCACCGGTCTTGCGCCTGATGCGCCCAGGCTGCGCGCTGGCGAACAGTTCGAACTTGATCTGGCTGTCATCCAGCCCATGCTCGCGCAAGGCTGCCGCGATGCCCAGCATCATCGGTTCCGGCCCGCAGATAAAGGCGGTATCGACGTTTTCGATGTCGATCCAGTGCTGAAACAGCTGGGCGCATTTGTCCTGTGTGACCAGACCGGTGAACAGATCAATCTCTTGCGCGTCGGCTTCCAGAATATGGATCACGTTCAGACGACCCATATAGAGGTTTTTGAGGTCCTCAAGCTCCTCCCGGAACATGATCGTGTTGATGCCTTTGTTGGCATAGACCAGCGTAAAGCGGGACTTGGGCTCGCGGGCCAAAGTGGTGCGCAGGATCGACAGGACCGGGGTGATGCCGGAGCCACCGGCGAAGCCCAGATATTGCCGTTCCGCATTTGCATCGATTTGTGTGTGAAAACTGCCCATCGGGGGCATGGCCTGCATCACGTCCCCGACCTGCAGGTCTGAATTGGCCCAGCTGGAAAACGCGCCACCCTCGACGCGCTTGATACCGACCTGAAGCACGCCATCATCCTTGCCTGCGCAGATCGAGTAGGACCGGCGCAACTCCTCGCCGTCGAAATCGTGGCGGAAGGTCAGATATTGACCGGCGGTGAACTCGAAATGCTCGGCGGCACCGTTCACCGGTTCCAGCGTCAGCACCACCGCATCGCGGATGGTCTTGTGAATGTCGGTGACTTTCAGGTCGTGAAAGCGGGCCATCCGGCGCTCCTTCCTCAGATGCACTTGAAATAGTCGAAGGGTTCCAGGCAATCGGTGCAGCGCCAATGGGCCTTGCAGGGGGTCGAACCGAACTGGCTGACTTTCTCGACCGCTTTGCTGCCACAGCGGGGGCACCGTTCGGGGCCGCCTGCGGGGTGCGGTGGCGCGATGCCGTATGCCTCAAGCCGGGCGCGGCCCTTGGGGCTGAGCCAATCGGTGGTCCAGGCGGGGGCGATGCTGGTTTCGATCCGTAGATTGTCAATCCCGTGGTCACGCAGCGCGGTTTCGATATCCATGCTGATCACCGAGGTCGCCGGACACCCCGAATAGGTCGGTGTGACGGTGACTTTCAGCGTGTCCTTATCCCAGCGCACGTCGCGCACGATGCCCAGATCGACGACCGAAATCACCGGGATTTCGGGGTCGGGGACGGCGTCCAGCCATTCCCACACCTGATCGGTCGAGACGCGCATTCGCCCTTACCACGTCGCGCCGGGATAGGCGCGTTGCAGCCATTGCATCTGCGTCAGCAGGTGGCCCAGATGTTCCGTATGCATCCGCCCGTCGCGCCCGCCCTTATGGGCAAAGCGGCTTTCGGGAATGGTCAGCGTCGCCTCTGTCAGCACCCGCCCGACCAGAGCGTCATATTCCGCACGCAGATCAGCCGGGTTCGGCGCGATCCCTGCCTTGACCATCTCGGCATCCACATCGTCGCTGGCGAACATCTCACCCACGTAAGGCCAGAGGTAATCCAGCGCCTCTTGCATCCGCGCATGGCTTTCCTCGGTCCCGTCGCCAAGCCCGACCACCGTATCGCCCGAGCGTTCGAGGTGATATGCGACCTCTTTGCTGGCCTTGGCGGCGATCGCGGCGACGCGGTTGTCCGAGGATTTGATCAGCCGCCCCAGCATGATCGAATGCCACGCGTCGAACAGGAACTGCCGCATCAGCGTACGCCCGAAATCGCCGTTCGGAACCTCGACCAGCAGCACATTGCGGAAGTCCCAGGCGTCGCGCAGAAAGGCCAGATCATCGGCGCTTTTGCCGCCATCGATCTCTCCGGCCAGACCCAGCCACATCTGCGTCTGACCGATCAGATCCAGCGCGGTGTTGGCCAAGGCGATGTCCTCTTCCAGCACCGGCGCAAGGCCGCACCATTCGCTGACGCGATGGCCTAGGATCAGGGTATTGTCCCCCATCCGCAGCAGGAACTGGTGGAAAGCCTCGTCCCGTGTCATCACATCGCCCCCACTTCGTCGGGGATGTCGAAGAAGGTTGGGTGGCGATAGACCTTGCTTTCGCTGGGCTCGTACATCGGACCTTTGTCGCTGGGCGAGGAGGCGGCGATGTTGTTCGCCTCGACCACCCAGATCGAGACGCCTTCGTTGCGGCGCGTGTAAACATCACGCGCGTTCTTGATCGCCATTTCCGCGTCCGGCGCATGCAGAGAGCCGACATGCCGGTGGCTCATCCCATGCTGGCCGCGGATGAAGATTTCCCACAGGGGCCATTCGTTTTTCATAGTGCGTCCTCCTTGGGTTTATTCTGCCGCCAGATTGCGCGCGCGTTTCTTGCGGGCATGGGCCAGCATGCCGTCGCGGACCCATTTGCCGTCGTCCCACGCCTTGTTGCGCGCGGCCAGACGGTCGGTATTGCAGGGGCCGTTGCCTTTGATGACGTCGAAGAATTCGGACCAGTCGGGTTCCGAGAAATCGTAATGCCCGCGCTCTTCGTTCCATTTCAGGTCCGGGTCGGGGATGGTCAGGCCCAGATATTCGGCCTGCGGCACGGTCTGGTCGACGAATTTCTGGCGAAGCTCGTCATTGGTGTTGATCTTGATCTTCCACGCCATCGACTGCGCGGAGTGGACGGATTCCTTGTCGGACGGGCCGAACATCATCAGCGAGGGGAACCAGAACCGGTTCAGCGCATCCTGAGCCATCCGGCGCTGTTCGGGCGTGCCCTCGGCCATCTTGCGGATGGCGTCATAACCCTGCCGCTGGTGAAAGCTTTCTTCCTTGCAGATGCGGATCATCGCGCGGGAATAGGGTCCGTAGGACGTCCGCTGCAGCGGAACTTGGTTCATGATGGCGGCCCCGTCGACCAGCCAGCCGATCGCGCCGATATCGGCCCAGTTCAAGGTCGGGTAATTGAAGATCGACGAGTATTTCATGCGCCCGTCCAGCAGCATCTCGGTGATCTCGTCGCGGCTGATGCCCAGCGTTTCGGCAGCGCAATAAAGGTAAAGCCCATGCCCGGCCTCATCCTGCACTTTGGCCAGCAGGATCGCCTTGCGTTCCAAAGTGGGCGCGCGGGTGATCCAGTTGCCCTCGGGCAGTTGGCCGACGATCTCGGAATGGGCGTGCTGGCCGATCTGGCGGATCAGGGTGGCGCGGTAGTCGTCGGGCATCCAGTCCTTGGGCTCGATCTTGATATCCGCGTCGATCTTGTCCTGAAAAGCGCGCTCCTGATCCGTCATCTCGTCGCGGGACTTCACGCCAGTTCCGGTCGTTTTAACCATCTGAGCATACATGGCAGTATTCCTCCGTCAAACGCGTTCAAGAATAAGGGCCGCCCCCTGACCGACGCCCACGCACATCGTGCACAGCGCGTAGCGCCCGCCGGTGCGGCGCAGTTGATAGGCCGCTGTCATGACCAGACGCGCGCCGGACATGCCAAGCGGATGTCCGATGGAGATCGCGCCACCATTTGGGTTCACATGCGGCGCATCGTCGGGCACACCCAACTGCCGCAGCGTGGCCAGACCCTGCGCGGCAAAGGCCTCGTTCAATTCTATCACATCCATCTGTTCAATGCTCAGCCCGGCGCGGGTCAGCGCCTTTTGGCAGGCCGGAACCGGGCCGATGCCCATCACGCGGGGGGCAACCCCGGCAACGGACATGCCGACGACGCGGGCGATTGGGGTCAGGCCGTTCCTCTCGGCCGCTTCGGCATTGGCCAGCAAGATCGCCGCCGCTCCGTCATTCACGCCCGAGGCATTTCCGGCGGTCACCGTCTTGTCTGGTCCGTTGATCCCCTTAAGCGCGGCCAGATTGTTCACCGTCGTACCGGGGCGGGGATGCTCGTCTGTGTCCACGACAATCGGGTCGCCCTTGCGCTGGGGCAGTGTGACCGGGGTGATCTCCTCCTGAAACACCCCGGTCTGATGCGCCGAGGCCCAGCGGGCCTGGCTGCGTTCGGCAAAAGCGTCCTGATCGGCGCGGCTGATCCGGTAATCTTCCGCCACATTGTCGGCGGTTTGGGGCATCGAGTCGATGCCGTAGTCCTGCTGCAACTTCGGGTTCACGAAACGCCAGCCGATCGTGGTGTCATAAACCGTGTTGCTGCGAGTAAAGGCGGCGGTGGCCTTGGGCATCACAAACGGCGCGCGCGACATGCTCTCAACCCCTCCGGCGATGGCCATGTCATAGTCGCCCGCCTTGATCGCCCGCGCCGCCATCCCGACCGCGTCCATACCGCTGGCGCAGAGGCGGTTGATCGTGGTGCCGGGCACATCAATCGGCAGCCCGGCCAGCAGTGCGGCCATGCGGGCCACGTTGCGGTTGCTTTCGCCGGCCTGATTGGCATCGCCATAGATCACATCGTCCAGCGCCGCCCAGTCCACCTGCGGGTTCCGCGCCATCAGCGCCGCCAGCGGGATCGCCGCCAGATCATCGGTGCGCACGGAACTGAGGCTGCCGCCATAGCGACCAATAGGCGTGCGCTGTGCGTCGCAGATAAAGGCATCCATCGCTGGCCTTCCCCCTTTTTGGCTTCACCGCAATAGGTGACCGCTGGGTCGGTTAATACTTACGGGGTCGATTCGCGGCAAGTAAAATGTAACACAAATCTCAATATATGTATGATTTGGTAACATATAAGTGTTGAGCACAGAAAAGGCCCGCATTTCAGCGGGCCTGTTCCGTCACATAGGCTTCGGGGTCGACCCGACCGCAAGATCAGACCATGGCAAAGATACGCGCAGGCCCGCCCGAGCCGCCCCGATGGGCCGGGGCACCCACGATCAACGTTGCGCCACTGGCCGGAACCTTGTCGAGATTGGCCAGATTCTCGATCCCGTACCGGTTTGTCGGCAACCAGGCGTAATGCGTGGCGAAATCGGCAGAGGGCCCATGATCCAGCGACAGCGAATCCACCGCCATGGCCACGGCCCCGGTTTCATCCATCAGCATCTGCGCGGCCTCGACGTGGAAGCCGGGGAAATGCATCTTGCCCTCGCCATCGGCATTGCGGAATTTCGGCGTGTTGGTCTTGGCGCCCCAGCCCGAATGCATCGCCACGCAGGCGCCATCCGGGATTGGCCCATTGGCGGAAATCCACGCCGCCAGATCGTCAGGCGTGACCTGCGCGTCCGCATCTTCGGCCGCCTTCGCGGCGATATCCACAACGCATAGGGGGCAGACAAGGTTCGACACCGGGATCTCATCCACCGACTGACCATCAGCCGAGAAATGCAAAGGCGCGTCGATATGCGTGCCGGTATGTTCATTAACGGCCAGATTGAACAGGTTGAACCCGTGCTCTTTGAAATTGAAGGTCTGATCCGCGGAAATGCCCGGCTGGCCAAAATAGGTCGGGAAATCGGCGTCGTATATGTGGGTCATGTCGACCACCTCTCCGACGCCTGCCGCCAATGCCGGTGGGGCGCTGGCCGTCCCAAGTGCCGCCCCCGCCGCAACCGCGGCCCCCGCGGTAAAGAATGATCGCCGGGACAGCATTCTGTCCTTCACGGCATTCATGACACAGATATCGCACATTGTTTTGCTCCCTGATGGTTGTTGTCTATCGGTTTGCCCGGCACACCGGATCAAATTCACATAGATTGAATTAGGGCAGTCTAAGCGGAGGGGGCGATCAAAGGTATAAATTATTTGTCAGATCATCGCGGGTGGAGAAAAGTCGAACGATTGGTCGGCAAATGGGGTTGATTGCGAAAGCGCCCCGGTTAAGTCTTTGGGCAACTACGGTTCGATCCGTCGAACCCGTAGGGTGTTACAGCAAGCAAGGGGGGAGGCAGGCCGGATGTCCCAGGTCATCGGATACGAAAGAGTTGGCGATATTGCCGTTCTGGCAGCGCAGAACCCACCTGTGAATGCCTTGGGCATGGATGTGCGCCGGGGCCTGCTGGCCGGGATCGAACGGGCCGAGGCCGAAGGCGCGCGTGCCGTCCTGATCTACGGTCAGGGCCGGACCTATTTTGCCGGGGCTGACATTCGTGAGTTCGGCAAGCCTCCGCAGGACCCTTTTCTACCGGCGCTGTGCGACCGGATCGAGGCCTCGCCTTTGCTGGTCGTCTCGTCCCTGCATGGCACAGCGCTGGGCGGCGGGTTGGAGGTGGCGCTGTCCAGCCATTACCGCATAGCCGTGCCCTCGGCCAAGCTGGGCCTGCCCGAGGTCAATCTGGGCATCCTCCCCGGCGCTGGCGGCACTCAGCGCCTGCCACGCGTTGCTGGCGTTCAGGCGGCGCTGGATATGATCACCACAGGTCGCCACATCCCCGCGCCCGAGGCGTTGGAGATGGGCGTGCTGGACCGGGTTCAGGACGGTGATCCACGGCAGATCGGGCTGGATTATGTGGCTGAATTACTGGCCGCGGGGGCATCGCGCCGCCCGGTCTGCGACATGCCTGCGCCCGCACCGATTGATTTCGACGCGGCCTATGAAGCGGTGCTGAAAAAAGGTCGCGGCCAGCTGTCTCCGGCAGTGGCCGTCCGCGCGATACAGGCCGCTTGCGAGGCCGAAAGCTTTGCCGCCGGTCAGGCGCGCGAGCGGGAATTGTTCATGGACCTGATGGCCTCGGACCAGCGCAAGGGCCTGATCCACGCCTTCTTTTCCGAACGCGCCGTGTCGAAACTGCCCGAACTGGCAGGGATTGAACCCCGCGCCCTGCAGCAGATCGGCGTGATCGGTGGCGGCACGATGGGGGCGGGCATTGCGACCTCGGCCTTGCTGGCTGGGCTGCCAGTGACGCTGGTCGAGATGTCCCAAGACGCCGCCCATACCGCCCGCGACCGGATCGCCGCAAACCTGAGCGGCGCGGTCAAACGTGGCAAGCTGAGCCAGAACGCGCATGACGATATCCTCGGCAACCGGCTGGCACTGGCCACGGATTACGATGCCCTCCGTTCCGCCGATCTGGTGATCGAAGCGGTGTTCGAGGATATGGAGGTGAAAAAGCAGGTCTTCACCCATCTGGATGCGGTCTGCAAGGATGGGGCGGTTCTGGCAACGAACACGTCGTACCTGGATATCAACGAGATCGCGCAAGCAACCGGGCGGCCCGGGGATGTGATCGGGTTGCATTTCTTCTCACCCGCCCATGTGATGAAGCTACTGGAAATCGTCGTGGCCGATGATTCCGCACCCGACGTGGTGGCGACCGGCTTCGCCCTGGGCAAGCGGTTGCGGAAAGTGTCGGTGCGGGCAGGGGTCTGCGACGGGTTCATCGGCAATCGTATCCTCAGCGCCTATCGGGCCTGCGCCGATCACATGGTTCTGGACGGGGCCAGCCCGTATCAGATCGACAAGGCTCTGACCGATTTCGGCTTTGCCATGGGGCCGTTTGCGGTGTCCGACTTGGCGGGGCTGGACATTGGTTGGGCCACACGAAAACGCAAACGCGCGGCAGGGCTGCCGGAAGGCGCGCGCGACAGCACCTATGCGGATCGGCTGTGCGAGGCCGGACATTTCGGCCAGAAGACCGGCAAAGGCTATTATTCATACACGTCCGGCCAGAGGGGCGGTGTGCCAAACCCCGAGGTGATACCTCTGATCGAAGCAGACCGGGTGGCGCAGGGTATCACGCCGCGCGTTTTCTCAGAGGATGAGATCGTGCGCCGCTACATGGTCGCGATGGTCAACGAAGCCGCCCGCGTGGTCGGCGAAGGCATCGCGCGCCGTCCGCTGGATGTGGATATGGTCTTGCTCTACGGCTATGGTTTCCCGCGGTTTTGGGGTGGACCGCTGAAATGGGCCGACATTCAGGGCTTGCCTGACATCCTGTCGGATATCCGTGAATGGTCGAAAGAGGACGCCTGTTTCTGGCAACCTGCGCCACTGCTTGAAGAACTGGTCGCCGAGGGACGAGATTTCGAAAGTCTGAACACGGCCTGAACCCATCCCACACTGCGAAAGGAAAACGCTCCCGCGCCCGCGCAACATTGGCTACGCCAATGCCGCTTGCGGCCTTGGGCCCAGCATCGCGCCTTAGCGCGATGCTGGGCCCAACAGGAGGAGGTGTTCCGTCAGGAACATCGACGACTGGCGGGAGGGCCCCGTTTTTCAGGGCAACGCACCTTCGGCGGCCGCCCGCACAGCGCGGATGTTTTCGCCGTAAACCTCGGGAGTGCTGACCGAGCCGCCCTTGAAGACCGCCGATCCCGCGACCAGAACATCGGCCCCGGCTGCCGCCACCAAAGGTGCCGTTTTCGGGTCCACGCCGCCGTCAATCTCGATATGAACAGGGCGGTCCCCGATCATCTGGCGCAGGCGGCGGATTTTGTTGGTCATGTCGATGAATTTCTGCCCCCCGAACCCGGGGTTCACGGTCATCACACAGATCAGATCGGCTAGGTCCAGCAGATGTTCGACCGCCTCGGCCGGGGTGCCGGGGTTCAGTGCGACACCCGCCTTCATACCGGCCGCCCGGATCGCCTGAAGGGTGCGGTGGGTGTGCGGGCCGGCCTCGACATGGGCGGTCAGCACATCAGCCCCGGCATCGGCATAGGCCTGAATATAGGGATCGACCGGAGCGATCATCAGATGCACATCCATGACCGTCTTCACATGCGGACGGAACGCCTTGACCGCCGGAGGGCCGAAGGTCAGGTTCGGCACGAAATGCCCGTCCATCACATCGACATGCACCCAGTCAGCACCTTGTGCTTCGATGGCCTGAATCTCTTGCCCGAAATTGGCGAAATCGGCGGACAGGATCGACGGTGCGATCTTGATGGAACGGTCAAAGCTCATGATTGGCCTCATCTGAGAAACTGGCGTTGTCGCGCATATATCCGCGTTGCGGGCTAAAGTGTAGGCCTCTTTGGTGCGTCGCCCCGCATTGCCGCAGTTGCGATGAGACGGTGCATCCCTATGCTGGGCGGCGCACCCTCATCCAACGAAAGATGCATAATGAAAGCGGTCGTCTTCGATATCGGGAACGTGTTGATCAAATGGGACCCGCATCTGGCCTGGCTGGATGAGATGGGCAGTCGCGAAGCGGTGGCCGTATTCCTTGACCGCATTGATTTCTACGACCGCAACTTGCGCGCGGATGGAGGCGAGACATTCCACGATCTGGCCGCCGAACTGGACAGTGCCGAGGACCAAGCCCGTCTCGCCAGTTACGTCTTGCGTTACGCGGCTACGGTGCCTGAAAAGATCGACGGCAGCTGGGACGTGCTCTACCGCCTGAAGGCACGCGGAACACCGGTTCACGCGATCACCAACTGGTCGGCTGAAACATGGCCCGAAGGCATCAAACTCCATCCCGAATTGAACTCCGTATTCGGCGTGACCATCGTGTCGGGGCGTGAAAAGTTGCTGAAGCCGCAGGCGGAAATCTATCACCTTCTTTGCGAGAGGGCCGGGTTGGCTCCGCAGGATTGCATTTTCGTGGATGACAGCCCCAAGAACGTTGAGGGGGCTCGCGCCACCGGCATGGATGCGATCCATTTCACGACACCGCAGGCGCTGGAAGCCGCCCTTATTGCCCGAGGTGTAATGTGATCAAAGGGCATCGCGGGCAGGTCTGACCTCAGCCCGACAAGGCGTAGCGTTGGATCAGGTGGAACCGCCCATCCTCGGCTTCCCCCACCAAAGCCAGATCGTTGATTTGGAACGGGCTGGGCAACAGCGGATCAAGATGGCTTTCCAGCGTTGACTGCACGTGCGTCAGCGTTGGTTTATCCATCCGACCACTCAGCGTGATGTGAAACCGGAACGCGTCCATCACGTAAGGATACCCCCAGCGGATCAGGTTGGTGTCCTGCTCAGGTGTCATATGAGGGCCTCGGCGGCGGGCAATCTCGGCTTCGGTTACTGGCGCGCGGAAATTGTCCAGATCGACGACGCAGGCAGCGGCCAGCGCGTTCAATGCGTGGGTATCGCCCTGCGGACACAAGGCCAGAAACCGGCCCAGACGGGTGACCGCCAGCCCCTGCAGCGTGATCGGGGACCCGGATGCCGCAAGCTGCGCGCAGGCCGTTTGCAATGCTTCGACGGATTGCCCTTCGCGCAGGCGGAAAGGTGGCTTCAACGTGGCATGCAGCCCGTATTTGCGCGGGGCCTCGGTGACAGAAGCCACATCAATCCCGCCTAGCACCGGATGCACAACGGCTTCCCCGGCCTCCGCATCCCATCCCAGCCAGCGGGTTGCGAAATCCGCCCATGATGCCTGTCGGGAGGGCGCAAAATAGATCGCGTAGCGCGTGAAGGTCACCTTGGCCTCCTGTTGCGAACCGGGTGCAGGTCAGATGCCAGAAGAACGCGCCTTTGCCAATGGCGCGCCTTCAGGTCGGGCAATCAGGCGCGGTAGAACAGATAGCGGTCCGGCGCGATTGTGTCGGGGCCCTTGATCTGATCGAACCCAACCAGCGGCTGGCCCGAGATCAGCAACCCCCCGGGTTGCATCACCTGTGCGATCAGGGGGCTCAGGCGCGCGGCCTCGGCCACGTCTTCCGCTTTGATGCCGCGCCCGAAATCGTAATGCGCCATGGCGATGCGGTGGTCGGATGCGGCCAGTTTCTGCAGCATCGGTTCGGCCTCACCCTGCAGGAAATCCTCGGGCGGCGGGGTGCTATCCGGGTGGCATTGCAGAACCCGGTCCATGACCCAGATGCGGCGGTTGGGCAGGATTTCCCGCAAATGATCATAGGTGCGCCCGTTGCCCAGCCCCATATCCAGCACATCGCCGTCCAGCGTGTCGATCTGCGCCGCGGCCCAGTTCAGCCCGTCACGTTGCGCGGTCAGGCGGCGCAGCATGGAATCGAGTCGGCTCATTCGGGGTCTCCTTGGTTTTTGGGTTTCGCCATGGTCCAGACGGTGCCCGGCCCGTCCAGCAGGTGGTGCAGCAGGTCGCGGGTAAAACTCCAGATGTCCTGATCATGAACCAGATGGTGGGTCAACACGCCGAAAGGCTCGGCATTGTCGGCGCGGCCCTCGCGGCGGTCACGCAACAGGTCGACGGTTCTGGCAATCAGAACGTCCGGGGCCACCAGCCCCCGGGTGCCGCGCCAGTCGATCGGGTCGAGATGCGTGTTGATCTGTTCCAACCCGGGCGCTGCGAGTGCGGCTTTTCGCGGGGTCGCCGTGGACAGCACGCGATAGCCCAAGGGGGGCAGATGTCCGGCGGCCTCGGGCGCGATGCGGTTCCAGGGTGGCACAAAGATCGGTCGCAAATTGTCGCCAAACAGATCGGACAGACGGGTCATCCCGGTCTTTGCATCCGTCACGATGTCCGCCATCGGGCGGTGCAGGCGGAATTCCGATTTCTTCTCATCCGCCGGGGCGTGGTTCTGATGCGCCCAGCCATGCACAACCGGAATGAGACACGGGTTTTCAGAGATATACTTCGCCAGCGCCACATCCGCATCGCGCGGGATCACCGCCAGATGCACCGGCAGGCCCAAATCCCGGGACAAGGCCGCGAGCGTTTCCAACTGCGGTGTCACCGTCACCGCATCGTCATCCCGCCACCACAGGGGCAGGGACAGGCCGTCAGTCTGCCAGTGTTGCAACTCATCACGCAGAGGCGCCCAGTCGGGGTTCATCCCTTCGCCTCCACCATCGCTGTGGCGATATCGACCGACCGCCTTGCGCCATTGAACCCCTGGCTCATAGGCACGCGCGGCCCTTGCGCGATCACACGCGCGACCGCATCGGCCAATCCATGCCCGGTCAGTTCAGCGCTGCGCAGAACCTCCACAGCAGGTAATCGCGACAGGCTCTGGCCACGCAGGCTCTGTTCCACTTCCTTACCGTCGTCAAAGGGGATCACCACGGACGGAGTCCCACTTTGCAGCAGATCCATCGCCGTATTGTACCCGCACATGCTGACCGAGGCGGCGGCCAGCGGCAGCATCTGCCGGAAATCAGGTCGTACCGGTTCGACCGATACCGGCGCGCCCTCGGCAAAAGCGGTCAATTCGGCAATGCGCTGCGGCGCGTCCTGCCCACCCACCAACAGGCGCCAGCGCCGGTTGGTCATCTTTCGGGCGGCCTCGATGGCCGCGTGAAAGATCGGCTGGCCGACCGAGCCTCCGCCAGCGCTGACCAGAACCTCACCTTGCCCGAGGCCCTCGGGATGTGGACCAGCAGCCGCAGGCGCAACAAACCCCGTGTAGTGCAGCCGTCCGGCCAAGCAGTCCGAAACAGGCCAACTGACTTCCAGTGGCGTGATTTGCGGATCGGAATGTACCAGCACGCCGTCATAATACTGCGTGATGACCTCATTCGCGCGTTCGGCTTTGGACGGCTTGGAGGGTGGCGCCAGAATGTCCCGGATCGAACTCAGAACGACCGGTTTGCGCGGCAGGTCCAGCGCCGCCGTCAGAGCCGACTGAAATTCCTCGGCCAGAGAGCGGCGGCCAAAGGGGTAAAGCTCGGTGATCATCACCTGCGGCTGAAAACTGCGCACGGCCTGCACCAGTGCATTGCGCCGGGCCGTCAGGTATTCGACCCCCGCCACCTGACCGTCCTGATCCAACAGCCGGGTGAAATCCACCCCGTCCGACCGCAGCGGCGGCAGGCCCAGCAGTGATATCCCGGAACTGTCCAGTTGCGGCGCGGGCATCCCGCCTGAAACCACAAGCACCTCATGCCCTTGTTCCACGAAGGCGCGCCCGAGGGTCAGCGCCCGGCTCAGATGCCCGGTGCCCAGCAGGTGAGTGACGATGATCATCACCTTCATCACGGCACCTGCCGTTTCAGCAGCCGGACCGGTTCGGCCACCGGTCGTAGGGGCGAGAGATCGACGATGAACAACCGGTTACGTTTGACCTTGAACGGGGCGGGGCCGTCGAAACCCCAGCCCCAGGCCTTGGCCAGAATGACCCGCATGATGCCGATATGACAGACGGCGAGGTTGTCGCCCCGCAACGCGGCCAGCCAGGGCTCAAGACGCGCCCACAGCTCAGCCGGGCTTTCCCCGGCAGGGGGGCGGTAGTCCCAGCCCCAGTCCTCGATATGGCGATAACCGCTACCCGGCTGTTCGATCAGATCGACGCCGCGCTTGCCCTCCCAATCGCCCCAGTTCATCTCGGTCAGGGCCTCGGCGCCGATCGGATCGCGCCCGGCGACCAGTTGGGCGGTCTCAACGGCGCGAGACAGGGGGCTGGACCAGAGGGTTGCCTCCGCCCATGGCTCTGGCAGGCTGTATCCGGCAAGCTCGGCCCGGGCCTCGACATCCAGCGGGATATCGCTGCGGCCCTGTATTTGGCCCGCACGGTTCCATGCGGTGTGGCCGTGGCGTAGCAATGCTAGACGGGTCATCGGGTGACCTCCAACAACGGGCGTACCGCTGCCCAGAACCGGTCGGTTGCCGAGGGCATCAGGTGGCGTTCACCCACATAGGCGCGGGCGCGCGTGCCTTCGGTGCGACGCAGGTCGGGGTCGGACAGAAATCGCTGAATACGCCCGGTCAATCCGGGCGCGCCGTCGTCAACCGAAGGGTGGTCCGAGGGCGCGAGGACGTCCCGTACTCCGGGACGATCCTGCGCGATGACAGGCAGCCCGCTGGCTTGAGCTTCAAGATAGACCATCCCATACGCCTCATTCACGCCCGGCCACAGCAGCATGGACGACCTGCCATAGATGTGGTGCAGCGCGTCGCGATCAAGTTGCCCGAGGAACTCCACCTGCGACCCGAACGGGGCCATCAGCGCCTCGACCTCGGGCCGGGCGGGGCCGTCGCCTGCAATATTCAATTCCCATGGGCCGGTCAGGCCGTGCAGCGCTTCGACCAGTATCCGGTAAGAGGCCAGCTTGTCCCCATGGCGCATCATCCCAACACAGAGCATTGGTCCATCGCCCGAGGACGCCTGAGGCAGGTCGGACACGGGCAGGAAGGGAGGCAGTTCGACAAGGGCCTGATCGCCGAACCGTTCGCGTTCCAGCGTGATCAGATCATTGGCGGTGTGGTAGAAGATCACCTGCGCGGCGTCACAGGCCTGATGTGCGGCTTGGGCGAAGTCCGACCAATTGCCGTTCAGACGGCTGGTGGCGCGCGTGCTTTCCAGTTGCACGTAAGGGATGCCCCGCGCGCGGCAGACCTTGGGTCCCAGCAGATCAGGCGCCTTGTAGTAGTTGTGATAGGTCACCCACAGATCGGTGTCCGAGGGCATCTCGGCAATCAACCTGCCCGCTTCGACCTCGGCTTGTTGGCGCAGGGCAGCCTGCACGGCCATATCACCGTGTTTGTCATAGGCGCGCAGCCGGGACACCAGCTCGACCTGATCGCCCTGCGCACCAATGGCGGTCATCAGGTTGCGGGCCATTTCGCGGTCGCCCGAGGGGGTCGGGCTGTCGGGGGATTTCATCGGGGCGTAGAAGGCCACGCGCGCCATCAGGTGCCCCCTGCGCACAAGGTGGTCAACCGTGCCGACAGGCGGGCGATGCCCGGGTCCATGCGGAACTCGGCCAGCAATCGGTCATGCGCCTTGGAGGCCATATGCTCTGCACCCTCGGGGTCTGCCGCCAGCGCGGTGATTTCCTGCGCCAGTGCTGTCGGATCATCATCCGACAGCACCCCATGAGTGCCGGTTTTGATGAACTCGGGGATGGCCGAAACGGGCGTGGACAGGATCGGCAGGCGTTGCGAGGCCGCCTCCATCAACACATTCGGCAACCCGTCGCGGTCGCCATCCTCGGCAATCCGGCTGGGCAGGACAAACAGATCGGCGCTGCGCATTTCGGCAATGACCTCGGGCTGATCGCAGGCGCCTTTCCAGGTGATCCGGTCGGTCAGCCCAGCCGAGGCCGACTGTTCCCGCAGCACATCCCCCAGCCCGCCGCCGCCGATATGGGTCCAGTGCCAATCCAGCGTTTCCGGCAGCAAGGCAAAAGCGT
>NZ_JALCBM010000059.1:0-11065 GCF_028066395.1 Ruegeria sp.
TGGTCCACCCCGGCCTCATCCATCGCATAGGCCACGGTTTCGACCACATTGGCGCAGTATTCCGCGACCGTGTAGTTGATCGAGTTCTCGGCGGCCTTCTTTTCACCGGTATAGTCCACGCCCATGCCGCCGCCGAGGTCCAGATGGGTCAGCGGCACGCCTTCGCGGGTGAGTTCCGAGTAATAGCGGCATGCCTCGCCCACCGCGCGGCGCACGTCGTTGACGTCCTGCACCTGTGATCCAAGATGCGAGTGCTGCAGCTTCAGGCAATGCAACAGACCGGCGGCTTTCAGCTTGTCCACGGTGGCAACCAACTGGTCAGTGTTCATGCCAAAGGCCGACCGGTCGCCCGAGCTTTCCTCCCATTTACCACTGATCTGGTTGGTTAGCTTCACCCGCACGCCGAGCAGGGGTTCGATGCCTAGCTCGTTATAGACCTCGATCACCGTGTCGGCCTCTTTCGGGCTTTCCAGCACAATGACCGTGTTGAAGCCGATCTTGCGGCTGAGGATGGCCAGTTGGACAAATTCGGTATCCTTGACGCCGTTGCAGACGATCAGCGCTTCGCTTGCCAGTCGGTGGGCCAGCGCGATCACCAGTTCGGGTTTCGATCCGGCCTCAAGCCCGTAATTGTATTTATGGCCAAACTCGACGATCCGATCGACCACCTGCGCCTGTTGGTTGACCTTGATCGGGAAGACGCCGCGATAGTTGCCCTTGTATCCGGTGCGGGCGATGGCCTCAGCGAAGCTGTCGTTGATATGGGCAACCTCGTGTTCCAGATAGGAACTGATGCGCAGGACCATCGGCGATTTGATGCCGCGCTGATCCAGATCGTGCAGGATACCCGGCAGGCTGATCGCATCGGCCTGTGGCGCCAATGGGTTGCGCAGGCCGATCTCGCCCTGTTCCGTCACCTCGATGAGGCCTTTGCCCCATTTCTCAACCCCGTAGATGGAATGTGGTGCGGTGGGCGTGTGTTTCAATCAGGTCGATCCTTGCTGGTCAGGGTGCCGGTTTCGCGCCCGCCAATACGGCAGCAGCTTGATTCGTCCAAGTATAAACTGTTTGAACGGCGCTTGCCGGGTTTCAGCCGAAGGCGCGGATGGGGATCAGGTGGTTGTCCCATTGGCAGTCGAGCGCTGACAGAGTTTTCGCCCGTCTCCCCTGAGCCGTACCGAATTGGCCGGTCCCGGTGGTAAAGATCAGCCCGTCCGGCCCGGTGCCCAGCCCGCAGACATCGGTCAGGGCATGAGCTGCGATCAGGGTGCCACGGTCCACATCAAACAGGTGCAAGGCGTCGCCACGCGGGCAGGTGATGGCAATCGCGTCGCCCCCGGCGGCAAAGGCAATGGAACCGGCATAGCCTTGCAGGGTGCTTTGATCCGCCTCTGGTGCGGTCAGCAGCCGGGGCGCTTCGCCCCGGCGGTGCAGGCCCAGCAGCGGCGGGTGCTCGGTCAGGTCGCCCTGCCATTGCATCGCAAAGCCGACCAGCCCGTCCGCGCGCACAGCAAGATGGCGGATCGAGTTCTTGTGCAGCGCCTGTGGCAGTTCCACGTGTTCCAGCACCGCACCCGACAGGTCCAGATAGGTCAGCCGGGGCTGCATGGTCGGGATGTTCAACTTGCTGCGCCCGGTATCGGGATGGGTTTCGATGCCGCCATTGGCGATGACCAGAGTGTCCCCGTCCGGCATCAGCCGCATGTCATGCGGGCCGATACCGCCTGACGAAAACTCTCCGATACGGGTGAAGGTGGCCGTGTCCCAGACACCGATCACGCCGGTTCCGGCCTCATAGTCGTTTTCGGTGGTGAAGAACTGATCCCCGTCGGCGGTAAAGACGCCGTGGCCGTAGAAATGCCGCCCTTCGGGCGCGTGCAGCTGCCGGGTCACGGTGCCCGAGGTGCAGTCGATGACCTGTGCAAAGGTGCCGGGTCGGCGGGCAAAGGCCACGGCCAGTGTCCGGTGCGGATGGGCGGCGGCGGCATGGCCGCGTCCGGGCAGGGGCAGCGAGAACAGGATCGTCCCGCCCGCATCCAGCCCGGCCAGCCGATAGAAACCATCCGGAAACAACCCGGCTGCCAGAAAATCGGGCGCACCCGCTGCGCTCCATCCCCGGACCGGGGTCAGAGTGGCGGCGGCGAGACCGGCAAGGAAATGGCGACGGGTGGTCATCGGTCAGTCTCCGTCCAGCGAGTTGAACCCGGCGCTGATGCCAAGGGTCGGGCCAAGCTCAGTCGCGACGATGGCCCGCAGATCGTTGATCTCTTGTTGCAGTGCCTCGACCCGAAGCCGTCCTTGCGGGGTGGCGACACCGGCCAGCACGGGGTCTTCAAGCTTCTGCGCGCGGGTGATGGCCTTGTTGAAACCGGCGTCCAGCGATGTGGCGATATCGGGATGATCGACAGACAGGCGCGCCGCAAGGTCGCGCAGCGCCACCAGCGACAGTTCGACATGGCGCAACGCGCGGCCGGACCGGCGCGCCTCGGCCCGGTTGGGGCGGGGGCGGTCGAACGTGCCCAGCGGACGTCCCAGCCGCGTTTCCGAGGTGAATTGCAGCCCGGCGCTGAGCGCCTTGAACAGCTCCTGTAAGGCTTCCTCGTCGGACCGATAGGGGCTGTCCGCGCCGGGTTGCGTCAGCACCAGCGCATAGGATTGCCAATCTTCGGCGATAGCATCGGCATTGCGGTTGATATCGGTGGTGATGGCACGGATCACGGCGCAGCGCTGCTCGGCCTCGCCTGTGGCGGCAAAGGCGGGGTCATAAAGCATCTGTTCCAGCGCAAAGAACCCGCGCCCGGCGATGGAGGTCTGCGCGAACGCGTCGGGGTCATCCAACCCCGTATCCGCAGCGATCAACTGTGACAGAGCCTTGGGCGTGAATCCCTTGGTGTCCGGCCAGAAGGCGATGGCAAAAGCGCGGTCGCCGGTCTCGGTCGGGCCAAAGCGCAGGTGGCTGGCGGAAATCCAGTCATCAAAGGCTGCGTGATAGGCATCGCGCAACCCGGGCGCGTCGGCGGCGCACTCCGCCTCGGCTGCCGCTTTCAACTGCTGCGTGGCCTCGGCCAGTTGCGCAAAGCGCGGCAGGATGTGGGATTGGGTCACGTCATCCAGGATCGGGCCGCGATCCTGCGCCATGGCGGTCAAGGGCAGCAACAGGGCGGTGACGAAGGGGATAGTACGCATCACTCAGAGGCTTTCGAGAAATCGGATCAGGGCATCGCGGTCGGCTTTGGGCATCGAAACCACCTGATCCCGCGCCGCCTGCGCCTCACCGCCATGCCACAGGATCGCCTCCAGCAGCGACCGCGCGCGGCCGTCATGCAGGAACTGGGTGTGGCCCGAGACACGCTCGGTCAGGCCAATGCCCCAGAGCGGCGGGGTGCGCCATTCGCGGCCCGTCGCGCGGGCTTCGGGGCGGTTATCGGCCAGACCTTCGCCCATGTCATGCAGCAGCAGGTCGGTATAGGGCCAGATCAGTTGGAAACTGTGCTCGGGACGGTCCGGCATCCGGTGGGTGACATGGGACGGAGTGTGGCAGGCGGTGCAGCCGGTGGTGTAGAAGACCTCTTTCCCGCGCAGAACCTGCGGGTCATCCACGTCGCGCCGTCCGGGCACGCCAAGATTGCGGCTGTAGAAGGCGACAAGGTCCATGCCGGTCTCATCAATCTCGAACACGCGCACATCGCCGTCACCATGAGGGGCGTTGGTGCATTGCACCTGTGCCTCGGTACAGTCGCCCTGAGGCAGCGGGAAAAGCGGGCTGGAGATGCCGATATCCCCGGCAAAGGCGGCAGCGGATTGCTCCATCACCGTGGGCATTGCGGCCTTGTGGCCAAAGCGGCCCATCATGGGCTGATCGAACTCGGTGGACCAGACGATATTGGCACGGCCCGAGATACCGTCGCCATCCGTATCTTCGGGGTCGGCCCTGGCCAGCAACTCGTCCACGGGGATGGATTCCAGCAGGCCCAGACCGATCATCTGCGGCGCCACCCGGGGGCTGAGCATCGCGTCGGGGTGCAGCGGCCCGTATCCCAGATCAGCCGCGATATAGGTCGGGCGGCGCAGCATCGCGGTGTCGCCTTCTGACAGCGCCACGGGGACCTCTTCATAGGTGATGTCCAGCCGGTATTCGGCGGGGTGCCCGGCCAGAGCGAAATCCTGCATCTGCAGGCCATAGTTGGGTTCGGGCAGGGTGGCGATGTAATCGGCGATGCCTTCGGGCGCATCCTCGGGCAGGCCGGGGACCGAGACCCGCAGGAACATCGAAATCGCGTTGTCCTCGGGCCCGTTCGGCGTATGCCCACGCCCATCCTTGATATGGCAGCGCTGGCAGGAGCGCGCGTTATACAGCGGGCCCAGCCCGTCCGATGCCTTGGTCGAGGATGGTGAAGACACCCAGATTTTCTTGAACAATCCGTTGCCGACCCGGAAATCCAGTTCCTGCTCGAAACTGATATTGGCCGAAGGTTGCGAGAATGCGTCCGCATCCGTGCGCACGCGAACCGTTGCGGCCCCGGCTGGCAGTTCCTCGAACCGCTGGGGCGCCGTGAAATCGTCAGGCGCGGCGGTGGCGCCGGAAATCCGGGCGCGTTCTGCGTCGGTGCGGGGAAGTGTGTTCAGGTGCAGGTCCTGCAGCTCGGCTGACAGGGCGGGGGTGGCCGCGTGAACGGCCACCAGCAAAAGAAGGCTACTCGCCTTCGTCCATTTTCGATGCGTTGAGCTGCGCATAATTGGCTTCGCCAATCCTTTCATAAAGATCGAGCTGCGTTTCGAGGAAATCGATATGCCCTTCTTCGTCACGGATCAATTGCTCGAACAGCGACATAGAGGCGTAGTCGCCCGCCTCGCGGCAATAGTCGCGGGCTTCGACATACAGCGCCCGGGCATCGTTTTCCGCCGCCAGATCGCATTCCAGCGTTTCCTTGGGCGTCTGACCGATCCGCAGCGGGTCCAGTTTTTGCAGGTTGGGATGGCCTTCGAGGAAAATGATTCGTTCAATCAGCTGGTCCGCATGGCCCATCTCTTCGATGGATTCCTCGCGGCTTTTCTTGGCCATGTGACCAAGGCCCCAATCTTCCTGAAGCCGGTAATGCAGCCAGTACTGGCTGACCGCAGTCAGCTCATGCCGCAGTGATTTGTTGAGGTATTCTATGACTTTGGGATCGCCCTTCATTGACACTCTCCTGTGTTACTGCGGTGCGCAAGGCACGCAGTTGCATGGGGACTTTCAGGTTATCATCTGCCCGCATTGTGTCTAGGAAAAGCGGCATGCAGCCGCCGCAATCCGCTGATTTTCCAAGGGCATGATAAATCTTGCCGGGCGTGATGATGGCCTGAGGGTCAGCCGTGCGCATCCAGTCAATGGCGGCGCGGATATCATGGTCCGAGATGTTGGTGCAGTGGCAGATGATCATGGCGATTCGATCAGTTCCGTATATCCTACATAATTAGTAGGTTATTTGTTCGAGGTCCAGTTTGGCGACGCAAATCTTCGTGATTTGCAGGGAGGGCGGAGGCGCAAGTGCGATGCGCCCCCTGTAGATGGCCGGACGAGGGGAAAACCGGCCAATGTGACTTATTGGAAGACCGCGTTGGGGTTATCCAGGCTGTCCGAGCCTTCGAACTCGATCTGGTCCAGTTCCAGCGTGCTGACGATGCGTTCGATGGTTTTGGTCTGATCGACCAGACCGTTGACGCCGCCCATGATCAACGCTTCGCCGCCTGCGTTGCCGGCCTCCAGCATCTGGTCATAGGCGAAACCGGCCTCGGCGGTCGATTTGATGCGACCCAGCGCCTGCATGGTGGTGGCCAGCTTGGCCTGCATCTCGGTGTCCAGCGACGGATCGGTCGCGATCACCAGATCCGACAGCGATGCGCCCGAAACCGGAGTGCCGTCGATACGGGTGTAGCTGCCCAGATAGACGTTCTGGATGCCCAGCCCGTCATAGTAATGGCTGTTATGGGTGTTGTCGGCAAAGCAATCATGCTCTTCCTCGGGGTCGTTCAGCATCAGGCCCAGACGCATCCGCTCACCCGCCTGTTCGCCATAGGACAGCGAGCCCATGCCGGTCAGGATCGCCGCAACGCCTGCGTCCTCGTTCGTCAGCAGTGCCGCGCGGGCTTCGCCGCCTTGCTGCCACTGGGCGGCCATCCATTCCAGATCGCTGACCAGCAGATCGGTGGCGGCGCTCAGATACTGGGAGCGGCGGTCACAGTTGCCGCCGGTGCAGGCGTCACCCTGAACGTAGTCGGTATAGGGACGGTTGCCCGCGCCTGCGCCGTGGCCGTTCAGGTCCTGACCCCACAGCAGGAATTCGATGGCGTGATAGCCGGTGGCGACATTGGCCTCGATCCCGTCTGCCTCGTGCAGGGTCTCGCCCAGCAGTTCCGGAGTGATCTCGCTGGCGTCAATGGTTTCGCCTGACAGTTCGAAGCTGGGGTTGGCGATGACGTTCAGGGCGGCGAATTCGTTTTCATCGGTCGGGCCACCATACGCGGCGTCCACATAATCGATCAGACCTTCGTCCAGCGGCCAGGCGTTCACCTTGCCTTCCCAGTCATCCACGATGGCGTTGCCGAACCGGTAGACCTCGGTCTGCTGGTAAGGCACGCGGGCGGCGATCCATGCCGCGCGGGCCTGGTTCAGCGTGGCATCCGACGGATCGGCGATCAGCGCGTTGACGGCCGTCTGCAGGATTTTTGCAGCGATCAGGCTGTCGTCATACTTGGCCTCGGCAATGTTGGCATAGGTGTCCAGCACATCCGCCTTCGAGGGCGCTTCGGCCATGGCTGCCGATGCAATGCACAGTGTCATGGCGCTGGTCGCGGTGAATAACTTGGTCATAAGGTCAGACCCTTCCTGTCAAATCGGGATTCGTACCCCGCAGGTCGGCGGGGATTGGATGCGCGATTTCTGAGTGAATTAGTCGATTATGTCAACCTGAGTTTTTTAATCAGATTAATCTGCACCCTGCGATTCCGGAACTGGACGTTTTGCCCAGCCAGGTCGCTGGGTACGGCTGGCGGTTTCACCAGAACTGATCTGTTTGCGAACATGGGCAGCGCACCACGCTGAGCGATCTGACCCAACCCCCGCGCGACCGTCTGGAGCAGACCCTCATCGAACAAGATAAAGGGCCGCCAGAGTAGTTTCCGGCGGCCTTTTGAACATCATTTTTGTCAGGGGCGGGGCCACTCGACAATCAGCGCACTCAAAACCTGCACCACCCCTGACAGAGATCAGCCCGACCGTTTTTTCGCGGTCAGACCGACGAGGTGTTTCACAGGCATCCGGCCAGCGTTTTCGCCATGTTACGGATCAGTTGCGGATAGAGGTCGACACCCGGTTCCAGCTCGGCCCCCAATGGGTCGATGACGCCGGTTTTGGCCTCGGTCCCGTCCAGCACGGTGCTGACCAGACCGGGGTTGAACTGGGGCTCGGTCAGAACGCAATCGACACCTTCTTCACGAATACGGCCCTGAATTTCCGCGACCCGCGCGGGGCCGGGGTCTGACGCATCGCTCAGGGAAATCGCGCCCGAAGCGGGGAAATCGAACGTATCCTCGAAATACTGATAGGCATCGTGGAAGACGATAAAGCTGCCCCCGCGCACGGGGTCGAGCGTTGCCGAGACCTCGGCAGACAGCGCCTCCATCTCGGCGCGGGCGGCGGCGGCGTTGGCATAGTAGGCACCTGCATTATCGGGGTCTGCCGCCGACAACTGCGCCGCGATCACGTTCAGCCAGGTTTCGGCATTATCCAGAGACAGCCAGGCATGCGGGTCATGCGCACCATGCCCGTGTGCATCGTGGTCGTGGCCAGCGTGATCTTCGTCGCCATGGTCGTCAGAATGACCGGCTTCTTCTTCATGGCCGTGTGCGTCACCTTCGGCGTGGTCTTCATGGTCATGGCTGTCTTCTTCGGCATGATCATCATGGTCGTGGCCGTCTTCATCCGCGTGATCATCATGACCCTCGTCGCCGTGGTCGTGATCATCCTGCGCCTTGTCTTCTTCCCCGGCGTGGTCGTCGTGATCGTGGCCCGCCTCATCCTCGGCATGATCGTCATGGTCATGCCCGTCTTCCTGCGCGTCGTCGTGACCGTCGTCTTCACCATGCGCGTGCGCTTCGAACAGGGCGCCTTCGCGGAAATCCAGCAGGACGGTTCCGTCGGCCTCCAACAAGCTTGTGACGGCGGCCTCGCCAGCAAGGGTTTCGATTGCGTCATGCATCCAGGGCGTCAGGTCTTCGCCCATCCAGAAGACCAGATCGGCGTCTTGCAACGCGGCGGCCTCGGACGGGCGCAGGTTGTATTCGTGGGGCGAGGCGCCGGGCTGTACGATCAGGTCCGGGGTGCCGACCCCGTCCATCACCCGTGCGACCAGCGAATGCACCGGCGCGATATCTGTGGCGACGTTGGGCACCTCTGCCAGGGCAGTACCGCCCATCAACGCAGCCGTGATCGAAATGGGGAGAAGCTTTCTGGACATCAGACCCTCTGTGTGATTTTATAACATTGCGAGCCACATATATGATATGAAATAACATGACAAGTGAGACGACACCCAATTCCGCCGACATGTCGGCGCTTGTCGGGTTCCAGAAACATGACCACGCCCATTGCGTCGAAACCGCCCTTACCACGGCCGAGGCGCGCTGCAAGGCCGAGGGCCTGCGCCTGACCCCGGTGCGTCACAAGGTGCTTGAGATGCTGCTGCAGGAGCATCGCGCGCTGGGGGCCTATGCGATTCTGGACCGGCTGCGGCAGGAAGGGTTCGGGTCACAGCCCCCCGTGGCCTATCGTGCGCTTGATTTCCTTGTCGAAAATGGATTTGTCCACAAGATCGAACGTCTGAACGCCTTCGTCGCCTGCGCCCATCCCGGCGCCAACCATTCCCCGGCCTTCATGATCTGCCGTCTCTGCGATGCGGTGGCCGAGGCGCACTCGACCCCCGCCAAAGGCGCGTTGGGCGATGCCGCCCGCGCCGCCGGGTTCGAGATCGAGCGCACCGTGGTCGAGGCCGAAGGCATCTGCCCCGCCTGCACCGAGAAGGCCTGAGCCCATGTCTCTGATCCATGTTGACGGCCTCAGCGTGCGCTATGGCAGCAATACCGTGTTGCATCACGTGAACCTGACCATCGAACCGGGTGAGATCGTGACGATCGTCGGCCCCAATGGCTCGGGCAAGACCAGCCTGTTGCGCGCCATCATCGGCGCGACCGCGCCCTCAGCCGGGACGGTGACGCGAAAGCCCGGGTTAAAGATCGGCTATGTGCCGCAAAAGCTGCATATCGACCCGACCTTACCGATCACTGTCGAGCGCTTCATGCGCCTGACCCATCCGGTGCCGCGCCAAGACTGTGCGGCGGCGTTGGAGGCGGCAGGCGTGCCCGATTTGCTGAAACGTCAGATGTCGCAACTGTCCGGCGGCCAGTTCCAGCGCGTGCTGCTGGCGCAAGCGCTGATCAACCGGCCCGAGGTTTTGCTGCTGGACGAGGCGACGCAGGGGCTGGATCAACCGGGCTCGGCAGCGTTTTATCGGCAAATTGAGACCGTGCGCCGCGACACCGGCTGCGCCATTCTGATGATCAGCCATGAATTGCACGTGGTCATGAGCGCCTCGGACCGGGTGGTTTGTCTGAACGGGCATGTCTGCTGCGAAGGGTCCCCGGCGGTGGTGGCCTCGGCCCCCGAATACCGGGCCTTGTTCGGAACCGGCACGGGAGGCGCGTTGGCGCTGTATCGGCATGATCACGACCATGACCACGATCATGGGTCACACTCTCAGGACGCGGCGGAATAATGCTGGATGATTTCATGACGCGGGCAACGCTCGCAGGAGTAGGCGTGGCTTTTGCGGCGGCGCCGCTGGGCTGTTTCGTGGTCTGGCGCCGGATGGCCTATTTCGGGGACGCGACCGCACATGCCGCGATTCTAGGCGTGGCATTGTCGCTGACCTTCCAGATGTCGATCTTTACCGGAGCTTTGGCTGTGGCGCTCATCATGGCGCTGACCGTGACTCTGCTGGCCGGGCGAGGTTATGCGATGGACACGTTGCTGGGCGTTCTGGCCCATTCCGCGTTAGCTTTCGGGCTGGTGGCGGTATCTTTTCTGTCGGGTGTACGCATCGACCTGATGGCCTATCTGTTTGGTGACATTCTGGCGGTCTCACGCGCTGATCTGGCTGTGATCTGGGGCGGGGCTGCTTTGGTGGTGGCCTTGATCGCTTGGCGCTGGTCGCACCTGCTGACCGCAACGCTGAACGAGGAACTGGCTTATGCCAGCGGTTTCAATCCGAAGCGAGAGCAGTTGATCCTGACCCTGTCGCTGGCCGTGACTGTCGCGGTGGCGATCAAGGTTGTCGGCGTGCTGCTGATTGCCGCGATGCTGATCATCCCGGCGGCGGCGGCCCGCAGTCTGGCGCGCTCACCCGAATCCATGGCGCTGATTGCGGCGGCCATTGGCGCAATCTCCGCCGTGGCGGGGCTGCGGGCGGCGTATATCTTTGATACTCCGGCGGGGCCGTCGATTGTCTGTGTCGCGGCGGTTCTGTTTCTTTGCCTCAGCCTGCTGGGCTGGCAAGGGCGGCGTCGGGCTTGAACGAATGGGGCTGGATTTCTGAACCAGCCCATTGATGCGTCATTGGCAGTGCTGGTCAACCAGACGCTGTAGAATAGGCGCGAAATGCCAAAAATCCGGCGTTTCCATGCCCGCGTGTTTCCCCGCATCGTCCAGAAACCGCACCGCGATGATCTCCTCCAGATTGGGATTTCTTTTGAATTCGGCAACCTCATCCTCATTCATCGGGCCACCCTGCAGGTTCAGGGAATGGACCGAGGCTTCGGACAGGCGGCGGAAGTATTCGGGGCGGGTGGCGCAGAGGTATCGTTTGGCCGCCACGTGGTAGCGGACGCAATCGGTGATGACCGAGGGGAAGAAGCGTTCCAGTACCTCGGCCCCGGCATCCTCGTGGTGGCGATCTTCGGTGTCGTCCATGGTGAAGGTGCCGAATTCGCTGGTGAAATGCCCGATATCATGCAGCAGCGCGGCGGCGACGAT
>NZ_JALCBM010000059.1:11165-27600 GCF_028066395.1 Ruegeria sp.
TGCCGAATTCGCTGGTGAAATGCCCGATATCATGCAGCAGCGCGGCGGCGACGATTTCGTCCGAATGCCCGGCCCGTTCTGCCAACGTCGCCCCTTGCAGCATGTGCTCGCCCATGGTGACGGGTTCGCCCAGATATTCCTCAGACCCCCGGCGATCGAAGATCGAGCCGAGGAAATCGACGATGGTGTCCGATGTCAGGTCCTGTGCGCTCATTCCGCAGCCTCCAGCCCGGCGCGGTGCATGGCGTCACGGGTCGAACGCAACCCGTCCTTGTCGGCATAACAGCCCTGTAACCAGCGTGTGCCGGTGCCGGAATAGGCTTTGCGCGCATGCAGGACGCGGGTGTTGTCTACGATAAAGCTCTCGCCCGGTTCCAGACGGAAGGTCACTTCCATCGCTGGGTCATCGACGATCTCACCCAGACGACGATAGGCGGCATACCACAGGTCCATCTTGTCGAACGGAATATCCGTCACCGTCGCCAGTGAGCGGTTGTTGAACCGCACTGCAATCAGCTCTCCGTCCGGGGACAGCTCGATCAGCGGACGGCGCGAGGTCAGGCAAACGCCCGCCTCGCCGGAATATTCGAACCGGGCGCAATGGTCGGCCAGAACGTCGAAATAGTCGGGGTTTTCCTGTTGCAGGCGGCGGGCGCAGGCAAAGCCGTCGACCACCATATTTTCGCCCCCCTCTGCCGTGCTTTCGAGGCAATAGAGCACCTGAACCGTGGGCGCGGGATCGCGATAGGGGTTGTCGGTATGGGCCTGCAGCCCCAGCCCGGTAAAGGCCAGATTGGTCGGGTTCACCTCGGTCCGGACCTCGAAGAGGCGTCCGTAATTGGTTTCGCGCACATAGCCGAACAGATCGACGACGCGGAACAGCGCACCTTCTTCGGCGGGGCCGCCGGTGACCTTGGCGAAGCCATGGCGGGTGGCCCCATTCAACCAATCGGCCAGCGCTGCGCCGCCCTG
Source organism: Ruegeria sp. (assembly GCF_028066395.1). Lineage (GTDB taxonomy): Bacteria > Pseudomonadota > Alphaproteobacteria > Rhodobacterales > Rhodobacteraceae > Ruegeria. Next base: position 12,138 of record NZ_JALCBM010000059.1, read on the forward strand.
TTCCAGAGCATTCAGATCGCCGCTGGGTACATCGTCAGAGATGCCGGTGTCCCAACATTCGACCCCTTCGGCGACCCAACCCCGGATCTGCGTGGCGGACCGGTCATAGGCATGCGCGCGCAGCCAGTCGGCATCATAGGCAACGGTCTTGCCTTCAGGTTCGAACCGGATTTCGATGCCGTCCTCGGTGCCATGGGCCGCAGCGATCCGCGTATCGTGGGGGATGTCGCGCAGCGCGATCAGCCGCTGCCCGTTTGTAGGGGACCGGGTCTCAGCATCTTGGGCATTGTCGCGCAGCCAGATGGCGTGAAACCGCATCTGCGCGTCCCCGTCTGTCAGGGTGAGGATGTGGCCTGTGGGGTCAACGGCTGTTTCCATGATCAAACTCTCTGGGTGATGGAGGTGGCGTGTTGGCTTACAATTTGGTCATTCAACGGATAAACTCAAATCAGAAATAACCGCAGTAAGTATCGGTTTTGCTAATGAGTGATCGAAAGTTCCAACTGCCCCCGCTGGAATGGATACGCGCGTTCGAGGCTGCGGCCCGATGCGGCAGTTTCACCGCCGCCGCTGCCGAGACCGGCCTGACCCAGCCCGCGATCAGCCAGCGGATCGGCAATCTGGAGCGGCATCTGGGCTCGAAACTCTTCGTCCGCAAGGCGCGGGCCATTTCGCTGACGGTTGAGGGCGAGGCGTGGTTGCCGCCGGTTCAAGCGGCGCTGACCGAGCTGCGTGAAAGTTCCGAGGCGTTGTTTTCCAGCGGGCGCGACAGTCTGACGATCTCGGCCAGTCAGTCGATCATCGACCTGTGGCTGACCCCGCGTCTGGCGCGGGTGCAGCGGGCGACGGGGGCGAAATTGTCGATCCAGTCTTTGGTGCTGGGCGGGCAAACGGCCTCGGTCGATGATGTGATCCAGATCCGGTACGGCGCTGGCAACTGGCCGCATGATTACCAACTGCCGTTGTATCGTGAGGCGATGGCGCCGGTCGCCGCGCCCGACTTGCAGGCGCAGGGTGAGGATTGGAGGAGCTGGCCGCGCATCTCTTGCACCGGGCCGCGTCCGGGGTGGGGCGACTATACCAGCCGCTTTGGTATCCCTGCCGACACTGCGTCCCGCCTGCGGTATGACACGTTCCAAAGCGCGCTGGGCGCGGCGAAGATGGGGCTTGGGGTTGCGTTAGGCTCACTACCCCTGTGTTCGCGCGAAATCGCGGCGGGCAATCTGGTGCAATTGACCGACCATGTTCTGGACCACCACGAGACCTATTGGCTGCTGGCCACACGCGATGCCATCAGCCGTCGTCAGTGGGAGGCGCTGGCCGAAGCCCTTACCGCCCCTGGAACGCCGTGAACTCCTTTGCGATGGCCTGGGCTGCGGCGGCCAGAAGGGCGGCGCCGTGTTCGGGGCGGGCCAGGGCGGAATGCGAACCGACGCGACCGTCTGGGAATTGCGCCCGGTGTTCATTCGGCGGGCCATGGCGGTCGCCGCTGTGATCGCGCAGATAGTCGGCACATAGAGGTTCGGGGGGCTCCGCCGCCTGATTGGGTGGCAGCGCGCCCAGCAGGGATTGGGTGATTGCGATTTCCGATGGGGTGGCATGCATCCCCTCCCATTCACCGTACAACTCTTTGCGCATTGTGTTGACGGCTTCGGGCTCCCACCAACTGCGGATGTGCAACTGACCGGCGGGCAGGGTTTCGGCGACACGGGTCAGCGGTTCGACATTGGCGCCGTGGCCGTTGACCACGAAGACGCCGGAAAACCCCTGCGCCAGAAGCCCGTCGATGACCTCTTGCGCCATGGCCTGAAAGGTCGGGGTCGAGACCGATACCGTGCCCGGAAACCCGGTGTTGAACGGCGCGGGCGTATAGGCAAGCGCCGGGGCAACGATGGCGTCGCACAGATCGGCGGCGGCATCGGCCACGGCCTGCGCGCAGATCGTGTCGGTGCCGATGCGACCCATCGGGCCGTGCTGCTCGGTCGAGCCAACCGGCAGCAGAACCGCCGCGCCCGCGTCAATGCGGGTGTCGACCTGATACCATGTCATATGCTCCAGCTTCATGTCCGGCCCTTTCCGCAACAGCGGCAAGCAGTATCGCTTTTCCTTTGTGCAACACACCGATACTCTGAGCCAATGGAAGATTCACCTGCCATTTCCGCTGAAAAGCCGCCGCTGGATCATCTGATCGGGGCTGCGGTCAAAACCCATCGGGTGCTGGCCGGACTGACTTTGGCAGAGCTGTCGGGCCGGTCGGGCGTGTCGACCGCGATGATTTCCAAGATCGAACGCGGGCAGGTTTCGGCCTCCTTGGGCACGTTGGACGCGCTGGCCAGAGGTATCGGCGTGCCCCTGATCAACTTCTTTGCGGCCACCGTTGACCGGTCCGACGTGTCCTTTGTCGCGGCGGGCGAGGGCGTGACGGTGCAGCGGTTGGGCAGCGGCTATGGTCACAGCTACAAGCTGATCGGCCGGGCCGAGGCGCATCACGTCAGTTTCGAAAGTTTCAGCGTCACGCTTGAGGCGCCCTTGGACACCCGACCGCTGTATCAGCATCAGGGCGTCGAATTCATCCATGTGACCGAGGGCGAGATGATCTATGGCTGCGGAGACGAGGCCTATCACATGCGCCCCGGTGACAGCCTGAGCTTCGATTCCAACGCGGCCCATGGCCCCGTTGAATTGAAAACGCCAACCGTCACCTTTGTCACGGTCATTTCCAAGGCAATCTCGGGGGCAAACTGAAAACGCCCGACCGCTGGGGCCGGGCGCTTTGGACAGTGTTAAAGCCGGAACGGGATCAGAGGCCCCATTTCTTCCGGTTTTCCTCGAAGAAGCCCTGCGCCTTCTTCACCTCGATCCAGTTGTTCACGTAGTTGATCCAGACCTGATCGGCCTGCGGCAGCAGCATCGCGATGGGCGAAGGCGACCGGGGACCGGCATTCTTCACGCGTACGACCGGGAACTTCTCCTCAAGGGTCGAGCCTTCGATGTTCGAGGTGATGAACACATCCGCACGCCCCGCCAAAACCTCCTGGAACCCACGCGCCGGGGCCTCGACCACTTTGATATCGGCATCCGGGAACCACTCGCGCACGCGCTTTTCAAAGGTGGTGCCCAAGGTGGTGGCCACCTTCACGTCCGGCTTGTTGATCGAGTCGTAACCGTCGAACTTGTCGGCCTTGTCCTTGATCGTATAGGGAAACAGCTCGACCGAGATATAGCTGTCGGAGAAGCCCGCAACTTTCATCCGGGGCGGCGAGATCGAGGCCGAGCCGGTCAGGTGGTACTTGCCCGCGACAACACCATTAACCAGCGTTTTCCAGTCGGTCGGGACATATTCCACCTCGACCCCAAGATCGGCGGCCAGCGCGTTCATGATGTCGATGTCATAGCCTTTGTAGCTGTTGGTGGCGGGGTCGCGCAGGGACATCGGGTTCCAGTCGCCGGTGGTGCCGACCTTCATGACACCGGAATCCAGTATCTCATTCAGGGCCGATTGCGCCTGCGCGGCGCCCGACAATACCAGACCAAGTGCCGCGGCTGCCGCGGCTTTCCAAAGCGTTTTCATCTGTTTCTCCCGTTGGTGGCGGTTGGGGCTTGCTGCCATATTGTTTATTGATTTAAGCGCAAAGACAAAGATAACCTCAAGAAAATATTCCACTGTGGATAAAATAAGGGCAGTTCAGCTTATGCCAGACGCCGCAATCGAACTTGTTGACGTAAACAAGTGGTATGGCACGTTCCATGTGCTCAAAGACATCAACCTGACGGTTGCCAGCGGCGAAAAGGTTGTGATCTGCGGCCCGTCCGGCTCGGGTAAATCCACCGTGGTACGCTGTATCAACCAGTTGGAAAAGCACCAGAAGGGCACTATCCGCGTCGACGGCGTCGAATTGACGGATGATCCCAAATCCGTGGCCGCGATCAGTTCCGAGGTCGGGATGGTGTTTCAGCAGTTCAACCTGTTTCCACACCTGACCGTTCTGGAGAATCTGACCCTCGGCCCGATCAAAGCGCGGGGTATGTCGCGGAAAGAGGCCGAGGAAAAGGCGCGTCATTATCTTGATCGGGTACATATCCCCGATCAGGCCGACAAAAAGCCCATCCAGCTGTCGGGCGGCCAGCAACAGCGCGTCGCCATCGCCCGGTCGCTGTGCATGGAACCGCGTGTGTTGCTGTTTGACGAGCCGACCTCGGCACTCGACCCCGAGATGATTTCCGAAGTGCTGGAGGTCATGGTCGAATTGGCGCAGGAGGGCATGACCATGGTCGTTGTCACCCATGAGATGGGCTTTGCCCGCAAGGTCGCCGACAAGATGATCTTCATGGACGCGGGCGAGATCGTCGAACAGGGCAACCCGGAACATTTCTTCACCAACCCGCAATCGGCACGGTGTCAGAAATTCCTCAGCCAGATTTTACAGCACTGAGTGGGCCGATGAAAAAACCGCTTCTTCTTCTGTCCGTCTTCCTGCTGGTTGCAGGCTGTGCGTCCTCTTCGACATGGGGTTGGTATGTGATCGACCCGACCACGGCGTCGGGTTGGACCAACGTGAAATTCCTGATCTCGGGGATGGGGGCGACGATCCAGATCTCGCTGATCGCGGCAGTGCTGTCGATTGCCATCGGGCTACTGGTGGCGCTGCCGGGCTTGTCGGAAAAGCGTGGCTGGCGGCTGGTCAACCGGGTTTACGTGGAATTCGTTCGCTCGATCCCTTTGCTGCCGATGCTGTTCTGGGTGTTCTACGGGTTGCCGATCGTGTTCCAGTCGATGGGCATGAACATCCCGATCGATCCGTTCTGGGGCGCGATTATCACGCTGGCGATTTCCGACAGTGCGTTTACGGCTGAAATTTACCGCGCGGGCATCCAATCCATCGCCAAGGGCCAAAGCGAGGCCGCCAAGACCATCGGGCTGAACTATGTCCAGACCATGCGCTATGTGATCCTGCCGCAAGCGATCCGGCGCATTCTGCCCCCCTTGGCCAACCAGTTCATCTACATCGTCAAGATGAGCGCTTTTGCCAGCGTCATCGGCATGCAGGAACTGACCCGCCGCGCCAACGAACTGGTGGTGACGGAATATCGCCCGCTGGAAATCTATACCTTGCTGATCTTTGAATATCTGGTGCTGGTCCTGATCATCAGCGCCGGGGTCCGCTGGCTGGAACGCCGCATGGGCGCGGATGAGCGCGGATAAGGAGTAAACACATGGACTGGAAAACCTTCATGGCCGAGACCGAGGCCAATATCGGTGCCTTTTCCAAAGAGGTCCCCGAAACCGTGCGCGGGTTCGGCATCATGGGCAAGGCCGCCAAGACCGATGGCGCGCTGAGCGAAAAGACTAAGGAGTTCATGGCGCTGGGCATTGCCATCGCCACCCGCTGCGACAGTTGCATCGGGTTCCACGTGCGTTCTCTGGTCCGGCTGGGTGCCACGCGGGAAGAGATGTGCGAGGCGCTGGCTATGGCGACCTATATGGGCGGTGGCCCCTCCTATGCCTACAGCGCCAAGGCGCTGAAGGCGTTTGATGTGTTTTCGGAGTAAGACAATGCGCCCTGATCTGGCCGGAGCCGATGGCTTTATTCGAAACTGCTGGTACGTCGCTGGCCGCAGCGAGGATTTCGGTCGCGAGCTGAGCGCGGTGCGGATGCTGGACGAAGAGATTGTGATCTATCGCGACACCCAAGGCACCGCCATCGCGTTGGAAGATGCCTGCCCGCATCGTAAGCTGCCCCTGTCGCGGGGCACTATCGAAGGCGATCATGTGGTCTGCGGCTATCACGGGCTGACCTTCGGTTGCGGTGGCGAATGCGTCAGCGCGCCGACGCAGTTGGATAACCCGCCGCGCCGCGCTGCGGTGCATGCCTATCCGGCCGAGGATCGCTGGGGCTTTCTGTGGCTGTGGATGGGCGAGCCGGATCAGGCCAGTACTGACGACATCATCGACATCCCCAATTTCGACAACCCGGATTGGGGCAAGACCCAGAAGGGCGCGATGGAGATGGCGTGCCATTACCTTTACATCACCGACAACCTGCTGGACCCCAGCCATGTGGCTTGGGTGCATCTGACCTCTTTCGCTGGGGCAGGGACGGATAACCGCCCGCTGGATCTGGAGGAAACCGAGGATGGGGTGATCGTCTCGCGCTGGATCGCGGATGAACCTGCACCGCCTTACTACGCGCCGGTCCTGCCATTCGGGCCGCAATGCGACCGCAAGCAGCATTATGAATGCCGCCTGCCATCCACTGCGATCAACATGTCCGTCTACACGCCTGTGGGCGAGGGCGGGGCGGATCGTCCGATTTCGCCGAATGCTTTCGTGAACATCTCGTATAATTTCATCACGCCGGTGGATCACGAGAATTCGCACTATTTCTGGTTCCAGCATCGCAACATGCATGCCGATGACGTTGCCATGTCCCAACGCATGTTCGAAGGCGCAATCATGGCGTTTAACGAGGATAAGGACGTGCTGGAATACGTCCAGACCGGGATGGCCCGGCGCAAGAGCGGCTATATCAACCTCGGGCTGGATGCGGGGGCGATGCGGTTCCGCGCGCGCGTCGCCAAGATGATCTCGGCTGAGGCGGGCTGATCAACTCGCCGAAAGCTGCCCGTTGCGGCCCTGACCGACCGCCTGTTCCGGGGCATCAAACACCGCTTTGATACAGGGATATTGCTGCAGAATCTCGGCGCCGCCGGGCAGGAGATCGGGCCTAAGCACGCCCGCGTCCCAGACCGCCACCCCGTCTATTTCAATAGTCGGGTCCAGCACGTTCAGCGAAATCTCACCCGGCGCGTAATGCCCGCAGGTGTGGAAATGCAGCAGGCGTGGGTTGCCAAAGGCCGACCCGCTCCACCGTTCATAGTTCTCATAGGCTGGGGCGGTGTAGGCGCAGCCGGGGTGAATACCGGCATGCCAGGAATGCATGGTCATCGGGTCCAGATCGAACATCTGCCCGACCTTTTCGTAGTGCATCTGCGCGCAATGCACATCCATCGGATGGCCCGAAAAGCCGGTCAGCCGGTTCTCGGCAAAATGCACGGCCAAAGGTTCCCGTAAGTCGCAGCCGTAAGGTTCGTAGAATTTCGACCCGGTCCCCACCAGAAACCCACCCTGCATCAGCACACCCGAAAAGCCTTGCGCCGGTACAGGTGCAAAGACCGACATGGGAAAGCGCGCGATGCTGACATCTGACGCCCCACGCTGGGGAAAGGCCGCGCCCGGGCCAACGAAATCGGTGCCCAGCGGGCAGGTGACACGGATATGCGCGGCATTGGCCAACAGATCATTCACCGCGTTTTTCAGTGCCACGAAGCCGGTGTAATTCGCCCGACCAAAGCCCGAGGCCAGCATATCCCGGTCCAGCGCATAGGACATGATCGGGTTCACATCGGCCATCCCGCCGTCAAAGCGGATCTGATCGCCGGTGCGCGACAGAAACAGGGTGCGGTCGACGGACCGCATCGCCTCGACCAGCCCGTCCGGCAAATGCGTGCCCAGCGGGTCAAAGGGGATCGTGCGGACCGAGGTGTCAATCTCCAGCGACCGCGCGCATTCAACCACGGTCTGGGTGAGATCGTCATCGTAATAGGCTTGTCCGGAGTCCTCGCACAGAACCAGAAGGCTGTCCCCCCGGGCCAGCCCCCCACATCGCAGCAGCAAATTCTCAGCACCCGCGCGCAAAAGCGGATCGCGCATTTCGGCACCCCCCGGCCCAAACTCCTTTGGCGCTTTTACCTGCTCACATTCCCGTTATCTAGCCAAATGTCGTGACAGTAGAAATTTTTACTGACACTCACGCGGCCTTCCGCCATATGCTGACACCAAACTGGAACGGAGGAACCGCGATGAGCGCCTGGATCGACATGGTCCCCGATGAGAAGGCCGAAGGCCGCCTGAAAGAGCTGCTGGACAAGGCCCGCACCCCGCACGGCACCGTGGACACGGTGATGCGCGTCCATTCCCTGCGGCCCGAGACGATGAACGGACACGTCACTCTGTATCGGTCCGTCCTGCATTCCGATGACAACCAACTGCCCTTCTGGTTTCTTGAGGTGGTGGCCAGCTACACCTCGATCCTGAATGACTGCACCTATTCTCTGACGCATCATTTCATGAATGTGCGCAACCTGTTGCGGGATCAGCCGCGCAGTGACCGGATTTTCGTCGCCCTCAAGGCCCATCGTCCCGAGGATGAGTTTGAGGGCAAGGAACTGGCCCTGCTGCGCTATGCTGGCAAGCTGACGACCGATGTGGGCAAGATGGTGAAATCCGACTTTGAGGCGCTCAAGATCGCGGGCTGTTCGGATGGAGAAATCCTTGAGGTCAATCAGGTCTGCGCTTATTTCAACTATTCCAACCGGTTGCTGAACGGGTTGGGGGCGACAACCGAGAATGACGTGATCGGGTATTACAAGGGCGACGATTAACGCGTGTTTTCCCATGTGATGATGCAAAAAACCGGGGTCGCGAAGGCGGCCCCTTTCTGTTTTGGCCCTGCCGATTTGACAAAAAATTTGACTCGATGGCCTTTGAATGCCAATATACTTAACACGTGAACTAAATTGAGAAGGTCGGATGCCGCATATCCACATCGAATATTCCGGGAATCTGGAGCAGATCGTGGATATGGCTGCCCTGTGCGAGGCCCTGCGGGCCGAGGCCGCCGGGATTGAGGCGCTGCCCATGCCGGGCCTGCGCGTGCGCGCAATCCGGGTCAATCACTATGCGATTGCCGATGGTGACCCGAAACATGGCTTTGTGGACATCGTCCTGCGCCTGCGCGAAGGGCGCCCGCCCGCGGTCAAGCGCGATGCAATCAATCGCATCTTCGAGGCGGCGCGAGGCTTTCTGGCGCCTGTGATGGAAAAGCACTCCGTGGCGCTGTCGGCTGAGATACGGGATATCGACGCCGAAATGTCGCCGAAATGCGGAACGATCCGGGATCATCTGGGGAATTGAACATGTCAACGCTGGACCAGAATATCGAAAAACTGAAGGGCCTGCTGACGCGGTTCAACACTGGCATTCAGAACCGGATCGCGGGTGAGGATCGCGGGGGGGCTCTGGGTGAGTTCGACAATACCTCGCCCGTCGACAAAAGCCTGATCTGCCAGGTTGCCCGCGGCGGAGCCGAGGATATTGATGCAGCAGCGCACGCGGCCTCCGCTGCCTTTGCCGAATGGCGCGACATGCCAGCGACCCAACGGCGGGCCATCCTGATCCGCGTGGCCGAAGGGATCGAAGCGCGCGCCGAAGAGATCGCCCTGTGCGAATGCTGGGACACCGGTCAGGCGCTGCGCTTCATGTCCAAGGCTGCCCTGCGCGGGGCCGAGAATTTCCGCTATTTCGCCGATCAGGTGGTGCAGGTCCGCGACGGGCAGCATCTGAAATCGCCCACCCTGATGAACATCACCACCCGCGTTCCGATTGGTCCGGTGGGAGTGATCACGCCGTGGAACACGCCGTTCATGCTCTCCACATGGAAGATCGCCCCGGCGCTGGCGGCTGGATGCACGGTTGTCCACAAACCGGCCGAGGCGAGCCCCCTGACCGCCCGCCTGCTGGTGGAAATCGCCGAAGAGGCCGGACTGCCCAAGGGTGTGCTGAACACCGTCAATGGGTTTGGCGAAGAGGCGGGCAAGGCCCTGTGTGAACACCCCAAAATCCGCGCCATCGCCTTTGTCGGTGAAAGCCGTACCGGCAGTCTGATCACCAAACAGGGGGCCGGTACCCTGAAACGCAACCATCTGGAACTGGGCGGCAAGAACCCGGTCATCGTGTTCGATGACGCCGATCTGGAGCGGGCGCTGGATGCGGTGATCTTCATGATCTACTCGATCAACGGTGAGAGATGCACCTCATCCTCCCGCCTGCTGGTGCAGGATACGATCCGCGCGGAGTTCGAGGCGAAGCTGATCGAACGGGTAAACAATATCCGCGTCGGCCACCCTCTGGACCCGGCGACCGAGGTCGGCCCGCTGATCAGTGCCGAGCATTTCGACAAGGTCACCTCGTATTTCGACATCGCCCGGCAGGACGGTGCCACCGTGGCGGCGGGCGGCGAAACGGTGGGCGATCAGGGCTATTTCGTGCGCCCGACCCTGTTCACCAACGCAACCAACCAGATGCGCATCGCAAAAGAGGAAATCTTCGGCCCGGTCCTGACTTCGATCCCGTTTTCTACCGAAGAGGAAGCGCTGCAAATCGCCAATGACACGCCGTATGGGCTGACCGGATACCTCTGGACCAACGACCTGACCCGCGCGCTGCGCTTCACCGACCGGCTTGAGGCCGGGATGATCTGGGTGAACTCGGAAAACGTGCGCCATCTTCCGACGCCCTTTGGCGGCGTCAAGGCCAGCGGCATCGGGCGCGACGGCGGCGATTGGAGCTTTGAGTTCTACATGGAACAGAAACATATCGGCTTTGCCACCGGCCAGCACAAGATTTCCCGTCTGGGCGTCTGACCCCAGCCATTCAGGAGCAATCAAATGCCCGTACCCGCACCCAATCTCTACCCCGATTTCAACACCATCCGGCTAAGCCATGTGTGTCTTAATGTCAGTGACCTGAGCGCCTCGCGCGCTTTTTACGCCGACCTTTTCGGCCTGCAGGTGGCGGATGAAAGCGACACTCATATCTACCTACGCGCGTTGGAGGAGCGGGGCCATCACAGCGTGATCCTGCAGAAATCCGACCAACCCGGCACAGTCGAGGTGCTGGGGTTCAAAGTGTTCGACGAGGATGATCTGGATCGCGCGCAGGCCTGGTTCTCTGCCCGTGGCCGCCCGACCGAATGGGTTGAGCGCCCCTATCAGGGCCGCACATTGCTGACCTCGGACCTCTACGGAATTCCGCTGGAATTCTATCACAATATGGACCGGCTGCCGACCATCCATCAGGATTATGCCCGCTATCACGGGGTGCGTCCGCTGCGCATCGATCACTTCAACTGTTTCAGCCCGAATGTCGATGAAAGCGTCGCGTTCTATAACGAGATGGGCTTTCGCGTCACCGAATATACCGAGGATGAGGACAGCAAACGCCTCTGGGCCGCGTGGCTGCACCGCAAGGGCGGGGTGCATGACATGGCTTTCACCAACGGGCTGGGTCCGCGCATGCACCATGTGGCCTTCTGGGTCGCCAACCCGCTGCATATCATCGATTTGCTGGATGTGATGTCCACCACCGGCTATGTCAGCAATATCGAACGTGGGCCGGGGCGGCATGGGATTTCGAACGCGTTCTTCCTGTATATCCTCGACCCGGATGGGCACCGGATCGAGATCTACAGTTCCGACTACCAGACGCTCGACCCCGATCACGAGCCGCTGAAATGGGACCTCAAGGACCCGCAGCGGCAGACGCTCTGGGGGGCTCCGGCTCCGCGCAGTTGGTTTGAGCATGGAACCGGGTTTCCGGGCGTGGAACTGGCCGAGCCCGACCTGAAAGCAACCCCAATCGTGGCGCCCTGAGATGACGGACCAGAACCCTTCAATCCGGTTTGCGACCTATACCGCGCAGGGTCAGCAGCATTACGGGGCGATCACCGATGAGGGCGCGATTGCGCTTGACCCGGTGTTCCCGGACTGGCCCACTCTGTTCGATGCCGTGGCTGCCGGTGGGTTGGCGCAATTAGAGGAAGCCGCCCGCAAACGGGTCGTGACTCATACCGATTTCACCTATGACATGGTGCTGCCCAACGCCCCACGTATCCTGTGCGTCGGTGTGAACTTCCCCGACCGGAACGCCGAATACAAGGATGGTAGCGCGCAGCCGGAATACATGTCCTTGTTCCCCCGCTTTGCCAGCGGGTTTACCGGGCATGATTGCCCGCTGATCCGCCCGCCGGAAAGCCACAAGCTGGATTATGAGGGCGAGGTGGCCATCGTCATCGGCAAGGGCGGGCGGCGCATTCCGCAGAACCGGGCCTATGACCATATCGCGGCGCTGACCCTGTGCAACGAGGGCACCATTCGCGATTGGGTGCGCCATGCCAAGTTCAACGTCACGCAGGGCAAGAACTGGGATCGGTCCGGCGCGATGGGGCCGTGGTTGGTCCCGTTCCGCGACGCGGATCAGTTGGATCAGGCGCGGATCGTCACCCGAGTGAATGGAGAGGTCCGGCAGGATGACCGGCTGGACCGCATGATGTTCCCGATCCGGCGCGAGATCGAATATATCTCGACCTTCATGGCGTTGCGTCCGGGTGATATCATCGTCACGGGTACTCCCGCCGGTGCCGGTGCCCGGTTCGACCCGCCGCGTTTTCTGAAACCCGGCGATGTGGTTGAGGTTGAGGTCAACGGCATCGGAACCCTGCGCAACACCGTTCAGGACGAGGCGATATGACCCCGCAAGACCACGAACAGGCCGCCGCCGACCTATTACAGGCGGAACGCTCAGGTCAGCAGATCGGGCTGCTGTCCGAACGGTTCCCGGAAATGGGTATGGATGACGCCTATGCGATCCAGAACGCGATCCATCGGGCCAAACTGGCGGCGGGGCGGCATGTGATCGGGTGGAAGATCGGGTTGACCTCGAAAGCGATGCAATATGCGCTGAATATTGACATTCCTGACAGCGGTATCTTGTTCGACGACATGGCTTTTGACGATGGTGCGACCGTGCCGCAGGGCCGGTTCATCCAACCGAGGGTCGAGGCCGAGATTGCCTTTGTGGTGAAATCCGCCATTGGCGGAGCGGACGTCACGCGGCAGCAGGTTCTGGCCGCGACCGACTATGTCTGCCCGGCGCTGGAAATCCTCGACACGCGGATACAGCGGGTCAGTAACCGGACAGGTAAGACTCGCACAGTCCATGACACGATCAGCGACAATGCCGCAAATGCCGGGATCGTGCTGGGGCCGCAGCGCCACGCGGTTGATGCAGTTGATCTGCGTTGGGTCGGGGCGCTGACCTTCCGCAATGATGAGATCGAGGAAACCGGGCTGGGCGCAGGGGTGCTGAACGACCCGGTTGAAAGCGTTGTCTGGCTGGCCCGCCGCATGGCGCAATATGGACAACGGATCGAACCGGGCCATATCATTCTGTCAGGCAGTTTCATCCGCCCTATCGAGTGCCCGCCGGGCACGAGGATACACGCCGACTACGGCCCTTTCGGTGCCGTCCGCATCAATTTTGAATGAGGTTCCCATGCCCGCGCTTCATAATCCGTTCAAGGCCGCTCTGATCCGGGGAGAGTTACAACTGGGCTGCTGGCTGGGGCTGGCCGATCCCTATGTGGCCGAAATCTCGGCCACGGCGGGGTTCGACTGGCTACTGATCGACGGAGAGCATGCGCCCAATGACCTGCGGTCGATCACCGCTCAGTTGCAGGTGCTGGCGGCTTATGACAGCCACGCGGCAGTGCGCGCGCCCATCGGGGATACGCGGATCATCAAGCAATTGCTGGATGTGGGCGCGCAGACGGTGTTGATCCCCATGGTCGAAAACGCCGAACAGGCGCGGCAGCTGGCGCGCGACGTGACCTACCCGCCTGACGGAGTGCGCGGAGTCGGAGCTTCGCTGGCGCGGGCGTCGCGGTTTGGTGCGATCAAGGACTACGTGACCACTGCGCGGAATGAGATTTGCCTGCTGGTGCAGGTCGAAAACCGCGCGGGCATGGCGGCGCTGGACGAGATTCTGACCGTTGACGGTATCGACGGCGTGTTTATCGGCCCGGCGGATCTGGCCGCCGATATGGGCTATCTCGGCCAGTCCGACGTGCCCGAAGTGCAGGAGCTTATCCTGAGCAGCATCCGCAAGATCACCGCTGCTGGAAAGGCCGCCGGTATCCTGACGCTGGACCCTGACCAACAGCGCGCCTGCGTAGAGGCGGGCGCGACCTTTGTGGCCACCGATATCGATGTGACAGCCTTCGCTCGTAGCATCCGCCACTCGGCGCAAGGTGCGCGGGACCGGCTGAAATCCTGACCGATTCAGCCCGGGTTGCACAGCCCGAACAGAGCAGACTTCGAGTTCACACCCAGCTTTTCATAAGCCCGTTTGCGGTAGGTGTTGATGGTACTGGGGGCCAGATCAAGCTCCCACGCGATGGCGTCGGTGGTCAGGCCCTTCAGAATGCCCTCACAAATCTCCTTCTCGCGGGTGGACAGCGAGTTGAGCGGGCTTTGCAACTGTCCCGGTTGTCCGGCGGCATAGTGCATCAGTGCGATTTTCGACACCAACGCCCAGAAATCGCGACGCAGGCTGTCCTCACTGATGCCGAACGGGCCGTTTTCGTTGAAACGGTAAAAGCTGAGACCCAGAACCTCATCGCCGTCGCAGCACAGGACGGTGATTTTGTCCGCAATGCCGGTGCTGGCGAAAAAGCTTTCGTAAAAGGGGGCGGGCATCTGGTCGCGGAGTTCGCCCAAGGTGAGGATGCGCATCTGACCATCACGGCGAACCTGCGCGACCTCAGCCAGCAAGGGATCGCTGGCATAGTCGCGCAGATAACGCTGCGCCGTGTTCACCGCGCTTTGCTTCTGCCGTTTGCTGAAGGACAGGTAACAGCGCGGGCGGTCACGTTTGTAGGAAAAGATCATGCATTGATCGGCCCTGATCACATGCTCGATCAGATCAAGGAAATGGGTGTTGAACTCCGCATGGCCCGCCGTGGTCAGGCAGGGGGTCAGGATTTTCAGGAATTTCCGGGCGTCGGTGCTGCCGAACATGGTTTCGAGTGACATGGGATCATGATGCGGAACTTCCCCCGCGAAAGCAACGCGATGGGCGGGTTTGTCCCCTGTTGCGGGGGACAGCGGGGACCGGACTCTTGTGGTAGGAAAAGGTGGACGAACAAGGGGTGCAGCGATGGGCGATGCAAGGTCGATGGAATACAAGGCGGGGCTGTCGGCCCGCGATGTTGCGGAATTCACGCAGGGCAGGCCGGTCACCCGGTTGTCGTCAAACGAAAACCCTTTTGGTCCTTCGCCCAAGGCCGTGGCCGCGGCGCAGGCGGCGTTGCAAGACGCCAACCTCTACCCCGAACGCACCGACGCAGCACTTTGCGTGGCACTGGCGCAGTTTCACGGGCGTAGCTTGACGCCCGAGCATTTCTTTGCCGCCAATAGCGGGGTCGAGGTTCTGTCCCTGATCGAAGATGCCGTACTGTGCGACGGGACCGAGGCGATCATCTGCCCACCATGTTTCGGGGCTTATGTGGCATCGCTCAAGAAGAAGGGGGCGACGTTGCGAATGGTCGATCTGATCGGCGCGGATTATGCGGTGGATGTTGACGGTATTCTGGCAGCCGTAACGCCGCAAACCCGGCTGGTGTATCTGTGCAACCCGAACAACCCGACCGGCACCTGGTTTGGCGAAGATGTTCTGAGCGCCATTCTGGATGGTCTGCCCGACCATGTGACCTTGATTTATGATGAGGTCTATTACCAGTTCGCCACCGAACACGGCCTGCCGGATGCGATCCGCCATGTGAAAGAC
>NZ_JALCBM010000060.1:0-2590 GCF_028066395.1 Ruegeria sp.
GGCAATGCCCGCGCGCTGCCGGGCCCAACGGGAGGAAAGGTCTTGCAAAAGACCTTGACGACGGACGGGAGGGTCCCTGCCCTCTTGTGCCGGGCCAAAGGCATCCGTATTTAGGCGGAAACCCGAATTACAGGAGAATAGCGATGCTCAAAGGTTTAGGCGGGCTTGGTGGCCTGGGCGACATGGCCAAGATGATGAAGTCCGCACAGGACCTTCAGACCAAGATGACCGAGATGCAGGAAGAGCTGAACAACCTGATGGTTGTCGGAGAATCCGGCGCCGGTCTGGTCAAGGCCACCGCCACCGCCAAGGGCGAACTGAAAGGTCTGGACATCGACCCGTCAATCTTCAACGGCGATGATAAAGAAGTGGTCGAAGACCTGATCCTGGCCGCCATCAAGGATGCACAATCCAAAGCCGCTGAGCGCTCGCAATCCGAGATGGCCAAGCTGACCGAAAGCATGGGCCTGCCAGCAGATATCAAACTGCCCTTCTGATCTTCATCTTTTTGAAAATACTCCCGCCGGAGGCTCCCTCCGGCGCCACGCAGGACAGGCCGTGAGTTCGAACAGCGACATCGACAATCTGATCGACCTGATGGCCAAACTGCCCGGCCTCGGCCCCCGCTCGGCCCGCCGTGCGGTGCTGCACCTGATCCGCAAGCGGGCATTGCTGCTGACGCCGCTCTCGGACGCGATGCAGCAAGTGGCCGTCACCGCCCGCGAATGCCTGAACTGTGGCAATGTGGGCACCACCGATATCTGTGACATCTGCGACAGCGAGGCCCGCGCGACCGGAGAGCTTTGCGTGGTCGAGGACGTCGCCGACCTCTGGGCGATGGAGCGCGCGGGCGTATTCAAAGGCCGCTACCACGTTCTGGGCGGCACGCTATCGGCACTGGACGGGGTCGGCCCGGACGAGCTGCGCATTCCACGTCTCAAGGATCGGGTGATGGCCGAGGGGATTTCAGAGGTCATTCTGGCCCTGAACGCCACAGTCGACGGCCAGACCACCGCCCATTACATCGCCGATCAGTTGGAGGGGCAGGTACGACTGACCTCACTGGCGCAGGGTGTACCGATTGGCGGAGAGCTGGACTATCTGGATGACGGGACGATTACGGCGGCGTTGAGAGCCAGAAAAGAACTCTGACGGCGCTTTTGCGTTATATCGCTCAATCAGACTGGGACACGGCTTGCGCGATGGGACTTGACGGCAATGCCCTTCAACGCGAGAAACGCGGCGACAAGGAGCCAAAGCAGGATCGCCTACCGCATATCCTGCCCGCCAAGATCACAAATATGTTTGAGGCCTGTTCGACCCGAACCCCACCACGATTGTCGGAGTTCGCCTGGAAACCGGCAGGACATTGGATAATCACGCGCGGGTCGAACATACAGCCCGTTGCGGTGTTTGCAGACGGAGACGCTCGGAAATGAAAACAGGCACTGGCGGCACCCAGGGGAACCAGAGAGGTTCTCTCCTTAAATCCAACCAGTCTGCCTTCGACGCGGCATTCGGGCGGCGGTCCGTACCCCAGCTTTATCTACAACAGCTACGCTGCTTAATACCGCCGAAAGCTGATGCCCGTCCAAAGGTGCTGGTCAATACGATACCAAAGGCTGGTACCTATCTTGCGGCATTGGCGCTGGAGAACGCAGGTTATTCCTCCAAACAGCTACATCTGTCCGACAGATTTCTCCACGACAACCGCTCGGTCCCCGAGGATCAAATCCATTGGAACCCGGACAGTCGGCGGGTCAACTATCGCGCCGACTATGCCGCATCCATTCTGGACGAGGGCGAATTCTGTGTCGGTCACGTGTCTCGCCAGCGTGTTTTGGACCGGGCGGCGGCGTATAATGTCCATGTGCTGAACATCGTCCGCGACCCGATCACTCAGATTTGGTCCTTCTACAGATTTCAACAGAAAAAGACCAAACCGACGCCGCATTCCTCTCTGTGGAGGACGATGGTGGCAGATGACGGTTTCAAAGGGTATTTGCTGAGCATCGATATGAACTTGCTGTTGAAACACGCCAAAACCCTGATGTCCAACGGGCCATTCTTCTGCTTTGAAGACATGAAGCAGGGCAAGTTCATTGAACGCGCTTTGGACCCAAACACAATCAAGCCGCGCAACACTGTAATGGCGCAGCAACGGGCCCGGGTCATTCGCGATGTCGAGACCGGGCTGGCGAGTGCCGTCGGCAAGAAAACCTCAACCTACATTCCCAAAAGCGAAAATGATAAACAGTCCAGCCTGGAAGACAGCGCCGTAGTCGCGTTTTTCGATGCTTGCGGGCTGACCGCTGCGTCAGAGTTTTACAAGTCCAGCGTCCTGTGTGACAAAACCATATTGTCACGCTGAACATTCAATGGACCAAACCAACATGACCCGCCTTCTTGCCTGTGTCTTCACCGCCTTCACCGCCACCGCCGCCCTGTCGCAGGAACTCATCGACAAAGGCTTTGCCGAGGGCTGGAACATCATGATGGACCCCGCGCTAGGCGATGGGTGTTTGATCCAGACGGTGTATCAGGACCTCTCGGTGGTGCGGCTGGGTTATGATGCGCTGGACAATCGCGG
>NZ_JALCBM010000060.1:2690-21990 GCF_028066395.1 Ruegeria sp.
GAATACGCGCGGGAGTGTCAGAAGAAAGAGCTTTAGCGCACCGGATCGAACAGCGCGTCCTTCGCCGTGCAGTCTCGGATCACGTCGCGGCCGCAAGGCACCGGATCAAGGTCGCGGGACAGGCACAGGCGGACCTCTTCGATATAGCCTTGTTTGCAGGTGACGGTGATCATGTCCCGCTCCAGCGCCGGATTGGCCTTCAGAAATGCCTCTTCCACGACCGAGGCGGGCAATTTGACCGAAGCGTCCAGTTTGCGAAACACCGGCGGGCGCTGGACCTGTTCGTAAGCCTGACGCGACAGGGCATAATAATCGGGCGCACTCAGCCCCGAGCAGGTGCCGTGTTTTTTCCACTGATGCCAGGCAAGGCCGGAACTGCCCTGAATATCCTCCATTTCGCGGGTCATCCGGCGCGAGGGTGGGGCCTCGGACGTGCGGCAAAAGGCAGGCCAGCCCTGATGGTATTGCGGCCAGAGCCCGTGCAGAATCCAGCCGTGATCATGACGCGCATCGCATTGGTCCGACCCGCGCGCATCACCTTCGCGGGCGCACCAGTTGGGCGACCAGCTGAGCGACAGGACATAGTAGTCGAAATCGCCCGCCTTTTCTCCGTCCGCATGGAGTGGCGCGGCAAGCGCTGCGAACATGGAAACGGCAAGCGTCAGAATTCTTGAAATCATTGCGATGACCCTGCCTTGCCCCGTATCGAAAGCTTCATGCAGCTACGGATACAGGTCGGTTTTGACACCCGCAAGGTCAACCGGGCGCACCGACCATCCGGCACGCCCGAAGAGTTTAGAATTCGTAGGCCAGCAAGGCGCCAAGGGTCTGGCTTTGCACCCCTTCCTCGTCGCCATAGCGATAGGCCAGCGACACCGCCAGATTGTCCGCCAGCGGCCATTCTGCTGCGACGGTGGCCAGCGTATCCGTCGGCGCGCCTTCGATATCGCGAACGGCCAGAACGCCCGACACCACAACCGGCCCGACCGGAACCGCCGCGCCGAGGGTGGCGTAAGTGGCCGAGTTCCGCGTGCCGTCGTACTGGTCGAAATAGGCGACCTCGCCCAGCAGTTCGACCTCGGCCCCGCCCGCGTTCAACAGATGGACCAGGCCCAGCACTGCACCGGATTGGTCAGCCTCATCCCCTTCGCCCGCCGCCTGGCTTTGCAGGCCGAACGTATAGGCCGTGTCGCCAACGGAACCGGCCAGCGACAGGACAAAGGATTCCACATCCTCGGTGTTGGACACGCCGCCGTCTTCCAGCCGCAACTGGCCGCGTTCATTGAACAGGGAATCGCTGAGGATCGTGCGGTCCGCCGTAAAGGCGTAGAATGACAGCTCATGCGCGCCGCCCAGACCGGATAGCGGTATGGTGACGGCACCGCCGACACGCTCGGTGATCTCGTAATCCTCGGCGAAATCGACGCCGAAGACGCCCGGGGCCAGATCCCAGGCCAGACCGAAGGCGGGGTTGAATTTGCCCACAGCGACGGCGGCAGGGCCGAAATCATAGGCAAAGAACAGCTCTTCAGCGTACAGCCCCTGATCCTCGAAAAACCGGTTGCCGGTGGCGTCCTCAATCGGTTCGAACACCAGGGTCGACGCGATCGAGAACCGGTCGGTGAACTGATACCCAAGCGCCCCTTCGATGGTGGCAAAGGTGTCGGTCAGTTCAGCGCCGGGATCATCGGCGTCGAAGGTGAAATCGGTTTCCAGTTCGACGCTGAACTCGGCGGAAAACCGGCTGTCCTGCGCGAAACCGGCGCTGGCCAGAACACAGAACGGCAGGCCAAGCAGGTGACGTGAACGTATCATGGACGGGGTTCCTTTCCTTTCGGGCCCACAAACAAAAGTCATCCCAAAAGACCGGATTCAGGCCGCAGGAACCCCGACATGGCGCAGACGCACCAAGCCGGGCCGCACATCGCATGCGGCAGAACAGAAAATGTCCGAGATCTTTGTGGGATACCTGGCTGAGCGAGAGGGGGACCGCTTGGCGTGGTCAGGCCATATGACCCCGGATCAGCCAGGTGTCAAATTCAAGGAATTGCACGGAAAACGCACGCATCCAATTGAAATAAATGACTTTTTGCCGAAAATTTCACGATCAGGGAACATCTTGCCACGGCCACGTGAACGGGCGTGAAGGCGCGGGCGCCGCCCCCCAACCTCCGTGGTCAGGACGTGCGGGGCAATCGCCTCTTCCCTTCCCGCCGCCGCGCGACTATATAGGCCCTGAGTTCCCCGACAACGGAAACCGCCCCAGGACTACGGGGCCGCCGAATTCCGGCGACGGGACAGATGTATTTATAGGAGACGGGCTGATGGCAAAACCGCTGATGGCCAAGGCAACCGCCGTATGGCTGGTGGACAATACCACGATCAGCTTCAAGCAGATCGCGGATTTCGTGGGCATGCACGAGCTTGAGGTACAGGGCATCGCCGATGGCGACGTGGCCGCTGGCGTCAAGGGGTTCGACCCGATTGCCAACAACCAGCTGACCCAGGAAGAGATCGACACCGCGCAGGGCAACCCGCTGCACAAGCTGAAGCTCAAGTTCAACCCCGCCGCCTCGGGCGAGGAAAAGCGCCGTGGTCCGCGCTACACGCCGCTGTCAAAACGGCAGGACCGCCCGAACTCGATCCTGTGGCTGGTCAAGTTCCACCCCGAACTCAGCGACGGCCAGATCGCCAAGCTGGTGGGCACGACCAAGCCGACCATCCAGTCGATCCGCGAGCGGACCCACTGGAACATCGCCAACATGCAGCCCATCGATCCGGTTGCTCTGGGCCTGTGCAAACAGTCGGAACTGGACGCCGTCGTTCAGAAAGCCGCCGCCAAAAAGGCTGCCGAAGGCGGCGTGATGAGCGATGATGAGCGCCGCAGACTGGTGTCAACCGAACAGTCGCTGGAAATGGATGCCGCGCCCAAGATCCCAACCGCGATCGAGGGTCTGGAGACGTTCTCGCTGTCCGATGACGTCGAAGACAAAGAGGATGACGAGCCCATCGTTGACGCCGACAGCTTCTTCAACCTGCCCAAGGGTGGCGCGGATGAGGATGAAGACGACGATCTGCGCCCCTGATGCGCTGACCGCCCCGGTCTGACAGGTCCGGGGCGCATTCGACGAGACTGCCATGCTGAACATTCTGTCCACCATCTTCGGCCCGCATCGCGCCGTGACCATCTATGCCTTTCTCAGGACATGGGGTCTGGGATTGCTCGGTGGGCTGGCGATGATCGTGCTGGTCGCCGGGCTGTACCTGCTGGGCGACGACGGCAAGCACGAGCATGAGGCGTTCATGACCGTCCCGGTTCTGTCGGCGACGGCGATCAATGGCGATCTGAGGAATGGTGTGATCGCCTCGGTCCGGTTGCCGGATGGGACGGCCACATCGATCACCTCGACCGAGGCACCTGTGTCTCAGACGGTCGGCACCAGCGCCTGTGTCGAGAAACGGATTTATGTCGACAGTGGCGAGGCGCGGTATCGGTTCAAACTGCCGCGCTTTTGCGAAACAGGCTGATCCGGCCCCGACTTGATTGAAACCGCCCGGCGTGCTTGCCGGGCGATTTCGCGTTTCAGATCATCTGGAATATGATCCCGGCCACAATCGCTCCACCAACGCCCAGCCCCAGATAGGTGGCGAAGACACGCGGTTTGACCAGCGACCACACCGCAGCCATCGCGGGGATTGAACTGACGGCACCCGCCACCATGAACGCCATCGCAGCCCCCGCGCTCATCCCCTGTTCCATCAGACCGGCCAGCAGCGGCGGCGCGACGTAAGAGTTCAGATAGGCGGGCATCCCGACCAGCGCGGCCACGACGATGGGCAAAACGCCTTCGCCACCAACGGCGCGCGCAATCAGATCGGCGGGCACGTAATTGACCAGCAGAGCCTCAAGCACATAGGCCAGCGCCAGCCATTTCAGCAGGAACAGACCGTTCTGCACAAACTCGGCCCGGAACCGGGTACGGCGCGCGGGGTCTTGCCAGAACCGCCAGACGGGTTTGTCCTCTTGCTTGGGGCCACAGCCGCAGCATCCGGCAGGTTTGTAGACGCGCAGCGGCTGGGCAAAGGCCCCGCCCTTCATCAGGGCGCGCACGGCAAAGCCGCCGAACAGGCCGAGGGCGACGGCGGCAACCGCCTTGCCGATGGCAAAGGGCCATCCCAGCGCGCCCGCGGTGATCAACAGGGTCGGCGGGTCGATCAGCGGAGAGCTGAGCCAGAAAGCCATCACCGCCGACAAGGGCGCACCAAGGGCCAGCAGACCGGCGATGAACGGGATCACCTCGCAGCTGCAAAACGGCGCCAGCCCGCCGAACAGAGCGGCCAGAAAGATCATCCGCGTCTCACGCCCTTCAAAAGCGCGCGCCACCATGACCTCGGCCCCCGTGGCCTTGAGGTAGGACAGCAGCAGGACGGCGAACAGAATGTATTGGCCGGTATGGGCCAGCGCCTTGGCCGCAAACGAGACGACCTCGCCCCAGTTGCCCGGGTCCAGCACGGCCACCGCTGCAAGGATCGCGACGATTAGGGCCCAGGGGGTTTTCAACACCTCCACAAGGCGCAGCGCGCTTTTTGGGCTTTGTGTCAGATCAGCCATCGTTCGCGGCCTTTCCCACTTCGTCCGCGCAGCATTCGCTGAGGATGAACTGTGCAAGATTTCTTAGCTCGTCAAAACAGGCGCGGTTGATTGTGCTGCGGCCGTGTTTTTCCTGCTCGACCACCCCTCCGGCGGCGAGAAACCGCAAGTGATGGGCCAGAGTCGATGGCGCGATGCCCGTGCGGTTCTGGATTTCCCCGACGGTCAACCCGGCCTCACCGGCGCGGACCAATGTCTTGAGCACTTTCAGCCGGGCCTCGGAGCCCATGGCCGAAAACCCTGCGGCGGCTGTTTCCCACATCTGACCACTCCATTAAACTAGATTTCTGGTTATATAGTTCAATTGCAGGCGCAGGTCAACAGGAATGAAAAATGCGATTCAGGCGTAAGTCCAGATTGCCGATGCCTTAAGTCCAACCTATAAGCATGTATGGGCATTTCCGTAGACACCTTCTTTCTTGACCCCAACGGGCAGGGCACCTTGCAGGCGCGCATCCAGCAGATGATCGCCGAGGGCATCCTGTCGGGCCGGTTTCATGTGGGCGAGAAGCTGCCCTCGTCCCGCAAACTGGCGACCCATCTGGGGGTCAGCCGGATCACGGTGACGCTGGCCTATACCGAGCTGCTGGCCAATGACTATCTGATGGCCAAGGGGCGGTCGGGCTATTTCGTCTCGCAAAACGCCCCGGTGCCGCCCAAATACACCCCCCTGCCCAAGGGCGACGATTCGGTCGATTGGACCGCGGCGCTGGCCCGGCGCTATTCCGGCGGGGATTTCCTGCAAAAGCCCAGCGACTGGCGCGATTACAAATATCCGTTCATCTATGGGCAGGCGGACCGGACGCTATTCGACCACGCCAACTGGCGGCTTTGTGCGGTGCGGGCGCTGGGGCACAGGGATTTCGCCTCGCTGACCGGAGATTACGTCGATCAGGACGATCCGCTGCTGATCGAGTTCATTGCCCGCCACACCCTGCCCCGTCGCGGCATCGCCGCCCGGCCCGAAGAGATTCTGATCACACTGGGCGCGCAGAACGCGCTGTGGCTGGCCTCTCGCGTGTTGCTGAACCGCAACCGCACCGCCGCCATCGAAGACCCTTGTTACTATGCCCTGCGCAATCTGCTGTTGCAGGCCGAATGCAAGCTTGCGCCGCTGCGCGTCGATCATAACGGCCTGCCGCCCGACAGCATCCCCGACGGCACCGATGTGATCTTCACCACCCCCAGCCATCAAAGCCCGACAACAGCCACCATGCCGCTAGAGCGCCGCAACGCCCTGCTGAGGCGCGCGCGCGAGCTGGATGCGATCATTGTCGAGGATGATTATGAATTCGAGATGGCCTTTCTGGGCGCGCCCTCGCCTGCGCTGAAATCGATGGATCGGGACGGGCGGGTTGTCTATGTCGGCAGCTTTTCCAAATCGCTGTTCCCCGGCCTGCGCCTAGGCTACATGGTCGGGTCCGAGGCGTTCATCCGCGAGGCCCGCGCGCTGCGGTCGCTGGTCCTGCGTCACCCGCCGGGCCATATCCAACGCACGGCGGCCTATTTCCTGTCACTGGGCCACTATGATGCGCAGATCAGACGCATGTCCAAGGCCCTGCAAGCGCGGCGCGAGGCGTTGGAGACCGCCATCGCCGAACAGGGCCTGACCGTCGCCGGACGCGGCATCCTTGGGGGTTCGTCCATGTGGATGCGCGCGCCGCAGGCGATCGATACCACGCAACTGGCCGAGGACCTGCAGCAGCGCAGTGTCCATATAGAACCGGGCGAGCAGTTCTTCTCGGGGCCGGAACGTCCCAAGAACTATTACCGGCTGGGATATTCCTCGATTCAGCCGGAACGCATCGCACCGGGAATCGAACAGATTGCCCGGGCGATCCATACGCGCTGAAAGTCTGGACTTATTCCGCCAACGGTTCTGGCCCTAACGTCGCAGACACCCTTGCGCCAAAACCACTGGGAACTGCTGTGGCGCAAGCCCCGGTCACACCCCTATTCAGCCCGGAGAAACCCCGATGAAAATGACCACCGAAGAAGCCTTCGTAAAAACGCTGCAAATGCATGGCATCGAACATGCGTTCGGCATTATCGGATCGGCCATGATGCCGATCTCTGACATCTTTGGAAAAGCGGGCATCACCTTCTGGGACTGCGCGCATGAAGGGTCCGGCGGCATGATGGCTGATGGCTACACCCGCGCCACCGGTAAGATGTCGATGATGATCGCCCAGAACGGCCCCGGCATCACCAACTTTGTCACCGCCGTGAAAACCGCCTACTGGAACCACACCCCGCTGCTGCTGGTGACCCCGCAGGCCGCCAACAAGACCATGGGTCAGGGCGGCTTCCAGGAGATGGAGCAGATGCGCATGTTCGCCGACTGCGTCTGCTATCAGGAAGAAGTACGTGACCCCAGCCGCATGGCCGAGGTTCTGAGCCGCGTGATCATGAACGCCAAACGTGCCTCGGCACCGGCACAGATCAACGTGCCGCGCGACTTCTTCACTCAGGTCATCGACATCGAACTGCCTGCGGTTGTTGAATTCGAACTGCCCCAGGGCGGTGCTGCAGCCGTATCCGAAGCAGCCGCGCTGCTGTCGAGCGCCAAGAACCCCGTCATCCTGAACGGTGCCGGTACGGTTCTGTCCAAAGGCGGCATCGAAGCGTCGAAAGCCCTGGCCGAGCGTCTGGACGCCCCGGTCTGCGTTGGCTACCAGCACAACGACGCCTTCCCGGGCTCGCACCCGCTGTTTGCTGGTCCGCTGGGCTATAACGGCTCGAAAGCCGGTATGGAGCTGATCAAGGAAGCCGACGTGGTTCTGTGCCTCGGCACCCGTCTGAACCCGTTCTCGACCCTGCCGGGCTACGGTCTGGAATACTGGCCCGCAGATGCGAAAATCATCCAGGTCGACATCAACCCCGACCGCATTGGTCTGACCAAGAAGGTCTCGGTCGGCATCGTCGGCGACGCGGCCACCGTTGCGACCAACATCCTGGCACAGCTGTCGGACACCGCAGGTGACGAAGGCCGTGACGCGCGCAAGGCGAAAATCGCCGACACCAAATCGCGCTGGGCACAGGAACTGACCTCGATGGACCACGAGCAGGACGATCCGGGCACCACCTGGAACGAACGCGCCCGTGCCGCCAAGCCCGACTGGCTGTCGCCGCGCAAAGCATGGCGTGCCATCCAGCAGGCCCTGCCGAAAGAGGCGATCATCTCGTCCGACATCGGCAACAACTGCGCCATCGGCAACGCCTATCCTTCGTTCGAAGAAGGCCGCAAGTATCTGGCCCCCGGCCTGTTTGGCCCCTGTGGCTATGGTCTGCCGTCGGTAATCGGCGCCAAGATCGGCTGCCCGGACGTTCCGGTTGTCGGCTTCTCGGGTGACGGTGCCTTCGGCATCGCCGTGACCGAACTGACCGCCATCGGCCGCGAAGAATGGCCCGCCGTCACTCAGGTTGTGTTCCGCAACTACCAGTGGGGCGCGGAAAAGCGTAACTCGACCCTGTGGTTCGACGACAACTTCGTCGGCACCGAGCTGGACACGCAAGTGTCTTACGCCGGTATCGCCAACGCCTGTGGTCTGAAAGGCGTTGTCGCCCGCACCCAGGACGAGCTGACCGACGCGCTGGCTCAGGCCATCGAAGACCAGAAGAACGGCATCACCACCCTGATCGAAGCCCTGATCAACCAGGAACTGGGTGAGCCCTTCCGCCGTGACGCGATGAAGAAGCCGGTCGCAGTGGCAGGCATCGACGCCAACGACATGCGCCCTCAGCAAGGGGCGTAATGGCGTGAAGCCTCTGCGTGCAATACTCGGAGCTGCCTCCAGCTCCGACAAAATCATCGCCCTCTCCGAGGGCGATGATCCGCGTGTGGTAGACGGTGCATTGCGCGCCCGTGCCCAGGGCGTTGCCCGGATCATCCTTGTTGGTGATCGCGACAAGGTGTCTGCGCTGCTGGCCGAACAAGGCGGGGCGGATGTCGATGGAATTGACATTCACGACCCCAGCAATTCCCCCCATGCCGAAGCCTTTGCCGCCTCTCTTTATGAGCTGCGCAAACATAAGGGGATGACCCCTGAAAAGGCGCAACAGCAGGTGCGGAACCGTCTGAACTATGCCGCCATGCTGGTGCGTGAAGGTCTGGCGGATGGCACTGTTGGCGGGGCGGTGGAAACCACATCCGACACCGTGCGTGCAGCCCTGCAGATCATCGGCAAGGCAAAGGACGCCAAGATGGTGTCCAGCTTCTTTCTGATGCTCTACTGTCAGGACCACCACACCGTGCGCGGCGCCCATATCTTTGCCGATTGCGGTCTGGTCGTTGATCCCGACGAACAGGAGCTTGCGGAGATCGCCAAGGCCTCGGCCGCATCCTATCAGGCCCTGACGCATGAGACACCGCGTGTGGCGATGCTGTCCTTCTCGACCGGCGGCAGCGCAAATCATCCCCGGGTCACAAAGGTTGTCGAGGCGACGCAGATCGCGAAATCCGCCAATCCCGACCTGATGATCGACGGAGAGTTGCAGTTCGACGCGGCCTTCGTTCCCGAAGTGGCGGCCAAGAAAGCCAAGGATTCACCGCTGGAAGGCAAGGCGAACGTCTTCGTCTTTCCGAACCTTGATGCCGGCAATATCGGCTACAAGATCGCGCAGCGGATCGGCGGTGCCGAAGCCATCGGACCAATTCTGCAGGGTCTTGCCAAACCGGCAAACGACCTGTCGCGCGGATGTTCCGCCGAAGATGTCCTGCACATGATCGCGGTCACCGCCGTTCAGGCGCAAACCGAGGATGCGGGAACAAAGGCCGCATCTGAATGAGACAAGCAAAATAATATTCCGATTGATCTCGAAATATGAGAACAATCGGGTCGCAAGCTACGGGGACGTAAATGAACCAGCCAGTGATCGACACCTCGCCCAAGGTCTCGGACGAGGTCCGCAAGACGACATGTTATATGTGCGCCTGCCGCTGTGGCATCAACGTCCACATGAAGGACGGCAAGGTTGCCTATATCGAAGGCAACCGGGATCACCCGGTCAACAAGGGCGTTTTGTGCGCCAAGGGATCGGCGGGGATCATGCAGGTCAACGCACCCTCGCGCCTGCGCAAGCCGCTGCGCCGGGTCGGCCCGCGCGGATCAGGTGAATTCCGCGAGATCGAGTGGGATGAGGCGCTCAGCACTGCCGTCGGCTGGCTGAACGAGCTGCACGAAACCGCCCCGCAAAAGCTGGCCTTCTTCACTGGCCGCGACCAAAGCCAAAGCTTCACCAGCTTCTGGGCACAGAATTTCGGCACCCCCAACTACGCGGCCCATGGCGGGTTCTGCTCCGTCAACATGGCAGCCGGTGGCATCTACACCATGGGCGGCGCGTTCTGGGAATTCGGCCAGCCCGACTGGGAACACACCAAGCTGTTCATGCTGTTCGGCGTGGCCGAGGACCATGACAGCAACCCGATCAAGATGGGCCTTGGCAAGATCAAGGCGCGCGGCGCGCGCGTGATCGGCGTGAACCCAATCCGGTCGGGCTATAACGCGGTGGCCGATGACTGGGTCGGCATCACTCCGGGCACCGACGGATTGTTCATCCTGTCGCTGATCCATGTGCTGATGAAGGCGGGCAAGATCGATCTGGACTATCTGGCCCGCTATACCAACGCCCCGGTTCTGATCAACGCCACCGAGGGTGCGGAAAAGGGTCTGTTCCTGCGCGACGCAGACGGCAAACCGCTGGTGATCGATCGCGTCACGGGCGAACCCACCGCCTTTGACAAACCCGGTGTGCGCCCCGACCTGTCGGCGACCTACGAAAAAGACGGTGTCACCCACCGCCCGGTCTTCCACCTGATGGCCGAGAAATACCTGACTGACGAGCACGCCCCCGAGGCCGTGGCCGAACGCTGCGGCATCCCCGCCGACCGTATCCGCGCCATCGCCGCCGAAATCGCCCGCGTCGCCTTTGACGAAGCGATCGAGCTGGATCACGAATGGACCGATTTCCGGGGTGAGACGCATTCGAAAATGGTCGGTCGCCCGGTCAGCTTCCACGCCATGCGCGGCATCTCGGCCCATGCCAACGGCTTCCAGACCTGCCGCGCCCTGCATGTGCTGCAAATCCTGCTGGGCACGGTCGAGGTCCCCGGCGGCTTCCGCTTCAAACCGCCCTACCCCAAACCGGTCGAGGCGCACCCGACCCCGCATGGCGACCGTCGCCCCGGACGCCCGCTGAACGGCCCGCATCTGGGCTTTCCGCGCGGTCCCGAGGACCTGCTGCTGGACGATTGCGGCACGCCGCAGCGGATCGACAAGGCGTTCACCTGGGAAAACCCGATGTCGTCCCACGGGCTGATGCATATGGTGATCTCGAACGCCGCTGCCGGTGATCCCTACAAGATCGACACCCTGTTCATGTATATGGCGAACATGTCGTGGAACTCGTCCATGAACACCAAAGGTGTGATGGAGATGCTGACCGCCAAGGATGATGACGGAAATTATGTCATTCCCAACATCATCTATTCCGATGCCTATTCCTCGGAAATGGTGGCCTATGCCGACCTGATCCTGCCCGACACCACCTATCTGGAACGGCACGACTGTATCTCGCTGCTCGACCGCCCGATCTGCGAGGCCGACGCGGCCGCCGACGCCATCCGCTGGCCGGTGATCGAGCCCGACCGCGATGTACGCGGCTTCCAGTCGGTGCTGATCGAACTGGCCAACCGTATGAACCTGCCGGGCTTCACCCACGAGGGCGGCACGCCGAAGTGGAAGGACTACGCCGACTACATCGTCAACCACGAACGCCGCCCGGGCATCGGCCCGCTGGCCGGGTTCCGGGGCGAGGATGGCGACAAGGAAGGCCGCGGCGAGGTCAACCCCGAGCAGTTGAATCGCTACATCGACAACGGCGGCTTCTATGTGGCGCATATCCCCGAGGGCGCGGATTATTACAAACCCTGGAACACCGCCTATCAGAACTGGGCCGTGGACATGGGTCTCTATGACAGCCCGCAGCCTTACCTGTTCCAGCTTTACTCGGAACCGATGCGGAAGTTCCAGCTGGCCGCCGAAGGTTACGGCGACCGCCAGCCCCCGGATCACCTGCGCCAGCGGATCAAAGACAACCTGGACCCACTGCCGATCTGGTACGAAACCGATCAGCAGGGCAACGAAGGCTTTACCGTCAACGCCCTGACACAGCGCCCGATGGCGATGTATCATAGCTGGGGCACCCAGAACGCGTGGCTGCGGCAATTGCACGGGCGCAACCCGCTTTATGTGCCCACCAAGCTGATGCGCGAACACGGGCTGCAGGATGGTGACTGGGCCAAAGTCAGCTCTCCGCATGGCGAAATCACCGTGCCGGTGATGGAGATGGCAGCGCTGAACGACAACACCGTCTGGACGTGGAACGCCATCGGCAAGCGCAAAGGCGCCTGGGCCCTGCAAGAGGACGCACCCGAAGCCACCAAAGGCTTCCTGCTGAACCACCTGATCCACGAATTGCTGCCCGCCAAAGGCGACGGCATGCGCTGGGCCAACTCCGATCCGGTCACCGGCCAGGCCGCGTGGTTCGACCTCAAGGTCAAAATCGAAAAGGCCGAGGCCCCCACGGACACCCAAAGCCAGCCCGAATTTGACCCAATCCTGTCCCCCGTGGGCACCGGGCCAAAAGATCTGGCATGGAAAGTCGGCAAATGACCGGGTCCGCTCTTCATCTGGCCATAAATATCCCGGGGTCGCCATTGTCGCGCCATTGGTCCGAGAGACAATGGCGACGGGCAGAGCCCCAGTCCACCCTCACCAACAAAGCGGAGGCAAGGCAGTCATGACCCAGCTCCCCCAATCTACCGAGCGCAAAATGGGTCTGGTCATCGACCTGGACACCTGTGTCGGCTGCCATGCCTGCGTGATTTCCTGCAAGGGCTGGAACACCGAAAACTACGGCGCGCCCCTGTCGGATCAAGATGCTTATGGCAGCAACCCCTCGGGCACCTTCCTGAACCGGGTGCATTCCTATGAGGTGCAGCCCGAACAGGGCCACGCCCAACTGATCCATTTCCCCAAATCCTGCCTGCATTGCGAGGACGCGCCCTGCGTCACCGTCTGCCCCACCGGGGCCAGCTACAAGCGGGTCGAGGATGGCATCGTTCTGGTCAATGAAAGCGACTGCATCGGCTGCGGCCTCTGCGCGTGGTCCTGCCCCTATGGCGCACGCGAACTGGATCAGGCCGAAGGCGTGATGAAGAAATGCACGCTCTGCGTTGACCGCATCTATAACGACAACCTGCCCGAGGTGGACCGCATCCCTTCTTGCGTGCGCACCTGCCCGGCCGGAGCGCGCCATTTCGGCGATCTGGGTGATCCCGACAGCGATGTCAGCAAACTGGTCGCCGAGCGGGGCGGCATGGACCTGATGCCCGAAATGGGCACCAAGCCCGTCAACAAATACCTGCCGCCGCGCCCCAAGGATACGGTGGAGGAACAGATCGACATTCTGGCCCCCTTGCTGGCCCCGGTCGCCGAAGAGCCCAAGGGCTTCCTCGGTTGGCTCGACAAGACGTTGGAGAAACTCTGATGCATCCCGCACCTTCAGTCATCATTTTCACCACGCTTTCGGGGCTTGGCTTCGGCTTGCTGTTTTTCCTCGGCCTCGGGCTGCCCGATGTGTCGGGCTGGGTCGCGTTTGTGTTCTTTGCGATCGCCTATGCGTTGGCCGTCGGCGGGCTGATGGCCTCGACCTTCCACCTTGGGCATCCCGAACGCGCGTGGAAAGCGTTCACGCAATGGAAAACCAGCTGGCTCAGCCGTGAAGGCTGGTGTGCTGTCCTCGCCTTGATCGTGATGGGGCTCTATGGCCTTGGGGTCATTTTTCTGGGCCAGCGTTGGGGTCTGCTGGGCTGGCTCGGGTCGCTGTTCTCGCTGGCGACGGTCTTCACCACATCGATGATCTACACCCAGCTGAAAACCATCCCGCGCTGGAACATGAAGCTGACGCCAGCCATGTTCCTGAGCTTCAGCCTTGCGGGTGGCGCCCTGCTGGCCGGGCAGAGCGCCGTTGCGCTGCCTTTGCTGCTGGTCGCGGCGTTGGTGCAGATCCTTTATTGGCGGCAGGGTGATCGGGCCTTTGGCGCGTCCGGAACCGATCTGGGCACCGCAACAGGTCTGGGTCAGCGAGGTGCTGTTCGTGCGTTCGAGCCGCCCCATACCGGCACCAACTATCTGCTGCGCGAATTCGTCCATGTGGTGGGTCGCAAACATGCCGAGAAGCTGCGGGTCATTGCTTTCGGTCTGGCCTTTGTACTGCCGCTGGTCTTGCTGGTGCTGCCGTTCAACCATGTCTTTGCACTGCTGGCTGTGCTGTCGCATCTGGCTGGTGTTGCGACCTCGCGCTGGTTGTTCTTTGCCCAGGCGGAACATGTGGTGGGGCTGTATTACGGGAAACGGTGAGGGGGCTCTGCCCCCGCCGCGGCAAGCCGCGACTCCCCCGGGATATTTTTGGCCAGATGAAGAACGGATCTGGAAAGAAAAAGGGCGGCGCTCGGGGTTCGAGGCCGCCCTTTTCTTTGATTTGATCAGGGTTCAGATCAGGCCGGCATGAGCCATCGCCGCGTCGATGGCGGCTTTGGTGCTGTCTTCCAGACCTGTCAGGGGCGAGCGGACTTCGGTTCCGCAGCGGCCCAATTTGCTGAGCGCGTATTTGGCGCCGACGAGGCCGGGTTCGATGAAGATCGCCTCGTGCAGGGGCATCAGGCGGTCCTGATAGGCCAGTGCCTTGGCATAGTCACCGGACAGCGTTGCCTGCTGGAATTCGGCACAGAGTTTCGGTGCGACATTGGCCGTGACCGAGATGCAGCCGACGCCGCCATGGGCGTTGAAGCCCAGTGCGGTCGCGTCTTCGCCTGACAGTTGGCAGAAGTCGGCACCGCAGCTGGCGCGTTGTTGGCTGACCCGGGCCAGATCGCCGGTGGCATCCTTGACGCCCACGATGCGCGGTAGTTTCGCCAGTTCACCCATGGTGGCGGGTGTCATGTCGATCACCGACCGGCCGGGGATGTTGTAGATCACAATCGGAATATCGGCGCAGTCGTGCAGCGCGCGGAAATGCGCGATCAGACCCTTCTGGGTCGGCTTGTTGTAATAGGGTGTCACCACAAGCGCCGCGTCAGCCCCGATCTTTTCGGCGAATTGCACGAATCGGATCGCCTCGACCGTGTTGTTGGACCCGGCCCCGGCAATCACCGGCACGCGGCCTGCGGCGGCCTTGACCACCTCGGCCACCACCGTCTCGTGCTCTTCGTGGCTGAGCGTTGGGCTTTCCCCGGTGGTGCCCACGGGAACCAGCCCGGTCGAGCCTTCCTGAATCTGCCACTCCACCAGGTGTTTGAGCGTATCCAGGTCCAACTCGCCGTTGCGGAACGGGGTGACGAGGGCTGGCATCGAGCCTTTGAACATGGGGGTGCTCCTTAAGGTGCAGTCTGTAGATTTTACGTCCCGGTCACGTGTGATCTTGGGTTTGTGAGTTGATCCCGGCGGCGCAAGGTTTATCCTGCATGGCTCTATCCTCGGTTGGTTGGGAAATGCAAGGGATGACACGCGTTCTGGCGGTTTTGACGGCGGTGATTCTGGGGCTTGCCCTGCAGGCTGGGGTTGTGCGCGCCGATGCGGTTGGCGATTTGCGCGCCGGGATGGCGGAAATGCGCAAAGGCGACTGGAATGCGGCGCTGCGGGTATCGGGTGCGCGCGGGTCGGTGTCGCGCGACATCATCGTGTGGCACTGGTTGCGCGAGGGTTATGGCAGCACCGGAGATGTGCTGGTGTTTCTGGACCGGCGTCCCGACTGGCCCGGGCTGGCCTGGCTGCGCCGCAAAAGCGAACCCGCCTTTACCGGCGCTGACGCCAACCGGGTTCTGAAATTCTACGGTGGCACGCCGCCGCAAACCGCCGAGGGCGCGCTGAACTATGCCGTGGCGCTGATGGCCAAGGGTCGCCATGGCGAGGCCGAAGCAGATATCGTCACCGCGTGGCGCACGATGCCGATGGGATCGGGTCTGCAAAAGAACTATCTGGAGAATTTCGGCAAACTGCTGAAGCCGCATCACGAGGCGCGGCTGGATCGGATGCTGTGGGATGGTCACCTGGTCAGCGCCGGGCAGATGCTGCCCTTGGTCAGCACGAATTATCGCAAACTGGCGGAGGCGCGGATTGCCCTGCAAAAACGCCAGCCGGGTGTGGATAGCAAGGTGGCTGCGGTGCCGAAGTCGCTGGCTTCGTCCCCGGGGCTGGCTTTTGATCGGTTTGTCTGGCGCGACAAGAAGGAATTGGACGACAGCGCCATCGACCTGATGCTGGAACGATCCACCGGGCCGAAAGCGCTGGGGGAGCCGGACAAATGGGCCGAAGGCCGCCGCCGCCTGGCGCGGCTTGAGATGCGGGGCGGCAAGGCGAGCCGCGCCTATCAGATCGCCGCGAACCACCATATGACGCCGGAAATGGGCTATGGCTACGCCGATCTGGAATGGCTGGCCGGGTTTCTGGCCCTGCGCCGCCTCAACGATCCCGCCACCGCTATTCGGCATTTCCAGAATTTCTCTGACGCGGTGCAATCACCGATTTCCAAGGGGCGCGGCGGCTATTGGTTGGGCCGCGCTTATGCCGCGCAGGGCGATGCGGACAAGGCCTATGCGGCCTATGCCATGGGTGCGGATCACCAGACCTCATTCTACGGGCTGCTGGCGGCAGAACGGATCGGGCGGCCTTTTGACAGCGAACTGGCCAACCCCCGCCGCGCGCCGCATTGGAAACAGGCCAGCTTTGCCGATTCCAGCGTGCTGGAGGCCGGTCAGTTGCTGCTGCGCGCGGGCGAAGACAACCTGTCGGAACGCTTCCTGACCCATCTGGTCGAAAGCCTGAACCAGGTCGAGGCCGAGCAGTTGGGCGACCTCGCGCTGGAACTGAAGGAACCACATCTGGCGGTGATGATCGCCAAACGTGCGGCAACCACAGGTGTGGTGCTGCCTGCCGCCTATTACCCGGTGCATCCGGTTGCCGATCTGGGCCTGCCGATGGCCAAGGAGATGACGCTGGCCATCGCCCGGCGCGAAAGCGAGTTTGATCCGGTGGTCGTCAGCGGCGCAGGCGCGCGCGGGCTGATGCAGGTGATGCCCGCCACGGCCAAGCTGGTCGCGGGCGAGTTGGGGATTCTTGGTGGGCACAAGACCACGCGCCTGACCTCGGAATGGCAGTACAACGCCAAGCTGGG
The DNA here is from genome assembly GCF_028066395.1 of Ruegeria sp. Taxonomy (GTDB): domain Bacteria; phylum Pseudomonadota; class Alphaproteobacteria; order Rhodobacterales; family Rhodobacteraceae; genus Ruegeria. The sequence goes on from NZ_JALCBM010000060.1 coordinate 19,576, forward strand.
GGCGAATTATCTGGCCGGGTTGGCGGCTGATTTCAACGGCAATGTGGTGATGATGGCTGCCGGCTATAATGCCGGTCCACGGCGTCCGATTTCGTGGATGGAACGGTTTGGCGACCCGCGCCGGGGCGAGGTGGATGTGGTCGACTGGATCGAGACCATCCCGTTCAGCGAGACCCGCAACTATGTCATGCGCGTGGCTGAAAGCCTGCCGGTTTATCGCGCGCGTCTGGGGCAACCCGCGCTGCCGGTCCCGTTTTCGCAAGAGCTGGTGGGCTCAACCCTGGCGTCGTTCGCGCCATAGGGTGAACAGACCCGCCGCCACGACCAGCCCGGCCCCGATCACCACCGCCGGGCGCAACGCCTCGCCAAAGATCGAGATGCCGAGGATAGCGCTCCATAGCAGGTGGAAATAGGCGAAGGGCTGCACCGCGCTGGCTTCGGCCATTTCATAGCATTTGATCAGCAGCCAGTGGCCCGACACGCCCGTCACGCAGAGCAACCCCATCCATGCCCAATCACGGCTGGCCATCGGCTCCCAGAACCACAGGCCAATCAGGGTCATGGCGACAGCGCCCGCAATGCCGGTCCAGAAGAACGAGGTGGCAGAGTTGTCCTGCCGCGCGACATAGCGGGTCAGCAGACCATAAACCGCGAACATCAGGGCCGAGATCAGCGGGATGATGGCCCACGGGTTGAACACACCCATTCCCGGTTGCAGGATGATCAGCACGCCGATGCAACCCACTCCGATAGCGGCCCAGCGGCGCCAGCCGACGGTTTCGCCTAGAACCGGACCGCTGAGGGCCGCGATCATCAGCGGATAACAGATGAACACCGCCTGGCTTTCGATCAGCCCGAGGATGGTGAAGGCATAGACGGCCACGCAGACCTCACCCGCCAGCAGCACGCCGCGCAGGATTTGCAGGCTCAGCTGGTTGGTCTTCGCGGTGGCCTTTATCCCTCCGTTCGCGCGCAGGGCCAGCACGATGACAAAGGCCGCGAAGAACCAGTAGCGGATCATCACGACCATATAGGTGTTGTAGGTCCCGGCCAGATGGCGCGAGATACCGTCTTGCAGGGCAAAGACAACTGTGGCCGCAACCATCAGGGCGATGCCTGCGCGAATGTTGTTCTGCTGTGTCATGCTTTGACCGCCCGTGTCATGTGGCGTTTGCGGCCATAACCGGGGCTGCGGGTGACGGTGAACCCGGCGTCCTCAAGCCCGCGGCGGACAAAACCGGCGGCTGTATAGGTGGCAGCGGTCCCCTCGGGGGCGGTATGCGCGGCCACCTGCTGCATCAGGTCCGCGCCCCACAATTCGGGGTTTTTCGCGGGCGAGAACCCGTCCAGAAACCATGCATCCGCAGCCCCCGCCCACCCCGGCAGGGTCTGGCGCGCATCACCTTCAACCACCTCAAGCCGCAGGGTGCCCAGATCGCAGGTGCCGCCCTGCCATTGTGCCAGAAACCGCGCGCTCCATGGTGCCAGCTCGGGGAACGCCGCCAGTGCGCGGGACATGTCCTTGGGCGTCATGGGGAACGCCTCAAAGCTGGTGAAGGACAGGGGGGTGGTCTGGCCCGACCTCTCCCATTCCGACCAGACGGTCAGCATGTTCAGGCCGGTGCCGAAGCCCAGCTCCGCGATATGGAACCCCGGCGCGAACCGTGCGGGCAGATTGTTGCCTGCCAGAAACACGTGCCGCGTCTCCTCCAACCCGTTCTGCAACGAGTAATAGGGGTCATCGAAACGGTCCGAGACCGGGATCTGGTCCTCGGTCCATGTCAGTTCGGCACGCTGGTCTGCCATCGCGGAATCCTGTAGCTAAGCGGCGCGACACTGAACAAGGAAAAGGGGAATGGCAATGGTCGATGTGACGGTGCGCGGCGCGGGCATCTTTGGCCTGTCCATTGCCTGGACCTGCGCGCGGCGCGGCGCACAGGTGCAGATCGTCGATCCGTTCGGCCCCGGCGCGGGGTCCAGCGGCGGGCTAGTCGGCGCGCTGGCCCCGCATGTGCCCGAAAACTGGAACGCCAAGAAAGCCTTTCAGTTCGACAGCCTGATCATGGCCGAACCGTTCTGGACGCAGGTCGAGGCCACGGGTGGCGTCTCGTCCGGCTATGCCCGTCTGGGCCGGTTGCAGCCCATCGCTGATGATCGCAGCCTTGAGCTGGCGCGGGCGCGACAGGCAACGGCGGCCGAGCTGTGGCAGGGTCGCGCGGACTGGCGCGTCGTGCCAGTGGCTGAGGTGGGCGCATGGTGCCCGCCCAGCCCGACCGGGTTCGTGATCCACGACACGTTGACCGCCCGCATGCATCCGCGCCGGGCCTGCGCGGCGCTGGTCTCGGCCCTCGCGGTGATGGGCGTCGAGGTCGTGCCCGAGGCCCCCGATGCCGGGCAGGTGGTCCATGCGACGGG
>NZ_JALCBM010000060.1:22090-25831 GCF_028066395.1 Ruegeria sp.
GCAAACCCGGTCGTCTGTATCTGAGCAAGCTTGCGGTGGACGCCAGCAAACGCGGCACGGGTCTGGCGCGGCAACTGGTCGATCTGGCCGGAACCCGCGCGCGGGCTTTGGGTTTTGACATATTGGAACTGAAAACCCGGGTCGAACTGGTCGAAAACCACGCTGCCTTTGCAAGGTTGGGATTTGTGAAGACCGGCGAGGCTGCACATCCCGGCTATGACCGCCCGACCTCGATCATCATGCAGAAACGGTTAGGTTAACGCCACGGCCTGCATGCACTGCCGACCATCCGGCCCACGCACCCACAGATCCGACCCGGCCCGACACAGAGTCGCTGTTTCATAGTGCATCAGGGGAGAGGATGCGCGGAAGGAAAACTGCCGCAAAGGGCCCATCAAATCCTCGGCCATCAGCATCAGATGCTGTGCCAGCAGGGGGCCATGCACCACAAGCCCGCCATAGCCTTCGACATCGCGGGCATAGTCCAGATCGTAATGGATGCGGTGACCATTGAAGGTCAGGGCCGAGTAACGAAACAGCAAGGTGCTATCGAACTCAACCTCGCGCTGGTCGGTCTCATCCGTTCGGGCAACAGGTGGGGTCGGGACGCGGGCGTCGGGCGCGGGGTCCTCGCGATAGACCAGATCCTGCCACTCGGTCAAGCACAGCGCGCCGTTTTGCCAATACTCATGGCGCAGGGTGACGAAGGCCAGCGGCCCGGTGCGCCCGGTCTTGGCCGTGGCACTTTCGCAGACCGAACGACGCTCGGCCCCTGTGCCCGCGATCAGGGGTGTGTGGAACTCCAACCGACCACCCGCCCACATCCGGCGCGGCAGGCCCATATCGGGGATCAACCCCTGCCCCACCAGCGGATGCCCGTCACGGCCCAACCGGTCAGGGGGTTGCGGAGACCAGAAATAGAGCTGATGAAAGAACGGCGGCAGGGCCGAGCCCGCACTGATCAACGGCACTTGCCCCAACGCCACCTGAAAGGCGGCGGCTCGGGCCGGGTCCAATACGTCGCGCTGGGTCTCGGTCTGTGTTTCCATCCCGGCAGACTAGGACCGCCGGGTCAGAGGGGCAAGCAGCCTAGCGTCCGAGCTCGGCCCGTAGTTTCTGCATCAGCGTGTGCAGGGATTTCTCATACCTGTCACTCGACAACCGCCCCTGTTCGTCGAATTCGTTCGAACTGTCGGCCAGATGGATTTCAGGACCTGACAGTACGCGCGGCTGGAACGGCACCAGAAAGGTGCGCAGCACCATCTGTGCCCGCTCACCCCCCGCGCGACCTGCTGCCGCCGACATCACCGCCACCGGCTTGTCCATCCACGGATGCCCTTTGGTGCGGCTGACCCAGTCCAGCGCGTTTTTCAGCACGCCGGACGGCCCCTTGTTGTATTCCGGGGTCGAGATGATCACCGCATCCGCCTGCGCGATCTGATCGGCCAGCAGTTGCACCTTGTCAGGGATGCCCTGACCCGTTTCGACATCGCCATCATAAAGCGGCAGGTTCAGGTCAGCCTCGATATAGGTGCCGGGTTCGAACAGCCGCGCGGCCTCGCGCATCAATTTGCGATTGGTCGCCTCGGCGCGCAAGGAACCGGACAGGGCAAGAAGGATCGGGTCGGACATCGGGGATACTCCGTCATTCAGGATTGGGACAGCTTACCCAATTCGGGCGCAAACCCCACCCCATCTGACGCACAGTCAGGGTGCGAAAAAAGGGGCGCGCAAATGCGGCCCCTTTTTCAATGCGTCAAAATTCGAAATCAGGCGCTGGGTACGATGATGATTTCGACCCGGCGGTTTTGCGCCTTGCCCGCAGGCGTCAGGTTCGAGGCGATGGGGTTGTTCTCACCCTGCCCGATCGTGGTGATGCGGGAATAGTTGACCCCGTTGGCCTGAAGGATACTGGCCACCGCACTGGCGCGGCGTTCGGACAGGCCCTGATTGTACGAGGCTTCGCCATCGCTGTCGGTGTGCCCAATGATCTGAACGTTCGAATTCGGGTAGTTCACCAGGTTCTGCCCGACCTTCACCAGATCAGACCGCAGCGCCGGGCGCACGGTCGCGCTGTCGGTGTCAAAGGTGATGTCGTTGGGCACGGTCACGATCAGGCGGTCGCCCGCATTGACGATGGTGATCCCGTCATTGGCCAGTTGCTGGCGCAGCTCTGCCGCTTGTTTGTCCAACTGATTACCGATCAGCCCGCCACCAGCGGCCCCGATGGCACCACCGGCCAGCGCACCCAGCAACGGGTCGGAATCATTGGCAATCGCGCCAACACCCGCGCCGATCAGACCCCCCAGCAAGGCGCCCTGTTTGGCGTTCTGGTTCGGGTCGCTTGGCAGGTTCAACGTGCCGGGGTCCGTACAGGCGCCCAGAAACAGGGCCGAACAGACGCTGGCCGCCAGGATACTCTTGGAAATCGTCATGGAATCACCTTCTGCTCCATAACCCGTTCGCCGGGTTCATTGATTTAAGGCACTATAGCACAAGGGCCGACAGGGGCCTCAAGCAACAAATCGGTGAAATCGGCGAAACACCGCCGCTCAGGCTGCGCCTGCCGGGGTGTCCCAGCGGTTCTGCTCCTGCCAGATCGCGCGCAAGGGTTGGCCCTGACCGCAGAAGTGATCGTCGGTCACATCGCAAGACCAGATCCGGTCGGTGCGGAAATGGCGAAACCCACCGCGCAGCTCGCACCAGGCGGCCAGCATGGTGCATTCGATGTGATAGATCAGCGCCACGGGGCGCACGATCCGCTCGGTCCGGTCATTGGCGGGATTTACATAGGTGATGCGCAGCTTCTGCTCGGCCCGGATCGCCTCGCGATATGTGGCGATTGAGATGCAGCCTTTCTCGGGATCGTCGGCGGGGGCACCCCACGGGGCAACCTGCAACCAATCGGCGGGCGCGCGCAGAGCCTCGATCTTGCGGCAGACCCGGTCGGCGGCCTGTTGCAACGTGCTGTCACCGGTGCGGGCCAGCATCGAGAGGCCGACCCACAGCGCCTCAACCTCTTCGGCATCGAAATTCAGCGGCGGCAGGTCATAGCCGCGCCGCATCAGGTAACCGACGCCTGCCTCGCCTTCAATCGGCGTGCGCTGCGCCTGCAGGGCGGCAATGTCGCGATAGACCGTGCGGACCGAGACCTCCAGCTTGTCCGCCAGCGTCTCGGCCGTGATCGGCGCATCGGTGGCGCGCAATATCTGGATGATTTCGAACAACCGGGTTGAACGGCGCATGTCAGACCTCCTGCAAACTGCTGACATCCTACCATACCCCCCTGACAACGGGCTGTCAGGAGTGTGGGCGCAGGATCAAGTGATCGCAAGACAGGAGATCACCGATGCCCCACCTGGACAACCACGTCATGATGACCCTGAAACTGGGCCGCTGGTCGCAGGATCACGCCTTGCGCGGGTTCGAGATTGAACGCGAACTGGCCGCCGCCCGCCACCACTGCGCCGACACCCCACGGGCGCGTCGCAGGCGGTTTTCACTGGGCAATCTGAAGATGTTATGGGTTAGCAGCGCCTAGAACTCGGCCGGGGCGCGGAATTTCATCGCCACGCCCCCTTCGGGGTTTTTCAGGCGCAGCTCCTCGGAATGCAGCATCAGCCGGGGGAAATCCCGCGCCGCCCCTTCGGCATAGAACGGGTCACCCAGAATTGGATGACCCAGCGCCTGCATATGCACCCGCAGTTGATGGGACCGGCCCGTCTTGGGAAACAACCGGAT
>NZ_JALCBM010000060.1:25931-27424 GCF_028066395.1 Ruegeria sp.
CCCGCAGGTTTGTTCACCACGATCAGCTGCGCATCTTCGTGCAGGATATCCAGCGGAGTCTGGGGGGGATCATAGGTCTCGCTCATGCGCGCCTGCCTATCGCAGCGCGTCCCTTCCCGCAACGTCGTCCTTGCCTCGGTTGCCCTGTTCCGCAACTCTGACCGCAAGGGAAGGAAGATGACATGCACCCCACCATTAAACGATTGCAAGAGGTTGTCGCCAAGGGTGATGAAGCCCAGGTTCAGGAATTGCTGGCCGAGGATGCGCGGTTCATGCCGCCCACCTATTACAGCACCTGGACCGGGCGCGCGCCTGTGGCGGCGGTGCTGGGGCATGTAGCGCAAGTCTTCTCGGACTTCCGATACCGCCGGATCATGGGCGATGGCCCCGACTGGGCGCTGGAATTTCAGTGCAAGGTCGGTGATCTGGACGCGGTGGGCGTGGACCTGATCACCCTGAACGCGGACGGCCTGATACAGGAGTTCGAGGTGGTCATGCGCCCCCACAAAACCGTGGGCGCCTTGCGCGAAGCGATGATGGCGCGGGTCATGAGCGACCCTCGTTTCCTAGAATACAAAGACGCCCTGCGCTGATCATGCCAGGCCCGATTGCCTCTGATCAGATTGTCAGGGTGCCCCTGCTGCCGGTTCTGGCCGCGCAGGGTATGATGGTCCGGCGACAAGCGCGTATCTTGCCTGAACCCTCGGGCCCACGCGAGGGACGCTCGGGTCGCGGCCTACGTCTGCGGCTGCTGATCACCGGGGACAGCTCGGCCGCCGGTGTCGGGGCTGGCACGCAGGATCAGGCGCTGTCAGGCCAACTGGTGGCCCAACTGGCACGGCATTACTGCGTCGAATGGCGGTTGGAGGCGACGACAGGACACACAACCCAAGACACTCTGGATCGGCTTGTAGCTCTGCAGGGCCAATTCGACATGGCTGTCACCGCGTTGGGCGTGAATGACGTGACCCGAGGCATAACTCGCGGGGCATTCATCAATCGACAACGGCAGTTGCTGACCCATCTCACCGGCCCGCTTGGGGCGCGGCGTGTCGTGGTCACGGCGGTTCCTCAGATGGAGCGTTTCCCCGCCCTGCCACAACCGCTCGCCTGGGTTCTGGGCCGACAGGCCGCGCGGCTGGATCGGGGATTGCAACAGGTCGCGGCTGAGTTCCCGCAGGCCCGGCATCTGTCGTTGGATTTACCCAATGACCCCGCGCTGATTGCACCGGATGGATACCACCCCAGCCCCAGAACCTATGCCATCTGGGCGCGCGAGGCCGCCCACCTGCTTCAGGCCTGAGCCCGCATCTGGCGGATCATCGGGATCGAATACACCACAAGCGCGGCCCAGATCAGCGGAAAGGCGATCATGCGTCCTCGGTCGATCTGTTCTCCGAATACGAAAATGGCGGTGACAAAGATCATGGTCGGCGCAATGTATTGCAGGATACCCATCGTCGACAGGCGTACCAGCTTGGCCCCGTTGGCAT
>NZ_JALCBM010000061.1:0-12548 GCF_028066395.1 Ruegeria sp.
GTCATTCAGCGCGACATCCCGTGGATGATCGATCTTTATGAACAGGGGCGGCTGAAACTGGACGAGTTGATCTCAGGCCGCTGGTCGCTGGATCAGATCAACGAGGCGATCGAGGATACCAAGAGCGGATCGGCAAAACGCAATGTGATTGTGTTCGACCGGGGCGCAGTGGCGGGCTGAAGCCCGCCCTACGGAGGAAAGCGCATGAAGCTGCAGGATCTCGACATCATCGTCACCGCCCCGCCCGCGCCGGGCTGGGGTGGGCGCTATTGGATATTGGTCAAAGTGACCACCGATACCGGCATCACCGGATGGGGGGAATGCTATGCCTCTTCCGTCGGCCCAGAGGCTATGCGCCATGTCATCCGCGACGTGTTCGACCGCCACATGGCCGGTGAAAACCCCGAAAACATCGAACTGATGTTCCGCCGCGCCTATTCCAGCGGCTTTACCCAGCGCCCGGACCTGACGGTGATGGGCGCGTTTTCGGGGCTTGAGATCGCCTGTTGGGACATTCTAGGCAAGGACCGCGACCGTCCCGTCTATGCGCTGCTCGGGGGTCGGATGAACGACCGCATCCGCGCCTATACCTATCTCTACCCCCTGCCCCAGCACAATCTGACCGATTTCTGGACCTCACCCGATCAGGCTGGCGAATGCGCGGCCGAAATGGTCCGGCGCGGTTATACCGCCGTCAAGTTCGATCCTGCCGGGCCGTACACGATGCGCGGCGGACATATGCCTGCGATGTCCGATATCTCAATGTCGGTCGCCTTTTGCAAAGCCATCCGTGAGGCGGTGGGCGACAGGGCCGATCTGCTGTTCGGCACCCATGGCCAGTTCAACACCGCAGGCGCGATCCGGTTAGGTCAGGCGTTAGAGCCCTATTCGCCGCTCTGGTTCGAAGAACCCACCCCACCCGACATGATCGAGGATATGGCCCGCGTCGCCCGCAATGTTCGCATCCCGGTGGCCACGGGTGAGCGGATGACGACCAAGGCCGAATTCAGCGCCGTCCTGCGCGCCGGAGCTGCCGAAATTCTGCAACCGGCATTGGGCCGCGCCGGCGGGATTTGGGAGATGAAGAAGGTCGCCGCCATTGCCGAGGTGTTCAACGCGCAAATGGCCCCGCATCTTTATGCCGGTCCGGTGGAATGGGCTGCCAACATCCACCTTGCGGCCTCGATCCCGAACCTTTTGCTGCTGGAAACCATCGAAACCCCGTTCCATGACCAACTGATCAAGGGCTCGATCCGCGTACAGGACGGTTTTGTCCCCGCCCCCACAGCGCCGGGTCTGGGCATCGACGTGGACGAGGATCTGGCCCGTGCCCACCCCTATACCGGTGACGGGCTGCACCTGCAGATGCAGGAAGACCCCTGCGATTACGTCAACGGCAATGCTTTTCAAGGGGGTGCGCCTGCAACCGAGGGGTGACAAACACGAGCTTTTTAGGGCATATTGCGCCGAACCACTCCCCATGACCCGGTTCACACGTGACTGTTCAAGACTCTGATACCACTCCGCCTTCGCCGAAAACGCCCGAAGACATGAAGGAAAGCGCCGCGCAGGCGGCCGCGTTCCTCAAGGCGCTGGCCCATCACGGGCGGCTGATGATCCTCTGCCATCTGGGCACAGGGGAACGTTCGGTCGGCGAATTGGAGGCCCTGCTAGACATGCGGCAGGCCGCCGTCAGCCAGATGCTGGCCCGCCTGCGGGAAGAGGGTATGGTGACCACCCGTCGCGACGGCAAGACGATCTACTACGCCCTGCATGACGGCAAGACCGCGCAGGTGATCGAGCTGTTATACGATCTGTTCTGCAAACCCGAAACCTGACCCGCGTCAGTTCGAGACGTAGCCCGCAATCACCTGCATCAGCTTGAACGCCGTGGCCGCGTCGTTTTCCACAACGGCCAGGAATTCCTCTTCGCCGATGCGCAGGCAGGACAGCTGGGTCTCGGCAATCATGCTCAGCGCGCGGGGTTCCTTGCGGATCAGGCCCAGCTCTCCGACCAATGCGCCGGAGCCGACCTTGGTGATCAACTGATCCGGACCGTCGTGGTGCGGCAGATACAAGCCCGCCTCGCCCTCAAGCACCACATAGGCGCCATCGGTGGGCTGGTCGTCTTTCAGAAACACGACCTCACCCGGTTTGGCATCGAACCAGCGCGCCCCAAAGGCGAGCAGCCGCAACTGCCGCCGGTCGAGGCCAGAGAACAGCGGCGTCTGTTCCAGCGCCCGCAGCTTGCGCGCCAGATCGGCAGAGGAGGCACTGTCTTCTTCCACGTCCATCGGCCCTTCGCCTGAGACCACCCGGCCCTGACGGATTTCCACGAACATGTCGAAGGCCTGCGGGTTCTGAAACTGATCGTTCAGGTATATGACAGTTGTCTGCGGCAACAAAGCCCGCAGGTTCTTGTAGACCGCCACCTGCGTTTGCATGTCATAACTGGCCAGCGCGTTTTCCAGGATCAGAATGTCGGGCTTCTTGATGGTGGCGCGGGTAAAGGCCAGCGGCTCGGCAAAGACGGCGGGCAGGTTCTGACCGCCCAGCGCGACGGGCACGTCATAGATCAGCTCCACCACCAGCGGGCGGGCACCGTTTTCGGCCAGCACATCAACGATGATCTTGCGCACCTCGTCCGAGCGCGCGCCGCCGATCTGGCTGACCTTGCCGAACAGCGCGTTTTCCATCACCGTCAGGCCGGGCGCGAATTCCTGCGCGTCCAGAGGCACGAACACGTCGTACAAATGCGCCATCAGCTTGTCGGAATGGCTGGCGCGCAGTTCCAGAATGCGATCCTTCAGCTCATCGGTGAAGGCCGGGCCAATCTGTTCTTCCGAGATCACAAAGGGCACAGACAGCAGGCTGGCCAGTTGGTCGTCATCCAACCCGGCAACGCCTTCTTTCCGCGTGTGTTCGACCAGTTCGACCGCAGCCTCATAGGTCTGAACCTCAAGCCCCAGCTTGCGGAACAACGGATGATCAGTGCCGTCCAGCCCGAAGATCTGGCGCAACATCTCGATGACATCGCGGGTCAGGCCGATCAGGGTTTCGTCCAGCCCCAATTCCCGCAACTGACCCAGAAACACGGCTTGCCGGGCCAGCAAATCCTGCGTGACCGGCACGCGTGGCGATGCAAACAAAAGGTTCTCGACCACGGGCAGGGCCGGGTTATAGCTGTCGCGGTCGAACACCAGCGCCTGCTGATCCAGCCCCGCCGCCCGAACGGCCTCTTGTACCAGCGGTCGCATCTCGACCAGTTTCTGCGCCAGGATCGGATGATCAGCGGCATCAAACACCTGCTCGGCCCCGCGCAGGAACAGGGCGGTGCCCGACCCCATCCCGTCGATCAATTGCAGCCACCAGTCCCGCAGCGCGTCCGAATCCGCAAACCCCGCCAGAGACGGGTCCAGCCAGTCGGCCTTGAACGGATCAGCGCTGTTTCCCGCGCGCAGGGTCTCGGCGAAATCGGGATCATCGCCGCCTGCCGACAGTGGCCTGAACCGCATCGGCATCATCACATTGTCGCCCAGCGAGCCCTGAAACATCACCGGCCGGGACGAGGCATAGCCGATCCGCGCGGCCACCACCGCCTGATGCAGCCCCGACAGGTTCTGCCCCCCGATCTCGACCCGCCCGGCAGAGGGCAGGATTTCGCGGGTCAGCAGCTCGGCCAATGCGCGGCGGTCTTCCTCGCTGGGGGCGGATATGCCGACGGTCTGGCCCGCCGGGAAGGTCAGTTCCAGATCATCCAGCACCTGATTGCCGTCCATATCCCGAACCGAGACGTGATCCAGCACGATATCCCCGGTCAGACGGGGGCGGGCTTCAGGCTCGCCTTCGAACAGCTTTTCGTCCTGCATGCCGCTGGGGGCAAAGCGTTCGATCACCACCTCCCACCGCAGGGACATGTCCTGGGTCTGGTTGTAATAGGTCAGCAGCTCTTTCCACGGTGAACTCAGGTCCTTATAGGCCGCCAGCGCCGCCACCAGCGCCCCCAGCGAGACCGAGCCCTGCAACACCAGCAAACCGCCGACCAGATAGAACATGAAGGGCGTCAGTTGCGAAATGAAGTTGTTGATGAACTTCATAAAGAACTTTTTCTGATAGATATCGAACCGGATGGCGAACAGCCGCCCCAACTGGTCCGAGATCATCGCCCGCCGATACCGCCACCCCCCGTTTGCCCGCAGGGTCGAGGCCCCGGCGGCATTCTCGCCAATCTGTGCGGCCAGAACGCGAACCTCTTGGATACGTTTCTTGTTCAGCAGGTTGATCTGGCGTTGCAGGCGCGGGATCAGCCAGGCTTGCAACGGGATCAACGCCACCGCCGCCAGTCCGAACCAGACGCTTTGCAGGAATAGAAAAGACAGGATCGTGATCATCTGCCCGGCCTGCAGCACCGGCTGGCTGATCGCATCGCCCATCAAGCCGCCCATCGGCTCACTTTCAGCGGTGATCATCGACACCATCTCGCCCTGACTGACCCGTTCGAAATAAGGCTGCGGAAAGCGCAGGGCGCGGCTGATCAATTGATAGCGAAACCGGCGCAGCATCCGTTCGCTGAGGACACCTTTCATCGTGTTGATGCGCATTTTCATCAAGCCATGCGCCAGAACCGCGATCAAAAAGGCGAAACACAGGATCATCAGAAACGTCGTCTGCGTCAGACTGTATCCCATGACATCGACCACCGGGCTGGCCGCGCCGATGGCGTCGTTGATGATGCGCTTGGGCAGTTCCAGCGTCAGATACAGCAGCGGGAACAGGGTCGAGGTCACGGCCAGCAAAATCAACTGGTCGCGTTTGGAGTATTTCCAGATGAACCGAAAGATCGTGCGTTCTATGGAACCTGCCCCACTCTTGTTCCGCCGCTCAAAGCGCTTTGCGTTTAATTTGAATCGGCATGCGCTGCCTCTCCCTCCGGTCGAATGCGTCTTTCGATACATATGTCTTAAGTAAACGCAAAACGCTGTAAATCACTGATTTCGACGCGAATACAACGATCCGAATTTACCGCAATCGTGTCCTGAGAGGCAAATGAATTCCCAAAATTCACCAATTTCCCGTTGTGTGAACTAGTTCATTTGCGCGCGGCCCTGTTACCCCCTAAGCTGAGACTCAGGACGATATCGGGAGGGTCCATTTGCCTGCAACAATAGGCGCTGTGTTGTTGTTGCTCTGCCTGCTGCAGATCAAACACATGTTCGCCGACTACTACCTACAGACGCCCAAGATGCTTTCGGGGCGAGGCTCATATCTTCATATGGGCCGGGCTCAGCATGCCGCCGTGCATGTTGTGGGCTCGGTCATTATTTTTGCGCTGTTTCGTGCGCCGGTTGAATTCATTCTGATCATCGCGGCGCTGGAATGGATTGTTCATTTCCACATCGACTTTGCCAAGGCCAGCTATTCCGACAAGAAACGGCTGCAGCCCAATCAGGCCGCCTTTTGGCGCGCAGCGGGGCTGGATCAGTGCATGCACAATCTGACCTATATCGCCATGGCCTGGGCCTGGGCGACTTTTGCCGCCTAGGGCACAATCGGTCGATTGCGTTTGATCGTGCGCAATACAACATTGGTCTGCGCGCTGGCGACGGCGGGCAGACGAAACAGGAAATCCTCCAGAAACTCGTTATAGGCCGCCAGATCGCGGCAGAGCACCCGCAGGTGGTAATCGGCCTGCCCGGTGGTGGCATAGCATTCCTGCACCTCGGGGCTGGTTTCGACCGCGCTGATGAAATCGACGATCCGGTCCGGGTCATGGCGGGTCAGGTGGACGTGGACAATGGCCTCGAACGCCAAGCCCATGGCGGGTGGGTTCACCACGGCGCCATAACGTTCGATGATCCCGGCTTCCTCCAGCATCCGCACCCGGCGCCACAAGGCCGAGGCCGACATGCCCACCGCCTCGGCCAGATCGGCGTTCGACATACGGCAATCGGTTTGCAGATGCTGCAGGATACGGCGGTCCCTATCGTCCAGTTGGCTCAACTTGGTGAATCCTTTCGATATTACCGCCATCATTGAACAAATTTTCCGACTTTATGGCAATATCTCGGTCATACTGGCACAATTATTCATCGCAAGCGGGTTAGAATTCCGGTCCAAGCAATCCGATGGACGCACGCGATGACCCACCACAGCCCCGCCCTGACCACCTATCAGCTTGACGACCGGTACACCCGAACCACAGGCCGCGTGTTTCTGACCGGCACGCAAGCACTGGCCCGGATCATGATGGATCAGGCCCGGCGCGACCGGCAGGCGGGGCTGAATACGGCCGGCTTCATCTCGGGTTATCGCGGCTCGCCGCTGGGCGCGCTGGATCTGGAACTGTGGCGCGCGCAGGACCGGCTGTCCGCCGACCACATCACCTTCATGCCCGCTGTCAACGAAGACCTTGGCGCAACGGCCGTTCTGGGCGCGCAGCAGGCCACGCTGGACCCGCAATGCGAGGTCGAGGGCATCTTTTCCATGTGGTACGGCAAGGGCCCCGGTGTCGACCGTTCGGGCGATGCGTTGAAACACGGCAACGCCTATGGCTCGGCCCCCAAGGGAGGCGTTCTGGTGGTGGCAGGGGATGACCACGGCTGCGTATCCAGTTCGATGCCACATCAGTCGGACGTGGCCTTCATGGCGTGGTTCATGCCGACGCTGAACCCGGCCTCGGTCGCAGAATATCTTGAGTTCGGCGAATACGGGCTGGCCCTGTCGCGGTTTTCGGGCACATGGGTCGGGTTCAAGGCGGTCTCGGAAACCGTGGAAAGCGCGCGGTCGGTCGAATTGCGCCCGGACCGGCAATTCACCCTGCCTGACATAGACCTGCCTGCGAACGGCTTACATGTACGCTCTGCCGATTTGCCCTCGCCCGAGATCGAAACCCGCGTTCAGGCCAAGCTGCGCGCCGTGCGCGCCTTTGCCGAAGAGAACCCGATCGACCGGCGCATCTATGACATCGACAAGGCCAAGTTCGGCTTTGTCACCACCGGCAAGGGCCATCTGGACCTGATGGAGGCGCTGCGTCTGCTGGGTCTGGATGAGGCCAAATGCCGGGAACTGGGCATCGACATCTACAAGGTCGGCATGGTCTGGCCGTTGGCCCGCCGCAACGCGCTGCGCTTTGTGAAGGGCAAGGCCGAGGTGCTGGTGGTCGAGGAAAAACGTGGCATCATCGAAAGCCAGTTCAAGGAATACTTCTACGACTGGCCCGGCGACAAGCCGCACAAGATGGTCGGTAAATATGACAGTCATGGCGAGCCGCTGATCCCATGGACCGGCGAACTCAGCCCGCTGATGCTAGCCCCCATCGTCGCCGCGCGCCTGCATACGTTCTTCCCCGAGGAACACTTGCCCGCCAAGGCCAAAGCGCTGACCGACAGGCCGCCGCAGCTGATCAACGTGCCCGGCGCGACGCGCACGCCCTATTTCTGCTCGGGCTGTCCGCATAACACCTCGACCAAGGTGCCCGAAGGGTCAACGGCGGCCAGCGGCATCGGGTGTCATGTCATGGCGTCCTGGATGGATCGCCAGACCGTGGGCTATGCGCAGATGGGGGGCGAAGGGGTGCCACATGTGGTGGCGTCGAAATTCAACGGCGGCAAGCATATCTTCCAGAATCTTGGCGAGGGGACCTGGTATCACTCGGGTTCTCTGGCGATCCGGCAGGCGGTCGCGGCGGGGACGCATATCACCTACAAGATCCTCTATAACGACGCCGTTGCGATGACCGGAGGGCAGCCGGTGGACGGACCCGTCAGCGTTTCAGGCATCGCCCAGACCTGTCGCGCCGAAGGGGTGGAGCGCATCGCGCTGGTTTCCGACGATATCAGCAAGTTCCGACATTCGGACTTTCCGCAGCGCACCACCTTCCACGACCGGGCCGAGATGGACGCGCTGCAGCGCGAGCTGCGCGACATCCCCGGCGTCACGGTCCTGATCTATGAACAGACCTGCGCCACCGAAAAGCGCCGCCGTCGCAAGCGGGGCACGATGGAGGACCCCGACCGTTTCGTCTGGATCAACGATCTGGTCTGTGAAGGCTGCGGCGATTGCTCGGTCGCGTCCAACTGCCTGAGCGTCGAGCCGCGCGAAACCCCGCTGGGACGCAAACGCAAGATCAACCTGAGCACCTGCAACAAGGATTTTTCCTGCCTGAACGGGTTCTGCCCCAGCTTTGTGACCGTCGAAGGCGCCAAACGTCGGAAACAGGGTGCAGAACTGGACCTGACCGCGCTGGAAGCCGATCTGCAATTGCCCGCCCTGCTCGCTTTGGATCAACCCTATGACCTGCTGGTCACCGGTGTCGGCGGCACCGGCGTTGTCACCGTGGGCGCCCTGATCACCATGGCCGCGCATCTTGAGGGCAAAGGCACATCCGTGCTGGATTTCACCGGCTTCGCGCAGAAATTCGGCACTGTCCTCAGCTATATCCGACTGGCCCCAACGCCCGAGACGCTGAATCAGGTGCGCATCGATACCGGTGCCGCCGATGCGGTGATCGGCTGTGATGTGGTGGTCAGCTCGGCGCCCAAAGCCTCGGCCCATTACCGCCCGGGTACGCGCGTGGTGCTGAACCGGGCTGAGATGCCAACCGGCGATCTGGTGTTGCACCGGGATGCACAATTGCAGGTATCCGCCCGCGAGCAGGCGATTGCAGAGGTTGTTGGGGCCGAGAACCTGACGGGTTTCGATGCCAATCGAATGGCCGAGGCTCTGCTGGGTGACGCGGTTTTCGCCAATGTGATCTTGCTGGGCTATGCGTGGCAGAAAGGGCTGGTTCCAGTGTCCCATAGCGCCTTGGGGCAGGCCATCCTGCTGAACGGTGTCGCGATAGAGAAGAACCGGATGGCCTTCGCCATCGGTCGATGTCTGGCCGCAGACCCCGCGCGCCTACCGAGCGACCCCGCGGCGCAGGACAAGGAAGAAACGCTGGATCAGATGATCACCCGCCGCGCCGCCTTCCTGCGTGATTATCAGGACGCGGCTTATGCCGAACGGTACACCAACCGCATTGAGGCACTGCGGGCGGCGCAGATGTCAGACCAGATCATCGAAAGCGCCGCCCGCAACCTGTTCCGTTTCATGGCCTACAAGGACGAATTCGAGGTCGCGCGGCTGCAAACATCGCAGGCCTTCACCGACGAGTTGAACCGCACGTTCGAGGGTGATTTCAAAACAAAACACCACTTCGCCCCGCCCTTGTTCAGTTGGCGCAAGGACGGGCGAGGCCGCCCAATCAAACGGGAATTCGGCCCCTGGATACGCCCGCTGCTGACCCTGATGGCGCGCGGCAAGGGGCTGCGCGGGAAGGTCTGGAACCCCTTCGGCTATCACTCCGAAGCACGGCTGCACCGCGAGATTCTGGCATGGTATCAGGGCCTTCTGGATCGGCTGATCAACGGCTATACGGCCACGTCCGAAGCAGAATGGCTGGACGTCCTTTCAACCGCCGATCAGGTGCGCGGCTATGGGCCTGTCCGGCAGGCCAGCTTTGACACGGCGCGTCAGGGGACCTCCTGATCCATACCCAGCCAGAACCGTTTCGCATAGGCGCTGAATTCCTCGACCTCGGCAGGCAGAGGTTCGACGCCAGTGAAAACATAAAGGTAATGCGGCACCATCGACAGGCGCACGTCTATCGGTTCACCCAACTGTGCCAGATCGTAACCGATCTGCATGTAATACAGCACCCGGGCGCGGGTTTCGGCCTCGGTCTCGTCATAATCAAACCGGATGAACATGGCGCGCAGGGCCGCCAGACGGCGGGCGTCCGACTGATCCAGCATCCGCCGCACCTTGCCCGACCGGCGCGCCCAGTCGCGCACTGCGAAATCCAGCGCCGTGTCGAATAGATCAGGATTCACAACGCAGCGCTGCACATTGCACACAGCCGCCGTGATCGTCTCCGCAGGCAGTTCGGACTGTGCAATCAGGGCCGCAGTATTGGTCGCCTGCCAGCGGGCGATCAGCGCGTCCAGCAGTTCCTGCCGGGACTTGAAGTACCAGTAGAACGAGGATCGCGATACCGCCATCCGTTCGGCCAGGTTCAGCACCTTCACCTGCTCGACCCCGTCCGAGATCAGTACATCCATCGCCACATTCAGCCAGTCATCGCGCGTGACCTTGATGTTGCCCACCAGCGGCTCGGCTTCGGGGTCATCGCGGTGAAGGATCGGTTTGGTGCTCATTCAACTCTCCGGCGGGGCGCCGCCTTCGGCAGTGCGGCGGGCGATGAAACCCTCTAGCGCGTCCAGATGGGTTGTTCCATCGGAAGGAGGTTTGAAATTGGCAAGGATGTCCTTCCAGACACCGGTGGCACGCTGATTGGCATCCACCGCGCCACGCTCGGTCCAGGTGCCAAAATTGGCGTAGTCGTGCAGATGCGGTTGGTAAAAGGCGGTGTTGTAACGCTCCATCGTCTGGCTGGTGGCAAAGAAATGGCCGCTGGGCTCGACCTCGGCCAGGGCGGTGTCGAACCCGATTTCGTCCGGCCCGGCCTGAGCGCCAGCGCACAGCTCGGCCACCATATTCAGCACCTCGGCGTCGCAGATCATTTTCTCGAAAGACACCGTCAGCCCGCCCTCAAGCCACCCTGCGGAATGGATGATCACCGTTGCCCCGGCCATCAAACAGCCCCAGAGGCCAAACTGATTTTCATTCGCCGCCTGCACGTCGTTGATATTCGCCGCCGAGCCCGCAGCGGACCGCCATGGCAGGCCCAGATGGCGGGCGAGTTGCCCGGCGGCCAGTGAGGCCTGAAAGTGCGAGGGCGTCCCGAAGGCAGGTGCGCCCGACTTCATGTCCACATTGCTGGTGAAGGTGCCGTAACAGACCGGCGCGCCCGGGTTGGTCAGTTGGGTCAGGGTCAGCGCCGCCAACGCCTCGGCATGGGACAGGGTGATTGCGCCTGCCACGGTGATCGGCGCCATCGCCCCCATCAGGGTAAAAGGCGTGATGATCGACATCTGGCCGTGGCGGGCAAAATCGATCAACCCCTGCGCCATCGGGATATCAAGCGTGCGCGGGCTGTTGGTGTTGATGATCGTGTAGCAATGCGGGTTGGCGCGGAAATCCTCATCCGACAGGCCCCGCGCGATGGACAGCATCTCGAAACAATCCATCACCTGCGGCGTCCCGCGTGAGAAGAAGAACGGGAACTTGTCCGTCAGCTCCATCTGCGCTTGCGTGGTGAAGTAATGCCGTAGGTGGGTCGGCACGTCCTGCGGCTCGACTTGCGGCGAGATCATCTGGAACACATCGAAATGATGGGTCAGTTTCAGGAATTCCAGATAATCCTGCCCCGTCGCGGGACGACGCCCCCGTTCCAGATCGGTGGCATTGGGGGCACCCGCGCCGGGCTGAAACACCAATGATCCCAGTTCCAAAGTGAAATCCCGGTGCCGCGCCCCGGCCCGGCAATTGATAGATTTCGGGGCCGAGGCCACGGCGGCCTCGACCATATCACGCCCGATGAAGACCATTTCGCTGTCCTCATCCACCCGCGCGCCGCCTTGCGCAAAGATGCGTCGCGCCTCGGGCAGCAGGGTTTTGACGCCCAGCTCCTCTAGCGTGCGCAGGGCGGTTTCGTGCATGTCGGCGATCTGATCGGCCGGGAACACCTCCATCTGCGGGAAGGGGTTACGCAATTGGCGATAGTTCACGTCACGGCTGGCGGGCGGCGCGGTTTTGGGGCCGCGCCTGCGCCGTCCACCGTCTGAGGGCCGGGCGCTCATCCCCTAACCCCGCATCGCTTTGCCCTGCGGATCGTAGGGCGAAGGGGCAACGATCCGGGCGGGGCGTTCAACACCCACCACATGCACCGAAAGCTCGGTTCCCGGTGCGGCCTTGTCGCGATTGACCAGCGCCATCGCCAGCGATTTGCCAGTGTAATGGCCGTACCCGCCCGAGGTCACAAAGCCGACACGTTCGCCATCATCAGCCCAGATCGGTTCGTACCCGCTGGCATCGGCATCCAGAGCATCCACCTCCAGCGTCACCTGAACCTGCGCCGGGCCGTTGCCGTCGCGCTCGGCCAAGGCGGCCTCTTTGCCGACGAAGTCCTTGTCCCAGTCGATCCAGCGGTCCATCCCAGTCATGCCCGGCGTGTAGGCTTGAGTGAATTCCGCCGACCAGATGCCAAAGCTTTTCTCCAGCCGAGTCGACAGCATCGCGTTGAAGCCGCATTCGCGGATGCCTTCGCTGGCTCCGGCCTCCAACAACATGCGGCGCAGCTTGATGTGGTCACCGTAGCGGCAGTTGATCTCATACCCCTTTTCACCGGTCACCGACATGCGCGCGACGCGGGCACGGACCAGTCCGATGTCGAAATCGCCGCAGCCCATGAATTTCAGGCCCGAGATATCCTGCTCCGCCAGTTTCTCGACCACCGCCTGCGATTTCGGACCGACCACGGCGAAGCCGCAATATTCCTCGCCCAGATCGCGGACCTGAACGCCGTCGATCATATGATCATCAAACCAGCGCATATGCCAGGCGCGCAGGTAATAGCTGCCCATGATCCACCAGGTGCCGTCGCCCCA
>NZ_JALCBM010000061.1:12648-27291 GCF_028066395.1 Ruegeria sp.
GCGCAGGCCGTCCAATAGCCGCGCTTGCCCGGCACCGGCCCGACCAGAGGGTTGCCATCGGGCGAGAAGGTGAACGCGCCGTTCACCCATGTCTTGATCCCGACATTCTGGATCGACGGGTAACGTTCAAAGCCCAGCGTCAATTCGTTCTCGATCCGGTCGAGCTGTTCCTGAAACAGCTCCTCGCCATAGTTCCACGGCGCACCGTCCATGGCCCAGTGTTCGTGATCGACCTCGTAGATACCGACCAGAACGCCCTTCTGGTCCTGCCGCATATAGGTGAAGCCTTCCAGATCCACGGTCATCGGCATCTCGAAATCCGCCGCCGCGACCTCGGGCACCGAGTCGGTGATCAGATAGTGATGTTTCAGCGGCGAGACCGGTAGTTCCACCCCGGCCATGCGCCCCACCTGCTTGGCCCAGAGGCCCGCCGCGTTGACCACATGTTCGCAGGTGATGGTGCCCTTATCCGTGACCACTTCCCAACCATCGGCGGTCTGGGTCAGGCTTTCGACTTTGGTTTCCTCGTAATACTCAGCACCGCGTTTCTTGGCCGCCGTGGCATAGGCCTGCACCGTGCCGGTGGTGTCGATATAGCCTTCACGGTCCGCCCACATCGCACCCAAAACGCCATCGGTGGACATGATCGGGCAACGGCGCTGCGCCTCTTCCGGGGTCAGCAATTCGCAATCGTCAATGCCGATGGACTGGAAGATACGGTAGTTGGCCTGCAGCCATTCCCAGCGCTCGGGCGTTCCGGCCAGCGTCAGACCTCCGGTCATGTGCAAGCCGATATTCTGGCCCGATTCCTTTTCGATCTCGCTAAGCAGGTCGATGGTATAGGCCTGCAACGACGCCATGTTCGGATCGGCATTCAGCGCGTGAATGCCGCCCGCCGCGTGCCAGGACGAGCCCGAGGCCAGTCGCCGCCGTTCCAGCATGACCACATCGGACCAACCGAACTTGGCCAGATGATACAGAACCGAGGCGCCCACAACGCCGCCCCCGATGACCACAACGCGATATTGGGATTTCATCGCCTTCTCCCCTGAATGTCTCGCGGGGACGCTAGCGGCACTGTTCACTTCTGTCTAGACATTTCTGTCCAGTTCATTTCACACCCCGGTTAGACGCGCCATTACAGGGCTAAAGCTGCGCGCTGGGTCTGGCCTTGATGGCGTCGAACCACGCCTGCGTTGCAGTATTCCCGGCAGGGATACGCATCTTGATGACGCGGGCGAAATCGACAAACACGAAGGTTGAGATATCGGCCAGCGAAAACGCCTCACCCGCGATAAAGGGGCTGTCCTGCAACCGTGATTCCAGCAGATCAAAGAACCTCGCCACCCGGTCCTGCCCGCGCTGCGCCAGTTCGGGGATTTGTGCGTAGTTGACCGGCCCGGGGATGGCGCGATCTTTGAAAGCAGGATGCGTGTTGCGCAGAACCTCAGCAATCGGCGCGCCGCCTTGCTGTTCGACGATGGAGTTCCACATCAGCACCGCGCCTTTTTCATCCGGGGTGCGCCCCATCAGGGGCGGTTCGGGGAAACGCGCCTCAAGATAGGCGGCGATGCCCAGATTTTCGGTCAGGGCCGTGCCCTCATCCGTCACCAGAACCGGAATCGTCGCCCTTGGGTTCACCGCGCGGAAAGCCTCACCCAATTGCTCGCCCTTGGCGATCGAGATATCGCGGGTTTCGATCTGCAGCCCTTTTTCGGCGATGAACATCCGCGCCCGGCGCGGGTTTGGCGCGGTTGAGCAATCGTAGAACAGCATGTCGGTCCCTCCCCCTTGGTGTCACAGGCAGGTTAGACCGTCCCCGGACCCGCACGCGAGTCGGACCCTACGGCATTTCAGCGTTGGTAGATAAAACAGCGCCCTTCGACGGCACCTTCGGGCAGGAGCAGCTCGGTCAAACCGTCGAAATACATCCGGTCACTGGACACCATCAGCCCGCCCGACGCCAACAGGGGTTCGATCAAAGGCGAGACGAGGCGCGCAAACGCATCGTTCTTGGCTCGGTTATGCCCGCCCAGATCGGCATGGATCAGACTGGCCGAGGCGCCAAAACGGTCGACCGAGGCCGGCAGCGTCTCACGCACATCGCCCAGAATCACCAGATCATCGGGCGGCGTCGAATCCGGGTGCGAGGCCACCGCGCGCTCGAACACATAGACCGGGCGGTCCTGAATATGCTGGATCATGTGATGATAGGTCCGCCCGTTGCCCAGCCCAAGCTCAAAGACCGGGCCGGTCTGCCCCGCCGTCTGCGCGATGGCGAAATCCAGACAGGCGCGCTGCGACACCATGCGGTCGATAAACAGATCAAGGCGGCTTTGATGGTCGGACACGGGGCGAAACCTCTTTTCATTCAAGCGACACTTACCCGGTGCCGCTGGCGGCGTTGATGACAAAATCTCAAGACTTTGTGTAGTCGCGGTGCCCTTATTTTCACAAAACCGCGACAATTGGGTTAAAGAAGGTGTTTGACTACCCCGCACCAACCGCGCGAGACTGCGCCAAAAAAGACAGGGAGAAGAGAACGCCGATGTCATTCCACGGCCAACCGGGTGGAATACCCGTATGACTGCGTTGTTGTCCGTCCGGGATCTGAGCATCGGGTTTGGCGCGGGTCCTGACGTTGTTCAGAACGTCAATTTCGATGTCGCGCCGGGGCAAACGCTGGCTTTGGTGGGCGAATCGGGGTCGGGCAAGACCATCTCGTGCCGGGCAGCGCTGCGCATTCTACCGCGCACGGCGCAGATTCGCAGCGGCACCATTACGCTGAACGATTCCAAGGGCACCGCCGAACTGACCACGCTGAGCGAGCGTGAAATGCGCTCAATCCGCGGCAATCGGGTGTCGATGATCTTTCAGGAACCGATGCGATCCCTGTCGCCGCTGCACAAGATCGGCAATCAGGTCAGCGAAGTTCTGTGGCTGCATCGCGGCGCGTCCGAGGCGCAGGCCCGCAAAGAGGTGCTGACCCAGTTCGAACGTGTCGGCTTCCCCGATCCGCAGCGGGCGTATGACTCCTATCCGTTCGAACTGTCCGGCGGCATGCGCCAGCGCGCGATGATCGCCATGGCTATGGTGTCCCGCCCTGAACTGCTGATCGCGGATGAGCCGACCACGGCGCTGGACGTGACCACGCAGGCGCAGGTGCTGGGCTTGATCAAGGAATTGCAGCGCGAAACGGGCATGGCGCTGATTCTGGTTACGCATGATCTGGGCGTTGTGGCCAATATGGCCGAGCAGGTCGTGGTCATGCACAAAGGCCGCGTGATGGAGGCCGGACCTGCCGCGCCGATCCTGACCGCACCTGCACATCCTTATACCAAGCAGCTGTTCGATGCCGCGCCCGAGATACCGGATCAGGATGCCGTGGGTCTGCCGATGCCGGACGAAGACCTGATCCTGCAAATGTCCGATGTGTCAAAGACCTATACCATGCGCTCTACCCGGGGCTGGAAGGCGGACCGGATGATCCATGCCTGCCGGGGCGTGGATTTGAAACTGGCGCGCGGCAAGACATTGGCAATTGTGGGCGAAAGCGGCTCGGGCAAAACCACGGCGGCACGGATCGCATTGGGGGCGGAACTGCCCGACCCCGGCGGTCAGGTCCTGTTTCGCACCTCAGCCGACGCTGAACCGATCACCGTGCATCAGATGTCGCGTGAGGAACGCACGGCGTTTCAACGCAAGGCGCAGATGGTGTTTCAGGACCCCTATAGCTCACTCAGCCCGCGCATGCGCATTCAGGACGCGATGACTGAGCCGCTGGAAATCCATCGCATCGGCACCACCGCCGAACAACGCGACAAGGCGGCCGAGATGTTGCAGCGGGTCGGGCTGAACTCCGATATGCTGAAACGCTATCCGCACGCGTTTTCGGGCGGCCAGCGGCAACGCCTGTCGATTGCGCGTGCGATGATGCTGGACCCGGCGCTGATTGTCTGTGACGAGCCGACCTCGGCCCTGGATGTGTCGGTGCAGGAGCAAATCCTGACCCTTCTGGAAAACCTGCAGGACAGTCTAAACCTGTCCTATCTGTTCATCTCGCACGACCTTGCGGTCGTGGCCCGCATCGCCGACGAGGTTGCTGTCATGCGGCAGGGGCTGGTGGTCGAACAGGCCCCGCCCGAGACGCTGTTCTACAACCCTCGTCACCCCTACACCAAGGCGCTGATCGCTGCCCAGCCGGAACCCGATATCAACCGCCCGATCGACCTGAAACTGGTCGCGTTGGGCGCAGGTTCGCCAGACAGTTGGGATGACGCCTTTCGTTTCTCGGACTCCGTGATACCTTCCTTGATAGAGATGGAGCCCGGCCATAAGGTACGTTGCCATGTTTAAGACCACTCGACATCTGCTTTTGGGGCCGGTTTTGGCCCTGCTGGGGACGCTGCCCGCCACGGCAGATGTACCCGCCAACCTACAGGAAAGCACCTTTTGGCAGGCCGAGGTCGACAGCGGGGATCTGCCCCCCGTGGGCGAACGTGTTCCCCAAGATCCACTGATCGTCGATCTGGCCGCCAAGGGCCGCGATTTCGGGACGCCGGGCGGCACGCTGCGCACCATGGTCACACGGTCCAAGGACATCCGACAGATGGTCGTCTACGGTTATGCACGTCTGGTGGGCTTTGACCACAATTACGAAATCGTCCCCGACCTGCTGGCCGGGTTCGAAAATGAAGACCATCGCAAGTTCACCCTGCGCCTGCGGGACGGCCATAAATGGTCCGACGGCACGCCCTTTACCTCGGAAGATTTCCGGTACTGGTGGGAGGATGTGGCGAATAACGAATTGCTCAGCCCCTCAGGCCCGCCGGATTTTCTGCTGGTCGAAGGCAAACCCCCGACAGTCAGCTTCCCGGATGAGACCACCGTGGTTTTTGAATGGGAAGACCCGAACCCAAACTTCCTGCAATCGCTTGCACAGGCGCGCCCACCGTTCATCTATCGCCCGTCCGAGTTCCTCAAACAGTATCATGAGAAATTCGCCGACGCCGAAGAACTGGCCTTTCAGGTCGAAGATGCCCGCGTCAAAAGCTGGGCGGCGCTGCATAACAAGCTGGATAACCTCTACAAATTCGACAATCACGAGTTGCCGACCTTGCAGCCCTGGCTGAACGCAAGTTCGGGAAAGAAAATCCGGCACAACTTTGTCCGCAACCCCTATTACCACCGCATCGACAGCAACGGCGTGCAACTGCCCTATATCGACGTGGTCGAGATGGAGATCGTGGCCCCCGGCCTTGTCGCCGCCAAGACCAATGCAGGCGAAAGCGACCTGCAAGGGCGCGGGCTGGCTTTCCGCGATGCCTCGATCCTGAAAAAGGGCGAGGAAGAGGGGAACTATAAGACCTTACTGTGGAAAACCGGCGTTGCCTCGCAGATCGCGATCTATCCGAACCTGAATTTCGAAGACGATGGCTGGCGCGAAGTTCTGCGCGATGTCCGCGTGCGCCGCGCCCTGTCGCTGGCGATTGATCGCAAGACGATCAATCAGGCGCTCTATTTCAAGCTTGCCCATCCCGGTGCGATGTCGGTCCTGCCTGCGTCTCCGTTCTATGACGAGGAAAACGCCACCGCTTGGTCGCAATACGATATCGACAAGGCCAACGCCCTGCTGGACGAGGCCGGACTGACCGAGCGTGACCGGGACGGCACCCGCCTGCTGCCCGATGGCCGCCCGATGGAACTGGTGATCGAAACGGCTGGCGAGCGGCAGGAGGTTGAAAATGCCCTGCAAATCGTCACCGACACCTGGCGCGAAATCGGCGTTGATCTGGTGATGCGCCCGCTGGACCGCGACATCCTGCGCAACCGCGTGTTTGCGGGCAGCACCATGGCTTCGGTCTGGTTCGGCTGGGATGACGGCATCCCGCAGATGCACACCTCACCCGCCTATCTGGCGCCAACGGATCAGGTGTTTCTGGCCTGGCCCAAATGGGGGCAATTCTATCAGACCGGCGGCGATGTCGGCGAACAGCCCGACATGCCCGAGGCCGAACGCCTGATGCAGCTGGCCCATGAATGGGAGCTGGCCACAACAGACGAAGAACGCAAGGCCGTCTGGACCGAGATGCTGAAAATCCACGCCCAGCAGCTGTATGCCATCGGTATTCTGAACGGCGCGCCGCAGCCGATTGTGGTGTCCAACCGTCTGCGCAACGTGCCGGAACAGGCCATGTGGGCGTGGGAACCCGGCGCGCATTTCGGCATTCACCGCCCGGACGAATTCTATTTCGCCGACTGACTGGGAGCACTTAAATGATCATGCTCCGCTATGCGGTGTATCGCTTTTTCACCATGCTGCTGACGCTGCTGGTGGTCTCGGTTCTGATCTTCGTGATCATCAACCTGCCGCCCGGCGATTATCTCAGCAACCAGATCGCGGAACTGCAGGCCTCGGGCCAGTCCGCAGGGGTGGCCAAGGCTGAATTCCTGCGCAAGGAATATTCGCTGGACCGTTCCTTGCCCGAACAATACCTGATCTGGATGGGCTTCTGGCCCGGCCCGCACGGGTTCGAGGGGCTGCTGCAAGGCAATTACGGCTGGTCCTTCGAATTTGACCGTCCCGTGCGTGAGATTGTCGGTGACACGCTGTGGCTGACCGTCGTGGTCAATCTGGCCGCCATCCTGTTTGTCTATGCTGTGGCGCTGCCGCTGGGCGTGATCGCCGCCGCGCGGTCGCGGACATGGATCGACTATACCTCGGCCTTTGTGGGCTATCTGGGCCTGGCCACGCCGAACTTTCTGCTGGCGCTGATCCTGTTCTATTACGGGCATCGCTATTTCAACCTACCTATCGGTGGGCTGATGGACCCGTCTTTCGAAGGCCAACCGATGAGCTGGGAAAAGCTGAAATCCATCCTGATCCACCTGATCGTCCCGACCTTCGTGATCGGCACGTCCGGAGCCTCGGCCATGATGCAGCGCCTGCGGGCGAATATGCTGGATGAACTGGGCAAGCCCTATGTGGAAACCGCTGTGGCTAAAGGCATGGCCCCGTCGCGAATGCTGACGAAATATCCCCTGCGCGTGGCCTTCAACCCCTTCGTGGCTGACATCGGCAATCTTCTGCCCTCGATGGTGTCGGGCTCGGTTCTGGTCTCGGTCGTGCTGGGCTTGCAGACCATCGGCCCGACCCTGCTGACCGCGCTCAAGACGCAGGACCAGTTCCTGTCGGCCTTCATCCTGATGTTCGTGGCGCTGCTGACCCTGATCGGCACCATGATCTCGGACATTCTGCTGGTCATGCTCGACCCGCGCATCCGGTATGAGGGGCGCGAGGCATGACCCACAATCCCGACGACCGCTATGTCGACGACGCCCCGTTCGACCCGCAAGCCGCCCTGCAACAGCTGGAGCGTGCCGATCTGGACGCCCCCAACTGGGTGCTGGTCTGGCGTAAGTTCAAAACGCACAAGCTGGGCCTGATCTCGGGCATCTTCTTGCTGCTGTGCTATCTGATGCTGCCCTTCGCCGGGTTCATCGCCCCCTATGGGCCGAATGACCGGAACGGAGAGCACCTGTATGCCCCGCCGCAATCGATCAACTGGTTCCATGATGGCGAATTCATCGGACCATATGTCTATCCCACCGTAGCCGAGGCCGATCTGGAGACCTTCCAGTGGAAATTCGTCCCCGACACCGAAGACCCGCGCCCGATCCGGTTCTTCTGCGAAGGGTCCGAATACAAGCTGGCCGGGCTGATCCGATCGGATACCCACCTGTTCTGCGCGCCCGAAGGTGCCACACTGTTCCTCTGGGGCTCCGACCGGCTGGGCCGTGATGTGTTCAGCCGCATCCTCTACGGCGCGCAATTGTCGCTGACCGTGGGTCTGATTGGCATCTCGGTGTCGTTCTTTTTGGGCATCCTCTTCGGGTCCATGGCCGGATATTTCGGCGGCAGGATCGACTGGGTGATCAACCGCGTGATCGAAATCCTCCGCTCGCTACCAGAACTACCGCTGTGGCTGGCGCTCTCCGCCGCCGTTCCGTCGAACTGGAGCCCTGTTGCGGTGTTCTTCATCATCTCGATCATCCTCGGCATTCTCGACTGGCCCGGCCTTGCCCGATCCGTTCGCGCCAAATTCCTGTCCCTGCGGGAGGAAGAATATGTGCGCGCGGCCGAGATGATGGGCGCAAGCTCGGGCCGGGTGATCCGCAAGCACCTGCTGCCGAATTTCATGTCACATCTGATTGCCTCGGCCACCCTGTCGATCCCGGCGATGATCCTTGGCGAGACGGCACTTAGCTTCCTGGGACTCGGGCTGCGAGCCCCGGCGGTCAGTTGGGGGGTGATGCTGAATGACGCGCAGAACCTGGCCTCGATCGAGATTTACCCGTGGACGGCGATCCCGATGCTACCGATCATCGTGGTGGTGCTGGCCTTCAACTTCCTCGGCGACGGTCTGCGCGACAGCCTGGACCCGTATCAGCAATGACCCTGCTCTCCGCCCTTCCTCCGGCGGATGCCTATACGGTCACCGGATCGGGCCAGCGGCCCAGCGCCTTTGCCGTATCCGAACTGGCCACCGCCAGTTTCGCCGCGGTGGGGCAGGAGCTGGCCCGTCTGGTCACCGCACTGAACCTTGATGCCAAGGCACCCGAGGTTTCAGTCGATCACCGGCTGTCCTCGCTGTGGTACGGGTATTCCTTCAAACCCGACGGGTGGGAGATGCCCAGCCTCTGGGACGCGATAGCGGGCGATTATCAGGGGGCAGATGGCTGGATCAGGCTGCACACCAACCTGCCCCACCACCGCGCCGCCGCATTGAAAGTGCTGGAGGCCAATGCCGACAGGGACATCGTCACCAAAGCCATCAAAGACTGGCAGATCGCCGATCTGGAAACCGCCATCGTGGCTCAGGGCGGGGTCGCCGCCGCCATGCGCAGCCGGTCGGACTGGCAAGACCACCCCCAGGGCCGCGCCGTCGCGCGTGAACCGCTGATCGGCTGGAACGGCCCCCGCAACATCACCCTGCGCGACCGACCGCAGGCCACCGCCACGCGCCCGTTGGCCGGTCTGCGCGTGCTGGACCTGACCCGCATTCTGGCCGGTCCGGTCTCAACCCGCACGCTGGCGGGTTTCGGGGCCGAGGTGCTGCGCATCGACCCGCCGGGATGGGACGAGCCGGGCGTGATCCCCGATGTTTCGCTGGGCAAACACTGCGCCTATCTGGACCTGAAATCGCCCGCAGGGTTGGAGCGTCTGAAAGACCTGCTGACGCAAGCGGATGTCTTCGTCCACGGATACCGCCCGGGCGCGCTGGATGCGCTGGGGCTGGGCAAACCCGAACGCGACAGGCTGGCCCCCAACCGGATTGAGGTCACGCTGGACGCCTATGGCTGGCAAGGCCCATGGGCCACGCGGCGCGGCTTTGACAGCCTTGTGCAGATGAGCACCGGGATTGCCGATACCGGACGCATCTGGGCCGAAGCCGACAAACCCACCCCATTGCCGGTGCAGGCGCTGGACCACGCCACCGGCTATCTGATGGCCGCCGCCGTCCTGTCCGCCTTGGCCGAGGCCGCATCCGGTCAGGCCATCATGGATGCCCGCCTGTCGCTGGCCCGCACGGCCGAGTTGCTGGCAACGCTTGCCAAAACCGGCACCGGCGACGACATCACGTCCGCCGACACCAAGGATTACAATCCGACAACCGAAGACTCCGGCTGGGGCACTGGCTATCGCCTGAAATCAGCCCTGACCGTTGGACAGGCAACAATGAACTGGCGCCTGCCCGCTGCGAAACTGGGCACCGCCCAACCTGAATGGCCGTTGCTGGCAACCTGACCCGACCGCCGCGCGGAACGCGCGGCCCGGCCCAACGCTTTGAACGGTGTCTCGTCAGAGACACAGACCAAAGGGGCGGGAGGACTCCCTAGCGATCATCCCCGCCGGGGCCGATTTCATCCAGCATCTCTTCGTCAATCGCCGCCTGAACCGCGCCCGTGACAGCCTCGCGCTGTTTAGGCGTCAGGTCTTCGGACTTCTTCTCATCCGCCAACCGCACGGTCACCTCGCGGTGGGCAAAGCGGATACCTTCACGCGCAAATAACTCGCGGATTTCCTGATAGACCTTCTTGCGCACCAGCCATTGGTCGCCCGGCTTGGTCATGAACTTGACCCGGATGATCATCGCCGAATCCTGCATTTCGATCACGCCCTGCGACTTCAGCGGCTGGATAAAGTTCTCGCCAATCACCGGATCGGTCAGCAATTGCTGACCCAGCTTCTTGATCAGCTTGCGCACCTTCTCGACATCGGTGTCATAGGTCACCCGCAGGGGCAGCTTCATGATCACCCAATCGCGCGAATAGTTGGTCAACACCTTGATCTCGCCAAACGGGATCGTGTTCAGCGCCCCAAGATGGTGGCGCAGCTGGAAGGACCGGACCGAGATCTTCTCGACCGTCCCTTTCACATCCCCGATGTCAATATACTCACCCTTGCGGAAGGCGTCATCCATCAGGAAGAACGCGCCCGAAAAGATGTCGCGTACCAGAGTTTGCGAGCCGAAGCCCACCGCCAGACCCACCACACCGGCGCCCGCAAACAGCGGGCTGACATTGATGCCCAGCTCCATCAGCGTGATCAACCCGATGGTGACCACAACCACCGCCAATATCGCGCCCCGGAACAGCGGCAACAGGGTTGCCAGACGGCTCTGCCCGCCTTCACCGCCTTCATCGCCCAGTTCCGCCTCGGCCCCGCTATCTTCGGTTTCTTCGGCGATCTTGCTGTCGATCCAGATGCGGAAGAAGTGAAACAGGATGTAGCCAATGAACAGGATCACCATCACATCCAGAGCACGCTCGATCGGCAGTTCCTCACTCCAGCTCGCTTGCGGGTTCCAGATCACGGCCAGCGCATAAAGCCCGACCACAAAGGCGAGAATCCCGGCCACCCGGCGGGCGAGATCTTCGTAGGTCAGGATCGTGTGCTGGCGCTTTTCAGCCTCGGGCGTGGGCGCGGGATGCTCGGTATCGTCCTCTTCCGGCATCGCCTCGGCGTTGATTTCTTCTATCTGCCGGTTGCGGTCGAAATACCGCTCTAGCAGATAGTTCATCGCGCCATAGGCAACCACGACCGACATGAAGATGGCATAGCTGCTGGCCACGATGGGGATCGAATCCTCGACCTCAAGCACCAGATCAACGGCCAGCTTGAACCAGCTGAACACCATGTACAGGACCAGAACCGGCGCCCATCCCAGCGAGATCACCCGCAAGATCCACGACACCTGATCCGTCTTGCGACCGCCACGAATGGCGTTGGAAATGGCGCGGGCGTTGAACAGGATCATCAGCACATTGCCCAGCGCACCCACCAGAGTCAGGCTACCATAGACCATGGCATAGACGTTGTAGTTCAACCCGAAATCCGCCACCCAGGTGGCAAACAGCACCACCGAGATATCATAGGTCGCCAGGGTCGACGCCCAGATATACAGCCGCTTGGCATCACGATCGGCAAAGGGCGCCAGACGATACTGGCTCAGGTAGGGCGACAGCACCATGCGCCACAGATCGGACACGGTGCGCGACAGGAAGAATGCAGTGAAAATCGCCGTAGCTGTGAACTGGATCGAGATATCGTTTTCCCAGCCGAAAATCAGATACCCGGCAATCGCCGCCATCACCATGGCAAAGATCGTGGCACCGATGCCCATGACAAAGCGAAACACCAGAAACGGCATCTTTTCCCGATACCCTTGCGGATTGTCCTTGATCCGCGCCACAACCCAGCGCCGCGCGATGCGCTTGCCGTAGATTTCAATCGACAGCCAGCGCCCCAGAAGCAGGAACAGGATGTTCCAGCCCAGCACCTGAACATAGGTGAAGATACGCCCGTCCGGGCTGGTCTGCCGTAGAACGTACTGCACCTCGAACACTGAATAGGGCAATGCCTCTAGGCGGGAACGGACGGATTCGCGGAATGTCGAAAGCCTCTCCTGCGCTTTCATCAGCTGCGACCCTTCGGCCATCGGATCGGTCGCGGCGGCCTCTGCATCCGGGGCGGTCCCCGGTTCGCTGGCCGAGGCGATCTGGCCCGCACTGTCGATCACAATCACGCTGGCACCGGCTTCGGTGGCCGAACGGATGGCAGCGGCCAGATCGCCTTCGGGTGCGGTGGTTTCCTCAGGCGTGACGCCCGGATAACCCGGGATCAGCGATGTCTGCGCCGCCGCGCCCGTGACAAGGGTCAGGAACACCAGGATCAGCCCGGCCAGAAAATTCGTTTTCATAGTGTCTTGCATCCAGTTCGCAGGTGGCGGTCAGATTACAGAAGCTGCCCGGCCAGTACAAATCTTCCCACAATCTTTCCCAATTTCGTGTCCCACCCGTGTTCCCGGCGCAA
The DNA here is from genome assembly GCF_028066395.1 of Ruegeria sp. Classification (GTDB taxonomy): domain Bacteria; phylum Pseudomonadota; class Alphaproteobacteria; order Rhodobacterales; family Rhodobacteraceae; genus Ruegeria. The sequence continues at coordinate 25,025 of NZ_JALCBM010000061.1, forward strand.
TGGTGGTCATAATGTATTTCCAAGGCTTCAAAAATTGAATATGACAGCTTTGGAGAACCTGCATGCTGAGGGGGACGGATCCGAGTGATCCGGCAGGTGTTTCACCGTCACAAGGACGCTGGCAAGCTGTTGCCAAATCGCAATGCTTGCCGCCTTTGCGACGGTGCAAAAGCCCCTTTGGCAAGCATGGGTTAAAGATATACGGTAACAGGTGCAAACGCGCGGATTTGCACGAAAACCCGAAACAGGCGAAGGCATGGGTCCAGGGACGACGAACGAAAAACAAGGCCGCGCTCCGCGCATTTTGTTCTACAGCCACGACACGTTCGGGCTGGGCCATTTGCGCCGCTCGCGGGCGCTGGCCTCGGCCATCACGCAGGCGGACCCGCGCGCCTCGGCCCTGATCCTGACCGGGTCACCCGTGGCCGGGCGATTCACCTTTCCCCGCCGCGTTGACCATGTGCGTCTGCCCGGCGTCACCAAACGCTCGGACGGGTCTTATGCCGCGCGCACCATCGGCATGGGAATCGATGAGGTGACCGAGCTGCGTTCGGGCCTGATCCAGACCGCAGTGCAGCAATTCGACCCGGATGTCCTGATCGTTGACAAGGAACCCACCGGGTTCCGGGGTGAACTGCTGCCGACGCTGGAACATCTCGAACATTCGCGCAACACGCGGCTGGTGCTGGGCCTGCGCGATGTTTTGGACGAGCCCGAAGTTCTGGCCGCCGAATGGCAACGCAAGGACGCCATCGCCGCGACCGAGCGGTTTTATGACGAGATCTGGGTCTATGGCCTGCGCTCGGTCTATGACCCGACCGAGGGCCTGCCGCTGAGCCCCGCAACACAGGGGCGCATTCACTGGACCGGCTATCTGCGCCGCGATCTTGGCCCCGTCGGCGAAGCGCCCGAGCAACCCTATATCCTGATCACGCCCGGCGGCGGCGGTGACGGCAAGGCGATGGTCAATCTGGTCCTGTCGGCCTATGAGAAAGACCCCGATCTGTCGCCCCGCGCAATCCTGGTCTATGGCCCTTTCCTGTCGGGCGAGCTGCGCGAGGATTTCGAAACCCGCGTTGCGGCGCTGAACGGGCGGGTCACTGCGGTGGGTTTTGAATCCCAGATCGAAACCCTGTTCGCCGGGGCGGCAGGCGTTGTCTGCATGGGCGGCTACAACACGTTTTGCGAGGTTCTGTCCTTTGACAAACGCGCCGTGATCGTGCCGCGGACCACGCCGCGTCTGGAACAATGGATACGCGCCTCGCGCGCCGAAGAGATGGGGCTGGTGCGGATGCTGGACGAAACCCGCGACGGGTTGACGGCGGATGCGATGATCCGCGCGATCCGCGACCTGCCACAGCAGCCAGTGCCCTCGCAGGCGATCCGCGCCGGGCTGCTGGACGGGCTGAAATATGTCACCCACCGCATTGACGCCCTGCTGGGCGCGGAACCCGAGCGCGCCACCGGATGACCCAGACAGGCCCCAAGCTGGCGGTGCTGGTCAAAGGTTGGCCGCGCCTGTCCGAGACGTTCATCGCGCAGGAACTGGTCGCCTTGCAGGAGGCCGGGCACAATTTCGACATCTGGTCGCTGCGCCACCCGACCGACACCAAACGGCACCCGCTGCATGACCGGTTTCAGGGTCAGGTGCATTACCTGCCGGAATACCTGCATGACGAGCCGGACCGCCTTGTCACCGCCCGCGCGGCAGCGACCCGCCTGCCCGGCTATGCGCAAGCCTATCAGGTCTGGCGACAGGATCTGCGGCGCGATCCGACCCATAACCGCATCCGCCGCTTCGGTCAGGCTTGCGTGCTGGCTGCCGAATTGCCACCCGAGACCCGCGCGCTGTATGCGCATTTCATGCACACGCCCTCCTCGGTCGCGCGCTACGCCGCGATCATACGCCAATTGCCGTGGAGCTTTTCGGCCCACGCCAAGGACATCTGGACGTCGCCCGAGTGGGAGAAACGCGAGAAACTGCAAGCGTCCACCTTTGGTGCCGCTTTCGGGGCCACCTGCACCGCCGTCGGGGCTGAGCACCTGCGCGGGCTGGCCGACGATCCGGCGCGGGTGGACCTGATCTACCACGGGCTCGACCTGTCGCGTTTTCCAGCCGCCCCTGAGCGGGAATTGCGCGCGGCGGATGGGCCGTTTCACATGCTCTCGGTCGGGCGGCTGGTCGAGAAAAAGGGTTTTGATCGGCTGATCGACGCTTTTGCCTTGCTGCCGGAAACGCTGGATTGGCACTGGACCCATATCGGCGG
>NZ_JALCBM010000005.1:0-29762 GCF_028066395.1 Ruegeria sp.
CGCAACCCGGTGGCCGAACACTGGCCCGAGACAGCTACAGGTCGCTGGTGAACCTTCTGGATGAGGTATCCCGGACCGAGCCCGGAACCGATTTCGGCATCCCGGACCTGCCGGAGCGCGTCTATGCGTCCGGCTTTGAGTTCGTCGAATTTACTGCCGACGAAACAAGCGGTGCGCAACTGGCAGACATGTTGTCAGCCATGTGTTTTCGCATGGAACGAAAACACGTCACCAAGTCCGTCGAGCTGTGGCGACAGGGTGCCATAAACATCGTTGTGAATACCGAAAAGGACGGCTTCGCGCATTCGGCATTTCTGGGCCATGGCCCTTCGGTCTGTGACATGGGGTTGCGCGTCAAGGATGCGGATCAGACGGTTCAACGCGCGACCGCGCTGGGCGCGCCGGATTTCTCACAGCCGGTGGGGACCGGGGAATTGGATATCCCGGCGATCCGCGGTGTCGGTGGCAATGTTGTCCATTTCATAGATGAGAAATCCGATCTGCATCGGGTGTGGGACATCGAGTTCGAGCCGGTCGCGAAAACCAAAGCAACCCAGCCCGCCGGTTTGCGCCGTATCGACCATCTGGCCCAGACGATGCGCCATGATGAGATGCAGAGCTGGCTGCTGTATTACATCTCGACCTTCGAGATGGCGAAATCGCCCATTGTGAACGTCGCCGACCCGTCCGGTGTTGTGCAAAGCCAGGCCATCGAAAGTCCCGAGGGCGAAGTGCGCCTGAACCTGAATGGGGCCGTTGGGCATCGGACCTTGGCGGCGTCCTTCCTTGAAGATGGCTTTGGCGCCGGTGTTCAGCACATCGCCTTCCAGTCGGACGACATCTTCGAGACCTCGCACCAATTGCTCAAGTCTGGCTTTCCCAGCCTGACGATCCCGGAAAACTACTACGCTGATCTGCAAGCGACATTCGGATTGGATGATGATCTGATCACCCAACTGCGCCGGGGTAACATTCTCTACGATCGGGCAGCGGGTGCCGAATATTTTCAGATATACAGCCGCCCCATCTTCAACGGCTTCTTCTTCGAAATCGTTGAACGCCGCATGGGCTATGCCGGGTATGGCGCGCGCAACGCACCTATTCGCCTCGCTGCGCAAAGCAAAACCCAGTCGGTGAAAGAGGTGCAAACGCAATGACCGCGCAGATGACAAGTGATGAGCGCGCCGTTCGCCAATGGTGGCGTACCTCCATCATCGACATGAAGCCCGGACAGATCGCGTTTCGCGGCAACGCCATAGAGGACCTGATCGGGAACGTATCTTTCCCACAGATGATCTGGCTTATGATGCGGGGCGATCTGGCCAGCGACGCGCAAGCGCGCCTGTTCGAGGCCGCTTTGGTCGCAGGCGTGGATCACGGCCCGCAGGCTCCATCCATCGCGGCGGCGCGTATGGCTGCCACCTGTGGGGTTGGCCTCAATAACGCGATGGCGACTGCGGTGAACATGCTGGGCGACGTGCATGGCGGGGCCGGGGAGCAATGCGCAGAGCTGTACTATGATATCGCGACCCGCATGGATGCAGGAGCTTCGCTGAATGACGCTGTTCGGGATGGCTTGGACAATTGGCGCGAGATCTACGGCAAGATCGTATCGGGCTTTGGTCACAGGTTTCACAAGCCCGTCGACCCACGCGCACCACGATTGATGCAACTTGTTCGTGATGCGGCGGCGGAAGGCACGGTTTCTGGCCGTTTTGCCGATATCGGAGAAGAGGTTCAGGCCGAACTCGGTCGTCAACGCGGCGGTCGGCCAATTGCCATGAATATCGACGGCGCGACCGCTGTGATCTTCTGCGAGCTTGGCTTTCCTGCGCCGTTGTCGCGGGGGCTGTTCTGCCTGTCCCGCTCGGTCGGAATACTCGCCCACGCCTGGGAGCAGATGGGGCAGGGCGGCCGCAACAAAGGGCCGATGCCCCCGAATTACTTACCCCTCTACGAAGACAGGAATGATGACACGTGAGACATCGAAATCCTTCCGGGTCGGCCTTATCGGCTGTGGTCGTATCAGCGATATCTATCTAAAAACACTATCCAAATTCTCGATCGTTGAGGTCGTGGCTTGCGCAAGCCTCGATCCTACTGAAAGCCGCGCCAAGGCGGATCAATATGGTATCGCCAAAGCTTGCACGCCGGGTGAAATATTTGACGATCCGACGATTGACTGCGTTCTGAACCTGACGATCCCGGCGGCCCATGCCGAAATCAGCCTGCGCGCTTTGGAGGCGGGCAAGCACGTCTATTCTGAAAAGCCGCTGGTTATGAACCGAACAGAGGGAAAGGCGATCCTGCACGTGGCCTCTGAAAAAGGGTTGTTGGTCGGATGCGCGCCCGACACGTTTCTGGGCGGTCGTTGGCAGACCGTTCGGCGGTTGATTGATGAAGGCGCTATCGGGAAACCGACCGGGGTTTTTGCCCATGTCGGAACCCACGGTACGGAACGCCATCATCCTAACCCGGACTTCTACTATCAGGCGGGTGGTGGGCCATTGTTGGACCTTGGGCCATACTACCTGACCGCCATGATCTGCTGCCTTGGTCCCGTTGACCGGGTCGTCGGGATGGCACGGCGGACCTTTGACAAGCGGATGATCGAAAACGGCCCGCGCAATGGTGAATGGATGGATGTCGAGGTCGACACGCATTCCCTAAGTCTGCTGCAGTTCTCATCCGGTGCTATCGGGTCGATGACCATGAGCTTCGACATCTGGGACAGCGAAACGCCACGGTTCGAGATTTATGGTGAGAACGGGACCATCAGCATCCCTGACCCTGACCCGGTTCACGGAGCCAATATCTTTCAGGGGGATGTCTGGCTGAAAACGCAGGACACCTCGCGCTGGTCTCATCAGCCTCGTCCAACCGGTCGAGAAGACTGGCAGGTGGTCGAAAACAAACACGGGTTCAATGAAGATAGCCGCGGGCTCGGCCTTCTGGACCTCGCTCTGGCGGCACAAGAAGGACGCCAGCCCCGCGCAAGTGGAGCGCTTGCCTACCATGTGTTCGAGGTCATGGACGCGATCGAACGGGCACCGAAATTCGGCGCCTATCAGACGATAGAAAGCCGTTGCGCGGTGCCAGCGCCTTTGCCGGTCGATTTCCTTAACGATGAGAGGAAGGAATTGGTTCATGCCGATTGAGACACTCGACTTTGCTCAGCCATTCTTTCGCGTCCAGCACATCACTGACGAGCATAAAATTTCTATCGAGGGTCGCGCCATCGTCCTTAACCTTGGGGGGCGAAATCTATCTGTCGAGGATCAGAGCGTTGCACCGCTTTCTTCCGTGATCGTGCAAGACAGCATGCTTGGCGACGTGGAACGTGCAGTAATTGTCTACGGTTTCGACGCCCATGCCGATGACAACGAATTGTTTGAACGGGTGAAAGATACATGGCCATCTGCTTTTGATGTTCGCCAAGAGGAGCGTCTGCGCGGTGTCAGCCACTACATGTCGCCAAAGGTCTTCGTGGGTAACGTTGGACTGACCATGTACCATTCGGGCTCGGTTCCGTTGAATGTCGGATTGCACAAGGATCATCCGTTCTGCCCGGTACCGGGGTTTCGCGAAGTGCATACGCAAATCGTTGGCTTTGGCAAAATGCAGCAATGCCGAGAACGGGACGTCGGGACACTTTATCTCGAAGAATTTATGGCTCCGGGCGCGACCCACAAACCGATGTATGACGCCGAAGGCAACTATCCCTGGCATCAATACGAGACGATAACCCCCAGCATCTTCATGGCGGTCGAATTACTGCCCGAGGGCGCGCGGGTTCCGGATATGGAGGTTCAGAATGGCTGAGAGACTTTTACCCGAAGAACTGAGTTTTGACGGCCCGTTCCCTCGCCTGTCTCGCCGTTTGAGGCTGGGCGTTGTTGGTGGTGGACGTATCTCTGTCACGCAAGCGATGGCAGCGAGGATGACCGACCGGTGGGAGGTCGTCGCAGGCGCGCTCAGTTCAGATGCGGAGCGTAGCAAGGCGCGTGGGGCCGAGTGGTTTCTGTCATCAGACAGGTGCTATGCATCGTTCGACGAGATGGCACAGGCCGAGGCGGCGCGGTCGGATGGCGTGGATGCCGTCATGATCACCACCCCGAACCACGTTCATTTCGACGCGGCCAAGGCGTTTCTGGAGGCGGGCATTGACGTGCTGTGCGACAAGCCCTTGACCAATGAGGTCGCCGAGGCCGAGGGGCTTGAGGAGGTCACCGCGCGCACGCGGCGGGTCTTTGCTGTCGGCTACGCGATGTCGTGTTTTCCGGTCATCCGGCAGGCGAAACAAATCGTGGCCGAGGGCGGCATCGGCAAGATCAACCAAATCCATGTTGAGTTCATGCAAGACTGGATGACACCCGAAGATGTGGCCGATGCGCCTCATGTAAAGTGGCGGCTGGACCCAGAGATTTCCGGTCCGACCAGTTGTGTCGGCGATATCGGCACCCATGCCGCGCATCTCGCCAGTTTTGTCTCGGGCCTGCCGATGACCGATCTGAGGGCCGAATTCCACGTTTGCGGCGCGCCAAAGCCTTTGGAAGACACGGTGTTCATGTTCACCCGTTACCAAAATGAGGTTCCGGGCACCCTGATAGCAACACGCCTTGCCCTCGGAAATCGGGGCGGGTTGCGGTTGCGCATATTCGGGAGTGAAGGCGGTCTCGAGTGGGACCTGGAGAATTCGGAACAGCTGAAGTTCAATCGGTTCGGTGAGCCGGATCGTATCATCAGCCGCGGTCACGGGCATGGCATCGGCCCCAGTGCGGAACGTCTGATCCGTACCGCGCGCGGCTTCCCTGAAGGGATTATCGAAGCCTGGGCCAACCTCTATACGGAATTTGCCATGGCCGTAGCTGCGCGCCGGGATGGCGTCACCGTTCCAGCCGATTGGCTTAGTTATCCCAGCGTCAATCAAGGCGCAGACGGTGTCCGTTTCATTGATGCCTCTGTGCGCTCTCACCAGTCCGGAGGGGACTGGGTCACGATCTAAGGCTCTGCAGCACAAAGGTTATACGCGCCCGGGCCGTTGTCCGGGCGTCTTCATTTCCTGCTTAGTATTAAAATTTGATATTTTTAAAAATATCTGATATTTTTTACTACGTGTGATGAAATTGAGATTCGCAGACACGTGGAGCTGTCGTTCATGGTGAAACCCGATGAGGCTGGCGCAAGCCCCTCTCTCTATTCCTTGGCGCACCTGACGCTGATCGGTTGCACGCCGCCCGAGTTGGTCTATATCGCCGCGCGGGCCGGTTACGATGCCGTCAGCCCCCGGTTCATTCCGATGCATGTGCCCGGTGAATTCACGCAATCCCCGATCGACAAGGCACAGGTTCTGGCGACCAAAACGGCTCTTTCGACCACCGGCTTGAAAGTCCTTGATGTCGAGCTTGCACGTATCACCGAAGATGTCGATCCGCGCAGTTTTGAGCCATCTCTGGAAATTGGCGGGGAACTGGGCGCCAAACGCATGATCATGAGCGCGTGGACCAGTACCCGCGATGATCGCGACTTTCTGATCGACGTCTATTCTGAAACCTGCGAACTGGCAGCGCCTTATGGAATAACGGTCGATCTGGAATTCCCAAGCTTTTCCCGCTTGCGCACTCTGGATGAGGCGCTGGATATTGTTCGCGCCTCTGATCAACCGAATGGCGGTATTCTGGTCGATACGCTGTATCTGCACCTCAGTCGCGTTGATCTCGGAGAACTGTTGCACGTCCCCTCGGACCTGTTTCACTTCCTGCATATCTCTGATTGCCTGCCCGGCATCGCCGATACGCGCGAGGGCATGATCCAGTTGGCCCGCGACGCGCGTCTGTACCCGGGCGAGGGCTGGATTGATTTCACAGGCATCATCGAACGGATGCCGCCCGTCGACTACTCCATTGAATTACCCAACCAAAGCCGCGTTGCCGAGTTGGGATATGAAGAACATGCGCGTCGCTGTCTCAGCCACGCGAAGCAAACATTCGGCGAGGCGCGGTCACAGCGCCGCATGCCCGATGCAGCAATTCTAAAACACCAAGAGGATCATCATGGGCAAAGAGCTCACTGAAAACGACCGCAATATGGCGGCCGATATGCTGGCACGCGCCCGCGCTGCCATGGCCGAGATCGAGGATTGGGATCAGGACAGGCTGGACCGCCTGTCTCAGGCCGTCGCGTGGTATGCGGGGAACGAGAAAACCTTCACGCGTCTGGCGCAGCAAGGCGTGGACGAAAGCGGTATCGGAGATCGTGAAGGGCGTCCTGCGAAGCGGTTTAAAATCCATATGGTGCTGCGGGATGTTCTGCGCACGCCATCGACCGGGATCGTCGAAGTCGACGAAGAAAAGGGTCTTGTAAAATACGCCAAACCTGCCGGGGTGATCGCATCGCTGATCCCGATGACCAACCCGGCGATGACACCACCGGTGACCGGTGTCTCCGCCGCAAACGCCCGGAATGCGGTCATCTTCAGCCCGCACCCACGAACCGCCCATACCACCTATGAAATGGTCGAGGTCATGCGTGCAGCTTGTCGAGCTGCTGGCGCCCCCGAGGACTTGTTTCAATCCATTCGCAAACCGTCGATCCCATTGACGCAACATCTGATGGAGATCTGCGACCTGACGCTGGCAACCGGTGGCAAGCCCATGGTCAAAGCGGCCTACAGTTCAGGGCGCCCGGCCTATGGCGTCGGTGCGGGCAATTCATCCATTGTTATCGATGAAACCGCCGATCTGGACATCGCCGCTCAGAACACGCGCATTTCAAAGACCTCCGACTTTGGGTCGGGCTGCTCGGCCGACGGCAACATCATCATCCAGCGCTCGGTTTACGACGATATGGTCAAGGCGCTTCAAGCCGAGGGCGGCTACCTGTGTTCGGATGAAGAGAAGGCCATGCTCGAAGCGGCCATGTGGGACGAAAAGGGCAACCGTACCTTCCCGACCATCGCCTGTCCGCCGCAGCAAACCGCCAAAGTCGCCGGTTTTAGCATCCCCGCAGATCGCAAGTTTCTGATGGTTGAAAATCAGGGGCAAATCGGGCCGCAGCATAAGTTCTCCAAGGAGAAGCTGACCACGCTGATGGCACTTTATCACTTCGACACATTCGATGACGCGCTGGACACCGTCAGCCGGATTTACAGCACCGGTGGCAAAGGCCATTCCTGCGGCATCTACAGCCATAATGACGATCACATCGACCAGCTCGCACGTCTGGCTCCGGTCAGTCGTATGATGGTGCGGCAGCCTCAGTCCAAGGCCAACGCGGGTGCCTGGACCAATGGCATGCCCATGACCAGCAGCCTTGGTTGCGGCATCTGGGGCGGCAACATCACCAATGAAAACGTCACCATGAAACACATGATGAACTACACTTGGGTCAGCCGTCCGATCCCCGAGGATCGCCCCTCGGAGCCGGACCTGTTCGGTGAGTTCTACGGACAGGAGGTCGCGTGATGGACGGGGCAAAACTGGACGGCAAAACCGTCGCTGAACATATCGTTGATTTCCTCGAACGTCGTGAGGTCAAGCACGTATTCGGCCTGTGTGGGCACACGAACATCGCGGTTCTGGCTGCGCTGGCGGAAAGTCCCATCGATTTCGTCACCGTGCGGCACGAACAAATCGCCAGCCACGCGGCGGATGCTTATGCCCGTGTGACGGGCAAGGCCTCGGTGGTGTTGTCCCACCTCTCCCCGGGGCTGACCAATTGCGCCACCGGGGTCGCCAATGCCGCACTGGACTGTATCCCGATGGTCGTGATCGCAGGCGATATTCCTACGCATTACTACGGCAAGCATCCGCATCAAGAGGTGAACCTGCACGCGGATGCTGCACAGTGGGAAATCTATCGCCCCTTCGTCAAACGTGCCTGGCGGGTGGATCGCGCGGACTTGATGGCCGAAATCTTGGAGAAGGCGTTTCACCTCGCCGAAAGCGGACAGCCCGGGCCGGTGTTGGTCAATGTGCCGATGGATATCTTCTCTGAGGTGATCCCCTCGGACAGTTTCGACCGTATCCGCGACAACACGCGCGCGCTTAAGAAGCCGTCGATTGACGATGAAACCGCGCGTGAAATCATTGAGGCATTGGCGCAGGCAGAAAACCCGGTCGCCTATGTCGGCGGTGGTATCCTTCTGGCGCAGGCCAGCGACGAACTGCGCGATTTCGTGGAACATATGGGGCTGCCCGTTGCGCATTCCTTGATGGGCAAGGGCGCGCTGCGCGACGACCACCCGCTTGTCTTGGGCATGACCGGGTTTTGGGGCACCGAATTGGTTAACCAGTCCTGCCTGAATGCGGACTGTATCTTTGCCGTGGGAACACGGTTCAAAGAGGCTGATTGTTCCAGCTGGTATCCCGGCTATACGTTCAACATCCCCGGTTCCAAGGTCATTCACATCGACATCGAACCGCAGGAGATCGGCCGGAATTACCCCACCGAGATTGGCGTGGTCGCGGACGCCAAGGCCGCATTGCGCGCCCTCAACCGGGTCGCCCGCGAGATGTATCCTGACGGCTTCAAGCGCCCCGCGCTGGAGCGGAAGATCGCTGGCTTCCGGACGGACTTCAAAGCGCGCAACGTGGAAATGGCGACCTCATCGGCCTTTCCGATGATGCCCGAGCGTATTTTGGCAGATACCCGCCAGGCACTGCCTGAGGATGCCATCATCACCACGGACGTCGGGTGGAACAAGAACGGGGTAGGGCAGCAGTTCGATATCCTGACCCCGGGTTCAATCCTGACCCCGGGTGGGTTTGCCACGATGGGTTTTGGCCCTCCGGGTGCGATCGGCGCGAAACTGGCAGCACCTGATCGAGTAGTACTAAGTTTGGTTGGCGATGGGGGGTTTGGTCAGAACCCGTCGATGCTGGCAACGGCTGTCGAACTTGATCTGGGTATCATCTGGCTGGTGATGAACAACAACGCCTTCGGCACCATTGCGGGCCTTCAAAAGGCGCATTACGGCCTGACCTATGGAACAACCTTCCCCGGATCAGCGGAAGCGCCCGCAAACGGACCGGGCTATGCCGACATTGCACGAGCTTATGGCGCGGAAGGGCACAGGCTGAGCGCTGCTGACGAGTTGTTGCCCGCATTGGAAGCGGCAATCGCCAGCGGTAAACCAACGGTTCTTGATGTCCCAATGATCAACAACCCGACACCAACAACCGGGCATTGGAACATTCTGGACATATACTCGCCGGACAAAAAGGTATCTCACGTCGCGACTTGACGATACTGGGCGCGGTCAGACGCGCCCAGTTTCTTGCGTCAATGCTCATCCGTGTTCGAGCAAACTTCAAAAACTCGGGAGTTTTCGATTTGGTGCCGAGATCGATGTCTGTTTTGCACAGGCTGTTCAGAAAATCACATTGAGCATCAGCAAGGAAACCAACAAGAACAGCACAGTCATGACGCCCCCAGAGCGCACATAGTCCATCACCTTATAACCAGCAGGCCCCATAATCAGCGCGTTTACCTGATGGGTTGGAATGATGAAGCTGTTCGAGGTCGAGATTGCAACTGTCAGCGCAAAAACAGCTGGGTTTCCGCCGGCGGCTACGGCAATTGAAACGGCAAGGGGCACGAGCAGGACGGTGGCCCCGACATTTGACATAACCAGTGAAAACGCGGTGGCCAGTATCGCGACACCGGCTTGAAGTGCCCAAATCGGCCAGCCGTTCAAAATGATCATGATTTGCTGGGCGATCCACGCGGCAGTGCCAGTATTTTGCACCGCTTGTCCCAGCGGTATGAGGCATGCCAGCAGAAAAACCGTGTTCCAACCGACCGCCCGATACGCCTCATCGACACTGAGTACACGCGTGAGCATCATTCCGGCTGCGCCTGTCAGAAGGCAAAGGGACAGGCGAATGTCGGTGAACAATATCATCGAAAGTGAAATTGCGAAAAAGGCCAAGGCCCAACCGACCTTCTGAGGCCGCAGCTCATCCTGCGGAAAATCTGTTGTCACGACCACAAAGTCTGGATCCCTTGTGATCCGCATCAGGTTGTCCCACCTTGTATGCGCAACAAGCATGTCGCCCGCGTGAAATTCTTCGAGCCCGATCTGGGTGGACTCGTGCGTATCAGTCTCGACGTGGCTGAGCGTTTCTTCGCCTCGATGAATAGCAAGCAGTGACATGCCATACGTCTTGCGGAACAAAAGCTCGCGGGGGCATTTGCCAATCAGCTTGCTGTCAGGTGTCACAACGACTTCGGCTATTCCGGCATTGGTTGGCGCAAACTCTTCTACGAAGATATCCAGTTCAGGCAGAACAGTCAGACCGAATTTCTCAGCAAACTGTTCGACAACAAAGCGATTTCCTATGATGGCGAGCCGGCACGGAGCGGCGATCTCGGCGGTCAGAACCTGAACCATAGAAGTCTTACCGCGATAAAATGTGGATATTATGTAAAGATGGCTTTCATGGTTGATGTCGGCCAGTATCTGCCCGACCAGCGGGCTTTTTTCGGGCACGATCACTTCGAAAACATCCGCCTGCAACCCGTAAACCCGTTGCAGGTATTCCTGCGTACCTTGCCCTGTGCCGGTGTTGTCAGACCCGGTATCTCCGGGCAGCACCCAGCGCCCAAACAGCAGAAAGTACCCGATCCCGGTCAGGATCAAGGCTGCACCGATTGGTGCCACCGAGAACAGGCCAAAGGGTTGAATTTTTTGGCTTTCGGGCAGCCCTTCGTTTGCAGTCTGCACCAGGTCGTTCAGCAAAATCAGCGGAGATGAACCGACCATAGTCATCGTTCCGCCCAGAATGGCACAAAACCCCATGGGCATCAGCAGGCGGGACAGTGGAATTCCGGACCTCGAGGAAATGCGGCTGACGACCGGCAGAAACAACGCGGCCGCCCCGACATTCTGCATGAATGACGAAATAACCCCGACCGTTCCGGAAACTATTGGCAGCACCCGGTTTTCGGCCGTGCCACCATATTTCAGAATGACCGCAGCAACCTTGTTCATGATACCGGTTTTGTCCAAACCGGCACCGACGATCATGACCGCGATGATAGAAATCACAGCGTTCGACGCAAACCCATCGAACAGATGCGTAACATCCGCCAGGTTCTCAAGCCCCGGTGCGTAGCTGAGAAGTCCGACAAGGACCAGAACCAGTATGGCGGAGAGGTCAATTCTGACAATTTCTGATACGAACAAGAAGACGGTGAAGGCCAACAATCCGCAAACCACTCCCATCTCAAACGTAAAGGTAACTTGTTCCAAGGAGCCCACCGAAAATTGGATATTTTGTTTAACGTAAATTCCTAAACCATCGCGACCACACTGTCATGATATTTCGATTTTCAGCAGGATTGCGAAACAAAATTTCAAGACGTGACGGCGGAATTTCGCTTCGTAGTGATTGCGGGAAAACAGTTTCCACCGCCGCCTGTGACGCGCCACTTGATCTACACGACTTAAACGCGGCCTTCGCGTGTACAGCGGGCTCTGTCGCAAATTCCTTTGAGGATTGCGTCCATGGAGCTGGCGAACAAGTTAAGCACACTAATGTGCGTATTCGGGCTCGTCGCGATCAAGAAGCCGCTTCATCGCTGAGAAATGAAAGTTGATCTGACGCTCGTCCCACATGTTGGCGGCCAGCTTTTCAGCCACATCATCGGGAAGAATGGCAAGGGGCCGCCCCGAGGCCATTGCTGTCAGCTGGTATTCGCATGCCGCCTCGAAATTGTAGAAATCATCATATGCGCGGGCCACGGTTTCTCCTACGACCGTGATCCCGTGATGCGCCATCACCACGATATTGCCATTGCCGAGGGTCGCCGCGATACGCCCGCCCTCACCATCATCAAAAGCCGAACCACCGAAATCGCCATCGTAGGAGACACGTCCAAGAAATCGCAGCGCGTCCTGATGGCAATTCTCCAGCCGGCCCCCCTCGATACAGCCGAGCGCTGTGGAATAGGTCGGGTGTGCATGCAGCACACAGCGCGCATGAGGCACGCGGCGGTGTATGTGCGAGTGGATGTAGAATGCCGACGCCTCAATCTCACCGTCACCCTCGACGACATTTCCTTGGTGATCGGCCAGTAGCAAGTTCGAGGCGGTAATCTCGGACCAATGCAACCCGCGTGCGTTGACCAGGAAATGCTCGGCACTGACCGCCAAAGAGAAATGATTGTCTACGCCCCGCTGCCAGCCGTTGCGGGCTGCAAGCCGCAAGCTGGCTGCAAGGTCGATCCTGTCGTCACGATAACTCATCATTGTCCTTCCTGTGTCGGTCACAAGTAATAGCGGCAGTGGGCAACAGCTTATTTCGGAAACCGGCAGTCCTGTCGTTATTGGTCCATTGCTGTTACTAACCTGAACAGGCTGATCTGTCTGGACCATCGCATCGGCGGGCGGGTTCACGACAGGATTCTTTCCACCACCCGGCGACCGAAATCGTGGGTTGGCCCCTCCCAGTGTGGGCTGAGGCGACCGCCGTCATAGGCAGGCGACAGGCGGCCTTGCTGCAGCAGTTCCAGCATGCCCAGATCCTCGCGGTTCAGGTCGTCCCACATTTGCATCAGTTCGGTGCGGGCTTCGGCGTAGGTGTCCGAGGTTGCGGCGTCGCCGATCAGGAACACATGAAGCTCTTCGCGGGTCTTGTCGGGGGCCACCGGGTAGCTCACCAGCACGGTGAACTGATCCGGGAAAACCTCGGCGGCGAAATGCGGGAAACACAGGAACCAGAGGCCGCGTTTGGCGTCGGCGTCCGACAGGCCCGGGTAATGCGGCAGCCTGTCGCCGCGGCCTTCGCCCAGTTCCGGGAAGATGTAGTCGTTGTAGAACACATGCCGATCCCATTCGCCCGACCAGCGCACGTTCATCGGTGCGAATTTCAGCAGCTTCGGGTGGACGGCAAAGACGTGGTAGCCCTCCATGTAATTCTCATAGACCAGCTTCCAGTTGGCATTGACCTCGAATTCCAGCTTGCCAGCCCAGCGGATGGACGAGAAGTCATAGCCAGGCGTGCGCTCCAACATGGGTGCCAGCCAATCCAGCAGCGGCTCGGCATCGCCCGAGACATTGACGAAGATGCAGCCGTTCCATACCTCGCAGCGGGCCTCAACCAGATCCAGCTTGTCGCCGCCGCCATCCTTGAACGTGTCGGTGATGTCCGGCCCGCTGAAATGCGGCCGGGCCCGCAGCTTGCCGTTCAGCCCGTAAACCCAGGCGTGATAGGGGCAGGTGAGCGTCCTTTTCTGGCAAGGTTCCGTCACCAGCTTGGCACCGCGGTGGCGGCAGACATTGTGCAGGGCGCGGATCTGCCCATCCTGATCACGCAGGATGATCAGGGGGGCACCGCCGATTTCCAGCGGTTTCATGTCCCCGGGTTCCGGCAGTTCGTCTGCGGCCCCCGCAAACACCCACGAGCGGCGGAAGCAGTGTTCCTTTTCCAGCTCAAGCCAGTCGCCCGACCAATAGGCGGCATTGGGCAACCCGCTGGCTTCTTCGATCGGGGCAAAGGTCTGGGCAAACCCGTCCTCACCCAGCAGGTCCTTGACCTTCTGCAAGACAGGGCTGTCTGGGAACGTATCGTCCATAGATTGCTCCTTTGAGAAAAATCTTGCCGTCTGATGAAAAATTTGCACAGTAAATTTTCATGAAGGTCAAGAAAAATTCGGAAACAAGTAAGACAGATCCGCTGCAGCAACTGGGCGAGGACCTGCGGGCGCTGCGCAAGGCACAAGGGTTGACGCTGGCGGATCTGGCAGAGGCCAGCGGACGCTCGGTGTCGTTCCTGTCGAAGATCGAGCGCGGCCAGGCGCGCCCCTCGGTCACCGCGTTGGGAGAGATTGCCGAAGCGCTGGGGGTGCCGGTGGGCTGGTTCTTTGAAACCGACGGCCCGGCCCCGGCAGAGGAGCGGCCTTACATCGTGCGGGCGGACCGGCGCCGCAAGCTGACCTATTCGGGGCTATCGGGAACGGCCTATATGGGGTTCGAGGATCACCTGCTGTCCGCCAGTCTGGACAGCGATCTGGCGATGGGCATTTCCACCTATGCGCCCGGCGGCAGCACTGGCGATGACCTGTACACGCATCAGGGCGAAGAGGCCGGGATGGTGCTGAAGGGCGAGATCGAACTGACATTGGACGGCGAGGTTTTTCATCTGAAAACCGGGGACAGCTTCAGTTTTTCCGCTGATATTCCCCATCGTTACCACAATCCCGGCGAGGTGGAGGCGCAGATTGTCTGGGCCAATACGCCGGTCTCTCTGAAAAGGTAGGACATGGCTGAGCACGCGCGCGTGGTGGTGATCGGCGGCGGCAATATGGGCGCGGGCGTGCTGTATCACCTTGCCCATATGGGCTGGACCGACTGTATCCTTCTGGAGAAGGCGGAATTGACCAGCGGCGCCACCTGGCATGCGGCGGGACTGGTCAGCCGGATGATAGGCGGTCAGGCGCTGGGGTCGATCCATGACTATGGTGTGGACCTTTATAAACGGATCGAGGCGGAAACCGAGGTCGGCGTCAGTTGGCACAATTGCGGTTCGCTGCGGGTGGCGACCAGCCCCGACCACATGGACTGGATCAACCACATTCGCGACGCGGTGCTGGCGCGCGGACAGGAGGCGCATGTTATCGACGCGGCAGAGGTCGCCCGGTTGAACCCTCTGTACGATGTCGCGGCAGCGGGCGTGCTGGGCGCGGTCTACACCCCGGATGACGGCCATGTGGACCCGTCGGGCACCTGTCAGGCGCTGGCCAAGGGCGCGCGGCAATTGGGGGCCAAAGTGCGCCGCAATTGCCGGGTTCTGGCGACGCGGCAGCTGCGGTCCGGCGAGTGGGAGGTCACCACCGAACAGGGCGTTATCATTGCCCAACATGTGGTGAACGCGGCGGGCTATCACGCCCGGCAAGTCGGGCAGATGGCAGGGCTGGATCTGCCCATAACCACCATGCTGCATCATTACGTGGTAACCGATGCGGTGCCCGAGTTCGAAGCGATGGTGCATGAGATCCCGGTCACCCGTGACGATTATTTCTGCGGTTACGTGCGGCGTGAACAGGGCTCGGCGCTGATCGGGCTTTACGACAAGCAGGACCCGCAAGCCGTCTGGCTGGACGGCTGCCCCTGGGACAGCGCAAATGAGCTGTTCGAGCCGAATTGGGACGGCATCACCCCTTGGCTGGAGAATTGTTTCGAGCGGATGCCCGCGCTTATGAACCGCGGCATCAAGCGGGTGGTGAATGGCGGGATTACCTATACGCCCGACGGTGCCATGCTGCTGGGGCCCGCCCCGGGGCTGACCAATTACTGGCTGGCCTGCGGCGCGACCGTCGGTATTGCCTGGGGGCCGGGCGCGGGTCGGGCCCTGGCCGAGTGGATGGTCGAGGGCAGCGCCAACATCTCCACCCGCGCCTTTGATCCGCGCCGGTTTGGCATCTGGGCAGATGCCAATTTTGCCCGCAGACGCGCAACCGAGGATTACACTCTGCGTCAGGCCATGCCCTATCCGCAGCATCAGCGGCAAAGCTGCCGAAATGTGAAACGATCCGGTGCCCATGAACGCACGGTCGCTCTTGGAGCCCTGTTTGAAGAGGCGGGTGGCTGGGAACGCCCGCGCCTGTTTGGCGATGAACCCATGGGCTGGCGGCGGACCTCTGCCTTTGACCAGACAGCGGCGGAATGCGCAGCGGTACGGCAGCGGGTTGGGCTGGCCGATCTTTCGGCCTTTGCCAAGTTCTGGATCGAAGGCCCCGGGGCCGAGGCTTGGCTGAACGCGGTCTGCGCCAATCGGATGCCGCAGGAAGGGCGCACCTGCCTGACGCTGCTGCTCAATCGCAAGGGCACCATCGAAGGCGAAGCCACCATCGCCCGCACCGGCCCCGAGCGTTTCTATTTTGTCACCGGTGCCCCGTCAGAGAGGCGGGTTTGGGATTGGCTGACCCTGCACTGCGGCGTGCCGATGGACGACGTAACGATCGTGAATGCCACCGATGAAACTGGCATTCTTTGTATCGCGGGGCCGCAGGCACGGGACGTTCTGGCGGCCTGCACCGATGACGACATCTCAAATGACAGCCTGCGCTGGCTAGGGTGCAAACCACTGACCGTGGCAGGCATCCCGCTGCTGGCGATGCGGCTGAGCTTTACCGGCGAACTGGCCTATGAACTGCACGCACCGAACGGCCAGCTTGGAACGCTGTGGGACATATTATGGCAGGCAGGTCAGACCTATGGCATTGGCGCTTTTGGGACCAAGGCGCTCGACAGTTTGCGGCTGGAGAAATTCTATCGTGGCGGCCATGAACTGGCCAATGACGCCAGCCATAAGGATGTGTGCCAGGACCGCTTCGCTGCCCCGGACAAGGATTTCCTTGGCCGCGCGGCGATGCTGGCGCGTCAGCCGCGCGGCCGTATTGCCCTGCTGGCGCTGGACGGGGAAGAAACCGACGCGCTGATGGGCGAGGCGGTGTTCCACGACGGCAGGCTTGTCGGCTCCATCACGTCGGCGGCTTACGGGCACAGCGTTGGAACGTCTTTGGCCATCGCCTTCCTGAAAGAGAGCGCTCGGGCGCCCGGCACCGCCCTTACCGTGTCCTTGCTGGGCAAACAGGTTGCAGCTACCGTTTTGCCGGACGCGCCCTGGGACCCCGGGAACGCACGTCTGAAGGTTTGACCATGTCTCAAGCGAAGGAGCGGAGATTGGAATTGAAGGCTTTGACAGGGCAGTTCGGGGTAGAGCTGATTGGCTACGATCTGTCCAAGGTGAACGAAGAGAACTTCGCGGACCTGCGGACGCTGTTCGACACCCATTCGGCGCTGCTGATCCGGGGTCAGGATTTGAGTGACGAGGTGCATATTCGGCTGGCCCGGCTGTTCGGCCCGATCGAGGATCGCTATGCCGATGAACGCAAACCTGGCGAGGCTTTCACGGTGCCTCAGGTGTCCAACGTCAAGGAAGACGGTGGCGTGACCGAGGAAAGCGATCTGCATATGCTGCACCTCAAGGCCAACTTCCTCTGGCACAGCGACAGCACCTTTTTGCCCACGCCTGCGCTGGTCAACATCATCACCGCGCGCATTTTGCCGTCTGAGGGTGGCGCGACCCAGCTTGCCTCGACCAGGGCGGCCTGGGCTGCGATGCCAGATGACCTGAAAGCCCGGATTAGGGGCCGCGGCATCTGGCACCGTTACAGCCATTCCCGCAAGAAGATCTCGGAAGAGCTGTCCCGCCTGCCGATGTTCAACAAGTGGCCGGACCAGCATTGGAGCTCGGTCTGGACCAACCCGGCGAACGGGTTGGAGGCGCTTTATCTTGCCAGCCACGCCTATCTGGTGGACGGCCACAGTGAGGAGGAAAGCGAAGCCCTGCTTGCCGAGCTCACCGCCTTTTGCACCCAACCGCGTTTCGTCTATTCGCACAACTGGCGGGTTGGCGACGTTCTGCTTTGGGACCAGCGGGCGGTCATGCATCGCGGAACGCCGTGGCCCTATGATCAGCCCCGCCAGCTATCCAGCATCTGCTGCAGCGCGCAGGACAGCGACGGGCTGCCATCGCTCAGAATGTCGCCTGCTTCCTGACTGGGGCTGCCCTGCGTGCATCATGCGAGATCACCGTGACGTAGAGAGGTGTTTGTCAAAAAGCTCTGTCAGCAACTGCATACTGGTGCAGGCACTGGGGTGCACCGGCTTCGGGCGTCAGAGCATGTATGCCAGCGTTTTATGCGAGGGGTGCAGAGGTTACTTATCCACTATCTTTTTGCAGATCCGAATAATCTCATCTGCTTCGCGTTGGGTTAGTCCGATCTGGGAAAAGACTTCAGACGATATCCCGCAGCTCTTGATCCAGATACTGCGCCCGGCTTCGGTCAGGGTCACGATCTTTTGGCGCTCATTGCCGTCTTGCACGTCCCGCCGCAGTAGTTCTTTTTCCTCCAGGCGCCTCAAAATCGGCGTCATCGTCGCACCTGAAACGTCCAGACGCCTGGCCAGATGCGAAATCGAAACGCCGTCTTCTTCGGACAGCGCCATCAGGACAAGATACTGGGTATAGGTAAGCCCCTGCGCTTTCAGGAGTGTTTGGTAATGCTGCTCGATCTTGTGTGAAGCGGCATAAACGGCAAAGCACAGTTGATTGTCCAACCGGACATCCTGAGAGTTCTTCGGGTTTTTGGTTTTGGGCAAGGTCACGCCTTCCTTCAGCAGGATCACTCTATCGTTAGCACCAAAGGTTTCACTTGCAAATAATAAGGTGCCTAAGCATTAGGTAGGTAACAATCTTGATCAGAGGAGAAGTCAATGATTAGACCCAGCCTGATGGCTCTATGTTTCTCAGTTGCGGCGTTTCCGGTGGTTGCCGAAGATGATTTCGACTTTGAAAGCGGCTTTGAAACTTTCGAGAAGCTATTTGGTGTGACCGAGGGCAAGCGCCGGAATCACACCAAGGGGTTCTGCGTCGAAGGAACGCTGACGCCTTTGGATGCGGCAATCAAGGACTACTCCAACAGCCCATTGTTCACCGGAACATCGTCTGTAATCGCGCGGGTCTCTCACAAGGGTGGCAAGGCCAATCCCGCAGATGACACATACGATCTGTTGGGGCTGTCGATGCAGATAACGACACCCGATGACGATCTGCATGTGATCGCAATGAATACCGAACATTTCTTTCCCGTGTCGACCAGCGGCGCCTTCATCGAGTTGTTGCAGGCCAAAGTGGCAGGCGGGGATGCAACAAAAGCCTTTGCTGCGGCCAACCCATCGTTGAAGAAATACAGCGAATATCATGGATCGTTGGACAAAACGCTGCGCCCCTATGAGGGAACCAAGTATTTCAGCGTGAATTCCTTCCATCTGGTGAATGAGGCCGGAGAAGAAACGCCGATACGCTTTGATTTTCGTCCGTCCGGCGAAGAGGGCATCGTTGTCGAAACCCACCCGGATTTCTTTCTTGAGAACATGCAAGCCAATATCGCCAATGGTGGCGTGTCCTGGGATATGGTGATCACGCTTGCAAACCCCGACGACGTGATCGACGACCCGTCCATTCAGTGGACAGGGGAGCACACGGAAATCGTTGCCGCCCGTTTCACCGCTGAGGCGGCGATGACCGAAGCGGATGGGCAATGCGATGAGATCAACTTTGATCCGCTGGTTCTGAGTGAAGGCTTTGCCCCTTCGAACGATCCAATGCTTGAGGCACGTTCGCTGATTTACGCGCACGGGGTCGGGCAGCGGTTGTCCGAAAAGGAATAACGGGTCACGGTGAACCTGCTCGCCGGGCAGGCTTCCAAAGATATCCACTGCGCGCAAGTGTTTCATTGTTTCTCTGCACTTGCGCGCGTCAAACCAGTCGATCATCTGCCATAGATGGTCGCTGAAACACGGGTAGCCTTTGAAGCGCCAAGATGTGCTTCCGTCGATGTGTTTTGGCAGACCGGAGCCACATTCAGACTGCGACTCCCAAATCCAAACCGGGTTGACGGAACACGATCGGGTAACGGTTAGCCCGTCCCCGCCTCGGCGTATCTATCCAGAAAGGCGATCATCTTTCGGGCGACCTCCTCCCCTGCTTCCAGCATGATGGAGTGTTTGAGTTCCGGCAGAATGACCAGTTCCGAGTTGGGCAGCGCACCCGAGATCTGGCGATTGAGGCGTGGGTTGCAGCCTCCGTCATTTTCGCCGGTCAACACCAGCGATGGGACTGTGACCTCGTGCAGCCAGGGGGCCATCTCGGTACCGGCATAGATCCGGAATACGTTCAGAAACACCTCCTCTGGCGTGTCGATCACCTGTTTCAGACGGCGATCGACGATGGCACGGTTTTCGGTGATGAAGCGATCCGTATACCAGCGGTCAACCAGCGTCGGCAGCACCTGTTCGACGCCCTTCTCCTGCATCATCTGGACCACCGCCCAGACCTTTCGGCTGTCTTCCTCGGTCCGGAAGGCGGCTGTCGACAGCAAGCCAAGCGACAGAACACGGTCGGGATAGGCCCGCGCATAGCTGGGTCCGATCATACCGCCCAGCGAGTGACCGGCGAAATGCGCTTTTTCGATGCCGGTGCGGACCCGGACCCGTTCCAGATCTGCCACCAGTTCCTCTAGCCCGAAGGGGCCATCGGGTTGTGGTGACGTCCCGTGGCCGCGAAGGTCATAGCTGATCACGGTAAAATGCTGCGTCAGGACAGGTAGTCCAAAACGCCAGGTGTCCCGAGCTGCGCCGATGCCGTGGATCAGGAACAGCGGTGGCCCGCTTCCCTCAATCGAATAGTCGCAGTCCACAGCCGTTGCCGTCATCCGACCTTGCCTTCCAGCTTGTCTGCAACCAGAACCCCGCCTGATCCCCAGTCTTCCGCATCGATTTCAGTTATCACAACATGCAGCCCCTCGGGTTTGCCGCCCGCCGTGCGCACGAAGGCATCGGTCAGTTCGCTGACCAGGGCGCGTTTCTGTTCGCGCGTCCGGCCGGGGAACATCTCTACTCGAATGATTGGCATTATACCTCCCTCATACAGTTATTCTTTGATCTATTGTGCCGCGATCTGACCGGCGGGGCGGCCGGTGAAATGTGGCATTACTTCCTCGGCGAAGCATTGGATGCATTCCAGCGTCTCGGCTTGTGGAACGCCGAAATTCACGTTCAGGATCACCCGGTCAATCCCCAGATCGGCATAAGGACCCAGCTTGTCGATCATTTGCTGCGGTGTGCAGATCAGCAGGTTCTCATCCAGTTGCGCCCGCGTCTGCGCGCGCGGCAAGACCCGCGCCATACCTGCATCAAGCAATCCCGGGCCGGTGAAGACGTTATCGAAGCGGCTGTAATAATGTTCGGCCAGATCAAGCTTGCGCTGACGGTCCGCTTCCGATGTGGCGATGTGCCCGACACGCGAAAGCGACAGGGTCAGCGGTGCGCCCGTCCCGTCCATTTCATCCTTGGCACGGTTGAAGGCGCCGACCTGATCCAACAGCAATTGCTTGTTCCCGGCCAGTGGTGTGGTCTGGATGTGGAAGCCGCGTTTGGCACTGTGATAGATGCCCTCGGGGTTCATCACCGCCATCATCATCTGCGGCCCGCCCGGGCGCACGGGGCGCGGCATGATCGTGATCGGATCGAACGTGTAATAAGTGCCGTTCCAGGAAACCTCCTCGTCGTGCAGCAGCGCCTGCAGGACATCCAGCGACTCGTCAAAGCGCGCGCGGGTTTCTTCCATCGGCACGCCCAGACGTTCCATTTCGACCTTAAACGCGCCACGCCCGACGCCAAGCAGCAGGCGGCCTTCGGTAAAGATGTCGGCGACGACGACCTCTCCTGCAAAGGTGCGCATGTCATGCAGCGGCAGGACGACGATCGATGTCATGATCTTGACCGCTTTGGTATGGGCCGCGATCTTGACGGCGAATGTCAGGGGGGCGGGCATCATCAGGACATTCATCAGGTGATGTTCCGTGATCGAGACGGCATCAAACCCCAACCGATCCGCCAGCACCGCCTGTTCCAGCATGTCGGCATACACCCGGTCGCCGCCATAGGATTTGTCGGGGTAGTCTGCCGACAATTGAATACTGAACTCCATGACGCGCTCCTGGTGTTAAGCCCCGTTTATCAGGTGACGTTGGACCAAAAGCTTGATCTTTGATAGTGAATTTAACTGGCCTATTGGTTCGGTATTTTCGATTTAGAGAGAACCCATGAACATCATCGCTGTGCAGACATTTCTTGCGGTTGTCGAATGCGGGAACCTCAACAAGGCGGCAGACCGGCTGAACGTCACGCAATCCACCGTGTCTGCGCGGCTTGATGCGCTGGACGCGGCCCTTGGGCAGCCACTGCTGGTTCGTTCGCGGCGGGGTGCCCAACTCACCCGGGCGGGCTTTGCCTTTCGCGCCCATGCCGAGACGATCGTGCGCAGCTGGGATCAGGCCCGCAGCGCCGTAGGATTGCCCACCGGATTTTCGGCATTGTTCAGCTTCGCCTGCGAGGTCGATCTATGGCCAAGCGCCGGAAGGCTCTGGTTTGATGCGGCCCGCCGGGCGCATCCTGAAATTGCCTTCGAGGCGTGGCCGGCATCGCAGGATGAAATCAAAGCCTGGCTGGCCAGCGGACTGACTGACGCTGCACTGACCACCGAGCCTTTTGCCGGGCCCGACCTAACATCAACCGAGCTGATCGTTGAACGCCTGATTCAGGTGTCCTCATGCCCCCGGACTGCTCAGGACTGGCATCCCGACTATATTTATGTGGACCATGGCGCAAAGTTCAGGCGCCAGCACTCAGAGACATGGTCAAACGAGCAAACCGCAAGCGTGGCCTATGCCTGTGGTGCGTGGGCTCTGGATCACCTTCTGACCGAGGGCGGTTCGGCCTATCTTCCATGGCCTGTATGCAAACCCCATCTGGAGTCCGGGCGCCTTCATCGGGTCGACGGCTCACCGGAGTTTACCCGTGCGATCTACAGGATTGTCAGGACCTCAAGCCAAACGGCGTTCCCTTGGGTATGCGATATGAAGCCGTAGCTGGTGTGAGGGTAGGGGCGTCGGGCTGTGATCAGACAAGCGTGCTGCAAAACCGTGTCTGCTCAGCGTTCACCGGAAGAATGGCACGACTACGTCAATGATCCACCGCTGCCTGACGCATTCATGGATCGGGTTCGAAGTCGCGTGCAACTTCTGCAGCTGACGGGAAGGTCGATGCGTTGAGCAAGGTGTGCGCAGACAGCACAATTTGCTGTAGGCCCACTCTGACACTATGAAAAATACGTCAAAACATGGGATTTGAACGCTTGGCTGATTTTTGCTTGGCCACTGTCTGCCCGGGCGGCCAGGACGATGTTGAGTGGTCGGAGTGGGGTACGCAATCGCAGGGCCTTCACGGAACCACCGTCATAGGTGACAGAGTTCGGGGGCGACATGATCAGAAATGTAAAACCAAATCCTGCGGCAACCGCGCTGCGTACTGTTTCCAGAGAACTCGACGCATAAGAAATTTCAGGGCTGAGCGCAGCCTCGGCCAGCAATTCTTCGAAATAGGCCCGGCTGCCGGCGCCGTCAAACATGACATACGGAAGCCCGGCCAGATCGGAAAGTTCGATAGTGTCCTGTTCGGCCAGAGGATGATCGACGGAAACAATGACCTGGGGCTGCAGAGCGGCCAGTTCAATGACTTCCAACTCGTCCAAAGACCCTCCACGATCATAGGTCAAAGCCAGATCAATCTCGCCATTCCGCACGGCCGCACCCAGCGCTGCGAGGCCCATTTCGCTTGGCCGGACAATGGCGCCGGGGACGACATTTCGGAAACCGCTGATGAGTGTCGGCAGAAAAAATGGCGCAAGTGTCCAGAACGCGCCGATACGGATTTCCCCCGCAGCTTCGACAGCAAGCGCCTTTGCTTCGTTGCTGACGCGGTCGGCCTGAGCCTCAAGGCGGATCACATGGTCCAGAAACAGCCGACCTTGGATGGTCAGGGTTAGTCCGCGGGCATGGTGGCGTTCAAACAGCACCAATCCCGTGACATCTTCCAGCTTGTCGATGGCTTGCGCGACAGAGGGCTGAGAGATGCTGAGCATTCTGGCGGCCTGTGCGATTCCACCATGTTCGGCAACGGCCCGGAAGTAAGTGCATTGGCGAAGGGTAAAACGAACCATATTTTGCCTTCCTTTTAGAGAATTTATTTAAGTTTTTATATTTTTAAAAAATGCGCAAGCTGATGTTCATCCGAAATGGGCAGGCAACGCTGGGCCGTCATTCGGTGCCACCACTTTATACGGGAGCTACCTATGTCCTTAGATCAGGCCGTTTCAGAATTGTTGGATGTCGCCAATCGCCCGATGGAAGATGCCCGCGCGATGCCGCCATCGGTCTATACCAGTCAGGATTTCCTGAGCCGCGAGCTTGAAAGTGTCTTTGGCAAGGACTGGGTTTGCGTTGGTCGCTCCAGCCGTCTCGCCAACACCGGTGACTATATGTCCTTTGAACTTGCCGGTCAGCCGATTGTTGTCTTGCGTAACAACTCGGGCGAGCTGCACGCCTATTCCAATGTCTGTCTGCACCGCATGTCCACCATTGTGGAAGGTGAAGGGAACGCCCGGGTTCTGGTGTGCCCCTATCACGCATGGACCTATGATCTGGGCGGCAATCTGCGCGGAGCGCCGTTCATGAATGAAACCACGGGCTTTTGCAAAGAAAACTACAAGCTGCCGCAAGTTCGTTGCGAAGAATGGCTTGGATGGGTCTACGTGTCCCTCAATCAGGACATCGAAAGCGTTTCGTCCCAGCTGGCTGAGTTGGAAGCTATGGTGTCCCACTACAAGATGGAAAACTATGTCGAGTGTTTCCGCGAAACCCATGTGTGGGATACCAACTGGAAGGTGCTGGCCGAGAATTTCATGGAAAGCTATCACTTGCCGGTCTGCCACGCGGGCACGGTGGGTGGACATTCCAAGCTTGAAGAGATGGATTGCCCGCCTGGGCTAAAGTATTTCAATTATCACTGGATCACAAAGGAAGCGTCACTGGCGATGGGCAATGCCCATCCTGACAATACCCACCTGGAAGGGGACTGGCGTAAAACCACGGCATTGGTCACCATCTATCCAAGTCATCTGATCACGCTGACGCCGGGTTATTTTTGGTATCTCTCCCTGCATCCCAAAAGCACGGGTCAGGTCTCGATTATTTATGGCGGCGGCTTGTCCCCCGAGTTCATGGCGGACCCCAAGGCTGACGAATACATTGCGACCCTGAAGAAACTTCTTGATGATGTGAATCTTGAGGATCGCGATTGCACCGAAAAAGTCTTCAGGGGCCTGAACGCGGACGCCGCCCGCCCTGGCCACCTGTCTTATCTTGAACGTCCGATTTATGACTTCATGCAGTATCTGGCCGAAAGAACAGCCGGATTTGACCGGGTTTTCGAACAAAAGGCGGCAGAGTGAAATGCAGCTCATCAAAAAACAGCACCTCGCCGAGATGAGCGATACGCTGCACCGGGTTGCCTCTCTGCCAGAGGCAGAGGCGCAATGCCTTCCGGGCTGGTTTTATACGGACCCTGAATACTTCGACTACGAAGTGAGAACATTTCTGTCCAAAGAATGGCATTGCCTTGGTCGTGAGGATGAGATCCCCGAGGCAGGTGATTATTACACGACCCGGTTATTTGACGAACCGATGCTGGTCGTGCGCGGAGATGACGGCGGGATTCGCGTGCTGTCCAATGTGTGCCGCCACCGCGGCATGCCGATTGCCGAAGGCACCGGTTCCACTCGCCGTTTCGTCTGCAGCTACCACGCGTGGAGCTATGCCCGAAACGGGTCGTTGATCAACGCCCCGCGCATGCGTGACAAAGGCGTAACCAAAGACAATTGTTCCCTGCCCGAGTTCCGCAGCGAAGTCTGGAATGGGTTCATATATGTCAATCTCGACGACGATGCCGCCCCGCTTTCGTCGCGTCTGGCCAAGCTTGAGGCTCTGCTTGGCCCCTACGAGACGGGTCAAATGCGCCATGTTCAAACGTTCGAAGAAGATTGGCAGACGAATTGGAAATGTCTCGTCGAGAATTTCATGGAGGCCTATCACCTCTCGGTCGTGCATCCCGAGACGCTGCATCCCTATACGCCAACGGGCCTAAGCCGCAAATCGATGTCCGATGACAATTTCACCGCATACTGTGCCAATTATCCGAAAGAGGCAGTGTCGCGTGGTGTTGGTGCGCCAGGTCTGAGCGATGATGAACGCCGCCGTTCGACATTGTTCAATCTCTTTCCCTCTCAAGTCGCGAGTCAGGCCGCGACATTGCTGGTGTCCCTTTCCATCCAACCCTTGGCCGTAGATCGCATCCGGGTGCGCTGGACCATGTCGACCTATGGTGATGAACTCACCCGTGACGAACTGGAACAACGCATTGCACTTTGGCATGAAGTAAATCGCGAAGATCGCGAAAAACTGGAAAAGATGCAGTTGGCCCTAAGCTCTCGCCATGCACCGTCCGGCCATCTTGCGCCGCGCGACTACGAAGGGACGATCTGGGATTTCTATCGCTATCTTTCGCGAAAACTGTCTGCGTGTTGCTGAATGTATTTCCCGCGTTCTCAAGGTTCTTGATATGGCGTGACAGGTTGGATTGCGATGTCTCCAGCTTGTCAGCTACTGCGCTGATCGATCCTAGAGTCGTGACCGCACGAAACGCAGCAGGATTTCCTGAACGGCCCCGAAAGTTTTACCGCCGACATGGATCAGGAGCATCGGCTCATTAAGCGACGTATTCGGCACAGGTGCGGGTTCAAATCGTTCAGATCCGCTTCGGCTACTCTGGACGAAATTGAGGTCGCCAACATGATCCGTAAGCGGCAGTTCTTCAGCACTACGACGTCTGGCTTTCGGCTATTTGCCGAGATCGCGGGATAGGTGCGTCCAGTAAGTCACTGTCTCTGGTTGTTCCAAAAGTTTGCAACACGTCCATCAAAACAGCCCATCATACGCATGCTCGTCAATCACCGCGGCAATGACCGTGAAAGTATCGGCGGACATGGCCTGTGACAGAGCCTCACCCAATTCCTGTCGATTGGTCACGGTATGACCCTCGCCACCCAAGGCGCGGCCGATGGCGGCAAAGTCATGTCGGCCAAAATCCACGCCATTGCGTGCCATTTGCCGGGACCTTTGCTTAAGCTCGATCAGCGACAGGCAGGCATCTACGAAAATGACAAAGATCGGGTTGCCGCCAAGCTCTTTTGCGGTCGAAAGCTCACCCATCACCATCAAAGCGCCGGCATCCCCTGAAAAGCCCACCACCTGACGGTCGGGCGAGGCCAGCTTTTCGCCGATTGCCATCGGAATGGCGCAACCCATCGTGCAAAGCGCGGTGGACTGGATAAGACCCCGGGGTTCGTGGCAGTCCCATTGTTGCGACAGCAGG
The DNA here is from genome assembly GCF_028066395.1 of Ruegeria sp. Lineage (GTDB taxonomy): Bacteria > Pseudomonadota > Alphaproteobacteria > Rhodobacterales > Rhodobacteraceae > Ruegeria. The sequence continues at coordinate 26,900 of NZ_JALCBM010000005.1, forward strand.
ATGCGATGCGCGCCGGAATCCGCAGTGGCTAGCGCCGTATCGGGCAGGGCCCGGCGTACCTCGTCAATGACTGCTGCAGGGCCCCATTCTGTATCCCGGGGAAAGGCCTCGGCCAGCGCAGTTTGCGCCTTGGCGATTTCATCATTGCTCCAGGTCGTTTGCGGGATCGTGCCTTCAGCCAGTGCCTTCAGCGTTTCGCCCGTATGGGCCACGACATTCAATGCCGCCTGATGCATGTAATGCGTATTGGGCTCGGCCGTGATGTCGATGACATTCACCTGCGAAGGATCCCAGATTTCCTGCCAGCCAATCCGCATTTCAATCGGGTCATATCCGGCACAGATAATCAGGTCCGCTGACTGGATGAAGGGCAACAGGATGCCATCGGCCTTAGGCGACAGACCGCCGCCACCAAGGCAGAGCGGATGGGTCTCGGGCACGATGCCCTTGGCCTTGTATGTGGTGACAAACGGCACGTTGAAGGTTTCGCAGAACCGTCGGATGTCTTCGCCCGCCTCATCTGCGATAGCGTCCAGCCCAATCACCATGACGGGCCGTCGGGCCTGTGCCAGCCAGCCCCGGGCGGTATCGAGGTCAGGTCCGGATGGGGCGGTCCGGCTGGCCGAAGGACGCCGCCGGATCGGCAGCGTGACTTTTTCGTCGGCGACCGAGATCGGTACGTCGATCAGAACCGGTCCGGCCCGCCCGTCGGTCGCGATGGATACGGCCTTGTCCGCGATCACATCCGCAGCCTTGGCGTTCAACCGGAAAGTGGCCTTGGTCACCTCGGCAAAGGCGTTCTGATGGTTCATGACCTGATGGGTGTACATCTGGGCCTCATCCTCATCGATGCAGCCGGTCAGGACAATCATCGGCACCCGATCCTGAAAGGCGTTTGCCACGACGTTGTAGCCGTTCACCACACCCGGACCGACCGTGCCGACCAGAATGGCGGGGGCCCCGGTGCGATGCATGACACCTTCGGCCATGAAACCGGCATTGTTTTCGTGTTTGCACAGAATGAAACGGATGCCCGCCTTTTCCAGCGCATCCACAATGGTCAGAACTTCGCCGCCGGGCATGCCAAAGGCAAATCGGCAACCGGCTTCATACAGGCGTTTTGCAATGAAATCGGCGGCACGCATCGTTTGCAGTTCAGGCATCGTGTTCCCTCGGGTGTGATGTCGGAGCCACCCTGCCGGTGCCGACCAACGCATTTACCGGGCGAACTTGCCGTGCAGTTAATTTCAATACAATCAATTAAGATAGTATTTTAATTTCAAACATTTTGAATGAATGGCATCGCCGCATTCATGCTGTTTCAGCCCGACTGTTGCAGACACGAACGGGCAAGGGTGTGCATCGGCGCGCGCCATATGTCGCTGAGCGGGTCCGAACGGCTGACCAGAGAAATGGTCCGGAAGAACGGTTTGGGCGGGCAGGAAAATGATCTGATATTGCCGCCGCCATACCTGCGCGCCTCTTCTTTCGGCAACAGCGAATATCCCAGACCATCACGCACGCAGTTCACGATGGCTTCGATATTGTCCAGATAGATGGATTGCTTTGGCGTGACCTCAAGATCGGTACAGAACTTGGCAATCAGCCTGCCGATACCTGAATTCGGCCGAAAATGGAAAAACGGCAAATTGCGGGCCAGCTCTTCGTGATCGAGGTCATTGCAATTCAGCGGTGAAATCAAAACCATTTCTTCGTCATACAGGCCATCGCAGACCAACCCGGCGGTTGCTTCGGGAATTTCGGTCACGATTGCCGCATCCAAGCTGCCCGCGCGCACATCCTGACACAAAATCTCGGACAGCCCGGTTTCGAAGGAAAATCTGGCCAGGGGGGCTTGTGACGCGGCGCTGCGCAGAAAGGCCGACAGAGAGCGGGCGGCCATGGATGTCACCACGCCGATATGGAACTGTCCGCTCAGCGTATCGTTTTCCGAACAGTAGGACCGCAGGCGGGCTTCGGCCTCGACCACGGTTTTGGCCTCAAGGGCCACCTTTTCGCCAACGGGGGTCAGCTTTGGCGGACGAAAGCTTCGGTCAAACAGGGGGGCACCCAGATCATCCTCCAGGGTTTTCATCTGCATGCTCAGGGCCGACAGGGTCATGTTGCGGGACTGCGCCGCGGTCGAAAACGAACCAAAGCGATGCACGGCAAGAAGTGTTTCCAGATAGGTCGTTCTCATCTTCAGAAATCCTGTATTTAAGCGCTAGTTTAATTCGATTGACCTTGAAGGTTCAAGCGCAGAACATTCACGTAACGGATTTTCTGGATGAGGCTGAGATGTTGGACCAAACGCACGGCGGCAATCATTATCAATTGGTTGCCCGGGACCTGGCGACGCAATTCGCGCCGCGCGCTGCAGACTGGGACCAGCGCCGGGAATATTGTTGGCAGAACGTCAGGGATCTGACCGATGCGGGGCTGATGGGGATGACGATCCCCGAGCGCTTCGGCGGACAGGGGGCCTCGTTCTACGATACGGTCCTTGTGGTCGAGGAACTGGCCCGCGCCTGTACTCTGAGCGCCCGCATTGTGGTCGAAGCGAACATGGGCGGGATCAGCGCGGTCATGGCTTATGGCACTGACGAACAACGGGCTTTCGCCGCGCCTCTGGTGCTGTCGGGCGACAAACCCGCGATCTGTATCAGCGAGCCTGACGCGGGCAGCGCAGCGACCGAAATGAAGACGACTGCCCGGCGTTGCGGGGATACGTATGTTCTGAACGGGTCCAAACACTGGATCACAGGTGGTGGCGTGTCCAAGCTTTATGTCATTTTTGCCCGTGTGATCGGCGAGGATGGAACCGACGAGGGCATCACCGGGTTCATCGTCCACTATGATCCGG